>CAVREH010000024.1:0-86097 GCA_963720065.1 uncultured Actinomycetes bacterium
CCGGGCCTGCAAACCGAAGGTAACCAAAAGCTCGCGGCGCAGCGCATGCGTTCGAAGTCTGCGAAAGAAAAGCTCAACGCCGGTGAAATCGCCAAAAGAGAAAAAGCATTTCAGGCTCAGGCAGATGGGGCGGCCAAGGCCCTGCAGGGTCAAATCGCGGCGCTCCAAACGAAGGTGGGTGATTCCGAGAAACACTTGGATGACGGCGATTCATGACCAGGAACGCGCGCTTTCCACGGTCAAGAATCTGGAAAAAGAAAAGGCCGACATGGGCCAACAGTTAAAATGCCGGAGCTCGCGCCGTTCTTCGTCGACGTCGAGATCGAGCCGTACGAGGATTCGCTCGAGGTGACGGAGCTCGACCCGCTGCTCGCCTTCGTGCGCTCGCGCGGCGACGTGGAGGAGAGCGAGCTCGTGCCACTGCGACGGGTCGCAGAGGAGGACATCGCGGTCCGCGGGTCCTTCCATGTGCACAAGGCGATTGCCCGAGTGCGGGCGCGCAAGCCTTGACACGACTTTGTTAAGGTTGGCAGCGATGGATGCGCTCCACGTCGGTCCCGCCGCGGCCCGCACCGGCTGGTCTGCCCGGATGCTCCGCTACCTCGAGCAGGCCGGGCTCGTCGTCCCGTCGCGCACGCGCCGCGGGCTACCGGCTCTACGGCCTGCGCGAGCTGAACCAGCTCCGCTCGCTCGCCGAGCTGCGGCGCCGCTTCGGGCTCGGCATCGGCGACATCGCCTTCGCCGCGCGCCTCCGCCGCGAGCCGGAGCTCCGCGCCGCGATCGACGGCTGGCTCGCCGCCGTGCGACGACGCGCTCCTGGGTCGAGTGGGAACAGCGCAAGCACGAACGACTTCTCCGCCGCCATAACCCGACGACGAAAGGAACAGATGGCAGCGACGCAGACGCTACGACGTAAAGGACCTCGCCCTCGCCGAGGAGGGCAAGCGGCGGATCGAGTGGGCCGACCGGCAGATGCCGGTGCTCGCCGCGATCCGCGAGCGGTTCGAGCAGCCGAGCAGCCGCTCGCCGGCTATCGCATCTCCGCCTGCCTCCACGTCACGACCGAGACCGCGAACCTGATGCGGACGCTCAAGGCGGGCGGCGCCGACGTCGTGCTCTGCGCCTCGAACCCGCTCTCCACGCAGGACGACGTCGCCGCCGCGCTCGTCGCCGAGTTCGACATCTCCGTCTTCGCGATCAAGGGCGAGGACAACGACACGTACTACGCGCACATCGAGGCGGCGGTCGACCACAAGCCGCACTTCACGATGGACGACGGCGCCGACGTGATCGGCGTCCTCCACTCGGCGCGGCGCGAGCAGCTCGGCGACATCATCGCCGGCACCGAGGAGACGACTACCGGCGTGATCCGGCTCAAGGCGCTCGAGGCGGACGGCGCAGCTCGGCTTCCCGGTCATCGCCGTCAACGAGGCGCTGACGAAGCACATGTTCGACAACCGTTACGGCACCGGCCAGTCGACGATCGACGGGATCATCCGCGCGACCAACGTCCTGCTCGCCGGCAAGCGCTTCGTCGTCGCCGGCTACGGCTGGGTCGGGCGCGGCGTCGCCTCGCGGGCGCGCGGGCATGGGCGCGCACGTGATCATCACCGAGGTCGATCCGCTGCGCGCGCTCGAGGCGCTGATGGACGGCTTCGAGGTGATGCCGATGGAGCGGGCCGCCGAGATCGGCGACATCTTCTGCACCGCGACCGGCGACAAGCACGTGATCGCGCGCGGCGCACATGGAGCGGATGAAGGACGGCGCGATCCTCTGCAACACCGGCCACTTCAACGTGGAGATCGAGATCCCGGCGCTGCGGGAGATGGCGGTCGAGACGAAGAAGGCGCGCGAGTTCGTCGAGGAGTTCACGCTCGCCGACGGTCGGCGGCTCTATCTCATCGCCGACGGCCGGCTCGTGAACCTCTCCGCGGCCGAGGGCCATCCGGCGCTCGTGATGGACATGTCCTTCGCGAACCAGGCGCTCGCACTCGAGTACGCCGCGCAGCACGCGAGCGAGCTCGACCGCAAGGTCTATCCGGTGCCGCCGGAGATCGACAAGGAGATCGCGCGGCTCAAGCTCGAGACGATGGGCGTCGAGATCGACACGCTCACCGAGGAGCAGGCGCACTACCTCGCCTCCTGGGACGAGGGCACCTGAGCCTTCGAGACGAGTCCAAGCGAGACATGGCCGGTAGCTGCTACCGGCCATGTCTCTTGAGCAGCGGCGGAAAGAGGCCGAGCGCGGCGCAATCAGGCTGGTCGGTCGGCAGCGAGCCGTCTCTTTCGGCCATGTCCGGTAGCTGCTACCGGACATGGCTCTTCGGGACGTGATGGGCGAGCTCGAGCCCGAGCAGATCGTTCGCCTCGAGGAGGACGGCCCCGTGGTGGTCCTCCTCGATCAGCGGCGGCTGCCGGAGGAGGTCGTCGAGGCTCGCTGTGCGACGGCGGCGGAGGTTGCCGACGCGATCCGGGGCATGGTCGTGCGCGGCGCGCCTGCGATCGGGATCGCCGCCGCGTACGGGATCGCGCTCGCCGCGCTACGGGGAGACGACCTCGCCGAGGCGGAGGCGACGCTCGCAGCCTCCCGTCCGACCGCGGTCAACCTCCCATGGGCGCTCGCCCAGATGCGCGAGGAGCCGACGCCTGAACGGGCACGTGCGCTGCACCACCAAGAGGTCGAACGCTGCCGGAGCATGGCCGCCCACGCCGCCGGGCTCTTCCAACCCGGGACGCGGGCGCTGACGCACTGCAACGCCGGCGGCCTGGCGACCGGCGGCTACGGGTCGGCGGTGGGTGCGCTCCGGGCCGCGGCCGAGCGCGGGCTGCTCGAGCGAGTGCTCGTCGATGAGACGAGGCCGCTCCTCCAGGGCGCTCGCCTCACCGCCTGGGAGCTCGAGCGCGCGGGCATCCCGCACGCCGTCATCGCCGACTCGGCAGCCGGCTGGCTCATGGCGCGCGGCGAGGTCGACCTGGTCGTGACCGGCGCCGACCGGATCGTCGCGAACGGGGACACGGCGAACAAGATCGGCACGTACTCGCTCGCCGTGCTCGCCGCCCACCACGGGATCCCGTTCTACGTCGTCGCGCCCACGTCGACGCTCGATCGCGCGACGCCCGACGGCTCGGGGATCCCGATCGAGGAGCGCGACCCGGCCGAGCTGACGAGCCGCTTCCCCGCGCGCAATCTCGCCTTCGACGTGACGCCAGCTGCGCTGATCGCGGCGATCGTCACCGAGGAAGGCGTCCACCGGGCGCCGTACGGAGAATCCCTCTCGTGAAGGCCGTCATCCTCGCGGCGGGCTACGCGACCCGCCTCCGGCCGCTGACGGACGACCTGCCCAAGCACCTGCTCCCGGTCGGCGGGCGGCCGATGCTCGACTGGGTGCTCGACCGCGTCGGGGAGGTGGACGAGGTGGACGCGCTCCATCTCGTCACGAACAGCCGCTTCGCTCCCGCGTTCGCCCGCTGGGCCGAGTCGCACTCAGTCACCGTGCACGACGACGGCACGGCCTCGAACGACGACCGCCTCGGCGCGGTCGGCGATCTGCGGCTCGTGATCGAAAGGGCACACCTCGACGACGAGCTCCTCGTCCTGGCCGGAGACAACCTGTTCGAGTTCTCGCTGCCCCGCTTTGTCGAGTGGTGGCGCGCGAAGCGCCGGCCGTCGAGCGCCGTGCCGCTCCACGACGTCGGCGACCTCGAGCTCGCCACGCACTACGGGATCGCCGACACCGACGCCGAGGACCGCATCGTGCGCTTCGTGGAGAAACCGAGCGCCCCGACGTCGACACTGGCTTCGACGCTGGTCTACCTCTTGCCGCCGGAACACGTGAGCCTCGTCGACACCTACCTCGACGAGGGCCGGAGCCCGGACAACGCCGGCAGCTTCCTCGGCTGGCTCGCCCAGCGTGAGCCGGTGTACGGCTATCGCTTCGACGGAGCCTGGTACGACATCGGGAACCTCGCGCAGCTGCTCGAGGCGGACAATCGCCAGCGGTGGCTGGCGGGCTTGCCCGAGCGCGAGTCGTACAGCCTCGACTGAGTCGGCACGGTCCTGACACAGGTAGCGACCTAGCGTGAGCATGTGCTCGACCTGCTCCTGCCGCAGCGCTGCGTGGTGTGCGGCTGCGGCCGGAGCCAGCTCTGCGCCGTCTGCCGCGAGGAGCTCCCGCGGATCGAGCCGCCGCTCTGCGCGCGCTGCGGCGCGCCGACGGCGTGGCCGGTGGAGCGCTGCCGCGAGTGCGCGGGCCGGCGGCTTGCGTTCGCGAGCGCCCGCGCCGCCGTCGGGTACGACGCGGCGGCGCGGAGGCTCGTGCACGCCTGGAAGGAGCGCGGCCTGCGCCGACTCGCCGCCGACGCAGCGCAGCTCGTCGCCGAGCGGCTCCCGGCGCCCGAGGTGGAGGCGCTCACGTTCGTCCCGGCCGATCGCGGGCGGCGCCTCGAGCGCGGGCACAACCCGGCCGAACGGCTCGCCCTCGAGCTCGCCGTGCTCTGGGAGCTTCCGTGCTCGCCGCTCCTCGAGCGGACGCGCGGCGGCCGCCAGCGCGGCAGCTCGGCCGCCGAGCGCCGCACGGTGCGGGGCGCCTTCCGCGCGAGGAGCACGGCACCCGCAGGGTCGCCGTGATCGACGACGTCTACACGACCGGCGCCACCGCCGCGGCCGCGGCGAGCGCCCTGCGCGCTGCGGGTGCGCGCCGGGTCGAGGCGGTCGCGTTCGCGCGCGCGCTTCGTCGTGGATAGGTACGGATGCGGTCACCCGCCTCCCGAGTAGGGTTAGACCGCAGGCACAAGCAGCGACAGGGGAGGCGCCGATGCAGCTTCACGTCAAGGGCAAGAACCTCGAGGTGAACGACTCCATGCGGAGCTACGTCGAGCGGAAGCTCCAGAAGCTCGACCGTCGCGTCCACGAGCTGACGGAGGTCGAGATCGAGCTCGCGGTCGAGCGAACCCGTCGATCGCCGACTCGCAGGTGGCCGAGGCGACCGTCCACCTCAAGGGCCACACGCTGCGCGCCCGCGAGACCGCGCGCGACATGAAGGCCGCGATCGACGAGCTCTCCGACAAGCTCGTGCGCCAGGTCCGGGACCTGCACGACAAGCGCGTCACCGGCCGCAAGCATGTCGACGTCGAGACGCCTGAACCGGTCGAAGCGGAGTTCACCGAGAGCTAGTGGGGCTCTTCCGGCGCCGCACCGAGACGCTGAACGAGCAGCTTCTGCGCGAGGCGGGGCTCGACTCGGGCCAGATGCTCGGCGATGCGCCGCCTGCACCGCCGCCGGAGCCGCTCGAGCCGCCGAAGTCGGGGCTGGCGAGAGCCGGCGTCGTCGACGGCTCGACGGTCGGCCCGAAGGACTGGGACGCGACGGCCGCGGTCACGGCGCCCGCGCTCGTGGGCGACCGGGTCGAGTTCACCACGCTCCCGAACGGAGACCTGATCATCGGCGAGCAGAACGGCGACGCCGACCTCACGCCGCTGGCCGACGCCGTCGAGCGCCACCTGAGCCCGCCCTACCGCGCCGTCGGGCAGCGGCAGGAAGGAGACCTCTGGGGAGTCGGGGCCAAGCGGATCCAGGTGGCTCGAATCGCGTTCCCGGACGGCGACAAGCTCGAGTTCTCGCAACACGTCGACCAGGGCGAGCTGCGCGTCGACGGCGAGCCGAGCGAGGCCCTCGTCCCCGCCGAGCTCGAGCGGCTCGGCGAGACGCTCGGCGCCAGCTTCTACGTCGAGGCGGACCGGATCGACGGCGACTTCTGGGAGGTCAGGGCGACGGCACTCTAGGCCGCTACCCTTGACCAAGTGAAAGGCGACTAGTGGAGATCGGCAACCTCGAAAAGGTCTTGCGCGTCGGCGAGGGGCGCCGTCTCAAGCGGCTCCAGGACCAGGCGGCGTACATCACCTCGCTCGAGCCCGAGTTCGAGCAGCTGTCCGCGGCCGAGCTCCAGGGCAAGACGGCGGAGTTCCGGCAGCGGCTCGAGAACGGCGAGAGCCTCGACGACCTCGTCTTCGAGGCGTTCGCAGCCGTGCGCGAGGCCCGCAAACGCGCCTCCGGCCAGCGCATGTTCGACGTGCAGCTGATGGGCGGGATCGTCCTCCACGAGGGCGACATCGCCGAGATGAAGACCGGCGAGGGCAAGACGTTCGTGGCGAGCCTCGCCCTCTACCTCAACGGCCTCGCCGGCCGCGGCGCGCATCTGATCACGGTCAACGACTACCTCGCCCAGCGCGACGCCGAGTGGAACCGGCCCGTCTTCGACTCGCTCGGGATGAGCGTGGCCTACATCGAGACGATGATGCCGTTCGACCAGCGCAAGGCCGCGTACGCCGCCGACGTGACGTACGGGACGAACTCGGAGTTCGGCTTCGACTACCTGCGCGACAACATGGCCGTCGAGCCGACGGCCTGCGTCCAGCGCGGCCACCCGTACGGGATCGTCGACGAGGTCGACTCGATCCTCATCGACGAGGCGCGGACGCCGCTCATCATCTCCGGCGAGCCGGAGACGGCGGCCCAGCAGTACTACGACTTCGCGCGCGTCGCGAAGCAGCTGGTGGCGTTCCGCTCGTCGCCCGGCGACCCGAAGGGAGCCGCCGAGGAGCCGGCGCCGACTTCGAGTTCGACGAGAAGTTCAAGACGGTCGGCGTGACGCCGCAGGGCGTCGCCAAGGTCGAGCGCGCGCTGCGGATCGAGAACCTCTACGCGCCGGAGAACACGCAGCTCGTCAACCACCTCTACCAGTCGCTGAAGGCGGAGGCGCTCTACCACCTCGACATCGACTACGTGATCCAGGACGGCGAGGTGAAGATCGTCGACGAGTTCACCGGCCGGATCATGGAAGGGCGCCGCTGGAGCGAGGGCCTCCACCAGGCGGTCGAGGCGAAGGAGGGCGTGAAGATCCAGGAGGAGCACCAGACGCTCGCCACGATCACGCTCCAGAACTACTTCCGCCTGTACGAGAAGCTCGCCGGCATGACCGGCACCGCGAAGACCGAGGAGAAGGAGTTCGTCGAGATCTACGGCCTCGACGTCGTCGAGATCCCCACGAACGTCGACGTCGCCCGCCTCGACGAGAACGACCTCGTCTTCAAGTCGAAGGAGGGGAAGTTCGCCGCCGTCGCCCGCGACATCGAGGAGCGCGACGAGCAGGGCCAGCCCGTCCTCGTCGGGCACGATCGCCGTCGAGACGTCCGAGTACCTCTCCCAGCTCCTGACCCGCAAGGGGATCAAGCACAACGTCCTCAACGCGAAGGAGCACGCGCGCGAGGCCGAGATCATCAAGGACGCGGGCCAGCCCGGCGCGGTCACGATCGCGACGAACATGGCGGGCCGCGGCGTCGACATCAAGCTCGGCGACGGCGTCCGCGAGCTCGGGGGCCTGTACGTCCTCGGCACCGAGCGGCACGAGTCGCGCCGGATCGACAACCAGCTCCGCGGCCGCTCCGGCCGTCAGGGCGATCCCGGCGAGACGCGCTTCTACCTGTCCGGCGAGGACGACGTCATCCGCCTCTTCGCGGGCGACCGGATCAAGGGCGTCATGGATCGCTTCAAGATCCCCGAGGATCAGCCCATGGAGGCGAAGATCCTCTCCCGGCAGATCGAGGGCGCGCAGAAGAAGGTCGAGGAGCAGAACTTCGTGATGCGCAAGAACGTCCTCAAGTACGACGACGTCCTCAACCGGCACCGCGGCCGGATCTACGAGCAGCGGCGCGACGTGCTCGACGGCAAGGACCTCTCCGAGCAGGTCAAGCTCTGGATCGAGGAGGTTGTCGAGGACACGGTGCTCCTGTTCACGCAGGAGGAGTCCGAGCTGGAGTGGGATCTCGAGGCGCTGACGCAGGCGATGGCGCAGCTCTACCAGACGGAGATCACGGCGAAGGAGCTGGAGGAGGACCTCGGCGACGATCTCCCGCGACGCGCTGATCGAGGAGTTCCAGACCGACGCGCGCGACGAATACGAGGCGAAGGAGGAGGAGTTCGGCGGAGAGCTGATGCGCGAGCTCGAGCGCTTCATCGTCCTGCAGGTCGTCGACATGCGCTGGCGCGAGCACCTCGAGAACATGGAGGCGCTACGCGAGGGCATCCACCTGCGCCGATGGCGCAGAAGGATCCGCTCGTCGAGTACACGGCCGAAGGGCGAGCGGATGTTCACCGACCTCGGCCGCAACGATCCGCAGCGAGGTCGTGCTCCATCTCTTCCACGCCGAGCTCGCGCCCGAGGAGGCGCAGCAGCAGCTCGCGCAGACCCAGACGTCGAACGGGAACATCCACTACGAGCACGAGACCGCGGCGGGCGCGGCGGCATCGGCGCGGCGCTGGGGGAGAGGCGGCGCGGCCGGCAGCCGTCACTCGGCGGCGTCGCTGCCCAGACCGTGCACGCGAGCGAGCATGAGAAGCTCGGCCGCAACGACCCGTGCTGGTGCGGCTCGGGCAAGAAGTTCAAGAAGTGCCACGGCGCCTAGGGCGCCGCTGAGCGGCTCCACCGGGTGAGAGGACGCTCGCGCAGGCGAGTGTCATGATCGCCGGGTTGGCGTCGAGGCTGAGACCGCGTGTGACCTGATGTCAGATTTGCCTCGCTGGGTTGACGGGTGGTGTCGCACCATTTTGGGAGCCGCGCCTGAAGAGGTTCTTTTCCGCGTCTCCCATCTCTCTGAGGTAGTCGGTGTTCGCCTCGCTGACGGCCGTGAGGTGGTGGTCAAGCGTCGCGTCGATGAGTCGGGTCGGGCGGGTCGGTGCGTTACGGCGCAGAGACTGCTCGCCGAGCAAGGCTTTCCCTGTCCGATGCCGCTGACTGAGGTGATCGTCAGCGAGGGCGTCGCGGTGCATGCGGAGCGGTTCGTCCCAGGCGGCGAGGTTGAGACGAAGGACACACCCGAGGCGGCCGCGAGATCGGGCCGGCTTCTGGCCGACCTCGTCCGCCGCCTGGCGACCTACGACCTCGATCCGCCGCTGCCGAATCCGGAGTGGGTGCGATGGGACGTCATGCCCGAGCGCCAGGCGGTCGCAGCGGTGCCTGCCTGGATCGAGGAGACCACCCGGCGGGTGCAGGCAAAGCTGGCCGAATGCGACCTTCCACCGGTACTCGGTCACGCGGACTGGGAGGCCCAGAACATGCGCTGGCGGCACGGGAAGGCACACGTGGTTCACGACTGGGACAGCCTGGCCTGGTTGCCCGAAGCGGCGATCGCTGGCAGCTCCGCTGGGATTTTCGCGAGTCACGGCAACCCCGCGCTCGCGGCGCTCGAAAGCTCTGCGAAGCTTTCCTGCACGCCTACGAAACCGAGCGCGGCGTCCGCTTCTCGCTGTACGAGACCGAGATCGCCTGGGCGGCGAGCATCTGGGAAGCTCTCCACAACGCTCGGGACGAGTTGCTCTCCGGCCGCCACACGCTCAGCTACGCAGGACTCGAAGCGCAGCGAGTCGAACGCCTCAAACGAGCCCAGGCCTAGTTAGCGCGGGGCTGGTCAGCTGCCGGGCATGGCTGATGCGGGCCTCGGGAGTAGCGGCCGTTAGGATGGCCGTCGCGATGGCCGACGAGAACCAGATCCCGCTCGCCGAGCAGCTCGAGGAGATCGGGGCCCAGCTCGACTGGGTCCGTGGTTACCTTTGACCCCGCCTCGCTGAAGGCCCGCCTCGACGAGCTCGAACAGGAGCTCAACACAACCCGACTTCTGGAACGACCAGCAGCGCGCGGCGCGGCTCAGCGGCGAGCACCAGCGCGGCGCAGCGGAAGCTGCAGCGCTACGACGAGCTGCTCTCGAACATCGAGTTCCTCCGCGAGGGCGCTCGGCACGTTCCCGGACTAGGAGCTCGAGCCGGTGCTGCGCGACGTCGCAGACAGAGCTCGCGCGGCTACAGGAGGACGCGCTCTTCTCCGGCGAGTACGACGCGGGAGACGCGGTCGTCACGATCCAGTCGGACGCGGGCGGCACCGACGCGCAGGACTGGGCCGAGATCCTGCTGCGCATGTACCTCCGCTGGGCCGAGCAGCGCAGGCTTCAAGACCGAGGTGATCGACCAGAGCCCGGGGGAGGAGTACGGGATCAAGTCGGCGACGTTCACCGTCCGGGGCGAGAACGCGTACGGGATCCTCAAGGCCGAGCGCGGCAAGCACCGGCTCGTCCGCCTCAGCCCGTTCGACGCGGCGCACCGCCGCCACACGAGCTTCGCGCAGGTGATCGTCGCGCCGCTGCTCGAGGAGGCCGCGGCGATCGAGATCGACGACGACGACATCCGGATCGACACGTTACCGCTCCTCGGGCGCCGGCGGCCAGCACGTGAACAAGACCGACTCGGCGGTCCGGATCACGCACATGCCGAGCGGCATCGTCGTCGCCGTGCAGAACGAGCGCAGCCAGTCGGCGAACAAGGACACCGCGATGAAGATCCTCCGCTCGCGGCTCGCCGAGAAGGCCGAGGAGGAACGAGAGGCCGAACTGGCTCACGAGCGCGGCGGCGTGTCGATGGGCTTCGGCGGCAACGCGATCCGCAGCTACGTCCTCCACCCGTACCAGCAGGTCAAGGACGCGCGCACGGGCTACGAGGTCGGCAACACGCAGGGCGTCCTCGACGGCGATCTCGACGGTTTCATCCGCGCGTATCTGCTGCAAACAGCAGGAGACACTTCGTAGAGCGCCGAAACCTGCGCTAGAGTGGGAGCCGCTTCGCACGACTCGACCGGCGCCGGGCGCAGCCGCCCGCCCCAACCTGAACCGGTAGACGTGACTGACGTACAGATAGAGCAACAGACCGCATACGCACAGCCTTCGACCAACGGGCAGGTCAACGGCGTCGAGCAGCAGGACACGCCGGCCGCGGGCACGATGATCCTGTTCGAGAACGTGACCAAGGTCTACGAGCCGGACGTCACCGCGCTCGATCACGTGAGCTTCGCGATCGACAAGGGCGAGTTCGTCTTCATCGTCGGTGCCTCGGGCTCGGGTAAGACGACGCTCGTGCGGCTCCTGCTGAAGGAGCTCGATCCGACCGACGGGCGGATCGTCATCGGGCGGCCGCGACCTCGGCCGGCTGGGGCACTCGAAGGTGCCGCTGCCTCCGCCGCAACATCGGCTGCGTATTCCAGGACTTCAAGCTCCTGCCGAGCCGGACGGCGGCCGAGAACGTCGCCTACGCGCTCAAGGTGCAGGGCGAGAGCCGCTCCTCGATCCGGCGCAAGGTGCCCGAGGTGATGACCCTGGTCGGGCTCGCGAACAAGATGAACTCGCTCCCCGACGAGCTCTCGGGCGGCGAGCAGCAGCGCGTCTCGATCGCGCGCGCCGTCGTCAACCACCCGCCGCTCTTGGTCTGCGACGAGCCGACCGGGAACCTCGACCCCGACACGAGCGTCGGGATCATGCAGCTCCTCTACCGCATCAACCGCGCCGGCACCACGATCCTGATGGTCACCCACGACCGCGAGATGGTCGACAAGATGCGCAAGCGCGTGATCGCGCTCGAGGACGGGAAGCTCTCCCGTGACGAGCGGCGTGGGGGTTACACCTCCGAATGAGCCAGGCTCGCCTGCTCTTCTCCGAGGCCTGGGCCTCGATCCGGATGAACCTCTCGACGACCTTCGCGGCGACGATGACCGTGCTGATCGGGATGTGCCTGCTCGGGCTGTTCATCGCCCTCGGCACCTGGGTGCTCTCGTGGAGCAACAACATCCAGAAGGAGCTGCAGGTCCACGTCTACTTCTGTACGACCAGCGACCTGACGGGCGACTGCTCGACGAACCCGACCAAGGCGCAGGAGCTGGCCGTCGGTCGTGCTCTGCGCCACAACCAGCACGTGCAGCGGGTGACGTTCGTGTCGAAGAAGAAGGCCTGGGCGGCGGAGAAGAAGAACAACTCCGGCGGGTTCCCTCCGGGGACCTGCAACCTGGTCACGGGCAACCCGCTGCCGGACGCGTACGTCGTGACGCCGACGGCGGGCAAGTACACGCCGGTGATCGGGAAGCAGATCTGCCACTCGCACTACGCGGGTGTCGAGCCGTGCGCGACCGCGACGACGGGCGGCCTGGGGAACGCGGGTGGAGTCAAGTGGGAGAGCACCATCACGAAGCGCGTCCTCACGATCGCGAAGGTCATCTCTCTCGTCTTCCTCGTTGCCGTGATCCTGCTGGTGATCGCCGCGACGCTCCTGATCGCGAACACCATCCGGCTCTCGATCTTCGCGCGACGACGCGAGATCGAGGTCATGAAGCTCGTCGGCGCGACGAACTGGTTCATCCGCGGGCCGTTCATGCTCGAGGGGCTCCTCTGCGGGGTCGTCGGCTCGGCGCTCGCCGTGATCCTGCTCCTGCTCGGGAAGACGATCGCGCTCCCGTCGATCCTGCCTCACATCGGCGGAGGGACGACCGACGTGCACGCGCTGGTCCTTCGGGCTCAACGCCGCCTTGCTGCTGGTCACGGGCGTGCTCCTCGGGGCGCTGGGCTCGGGCCTGACGCTGCGTCGCTTCCTGCAGGTCTAGTGGCGCGGGGGCGGCAGAAGCGCCCCAGCCGGAGCGAGCGGTATCGGCGCCGGCAGGCGCCGGCGCGGAGGAGGCCGATCTCGGAGCTGACCGTCCGGCTGCCGGAGCGGCGCGTCGAGCCCGAGTCGGTGATCGCGCACCTCGGGCCGACCAACTCCGGCAAGACGCACGACGCGCTCCGCTTTCTCGTCGAACAGGGGGAGGGCGTGTACGCGGCGCCGCTGCGGATGCTCGCGCAGGAGGCGCACCGGCGGCTCGCGGCGGAGCTCGGCGACGAGCGCGTCGGCCTCGTGACCGGTGAGGAGCGCGTCAATCCGGGCGCGCCGATCGTCTGCTGCACCGCCGAGATGGCGCCGGCGAGCGGCGAGACGCTCGTGCTCGACGAGGTGCAGTGGGCCGAGGACGAGGAGCGCGGCTCGGCCTGGACGCGCCTGCTGCTCGGCGGCGAGTACCGGCACATCCTGCTGCTCGGCGCCGTCGAGGCGCTGCCGCTCGTCCGGCACGCGTTCCCGCAGGTCGAGATCCGGTTCTTCGAGCGGAAGGCGCCGCTCGACTGGGCCGGGCGCCGCGGGATCGCGGGCCTCGGCCCGGGCACGGTCGTCGTCGCGTTCAGCCGCCGCGCCGTGATCGGCCTCGCGGGGGAGCTGAACCAGCTCCATCCGGGCCGCGTAGCCTGCCTCTACGGCGCCATGCCGCTCGCGTCGCGACGGGAGGAGATCGACCGCTTCGTCGACGGTCGCGCGGAGGTCTGCGCGGCGACCGACGTGCTCGGGCACGGCGTCAACCTGCCGTGCGAGACGCTGCTCTTCGCCGAGACGACGAAGTTCGACGGCAAGGAGCGGCGCGACCTCGAGGCCTGGGAGATCGCGCAAATCGCGGGCCGGGCCGGCCGCTTCGGCTTCCACGAGCGCGGTCACGTCGGCGTCCTCACCGGCGTGCCGTGGGCGGATCCCGACCCGGAGCTCGTGCGTGCGGCTCTCGTCCCGCACGTCCCGATCGAGGACGGCCACCTCGGCTACCGCGTCGTCGACTGCGGGGCGCCTGCGCCCGCAGCTCTCCGACCTCAACGTGACGCGGGTCGACGAGCTCGAGCCCGCGCTGCACGCCTGGCGTCATGCGGCGCTGCGCTACTGGAGCGTCGACGGCTGGCTCGAGGTCGAGTCGATCCAGCCGCTGCTCGCGCGGCTCGACGCCGTGCGCGACGCCCTCCACCACGCGCGGCGCACACTCGACCTGGCCGACATCTGGAAGCTCGTGCAGGCGCCGGTGGACGAGGACAACGCGTCGCTGCTCGGCACGCTGGCCGCGGCGGTCGCCGGCGACAAGCCGCAGCAGACGCTGATCGGCTGGATCCTCGACCCGCGCCGCCTCGACGCGGCCGGGCTCGAGGAGGCGGAGGCGGCGGCGCGCGAGGCGTCGATCCTCCGCTGGTTCGCGCTGCAGTACCCGGGCGTGGCCGGCGTCACGATCGAGCGGGCCGCCGCCCTCGAGGAGGCGGCCGCGGCGCGAGTCGTGCGTGAGCTGCGGGCCGAGATCGAGGACCCGACGATCGGCCGCTGCCGCGTCTGCGGCGCCCGGACGGCGCCGTGGGCCGCGCTCTGCGACCGCTGCTTCATGGCGCGCGGCTATCGCGCGGGCCGTCGTTAGCGGCGTCCCTCCACGCCTGCCGTAGCTCCTCCCGGTAGAAGAGGAAGAGCACCGCCGCGACGAGCAGCAGCACTGCCTCGTCGAACGGCCCCGGCACAGGCAGGAGGCCGATCCCGGCCAGCCAGCGGAGTGGTCGCGGAATGCCCTCGTGGCCCATCACGTGCCGCACCGCGCGGGCGGTTCGCTTCAGGAACGCGGCGCCGGAGCCCATCTGCCAAGGCTACGGCGCTCGTCCCTACACTTGCGCGCTATGGCCAGGCCGGCAGGGGAGAAGCTGATCGTCGACAACCGCCGCGCGCGGCACGAGTACCACCTCTCGGACCGCGTCGAGGCGGGCGTCGTGCTCACCGGCACGGAGGTGAAGTCGCTGCGCGGGGGCGAGGCGACGCTGCAGCAGGCGTACGCCGAGGTGCGCGACGGCGAGGCCTGGCTCGTCGGTCTCCACGTCCCGGAGTACACCGAGGGGAACCGCGCCAACCACGACCCGGACCGGCCGCGCAAGCTCCTACTCCACCGGAAGGAGATCGAGCGGCTGGCCTCGTCGGTCGCGGAAAAGGGCTTCACGCTGGTCCCGACGCGGCTCTACTTCCGCGACGGCCGCGTCAAGGTCGAGCTGGCGCTCGCGCGCGGGAAGGAGCTGCGCGACAAGCGGCGCGACGTCGCTGCCCGGGACGCGCGGCGCGAGATCGAGCGCGAGCTGAAGAGCCTGCGGCGTTAGCGGGCTACACTTTCCCTACAAACATACGGGGGCGACCTGGCTTCGACGTGGTCGATCCATCCGGATGAGCTGCAAGCCGAGGTCGCCGGTTGGCCTCGTAAATCCACCGGCAAAAACGCAAGTGCGAAGAACGATCTCGCACTCGCCGCCTAGGGGAACCTAGCCGGCGACGCCGCCCCGGGTATGCCCGTGGCCCGGAGGCGGCGCCAACGAACGGGCTCGGCGCGGAGGGAGAGCTGATCGCCCAAAGCGCGACACCAAAGGATCGGCTAGCGCGTCGGTAGGGCGGCTGCACCCCGGCCGGCGGGCGAATCGAAAGGGCAGCCTACGCTTGTAGACGCTCAGCCGGTGCGGCTGCGGACGCGGGTTCGATTCCCGCCGCCTCCATCCATTCTTCCTGCTAACCCAGCTCGTTCCGACTGGAATCGAACCTGTCTGAGGTTCCGCTCGCCTCGTGTACGCTCAATGCATGAGTCCCGGACGCGAGTGGGACGAGCGCGATCTGTCGAAGCACGACGTCACTGAAGCGCTGGGGAGGCCTGAGCTCCAGGCGAAGCTCTCGCTCCTCCACGAGGAGATGTTCGAGAAGCGCGCTCCTGCCGTCGATCGTCCGATCGTCAACACCGGTCACGGGCATCGTGGCCGCCTCGTCTTCGGCGACGCCCTGCAGTAACGCCCCGGGGTCGTCGGCCGCTGCTGCCAAGATTCGCCAAAGTGACGACGGCTGACCACACAACCCCGCCGCGTGAGTTGCTGCGCCGGCATCGCTCGACGATCCTCGCCCTCCTTAGCGAGCGCGGCGTACATGATGTACGCCTATTCGGCTCCTTGGCGCGGGGCGACGAGGATGTCCAGAGTGACATTGACCTCCTCGTCGAGCTGCCCGAGGGCGACTCGATTGGAGCCGAGCTCATGACCGCGCTCGGCCTTGCCGAGGATCTCTCGGAACTCGTTCACACTCGGGTCGATGTGGCAACTCCCCGGACCTTGCGCGACGAGGTGCGAGACGCGGCGCTCGCAGAGGCCGTTCCCCTGTGAGTCGGCGCGAGGTTTTGCGTCTCCGCGACATCCGCGACGGATAGCCGCCATTCGCGACCACATCGCGACCGGCTCGTTCGACCGGAAGACGAGCGACGCGGTTCTCTACAACCTCGTCGTCATCGGGAGGCGGCGGCGCAGATCTCGGACGAGACGCGGGCTCGGGCGCCCGAGATTTCGTGGACGAAGATCGTGGGGCTCCGGAACCTCATCGCGCACGAGTATTTCCGGATCGACCTCGACGTGATCCAGTCGATCGTCGCGGAGCAACTCGAACAGCTCGACGAGACGGCTGCGCGACTCATCGACGAGGACGACGAACCGGCGGCGTGAAGGTTCCGCGGGTTCGATTCCCGCCGCCTCCATCTTCGGGTCGGCGGCGCGATCCCTCAGTGCTGGTTCGAGGATCTGCGCCGCCGCCCTTGAGTTCGATCGAGAGCTGGAGACTAGGCCTCTATGTAGGCCGTAATGGGAGGGACGACGCCGTGTTCGTCCATCTGAGCCACGACATCCGGAGGCGGCGACGCCAACATCGCTTGCAGTGCACCGGGATCGTCGACGTCGGCACTGACGGCGATGTTGTTACTGCCGTCTTGGGCGACGTAATCAACCACATTGCTACCGATGGCAGCTGCCCGTTCGGCTTTGCCCTTCAACCAGCGGTCGATGTCGACGACCGCGTGGGTGAGCACGACCTTTGGCATTGGAGTTCCTTCCCGCATCGTGAGGACCCCGCTTGGAGAACCTAACCTCACAACACCCTGGACGCGCGGTGGCAACCGGGAGGCAAGTACGCCCGAATCCTGGGGCCATCACCGGATTTTCGTCCGCTTCGCACCCGCCGCCTCCCTAACTGACATTGCGCAGACCCGCGATGGTCGCGAGGCAGGTCGGTCTTCGCACGCATCCGGAGCTGGCCTGTGGATCTACAGCGTGGCCTCTCCCTCGAAGTACTTCGCGAGGTTCGTCAGCGAGGAGGCCAGTCCCGCTGCGTGGTCGTCGGCGGCGATTCCATCCGGGACGTTGTCGGCGATGATCTCGACGCGTGTTCCTCCGTCGACTTCGGCGAGCGCCCACGTCATTGTCATCGTGACGGCGTAGGCGGGATCGTCGGAGACGAAGTCGACCGCCTGCACAACCCGCACGCCCGGGACGAGATCGACGAACCGAGCCTCGACGATGTCGCTATCCACCGTTGCCTTGCCCCGTGCGGCGGAGGCGTCGACGTAGGTCAGCACCAGTCGGTACGACCCGCCGGGACGCGCGTCGAAGCATTCGAATGTGCCGGTCATACCCGTAGGAGGAAGCCACACCGTGAGCGCCTCTGGATCGACGAGCGCCGCGTAGACATCGTCAGGCGGGGCGGCGACCACGTGCGATGCCGTGTCCGTGCGCGGCATCTTGATGATGTTACGGGCGCCAGCGTCGGGTTCGATTACCGCCGCCGCCACGGACACCTGCCATCGGTAGATCCCCGCAAGGTTTATGTGGTGCTTGCGGTGGCCCGCGCCGCGGCTTCGAAGGATCCTTCGTAGATGGAGACATCGGTTCGTCCCCAGCATTACGCGAATGGTCTGGTTTCGCGGTCAGCGGATTCGGCTCGGAACCCGCCTGGCCGTGCCGTGGTCGACAGGGCTGAGCGGCTGGCCCATACCGGCACCTGGGAGTGGGATCTGGAGTCCGACGAGCTGAGGTGGTCGGACAACATGTACCGCCTGCTCGGTATCCGGCCGGGCGAGGTCACGCCTTCGCCGGAGTACGTCCTGTCGCGGATGCACTCCGCCGACCGGGACCGCGTTGCGCGGGAGCTCGACGCAGCGCGGCGGGAAGGCCCGGTTGCCGAACGTGACCTATCGGGTTGTATGCCCGGATGGCGGCGTCCGCTGGCTGCGCTCGTTCTCCGAGCTTGCCGAGGAGAGGGATGGGCAGCCCGTGCGCATGGTTGGCGCCGTGCAGGATGTCACCGAGCTTGTGGAGGCGCAGCGCGCGACGGCGGAATCCTTGACGCTCGTCGAAGCGCTGCAGGAGTGCGCGCCGATCGGCTTTGCCTTGGTCGACCGTGACCTGCGCGTGGTACGCATGAACAGCGTTCTTGCGGAGGTCAACGGCGCGCCGGCCGAGGAGCAGATCGGCCGGACCGTCGCCGAGCTGGTTCCGGATATCTGGTCGCAGATGGAGGCCGTGTATCGGCGCGTGCTCGACACGGGCGAGCCGGTAGTCAACCTGGAGGTCGATCGTGCGCGGGCGTTGACGGAAGATCGTCGGCACTGGCTGGCCAGCTACTACCCCGTGGTGGTCATGACGAAGTCATCGGGGTCGGGGTGGTCGTGACGGACGTAACCGCGCGCGCCGAAGCCGAGCACTTCCGCTCGACGATGATGGACACCATGGTCGAAGGTCTCTACGCGTTGGACGACGAAGGTCGTGTCGCGTTCATGAACTCCGCTGCAGAGCGAATCCTCGGCTGGACCGAGGACGAGCTGCGCGGCAAGCCGATGCACGACATTGTCCATTTCCAGCACGCGGACGGATCGCCTCATCCTGCGGAGGATTGCCCGCTGCTGCAGGTCCGCCAGCTGGGCAGGCCCACGCGAAGAAGCCACGAGGCGTTCACGCGCAAGGACGGGACGATTTGTCCTGTTTCCTACTCGGCCGCACCGCTGCGCAACGGCTGGAAGGCCAACGGGGTCGTGGTCGTCTTCAGCGACACAACCGAGGAACAGGATGAGCAGGAGCGGGTCCGTCGCGAGCTCGACACGCTTGCCTGGGTCGGACGGATCAGGGATGCCGTCGACGAGGACCGGCTGACGCTCTACTCACAGCCCATCGTTCCTCTTGCCGGCGGGAAGCCTAGTCAGGAGCTTTTACTGCGGATGATCGGCACCAACGGCGAGATCATCGCGCCCGGCAGCTTCCTGCCCGTCGCAGAGAAGTACGGGATGATCGCCGAGATCGACCGCTGGGTTATCAGCCAGGCCGCCCGTATCGCCGGAAGCGGTCAGAACGTCGAAGCCAACCTCTCCGCCGACTCGATCAGCGACCTCAGCCTGCTGACCTTCATCGAACACGAGCTGCGCGACGCGGGCGCGGATCCCGCGAACCTCGTCTTCGAGATCACAGAGACCGCTCTCACGACGGACATAGAAGCCGGAACGGCTTTCATCAACGGACTCACGGACATCGGCTGCCGCGTTGCCCTCGACGACTTCGGCACCGGGTTCGCCAGCTTGACCCACCTCAAGACCTTCAACCTCGCATATCTGAAGATCGACGTCGACTTCGTGCGGAACCTGGCCGCCGACACCTCCAACCAGCATCTCGTCAAGGCGATCGCAAGCCTGGCCAAGGACTTCGGCTACGAGACGATCGCCGAGGGCGTCGAGGACGCCGAGACCCTGGCCATCCTCGTCGATTACGGCGTCGACTTCGCCCAGGGCTTCCACATCGGCCGCCCGTCGCCGACCACGGCTCCCACGCAACTGTCGCCCGCCTTCATTCGGAGCCGCCGGGCCGCGCCGGGTGGACCTCTCTCAGTCCCAGTTGAAGTCGAGCGGCGGCGGTGGGCACTCGCCGTCCTTCGTCTCCCACCAGGATGGCGGATCCTCGCGGGGTGTTGCGTTCAGCTCGGTAGGCGGCTCCGCCTCTGCGGTCGGCTCGGCCTGCGGGTAAGGCTGATCGCGGTATCCGTCGAGCGGCATCGTCCGCTCCAGGCGCTTGTTTCGCTCGGAGAGCGTCAGGTGCTCCGTGATGACTTGATCGAACGAGGTCTCGGTCATCACATCAAGCTGCCAGCCTCGCCGGACAGACCGTCATCCGGCGCGCGGGCGAGAATGGCGACATGTGCTGCCTCCTCCTCGCGCTGTTCGCGTTCGGGCCACGATTTGCGCTCGCGCTCGAGTGGATCTTCGGCCACCGGATCCAGCACGCCTTCGCGCACTGGTGGTGGCCGCTCCTCGGCCTCATCTTCTTCCCGTGGACGACCCTGATGTACACGATCGTCTGGAGCGCGGGCGGAGTGCACGGCGCGAACTGGATCGCCGTCGCCCTCGGCGTGGTGCTCGACCTGTTCTCCTACTCGGGTCGGCGGGCGCAGAAGATGTACCGGCAGCGCACCACCGCGTACTAGCCGCGTCCGATCTCGACTGTTCAATGCGTTCATGTCTGCAGCCATCGGGCTCGACACCGGCCTTGCGGCTGCGCTCGTCCTCGTCGCGCTGACGGCGCTCGCGGAGCAGCTCTATATCGTCGTCGGCCGGAGGACGCGCGTCTCCCTTGCCGGCCCGTTCGTCGTCGCTGCGGCCCTCGTCGGCGGTCCGCTGCTCGGGGCGTGCGCGGGCGTCGCGACCCAGGCCTTCACGACGGGCAACCCCCGGCGGGCGCGCGCGGTGCGCGCGGCGGCGGGGGCGCTGCAGGGGCTCGCCGTCGGCCTCGTCGGAGAGCGGCTCACGCTGTCCGGGGTGTCCGGCGCGGTGGTGGCCGCGACCGTCGGGCTGGCGCTGGGCTTCGCGCTGGACGCGAGGCTCGTCCTGCTTGCACTCGGCCGCGGCGGCAGGCTGCGACGCGAGCTACGGGCCGTCTGGCGTGCGATCGCCGTCAGCTGGTTCCTGCCGGCGCCGCTGCTCGTCGCGTTCCTCTATCTCTTCCCGACGGCGCCCGGGCTAGCGCTGGCGTTCGCGGCAGGCCTGCTGCTCGCCGCCGCCTGGGCGAACCGGCTCCGGCGCCGCCTCGAGCGGGCGCTCGCGGCCGAACGGTCGCGAGCGCGGGTCGATGCGCTGACGGACGCGCCGAATCGGTACGCGCTGACGGAGGCGCTCACCTCCGAGCAGGCGCGGATCAGGCGCGGCGGGCGGACGGCGGCGCTCTGCTTCCTCGACCTCGACCGCTTCAAGACGGTCAACGACACCTACGGCTACGCCGCCGGCGACCGGCTGCTCGTCGACGTCCACCACCGGCTGCGGAACGAGCTGCGCGCGAGCGACCTCGTCTTCCGCTGGGGTGGGGAGGAGTTCGTGGTGCTCGCCCCGCACGTCGAGCGCGCCGAGCTCGCCGATTTCGCCGAGCGCCTCCGCCTGCTGCTCGCCACCCGGCCGTTCGCGATCGACGGGCGCCCTCGCACCATCACCGGCTGCGTCGGCGCCGTGCTGCTCGACGAGACACGCCCCGCCCAGGACGCTCTCGAGGCGGCGAGCCGGCTCGTCAAGAAGGCCAAGCAGACCCGCAACGCCGCGGTGGTGGAACAGGCCGCGGCGGGCGCCGCCGCCTAGGCCCGGGTACCCCGATTGAATAGTCAGTCAATTCGCATCCGAATTCTTGACTGATTAGTCAATCGGAACGAGAGGTTAGAAAAGTGCAAAGAGGGGTTAAAGAACCTCGCGCTGCATTTTTCCCCAGTCTCTAATCCCTCGGAGGAGGATCCAATGCAAGCAGGCCATCGAGGCCTACGCCCGCGGCGAGCGCTGATCGCGCTCGTGGTCCTCGGGTGCGCCGTGCTGCTCGGCGTCGGCAGCCCGGCCCATGCGACAGGCGGTGCCACCACGACGCTCTCGAACGACGTCGTCCACAACCTCGGCTACGCGACGCTGACCGGGGCAGTCCCGGCGACGCAGACGGTGACGGTCGGCGTCTTCCTGTCGAACCCGAACCAGGCTGCCGAGGACGCGTACGCCAAGCAGCTCTACGACCCCTCGAGCCCGAACTACGGCAACTACCTCGATCCCGGCACGTTCAACACGGAGTTCGGCGTGCCCGCGGCGACCTTCCAGGCCACCGAGTCCTGGCTGCAGGCAGACGGCCTGACTGTGGCGCCGATCGACGGCTCGACGGACTACGTGCTCGCCAGCGGCAGCGCGGCGCAGGTCGAGGCGGCGTTCGGCACCCCGCTCAACACCTACACCGCGGCCGGCCGGAGCTTCTACGCGAACACGGCCGCGCCGACCGTGCCCGCGTCGCTCGGGGTCTCGGACGTGCTCGGCTGAACAACTTCAACCGGCTGCAGATCCCGCGCGTGCAGGCGACGGGAGCGACGACCACCTCGGCCGTGCCGACGAGCGGCAACGTCCCGAAGACGGGGCTCCTGAGCATCAAGGACCTCTGGTCGATCTACGAGCGCCGTCGACCAACAAGGGCAACGGCCAGACGATGGCGATCTTCGGCTGGGGCGTCACCGATCCGGTGATCCCCGACCTGCGCTCCTTCGAAGCCGAGTGGGGCCTGCCGGGCGTGCCGATCTCGGTCAAGAAGTACGGCGACACCTCGACGCCCGACACGAGCGGCGACGGAGCGACCACCGAGTGGGAGCTCGACACGCAGGCCTCGACCGGAATGGCGCCGAACGTCAAGTCCGAGACGCTCTACTTCGCGCGTCACAACGACGACACCGAGTCACTCGCCGCGTTCGCCGGCTGGGTGAGCGACAAGAACGGCCCGCTCCAGGGCAGTGCCTCGTTCGGCGAGTGCGAGAACGTCGGTAATGCCAACGCGATCCTCGCCGACGGCATGGAAGTGCCGGGCGACAAGATCCTCGAGCAGGGGGCCATCGAGGGCCGCACGCTCTTCTCGTCCACCGGCGACACCGGCGCGTCGTGCCCGATCATCGGGGTGCCGGTGCTCGGCTCGACGAACGGCGTCGCGACGCAGGTTTACCCCGGCCTCAACTGGCCGTCGGCCAGCCCGTGGGTGGTCGCGGTCGGCGGCACCGACCTGACCGGCGACGGCAACACGCCGGAGCACCGCTTCACGGAGACCGCCTGGGAGTACACGGGCGGCGGCAACTCGACGAGCGAGCCGGCCGGCAGCTATCAGACCGGCGTCGCCCCGACGAACTGCACGTTCGACCCGAACGGGAACCCGTACGTCCCGGTCGCCGGCGCGGCCGGCCCGATCTGCCGCTCTACACCGGACGTCTCGATCATCTCCGGCGACGTCGCGACGGGCAACGGGCTCGAGATCAACGACGACAGCGGCGCCGACTCGCAGGGTGCGGGCACGAGCCTCTCGTCGCCGCTGTGGCTCGGCGTCTGGGCCCGGATCCAGGCCGCGGCGACGAGCCCCAAGGGGCTCGGCTTCGCGAACTACAAGATCTACAAGCTCGCGCAGTCGTCCGGCGGCCGTGACTTCTACGACGTCACGGTCGGCGACAACCAGCCGTATCCGGCGAAGCCCGGCTACGACAACACGACCGGCTGGGGGACGCCCGAGATCTCGCAGATCATGCAGGACCTCACCGGCCGCCTCACCCCGGCACACAACACACCCGCCGCGCCGGTGGTGACGACCTCGTCGACGACGTGCGGGGACCTCTTCACCGACGCCTCGGGCGACGACTCCTACGCTCTCGAGGGCCAGTCGCTCACGGCTCCCGGGACGTCGCCGCAGCTCGACATCCTCAAAGGGCGGGCGTTCCTCTCGCCCGACGGCCAGACGCTGCGGACGATCATCACCGTCAGCAACATGAACACGACGATCCCGACCGGCGGGGGCGAGAACGACTACCAGATGGTGTTCACCTTCGGCGGGACGCAGTACTTCACGCAGCTCGCCGTCGAGCCGACCGGGACGGTGCTCGCCTGGGACGGGCAGCTCGTGCACCTGTCCCTCGAGAACAAGTACCTGCAGGAGCACGCGGACACCGGCACGATCACGCTGGGACCGAACGGGACAGCCGAGGTCGACGCGCCGATCTCGGACTTCACCGGCGTGGCCAGCGGCTCGACCCTGTTGCGGCCCTCAGCTGCGACGTACGTGCGTGAGGGTGTGAACCAGGGACCGCTCGAGCCGGCCGACTCGGCCGGGCCAACCAACGACGACCTCCTGGGAGCGTGCACGTCATGAAGAAGCTGCTCACGCTCGGCGCGCTTGCGGCGATCGCCGCCGTCGCCGTCCCCGGGTCCGGGGCGGCGAAGTCCACGGGTGAGATCCTCAAGCCGTTCTGCACCACGGGCACGTTCCGCTGCATGTCTGCGCTGCGCGTCGACCTCCCGGTCGTCCCGAACGCGACGGCGTCACACGGCGGGCTCGGCCCGGCCGACCTGCGTGCGGCGTACAGCCTCGCGGCGGCGGCCGCGAGCCGCGGCAAGGGCCAGACGGTCGCGCTCGTGGACGCGTACGACGACCCGACGATCGAGTCGGACCTCAACACGTACCGCGCGTACTACGGCATCCCGCCGTGCACGACCGCCAACGGCTGCTTCAAGAAGGTGAACCAGGACGGCGAGCAGGGGAGCTACCCGATCGCGAACCCGGACTGGGAGCCGGAGATCGCGCTCGACACCGAGATGGTGTCGGCGATCTGCCCGAACTGTCACATCCTGCTCGTCGAGGCGAACTCGGCCGACGAGACGGTCGCCACCTCGAACCCCGTGCAGCACTCGGACCTCGGGGCCGCGGTCGACACGGCTGTCAACCTCGGCGCGACCGAGGTCTCGAACAGCTACGGCAGCGCGGGGCCGGAGCCCGACCAGACCTTCTTC
Source organism: uncultured Actinomycetes bacterium (assembly GCA_963720065.1). Taxonomy (GTDB): domain Bacteria; phylum Actinomycetota; class Thermoleophilia; order Gaiellales; family Gaiellaceae; genus Palsa-739. Next base: position 24,340 of record CAVREH010000024.1, read on the forward strand.
GACCACTACTACGACCATCCCGGCGTCGCGATCACGGCTTCGGCCGGCGACCAGGACTACGGAACGGTCTGGCCCGCCGCGTCGCCCTACGTGACCGCCGTCGGCGGCACCGAGCTCGTCCAGGATCCGACGACGGCGCGCGGCTGGAGCGAGAGCGTCTGGGGGAGCGTCCTCCCGGGCATCGTGCCGAGCGACGCTCAGGGGACCGGCAGCGGCTGCTCGCTCTGGGAGCCGAAGCCGGCGTGGCAGCACGACGCCGGCTGCTCCGGGCGCACGGTCGCCGACGTGTCGGCCGTCGCGGACAACGTCGCGATCTACGACTCGTCGCCGGAGATCGGCGGCTGGGGCGTCGTCGCGGGAACGAGCATCAGCTCACCGCTCACCGCGAGCATCTACGCGCTCGCCGGCAATGCGAAGTCGGTGGTCTACGGCTCCTATCCGTACAGCCACCAGTCGAGCTTCCACGACATCACGGACGGCTCGAACTTCACGCCGGACACGGTGTGCGGCTACCTCTGTACGGCCGAGCCCGGCTACGACGGCCCGACTGGCCTCGGCACGCCGAACGGCATCGGCGGTTTCTAGCCTCCGAGGGGGAGCGAGAGGGCCGCACCTGCGGGTGTGGCCCTCTCGCTCGGAGGACGGCAGCGAGCGGCCGGGGCCGATCGCTGGCACCATGGCCCGCGGATGAAAGTCATCGCGATCCTCGCCCTCGCCGCCGTCGTCTCGGTCACCGCCGCGACGACACACGCAGCAACCCACCGCACCGGCATCGCCCGGCTCACGGTCGCCCAGCGGCACGCCGTCAAGGCCGCCGGCGAGTGGCATCGCGGCTGCCCGGTCTGGATCTCGCAGCTGCGCGTTCTCGCCTACCGCTACTACGGCTTCGACAAGCAGACGCACGTCGGCCAGATCGTCGTCAACGAGAGGGTCGCGTCCCCGCTGGCCAAGGTCTTCGGGAAGCTCTACCGGATGCGATTCCCGATCCGGGACGGCGCGTTCGCGTCCACCTACGGCCCGCACCCGGACCGGAGCGGCGACGTGACCGCCTCGTTCGAGTGCCGCGACGCGGCTGCGTCGCCGTGCAGCAGCTCGTCGACCACGCACCACTGGTCGATGCACGCCTTCGGCGAGGCGGTCGACCTCGATCCGCGCGAGAACCCGTACGTCGGGTGCGGGATGACGCGCGACAAGACGGCGCGCTCGTACCGGAACAGGTCGTGGCACCGGCCCGGGATGGTGACGCCGGCCGTGCGCCGAGCCTTCGCCTCGATCGGTTGGGGCTGGGGAGGTTCGTGGTCCGGATCGACGAAGGACTACATGCACTTCTCCATCAACGGCCACTAGCTAGGAGCCCCGCTCCACAACATGCTGAAGAGAGTTCTGCTTGGTGCTGCGCTCGTCGCCGCGGCGGTGCTCGTTCCGGCCGCGTCGGCGAACGGCCCGCATGCCCTGAACCTGGCACTCGTGCCGCTGCCGAAGTCCGCGATCGGGCCGACCGCGAGCTCGTTCTCGCTCTCGCACGACTCCGGCCCGGTCTCGAACGCCAACGCGGCATCCCACACGGCCGACGCGACCCCGAGGACCTTCAAGAAGCTCGGCCGCGTGAACGGCTACGGGCTCGAGTACGGCAACGCCTTCACCGGGGCGGCGGGCATCACGGACGTGCGCACGAACGTCGAGCAGTACAAGACATTCGCCGACGCCAGGCACGCACTCGCGTTCTGGCAGAAAGAGGACGCCGCGCTCGGCAAGCTGAACAACCCCGACTTCTCGGTCACGAGCGCCGCCGTCCAGCTTCCGGCCCCGGCGGCCAAGACGAGCCACTTCGCCTACCTCACGAGCTACAGCGCCGCGAACATCGCTCCCGTGGCGGGGGTCGACGAGCAGGTCGCCGACGGCCGCTACGTCCTGGACGTCATCGTCACGGCCGGCGACGCCGCCGACGCGGAGGCGCTCGCGCCGACCCTCGCCGCCAAGCTCGACGCCCGCTTCCGGCTCGCGCGCAAGGGACGCCTGCACGCCAAGCCCATGAAGCTCCCGAGGCAGAAGGCCGGGCGCCCGCGAGGAGGGCCGGATCTCTCGGCGCTGGCGCTCCGGAAGTCCGACCTCGTGGGGAAGGTGAGCATCAGCAAGGGGTACGTCGTCGACCCGTCGGCGATCTCCGACTACAGCGTGTTCATGCTTCCGGCAGGGCAGTTCGATGCGCTCGACCAGGAGATCGAGTGGTTCCCCGTGGCGAACGAGGCGAGCTTCTTCGCGGACTTCGAGAACGCCATCACGCTGTCGGTGCAGGGGACCACCGCGCTCGACCTGAGCGGCATCGGCGACGGCGCGCAGGGAAGCGTCACGGCGGGCTCGTCCTTCAACGGCGGCCAGGTGTTCCTCGCCAGCGGCCGCCTCGCCGAGTTCATCTTCACGGACAAGCAGGGCTCGATCTCGAGCGGCGCGGTCACGAGCGTCGCCCAGGCCGCCGCGAACCGGATCGACGCGGCCGGCCTCGGGGGCTAGCCAAAGCTTGGCAAGCCGCCGCAACGGCGCTAGGTTCTGATCGTGCTCCGAAAGGCTCTCGGCTTCGCGCTACTCGTCGTTGCTGCTGCGGTGGTCTTTCCGGTCGCGGCGACGGCGTCGCACGCCAAGCATGCGCGGCACTACCGTCTCTCGCTCGTGCCGCTGCAGACGGCCCAGCTCGGAGCGGATGGGGCGTCCCTGGCGATCCAGTTCGACTCGGGGACGGTCTCGAATCGCGACACGCCGACGGGAGGCAAGAAGTTCGGCCGTGTCAGCGGCTATGTCCTCGACTACGGCGACCCCTTCGTGGGCGGTGCCGGCGTCACCGAGATCACGACGCAAGTCGAACAGTTCCGCGCCCCCGCCGGCGCGAAGAAGGCCCTCAAGTTCTGGAAGACGAGCGACGCGCTCGGGGCGAAGCTCTACCACCAGATCGGGATCGAAGTCGGCGCCGGGTCCGTCAAGGTCCACTCCGTCGGCAGCGGTCACTTCGCCTACTACCTGGAGCTGCAGGTTCCCAACGTCGACCCGCTCTACCAGGTCGACGAGGTGGCGACCAGCGGAAGCTTCGCTCTCCACGCGACCGTGGTGGCCGGAACGAAGTCGACGGCCGAGCACCTCGCTCCGGCGCTGATGACCAAGCTCGTGCATCGCCTGCGCCAGCTGCTCGGCGGCCACCTGCACGGCACCCCCGCCAAGCTGCCGCCGTTTCCCGAGCCCGGTCCTCCGCCGGGTGGTCCGGATCTCTCGACGTTCGCCGTCGCCCCGTCCGACTTCACCGGCAACGCGGTGGCCATCGAGCAGGGCTACGGAATCGACCCCACGGCGCTCTCCACGTACGACATCGAGCTGCACCCCGCCGGGGCGTTCGACGACCTGCAGCAGTCGATCAGCTGGTACGCGGACGCGAACGAGGCGACCTGGGACGGCACGGTCCTCTTCGACCTTTTCTCCCAGGGCGCCACCAGGGTCGACGTCAGCCCGGTCGGCGACAACGCATCCGCGGTGGTCGTCTCGGGCACGGACAATGGAACCCCCGTCTTCTTCGCCTTCGTGAGCCTGTGGCAGGGCCAGGCGGTCGATTTCACGATCGCGGAGAGCCCAACGACCATCCAGCCCTCGAGCGTCCAGTCTCTAGCCCAGGCGATGGCCAACCACCTGAACGCCGGTATCGCCGGGTTCGGCGCTCAGGCGCCGACGACCTGGACGAGCCAGCGCCGGTCGCGCTCGCGGTCGAGCTCGATGAAGAGGACGCGCTGCCACGTCCCGAGCTGGAGCTCGCCCTCGCGCACGGGCACCGACTCGCCGGCGGTGCCGAGCAGCATCGCCATGCAGTGGGAGTGGCCGTTGCCCTGGTCCATGTCCTCGGGGCAGATGTTCTCGGTGCGCCGGTCCCAGTCGTCGTGCGCGTAGTACGAGTCGTGCGGCACGAGCCGGCGGAGTAGGTCGCAGAAGTCCTCGAGGAAGCCCGTCTCCATCTCGTTCACGCGCACGCAGCAGGTCGTGTGCGGGGAGTAGATGCAGGCGATCCCGTCGACGACGCCGCTCTCCCGCACAGCCCTCTGCACGTCCTCGGTGATGTCGTTGACCGTCAGGCCGCCGGCGGTGCGAAGACGCGTCTCGTGCTGGAACACCTTCATCGTGGCGGCCATTCTGCGGGAATCGTTACCCGACGCGGCGGGTGAACCCTCGCACCCTCAGCGGATCCTGCACCCGACGAGGAACTCCCTCGAGCTGAGATCGCGGCGGAATGGGCCCGCACGGCGGAGTAGGCTCGCGGTGTGTGAAGCCCTTCGCACCGCTCATGCTCTTCCTGACGAGCGCGGGCCTCGTCGCCTGTGGGTCGTCCGCAGTGAACCAGCGGGCCGCGATCGAGCACGTGGTTCGCGCGAGCGAGGTCAACAATGGCGTGGCGCGGCTCAAGTTCGACAGTGTCCGCATCTCCAAGCTGGATCCGCAGTACGCCGTGGCGCAGGAGGAATACACGCGCGCCGGCAGCAAGAAGTGGGCGGATACCTGGGTTCTGCGACGGAATGGCACGAGCTGGCGGGTGACCTTCGTGGGGAACCTGTTTCCAACGTGCTCGGCTGCTCCCGCGAGGGTGCGGCATGAGCTCATCGGTTCCACCGCCTGCTACCCGCCGCGAGGTGTGTACACGTCGATTCCGTGGACTCGTGGCCGGTCGGTCCGGCTGCGGTACTGCCAACGGCCGGGTGGCCCCGGGAACTTCGTCGCCGCTTCGAGAGGAGTCACGTGCCACGCGGCGGCGAACGTCGTCCGCGCGCTCACGTCGCGCTGCCACGCGCACGGTCAGTGCGACGTCGACTCCTTCCGGTGTGTCGCCTACTACGACGGGCGGTACGGCGGAACGTTCGACATCTACCATCACGCCCTCTGCAGCGACCGCTCGCGGCGCGTGGTCTGGGACGGCGGCTGACGGCCGTTCGGTTTGGTGGATGGGCCCGCCTGGATTCGAACCAGGGACCAACGGATTATGAGTCCGCTGCTCTAACCAGCTGAGCTACGGGCCCGCAGGGTTAGGCCGAGCGTATCGCGCGCCGCAGCGAGAGCCACAGCACGACGGGAACCGCGAGCGGCATCAGCCACCACGCCGCGACGTGCGAGTGCGCGACGGCGGCCGTGGCGCCGATCGCGGCGACCACGAGCACCGCGGCGAGCCAGTCGTCGCCGATCACGAAGTCCCACCAGAAGCGGCCGAAGCGGCTCGAGCCACTTCATGCCTGCACCCGCCTCCGGAGCTGCTCGCCGCTCGCGCCGCAGCAGCCGCACGAGCAGAACGACGAGAGCGACCACGAAGCCGAGCACGCCGAGGATCGCGGCGTCGGAGCCGGGCCAGTGCGCGCCGGCGCCCTCGGTCGACCAGAAGATCCCGAACGTCGTCAGCATCACGCCGACCGCGAACTTCATCAGGTTCTCGGGCACCCGCGCGAGCGGCGCGCGCACCGCGACGCCGACTCCCGCGACGAGCACGAGCGCGGCCGCGGCGCCGGCCGCCGCGAGCGGGATCGAGCCCTGCGCGCTGCCGAAGGTGAGCACGATGAACACGACCTCGAGCCCCTCGAGCAGGACGCCCTTGAACGAGAGCGTGAAGCCGTACCAGTCGAGCGCCGGCGCGCTCGACGTGTGCCGCGCCCTGCGCCTCGGCGATCTCGCGCGCGAAGATCGCGTCCTCGTCGTGCAGCGCCTTGTAGCCGCTCGCGCGCAGGATCGCCTTGCGCAGCCACTGCAGCCCGAAGACGAGCAGGAGCGCGCCGACGACGAGGCGCAGCGCGTTGAGCGGGATCGCGGTCAGCGCCGGCCCGAGCGCCGCGACGACGACCGCGAGCACGACCGTCGCCGCGCCGAGCCCGGCGAGCGACGAGCGCCAGCCGCGCGCGAGGCCGGCGGCGAGGACGATCGTCAGCGCCTCGACCATCTCGACCGCGCTCGCGAGGAACGCGGAGAGGACGAGGAAGGTGTTGCCGGTGCTCATCAAAGACCCGTGATCCTGTGGCTGAGGGTAGCCGGCGCGCCGTCGGCGACGGCGGCTGCCGTCGCGACGTCCTGCGGGTACGTCCGCCGCGCCTTGAACAGCAGCCACGAGCTCGCGCCGAGCGGGAGGAGCATGATGATGAAGGTCCACTGGAGGCCGGAGCTGCCGCCGCCGAAGATGTGGTCCGAGACGGCGCCGAAGAGCAGCGGAGCGAGGGCCATGGCGAGCGAGCGCAGCATCGTCCGCACCGCCTCGGCGCGCCCCCAGAGGAGCGGCGGCATGATGTCGAGCCGCGCCGCGTCGAGGGGCGGGTTCTGGGCGCCGAGGAAGAACGCCGCCGCGACGAGGTAGGGCACGGCGGTCACGGCACTGCCCGTGAGGAGCGCCGGGATGAACAGGATCGCCGTCGCCGCCGCCGCGACGGCAGGCGTCCATATGCGCGCGTTCAGCAGTCCCCGCTTCAGCAGCACGTCGCCGAGCCAGCCCCCGGTCAGGACGCCGGCCAGGGATCCGAGCCCGATCACGAGCAGGAGCGTGCTCGCGAGCGCCTGGTCGATCCCGTACTGCCCCTTCGCGAACTCCAGGCCGAAGGTCTGCAGGCCCGCGAGGAAGTAGTAGCCGCACACGCTCGCGGCGATGAGGATGACGTTCGTCCGTACGCGCAGCACGTAGCGGGTCGCCCGCCAGAGGTTCATGCGCTGTGCCGTGCCGGGGTCGACGACGAGCGCGGGATCGGGCACGAGGCCTCGCTCCCGCGCCAGCCGCTGTGCGTCGGTCGTCTGGGCGTTCTCGTGCGCCTGGGCCAGCACCTCGGGCGGCGGAGCTCCCTTGTCGGAGGCGAGCACACCCTTCCCGCCACGCTCCGGCTCGCGCAGCCGCAGCACGACATAGGCGAGCACGAACGCCGGCAGCGCCAGGATTACGAAGGCGGCCCGCCACGAGAGCGCGGCGACGTTGCCCGTGATCGCGAAGCCGACCCCGGCGCCGACGTACTCGCCGGCGAGGATGACGCCGTAGATCCGGCCGCGCTCCCAGCTCCCGAACCAGTCGCCGACGAGCGAGGCGACCATCGGGCCGGCCGAGGCGGTGACGGCGCCGAGGAAGAGTCGCGTCCAGAGCAGCTCCGTGAAGTTCGAGGCGGTCGCGCTCCAGAGCATCGCGCCGCCCCACGAGGACGATCGTCACGCCGAGCACGCGGGTTCGCGTCACGCGGTCGGCCAGGACGCCGAACGGCAGCGACGCGAACGCGCCGACGAGGGAGCTGACCGCGACGAGCAGGCCGATGTCGGTGTTCGTGATGTGCAGGCCCGATCGCAGTTCGCTCGCCGAGGCGCCCACCGTCGCGGCATCGGCGCCGCTCAGACCGAGGATCGCGGCGAGGACGATGATGACGCGGGTGCGCTCCTGGCCACCGAGCGCGACCGTGAGACGCCGTCCGGCCGCGGCCGCGGCCGCCGAGCCCATGGCGGCAGCGTCCGTGAGAACCCGCGCGGTCTTCGACTCCTCGGTGCTCACGCCCTCATGGTGGCAGGAGTGCCTGGCGGACGGCGACCGCGTTGACCGGGCGCGACGGGCGTGTGCAATGCAAGGACGCAGGGAGCGGGAATAGCGGCGCTATTCCCGCGACCGAGGACGCCGCAGCGTGCCCGCCCGGCGTGGTCGGGCGGCCCCTCCTGCGGTCAGACGTCCCGGCGGACGAGGAGGATCGCCGCGATCACGATCGCGGCCGCGCAGTAGGCGACGAAGACGAGGCCGCCCGCCGACGTCGTGAGCGTGTGCGACGCATGGTCGAGGGCGAAGAGCTGGCGGCCGGCGTTGCTCGGCAGGTACTGGCTGATCGCGTTGTTCCAGCTCTGAGGCAGGGTGAACATGAGCGGCGGGAGCACGAAGAAGATGGCGGCGAACGTGGCGATGCCGCCCGCCGTGTTCCGCACGATCGCGCCGATCGCGAGCGCGAAGATCCCGACGAGCATCACGTAGACCGCGCCGCCGAGCACCGCGCGTGCGACGCCGGGGTGCGTGAACGAGATCTGGAGCTGCGGGATGTTGTGGAGGATGGCCTGGCTCGCGAAGAAGCTCGCGAGCACGGCGGGCACCATCAGCACGAGGGTGACGACCGCGTAGTCGAGCAGCTTCGCCCAGAGCACGGGCAGCCGCCTGGGCACGGCGGTGAAGGTCGAGCGGATCGAGCCGGTCGAGTACTCCGCGCTGATCAGCAGGACGCCGAGGACGGCGACCGCGAGCTGCGCGACGTTGACGCCGGCGAGCGCGATGTCGAGCGGATGGCGACCCGCGCGGTCCGACGGCGACATCGAGCTCCAGTGCGACCGGGTGACGAAGGAGAAGATGACCGGGAACGCGATCGTGAGCAGAAAGCCCGCGAAGAGCGACCACGTCGTCGAGCGCACCGAGCGGAGCTTCGTCCACTCGGAGAGCAGGATGCGATGGAAGGCGACGCCGGCCGGCGACCTCGAGCCGGGCGCGAGCCGCACGTTCGGAGTCACGGCGCTCACGCGACCACCTCCTCGAGCTCGGCGGCGAACTCGAGCTCGTCGCGGGTCAGGTTCATGAAGGCCTCCTCGAGGGACGCCTGCTGCGGCGAGAGCTCGTGGAGCGCGATCCCGGCTCCGGCGGCCGCGTCGCCGACCTGCTCCGGGGTCAGCCCGTGCACCTCGAGCGCGCCGCGCTCGGCGTCGGCGAACGTGACGCCCGGGCCGACGAGCTCCGTCCGGAGCCGCTCGAGCTCGGGGGAGCGGACGACGCACGACCTTCTGCGAGGCGCGAGCGACGAAGTCGTCGACGCTCGTGTCGGCGATCAGCTTGCCGCGGCCGATCACGATCAGGTGGTCGGCGGTCAGTGCCATCTCGCTCATCAGGTGGGAGGAGACGAAGACCGTGCGGCCCTCGGCGGCGAGGCCCTTGAGCAGGTTGCGAATCCAGTGGATGCCCTCCGGGTCGAGGCCGTTGCACCGGCTCGTCGAGCATCACCGTCTTCGGGTCGCCGAGCAGCGCTGGGCGATGCCGAGCCGCTGGCCCATGCCGAGCGAGAACTGGCCGCTCCGCTTGCCCGCCACCTCGTGCAGGCCGACGAGGTCGATCAGCTCCGCGACGCGGCGCTTCGGGATCCCGTGGGTCTGCGCGAGCGCGAGGAGATGGTTGTAGGCCGACCGACCGGTGTGGACGGAGCGCGCCTCGAGCAGCGCGCCGACCTCGTGCAGCGGCGCCGCGTGGTCGCGGTAGTGGCGGCCGTTGACGGTGACGTCGCCGCGCGTCGGCGCGTCGAGCCCGAGGATCAAGCGCATCGTCGTCGACTTGCCGGAGCCGTTTGGCCCGAGGAAGCCCGTGACGATGCCCGGCTGCACGGTGAAGCTGAGCCCGTCGACGGCCCGCTTCTCTCCGTAGTCCTTCGTGAGCTCGCGTGCCTCGATCACTCGCTTGAACGTAGCCGTTCCGGGTGAGCGTCAGGTGAGATGTGCGGGTGACGGTCGCTTTCTTCCTCTCCACTCACACGATCGAGGGCTGGCTCGACTCCTACGGCTACCTCGTCGTCTTCCTGCTCGTGATGGTCGAGAGCGTCGGCGTGCCGGTGCCCGGCGAGACCGCGCTCATCGTGGGAGCGCTCTACGCCGGCTCGACGGGCAAGCTCGAGCTCTGGGGGGTGATCGCCGCCGCGATCGCCGGCGCGATCATCGGCGACAACATCGGCTTCGCGATCGGACGCTACGGCGGCGCGAAGTTCCTGCTGAAGCACGGCCACAAGATCCGCCTGCACGAGGGGCGGCTCAAGATCGGGATCTGGCTCTTCCGCCGGCACGGCGGCAAGGTCGTGTTCTGGGGGCGGTTCGTCTCGATCCTCCGCACCTGGGCGGCCTTCCTCGCGGGCGTGAACCAGATGCAGTGGCGCCGGTTCCTCGTCTTCAACGCCGCCGGCGCGATCGTGTGGGCCACGGCCTACGGCGTCGCGTACTACGTGTTCGGCGACGTCCTGAGCAGGCTGAGCACGGCGATCGACGTCTCGCTCGGCGTCGTGGGGATCGCGGTCATCGTCGCGTTCGTCGTCTGGTCGAAGCGGAAGGAGGGCGAGTTGCTCGAGCGCGCCGCGCGGGAGATCCCAGGCCCGGTCGCCGAGCTGCTCGGTGAGGACGAGCCCGGTGCCTAAGCTGTGGACATGTTCCTCTTCTCCAAGAAGGCCGAGATGGTCGCGCCCGAGGATGCGCTGCCCGGGCGCGAGACCCCGATGCGAGTGCCGGACCGCCACGCGGTGCTCGGGACGCCGCTCCAGCCGCCGTTCCCGGACGGCCTGGAGCAGCTCGTGGTGGGGATGGGGTGCTTCTGGGGCGCCGAGCGCGTGTTCTGGCAGGCCGACGGCGTGTACACGACCGCGGTCGGCTACGCCGGCGGCTACACGCCGAACCCCACCTACGAGGAGGTCTGCAGCGGCCGCACGGGTCACACCGAAGCGGTGCTCGTCGTCTTCGACCCGGCCGTCCTGCCGCTGGAGGGGGTTCTCCGGCTGTTCTGGGAGGGCCACGACCCGACGCAGGGACAGCGGCAGGGGAACGACGTCGGCACGCAGTACCGCTCGGCCGTCTACTGGGCGAACGACGCGCAGCGGGCGGCGGTGGAGGCGTCGCGCGACATGTTCCAGGCCGAGCTCGCGCGCGCGGGCTACGGCGAGATCACGACCGAGATCGCGGCAGCGGGGCCGTTCTACTACGCCGAGGACTACCACCAGCAGTACCTCGCCAAGAACCCGAGCGGCTACTGCGGGCTCGGCGGCACCGGCGTCTCCTGCCCGGTCGGCCTTCCGGCCTCTAGCGCGTAACCCCCGGCGAGCGGCGGCCGTTCTCCTCGAAACTCGAAGGAGGCCGTCATGGGAGATCGTACGCAGCGGTTGAAGGGCAAGACGAACGAGGTCGCCGGCAAGGTGCAGGCCAACGCCGGTCACGAGACCGGCAGCGGCAAGACCGAAGCCAAGGGCGCAGGCAAGATGCTCAAGGGCAAGGCGCAGCAGGCGACCGGCAAGGCCCGGAGCGCCGTCAAGAAGAAGACCCGCTAGCCCGCCGCGTCGCCGCTCGTGAAGAACGACGCGAACGAGCCGGCGATCGCCGTGAGGACGAAGATCCCCCAGACCTCGAGGACGACGTCGACGATCTGACCTGCGTGCGTGACCGGATTCTTGTAGGACGAGGAGACGGTCACGATCTGGGCGGTCGAGAAGAACAGCGCGTCGCCGAAGCCGTGGATGTTGCTGCCCTGGAGGCCGCGCTCGTACGACCACATCAGCGTCGCGCACACGGCGTCCACGACGACCGACAGGCAGATGGCGATGATCAGGCGTGCGAGGAGCCGTCGATGACGCTCGCTCCACGTGATCAGGCGTCGTAGCTCCTCGCCCAGCATCGGCCCGGAGGCTAGGCGACGGCCCGGTCGGCGCCCTCGATTTGACAGGACCGCGATCTCAATGTTGAGTCCTGGTCAATTCCCTCGCGCCGCGCGGGGGTCACAAGGAGGGACGATGAAGCGTTTCCTGATGCTTGTCGGAGTAGCGGTGGTCGCCGCTGCGATGTACGTCGCCGCCGGGTCGGCGAGCCAGCAGTCGAAGGGACCGTCGGAGAAGCAGTTCATGGCGCTGGAGAAGCAGGTTGCGAGCCTGAGTAAGAGCCTGAAGGCCGATACAACGCTGATCAAGGCCTGTATCCAGGCCGCGGTTCCAATCAACCAGTTCGGCGACCCAGACGGCTCTCTTTCAGGGACCGATCAGGGATACCACTATGGGATGGGCGCCGATCCCACCGCTACTAGCAGCGACGTGTACACGACTGGGCTCGACGTAACGGCTCCGACCGACACGGGTGCTCTTTGGGTCGTCGGCGGGGACTCCTCCTGCGGGACCGCACTGGGCGAGACTTTTCTCCGTCACGCCTCTGGGCAGGCTGGCGTCAGGGTCGCGCGAGGTTTGTCGCATCTCCCGTTGCTCACGGCCCACCAGCGCTAAGGGCTCATTCGGGAGGGCGGTCGTGACGGCCGCCCTCCCTCGCCCTTCCTCAGGCGGCGAGCTCTGCCATGTGCAGGCGGTAGAGCTCGGGCTCGCACGCCTCGAAGCCGTCCACGACATCGGGGTCGAACTGCGCCCCGCGACAGCGGCGGATCTCCTCGGCGGCGGCCTCCCAGCTGACCGGGGCGCGGTAGGGGCGCACGTCGGTCATCGCGTCGAGCGAGTCGACGACGGCGAAGATCCGCGCGGCCAGCGGGATGCTCTCCTCGGAGAGCCTGTCCGGGTACCCGTTCCCGTCCCACCGCTCGTGGTGGGAGCGGATGACGCGCGCGCCTTCCTGGTTGAGCAGCGGGACGTGGGCGAGCAGCCGCTCGCCGAGCTCCGCGTGTTCCTGCATCCTCCGGCGCTCGGGCGCGGTGAGGCGGCCGGGCTTGAGGAGGATGCCGTCGGGAATGCCGATCTTCCCGACGTCGTGCAGGAGGAAGCCCCATTCGAGGCTGGGATCGTCGAGCAGTCCCGGGGCGACCTCGAGCGTGAGCCTCGTCGCGTACGAGGTGACGCGGCGCGAGTGCCGGCTCGTGCCGAAGTCGCGCGACTCGAGCGCCGACGCGAGGACCGCGACGGTCTGCGTGTAGGCCTCGTTCAGGAGCTGGTGCTGGCGGCGGCCGATCTCGATCAGCCGGTTCAGGTCGGCGGCGTCGACGACGTCTCTGCGGCCGTCCGTGTCGCCGAGACCGACCTGGCCGATCAGCGGTGTGACGAGCGCGATCAGCTCGAGCGGGCTGAACGGCTTTCGCAGGAACGCCTCCGCGCCCACCGTCCGCGCGGCGCGGCCGGCCTCCTCCGAGCCGCTGATCGCGACGATCGGGATCGTGCTCGTGTGCGGTGTCTCGCGCAGGCGCTCGAGGTAGAAGATCCCGTCGATCCCGGGTAGCCCGATGTCGAGGAGGATCGCGTCGGGACGCGAGTCGACGAGCACGCGCTCGGCCTCGATCACGTCGTACGCGCTGTCCACCTCGAATCCCTCGAGCTCGAACGTCGTGCGAACCAGCTCGCAGAGCAGCCGGTCGTCGTCGATGACCAAGATCCGAGGTGTGCGACCCATTTCGAACCCCCTGACTTGCTGACGGCAATTCCCTCTCTCCGTCGGCAGGAGGCGCGGGCGAGATGAAGTCGCGCCCCTGGAGGGACCGCCAGGCAGCGGGAGCACTTCTTGCCGAAAACTGCCGCAATCTCCGGCAGCGGGTCACTCGTTGGGGTGACCTCGAACGGGCACGTTCGGCTGCAGGCGGGCCCCAAGCTCCGTCACCCGCGGCGCCGGCTTGGCGCCGGCGCCGCAGGCGGTGACGACGAGGACGAGCGCACTCGCCGGGAGGAGATGGCGCTTCATCCGCTGCTTATACGGCGCCGAGGCGACGACTGTCACAGACTCAGAAGACGAACGGCACGAGCATCTTGGTCGAGCGCTTGTAGGCCGGATAGGTGTCCGGGAACTGCTCGGTCAGGTAGCGCTCTTCGACCGTCGCGCCGTAGATGAAGTAGGCGCCGGCCAGGGCGACCGGGACGAGCCAGAACCAGCTCAGCGCCAGCGCGGTGCCGACGCCCGGCGGTGAGGATGCCCGAGTAGATCGGGTGGCGAACGAGCCGGTAGGGGCCGCTGGTCACGAGCTCCGGCTCGACCTTCTGCGTCATCGGGGTGCCCCAGTTGCGCCCGATGTGCACGCGCGCCCAGATCGCGAACCCCAGGCCGAGGGCGAAGAGGACGAGCCCGACGGCCTCCCGCCACGGGTCGGTGTGGACGCCGTGGCCGCGAAACACGCCCAGGCGGACCAAGAGGACCACGACGACGGAGATCACCGCCCTGATCCGCAGCTCGCGCGACCATGGAACGCGGCCCCGCTTCATCGAGAAGGCTGCCAGGAGCCAGTACAGCCAGAACGCCGCCCATCCGACGACGAAGACGAACTCGACCGGTCTCACCGGCTGGACGCTAGGAGAACCGGCAGACGATCCGGCCGGCGTACGTCGTCAGGTCGGGCGCCTCCTCGGCCTCCGCCACGAGCAGGGTCCCGTACTTCGTCTCGAGTGACTCCCCGACGTCCGGGAGGCGAGGCAGCTCGACGTCCTCGACGTCCTTCCAGCCTGGCCCCTCGACGGTGACGACAAACCTTGCGATGGCCACATGATCGCACGCGGGTCAGTGCGAGACGAGCACCTTGAGCAGGACGACGATTCCTCCGAGTGCGAGGTTGGCGGCGATGACGGCCGTCGTCCCGGTAGGCCCGAGCCGCTCGACGCGCGCGTAGCGCGCTCCCTGGAGCGCCAGGGCGACGAAGCCGAGGCCGAACGCGAGCCAGATGTCGGGCGTCTCCCCGACGATGCCGAGAGCACCGAGCACCAGGACGCTGATCGGTGCCGCGGCGGCCAGCAGGATCGGCAGCTCCCGCCGGGCGACTGCTTCGAACTCGGCCCGGTCGAGCCGACGACCCGTTCGATGCTTTCGCCGAGGCCGTGGGCATAGACGTGCGCGAGCCAGATCACACCCGACGTCGTCGCGACGACCGTGATCAGGGCGTCCGGCGAGAGGTGCTCCACCGCGCCGGCCGCCAGGGCGGCCATCGCCAGCACCGTCCCGTATACGGTCGCCGCGATCGCACGATCGCCGCCCCCGAACAGCCGACCGACAGAGCCTGTGCTCTTCACCGGCAAGATTATGAGGACGGCAGCGAGCGGCGCGCCTGGTCGGGCGATCGGGGGGCTTGATGCCAAGCGGAGTGCGCGTCAGACTCGCCGGCGAGGCTGCGACGACCGGCCCCTGAGAGCGTGGAGTATCTACTGGAGGCGCTCGGCGAGGTAGCGGAGCGCGAGCGGGTAGCGGTACTCGATCCCGCCGTGCTTCGCGTCGAAGAGCTCGAAGAAGACGTCGGTGATCCCGAGCGCCTCGAGCTCGCGCCGGAACGCGTCGGCGCCGATGTCGAGGAACCACTCGTCGCGCTTGCCGGCGTCGATGTAGATCGCGCGCAGGCCGCGGAGCGCGTCGGCATGGCGGCGGGCCATCCGCACCGGGTCCCAGGCGAGCCAGCGCTGCCAGACGTCCTCGCGCAGCATCCCCGTCGCGGTGTCGAACGGAAGGTCGATCGAGCCGTCCTCGTTCGCCGAGTAGCACGCGGCCATCGCGTACGTGTTGAGGAGGTAGTGGTCCCACGGCTTCGTGAACGCGGGCCGTGAGCGGAAGTCCTCCCAGAAGCGCTCGTACGAGCCGTCGTACTCGTCGCGCAGCGTGCGGACCGTGTCACGGAACTCCGGCAGGTAGCAGAGCTCGAAGAGCGCGTCGCCGGAATGGGTCGCGAGGCCGCCGAACACGTCAGGCCGCAACATCGGCACGACCATCGCGCCGTAGCCGCCGCTCGACTTGCCGGTCAGGCCGCGATGCCCGGCCTCGGCGAGCGTCCGGTAGCGGGAGTCGACGAAGGAGACGACCTCGTCGCAGAGGTACTCGCAATAGCGGCCCGTTCCGGGCGAGTCGATGAACTGCGAGCCGCCGTACGACGTCCAGCAGTCGACGGCGACGACGAGCGCAGGCGGGCAGTCCTCCTCGGCGAACAGCCGGTCGACTCGCTCCGGCGTGCTCGGCCGGAAGGCGGTGCGGTTCTGCCACATGTCGAGCTGTCCGTCATGCCCTGGATCAGGTAGATCGAAGGGAAGCGCCGGTCCGGCTCGGCGTCGTAGGCGGGCGGGATGTAGACCCAGAGCGGGCGGACATGCGGATCGCCGAGCGGGTTGTCGCGCAGCACGGCGCTCTCGATCTCGAGCTCGTCGAAACGTCCCACCGGCTCCCGCGACCATGGCTCCATGGGGCGTTCTTGTATCAGGTCGCTCCTGGCTAGACTCATGGCGATGGCCGAGTACGGGACGATGCGGGTCAAGAGCGGGCTCGCCGAGATGCTCAAGGGCGGCGTGATCATGGACGTCGTCGACGCCGAGCAGGCGAAGATCGCCGAGGAAGCGGGCGCGTGCGCCGTCATGGCGCTGGAGCGCGTGCCGGCCGACATCCGCCGCGACGGCGGTGTCGCGCGCATGTCCGACCCGGACAAGATCCACGAGATCCAGGAGGCCGTGACGATCCCGGTCATGGCCAAGTGCCGCATCGGCCACTTCGCCGAGGCGCAGATCCTGCAGGCGCTCGAGATCGACTACATCGACGAGTCCGAGGTGCTGACGCCGGCCGACCTCGAGCACCACGTCGACAAGTGGCAGTTCACCGTCCCGTTCGTCTGCGGCTGCACTAACCTCGGCGAGGCGCTGCGCCGCATCGCCGAGGGCGCCGCGATGATCCGCACGAAGGGCGAGGCGGGCACCGGCGACATCGTCAACGCGGTCACGCACATGCGTGCGGTCTTCGGCCACATCCGCCGGCTCGGCGCGCTGCGCGAGGAGGAGCTGTACGCGGAGGCGAAGGAGCTGCGCGCGCCGTACGAGCTCGTGAAGTGGGTGGCCGAGAACGGGAAGCTGCCGGTCGTGACGTTCACCGCCGGCGGGATCGCGACGCCCGCCGACGCGTCGCTCTGCATGCAGCTCGGTGCGGACGGCGTCTTCGTCGGCTCCGGGATCTTCAAGTCGGGCGACCCGGAGCTGCGCGCGAAGGCGATCGTCGAGGCGACGACGCACTTCGGCGACCCGGAGATCCTCGCCCGCGTCTCCGCCGGTCTCGGCGAGCCGATGGTCGGCATCTCGACGCAGTCGCTCGACCCGAGCGAGCTGCTCGAGACCCGCGGCTGGTAGCTCAAGCACTTCGGCTCGCGCCCGGAGCGTGGCGGTAGGCCGGTGGCTGCTACCGGTCGTTCCGTCCGACGCGGGTAGGACGATCCCCGCGTGCGCGAGATCAAGCCGATCTGGACGACTGCGAGCTTCCTCGTCTACCTGGGCGGCCTGACTGTCCTGCTCGGCGGGATCTACGCCCTCGTCTACCTCTATATCGAGTTCCATGGGGGAGGAGCCCGGACGGCCTGGGCGCTGCTCATCCTCGTTGTGCTGTTGTTCGTCGCCGGGTCGCTGCGACTCGCGGAGAGATGGCTCGCGGCAGGGATCTTCGCCTTCACCGCGGTGATCGCCTGGGGCCTCTTCGTCGGCTCGGCCTGGGCGTGGTTCGGCTGGCTGAGCCACTGGAGCTCCCCGTTCCAGGGCTGGTCGCTGGCGCACCTCTCGCTCGAGTTCCTGATCCTCGTCGTGGCCCTGGCCTTCCGCCGGATATGGCGGTTCCCGTTCATCGGTCTCATCTCGGCCCTTCTCGGCTGGTTCTTCGTCACCGACTTCATCTCGAACGGCGGCACCTGGACGTACATCGTCTCGTTCTTCATCGGCCTGCTCTACCTCGTCGCCGGCACCGTCATCGACCAGCCTTCGGCGTTCTGGCTCCACTTCGCCGGGGGCCTGCTGATCGGGGTGCCGATCTACCACTGGTTCAACAAGAGCGACTTCGACTTCGCGATCATCCTCATCGTCTCGGTTCTCTTCGTCCTGATCGCGTACGGGACGAAGCGGTCGAAGCTGGGCCGTGTTCGCCGCGTTCGGCTTCTTCGCCGCGACCATCCACTACGCCGGCGGATCGCCGGGAACGGTCGCCGGAGGTCCTCTCGGTCTCAGCGGAGGGCAAGAGTGCACGAGCACGCCGACCGGACAGATCTGCAAGTCGATCGGGCCGTCCTCGCCCGCCCCCTGGGCGCTCGCGCTCGCGTTCGGCCTCCTCGGCTTCTGGCTCGTCTTCCTCGGCCTGCTCGGGCGGCAGCGGCGCGCGGCCGTCCCACCGGCACCCGCCGAGCCGACGCCGGCATAAGCCTCGTTACCATCGAAGCGTGGAGCAGCAGCTCAGGATCGGCGTCCTCGCCGTGCAGGGGAACTTCCGGGAGCATGCCGCCGTGCTTCGGCGGCTCGGCGCCGAGCCGGTAGAGGTCCGGCTCCCCGAGCAGCTCGACGGCCTCGACGGCCTGATCATCCCGGGCGGCGAGTCGACGTCGATCGGCCGGCTGATGCGGCTCTATGGCCTCGACGAGGCGGTGCGCGGGTTCGGCGGCCCGATCCTCGGCACGTGCGCGGGAATGATCGTCCTCGACCGCGACCACCTCGGCCTCGGCGACTACCGGACACGGCGCAATGCGTTCGGCCGGCAGGTCCGCAGCTTCGAGGCCGACCTCGATATCGGAGACGGGGACGAGCCGTTGCGTGCGGTCTTCATCCGCGCGCCGTGGCTCGAGGAGGCGGGGCCCGACGTCGAGGTGCTCGCGGAGGTCGACGGCCATCCGGTGCTGGCGCGCGAGGGACGGCTCCTCGTCGCGGCGTTCCACCCGGAGCTGACCGACGACACGCGCGTCCACGAACGCTTCCTGAACATCGTGAGAGAGGTGGAAGGTGTCCGGGCATAGCAAGTGGTCGTCGATCAAGCACAAGAAGGGCGCCGCCGACGCGAAGCGCGGCAAGCTGTTCTCGAAGCTGACGCGCGCGATCATCGTCGCGGCGAAGGAGGGCGGGCCCGACCCGGCCGGGAACCTCGCGCTCCAGAACGCGGTCGAGAAGGCGAAGGCCGCCTCGATGCCGAAGGACAACATCGACCGCGCGATCGCCAAGGGCGCAGGCACCGACGCCGACTCCGCCGCCTACGAGACCGTGATCTACGAGGGCTACGGCCCAGCGGGCGTCGCGGTGATCGTCGAGTCGCTCACCGACAACCGCAACCGGACGGCAAGCGAGGTGAGGCACACGTTCGACAAGAACGACGGCAACCTCGGCACGCCAGGATCGGTCGCGTGGCTGTTCGAGCGGCGCGGGCTGGTGCTCGTGCCGGCGGACGGAACCGATGAGGACGAGCTGATGCTTGCCGCCGCGGAGGGCGGCGCCGACGACGTAGAGCTCGACGGCTCGAGCTACCAGGTGCTCTCCGCGGCCGAGGACCTCGCAACGGTGCGGGAGGCGGTCGAAGGCGCGGGCTTCGAGATCGAGTCGGCCGAGCTGACGATGCTGCCGAAGACGACCGTCGCCGTCGAGGACGAGAGCGAGGCGAAGAAGATCCTGCGCCTCATGGACCAGCTCGAGGAGAACGACGACGTGCAGGAGGTCTACGCCAACTTCGACATCCCCGAACGCGTCCTCGAATCGGTCGCGGGCTGACGCCCGCGCCCGAGAACGAACTCCGCACGACCGAGAGCGCGGTCTCGGTCGCGCTCCGTGCTGTTTTATTGCCCGCCCGCTGAGGCCGCTGCGCGGCGTCTGCGGGAGCGGCGATGGCCTCCGGCTCCTGGCGACTCACGGGAGAGCGCGCGATTCGGAACCGTGCCACATCCGGTCGCGGCTTGAACAGGATTCGTCCGACCGGGTCCGTAGCTTTCTGACGTGAAAGTCGTGGGCATCGATCCGGGGACTGCTGCTTGCGGGTACGGAGTCGTCCAAGAAAGCGGAGGCCGCCTCAGGGAGGTGGCGCACGGCTGCTGGTCGACGCCCGCCGGGCAGGACACCGTCCTTCGTTTGAAGACGATCCACGACGCCGTGGCGGCCCTCATCAGCGAGCACGCGCCGGATGCGGTGGCGCTCGAGGAGTCGTACGTCGGCGCCGACGCCCGCATCGCGCTCTCCGTCGGGCAGGCACGCGGCGCCGTGCTCGTCGCGGCCGCCAACGCGGGAGTCCACTGCCGCGAATACGCGCCCGCGAGCGTCAAGCAGGCGATCTGCGGCTACGGCCGCGCCGAGAAGGCGCAGATGCAGCGGATGGTGAAGATGATCCTCGCGCTGCCCGAGCTGCCGACGCCGCACCACGCCGCCGACGCGCTCGCGGTCGCGATCTGCCACGCCCTCGCGCCGCCGCTGCAGCGCGCAGCGGCGGGATAGAGAGAACGTCCGTTCCCGTACGTAGGCTGGGCCGATGATCGCGCGCCTCCGCGGCAAGCCCGTGGCCAACACGCCGGAAGGGCTGATCCTCGACGTCGCCGGCGTCGGCTATCTCGTACATGCGACGCCCTCAGCCGTCCGCAAGGGCGATTCGGCAGACGAGATCACGATCGAGACGTACACGCACGTCCGGGAGGACGCGCTCCAGCTCTACGGCTTCGCGGATCGGAGCGAGCGCGAGCTCTTTGTCCAGCTCCTCGCAGTCAGCGGCGTCGGGCCGAAGGTCGCGCTCGCGATCGTCTCCGGCTCGCCGCCGGCCGAGCTGCGCCGTGCGATCGCGCGCGAGGACTCCGCACGCTTCCAGGCGATCCCCGGCATCGGGAAGAAGACGGCCGACCGAATCGTGCTGGAGCTCAAGGAGAAGCTGGGCAGCGAGGAGGCGATCGCCCAGGAGGCCGGCCCCGATACGCCCTATCTCGTGGCGCGCGACGCCCTCGTCGAGCTCGGCTGGTCGCTGCTCGACGCCGAGCGCGCGCTCGCCGAGGTCGATTCGGAGCTGCCGCCGGAGGAACGCGTCCGACGCGCGTTGAAGAAGGCGGCGTGAACGCCGCGACGCAGTTCCTGGCGCCGGCTCTCCGCGCCGACGAGGAGGAGGTCGAGCAGAGCCTCCGGCCGCGCCGGCTCGACGAGTTCGTCGGCCAGGCCCGCCTGAAGGAGCAGCTCGCGATTGCGCTCGACGCGGCGAAGGGACGCGGCGAGGCGCTTGACCACGTCCTCCTCGTCGGGCCGCCCGGTCTCGGCAAGACGAGCCTCGCGCACATCATCCGCGAGGAGCTAGGTGTCGGCATCCGCTCGGTCGCCGGCCCCGCGCTCGAGCGGAAGGACATCGCCGCGATCCTCACCGCGGTGGAGGCGCGCGACGTCCTGTTCGTCGACGAGATCCACCGCCTCGGCCGCGCGGCGGAGGAGATCCTCTATCCGGCGCTCGAGGACTTCCGGCTCGACATCGTCGATGGGCCAGGGGACGGCTGCTCGCACGCTCACGCTCGACCTGCCGCCGTTCACGCTCGTCGGTGCGACGACCCGCACGGGCCTGCTCACGTCACCGCTGCGCGACCGCTTCGGGATGACGTTCCGGCTCGACTACTACGAGGACGGCGAGCTCGCGACGATCGTCCGCCGCTCGGCCGGGATCCTCGGCGTCGAGATCGCCGACGCTGCGGCGGACGAGATCGCGGGCCGCGCCCGCGGGACACCGCGCGTCGGCAACAGGATCCTCCGCCGCGTCCGAGACGTCGCCGAGGTGCGGCACCAGGGCGCGATCACGACGGCGATCGCTCGGGAGGCGCTCGAGCTGCTCGAGGTCGACGAGGCAGGGCTCGAACGGCTCGACCGCGAGCTCCTGCGGTCGATCGCGGAGAAGTACGACGGCGGCCCGGTCGGGCTCAACACGCTCGCGGCGGCGCTCGGCGAGGAGCCGGACACGATCGAGTACGTCTACGAGCCGTACCTCCTGCAGCTCGGCTTCCTGCAGCGGACGCCGCGCGGGCGCACGATTACCGCGCTCGGCCGCGCGCATCTCGGCGCCGCGCCAGAGCCCGAGATCGACGCGCGCCTGTTCTAGCCTGCCGCCTGTGCGGCGGATCCTCGTCACCGGCATGTCCGGGACCGGCAAGTCGAGCGCGCTCGCGGAGCTGGCCCGGCAAGGCTTCCGCACCGTCGACACCGACGAGCCAGGCTGGACGGTCGAGGACGCCGACGGCGGGCGGTGGTGGGACACCGAGCGGATCGCGGAGCTACTCGCCGAGGAGGACGGCCCGACGCTCTACGTATCGGGAACGGTCTCGAATCAGGGCCGCTTCTACGACCGCTTCGACGCCGTCGTGCTCCTCAGCGCCCCGGCAGACGTGCTCCTCGACCGGCTCTCGGCGCGCACGACCAACGACTACGGGAAGTCGCCCGAGGAGCGGGACCTGATCCTGGAGCAGCTCCGCGACGTCGAGCCGCTGCTCCGCGCGACGTGCAAGCACGAGATCGACACGAGTGCGCCGCTCGCGGAGGTCGTCGAGCGGCTCGCCGAGATCGGACGCGTAGGCGGCCGGGGTCCAGACATAGTTTCCTGAATGGTCGAGTACGACATCCACCTCGACGACAGGTTCGGCCAGCTGCGCGAGTTCGACGTCGGCGCCTTCGCGGCCGAGCACGAGCCGTGGTTCAACCAGACGCTCACGACCGTGAACGACTCCGTCGTCCGGCTCGGAGTGCTGGAGGGCGAGTTCCACTGGCACAAGCACGAGCGCGAGGACGAGTTCTTCCTCGTCCTCGACGGCAAGCTGGAGATCGAGATCGACGGGCGCGAGCCGGCGGTTCTCGGGCCGCGGCAGGCAATCACGATTCCGCGTGGTGTGATGCATAGGCCGATCGCGCACGGTCGCACCGTCGTGCTGATGGTCGAGCCCTCCGGCGTCGCGCCGACGGGCGACTGATGCCCGACCTCTGGACACCGGTCGCCGGGCTGCCGCACGAGGCGTTCGTCGAGAGCCTGCACAAGGCGATCGCATCGTTTGCCGAGGCCACCGGGGTGGACAAGCCCTTCGTCGAGGTCGAGCTCGCCGACAGGTCGCGCTTCGTCCTCGACCGGATCGAGCCGGAGCCCGGCTTCGGGATGGTGACGCTCTACGTGACGGACGCCCGCGACGACGAGGCGCCCGACGCGCTGATCGTGCCGATCGGCTCCCTGCGTCGCATCGAGCTGAGGAAGGGGCCGGAGGAGAAGCTCCAGCGCTTCGGCTTCAGCGTCCCGGCCGCGACGTAGACGAGCCACGGCGCGACGAGCAGAGCCATCACGTCGAACCAGACGTAACCGCTCGCGACACCGCTCGGCGGGTTGCCGTCCGGGATCCCGAGGCCGGGCACTTTGGCGACCCAGCGCCAGGTCCCGATCGACGTCCCGTACAGCTCGAGTGCGCCGACGACGAGAAAGACGCCCGCGTACGTCGCCCGGGCAGGCGAGCGCCAGAGGAACACGAGCAGCAGCGGTACGCCGATCGCGCCGGCGACGTCGAGGCGCGGCAGCATCGTCAGGCCGGCGATTCCCCAGGCGGCGGCGCCGGCTGCGGCGGCCCAGACCACCGCTCGGGCGCGGAGGCTGCGGCTCAGCGCGATGCCGCTGAGGTAGACGAGCCCGTGCGCGGGCGGGATGAAGAGCGGCAGGTTGTGCAGCCGGTAGTGGTAGACGCCCCAGACGAGCGAGCCCGTCACCTCTCCGATCGTCGCGAACAGGACGACGCCGACGGCCTGCGCGCGCACGAGCGCCGCGAGCGGCCACAGCGCAGCCGCGAGCACGGCGAAGGTGAGCACGCCGAGTGCGAGCTGCCCGTCGAGCGAGACCTGGGTGTCGATCGCCAAGAGCGCGGCGAGGTACGCCGGCAGGACGACCGCGTACCGGCGCGGGACGGTCATCTCCGGTACTGGAGCTCGTGCCAGCTCGGCGTGGGGAGGAGCTCGAGCAGCGCTCGGCCGCCGTTCGTGTCCGCGAACGTGAAGTCCTGCCGCTCGTCGTCCCAGTCGACCTCGAGCAGACCCTCCTTCACGCGGTGGTCGAGCCACGCGCCGCGGAAGACGAGCTTCTTGAGCCAGTAGACGAGCGACTCGCCGCGGACGAGCGCGAGTGCGTCCCAGTGGCGGACGAGGTACTCGCCGAGTGCACTCCGCGGGGTCTCGATCGCGTCTCGCTCGACCAGCTCGACGAGGTCGGCGGTCTCGTCCTCGTCGAGCTCGGGGCTCGAGACGAGCTCGAGCCGGACGGCGGCGGCGGTGACGCGTTCCTCGAAATCCTCGCTGCTGAAGGAGAAGCGGTAGCCGAGGAACTCGACGATGTAGTCGTCGCCCGAGTGGTAGTTGCCGGCCGCTTCCACGGCGGCAGCGTACCCTGACGGCATGCGGGTACTCCGCTATCCGGCGGCGCTCGTGGTGGTGCTGGCGATGGTCGCGATCACGGCCTGGGCGCTGGCGTGGCCGTTCGAAAAGGCGGCCTTTCTCGCACCGGTGATCGTCATCGGGGGTGCGGCCGCGGTCGGTCTTTTGCTCCTGTGGGGGAAGATCGCGTACAGCTCGCTGCAGGAGTCGCGCCACCCGAAACGCGTGCTCGCCTACTGGCTGCTCGGCATCGGGCTACTCGTCGTGTTGACCGTGCTCGGCGTCAAGCTCCCGAACGAGGGCGGTTAGCAACCGGTTGATCTCGTCGCGTGTCGTGTAGGCGGCGACGGACAGGCGAAGGAGGTCCTGCTCGGTGCCGCCGACCGGGATCTCGACGCGGTGGCGCGTGAACAAGCGCTCGGACAGGTCGGGCGCGGAGCGGGGGAGCCGGACGGCCGCCATCTGCGCGACCATCGAGTCCGGCGCGAGGGGCTCGGTCCGGAGCAGTTCGCAGAGATCGCGACGGGCGTCGCGGGCCAGCCGGCGGCTGCGTTCGCGGACCGCGTCCCAGTCGCGCTCGGCCTGGAAACGGATCGCGTCCGGGACCGCGAGCCAGGCCGCCGGATCGCGCGTGCCCTGCTTCTCGATCCGCTCGGAGAAGCCGTTCCCTTCCTCGTAGCCCCAGCTGACGATGGCGGCGTCGACACGGTCCTGGTGCTCGGGGCGGACGTGCAGGAAGCCGGCCCCTTTCGGGGCGGAAAGCCACTTGTGGCGCGTTCCCCGCGTAGAAGTCGGCGCCCACCTTCGCGAGGTCGACGGGCACGTGAGCGGGGGCGTGCGCGCCGTCGACGACCGTCACGAGGCCCAGCGTGCGGGCGCGCGCGACGATCTCTTCCAGCGGCAGGACGAGCCCCGTCGTGGACGTGACGTGGCTGACATGGACGACGTGCGTGCGCGCGCTTGCCTGGGCGAAGAGCGCCTCGACGACCTCGCCCGGGGTCGCGGAGCGGGAGCGGAGATCGGCGCTCGGACGTAACGCGCCCCGGCGCGGCGGCAGACCCACTGCCACGCGAGGTCGCAGGCGCCGTACTCGAGGTCGGTCGCGAGCACCTCGTCTTCCGGGCCGAGCGCGAGCGACCGGGCGGCGAGGTTGACTCCGGTCGTGGCGTTCTGGACGAAAGCGAGGTCTGGCGCCGCGCAGCCGACGTAGGCGGCAAGGGCTGTCCGCGCGGCGGCGAGGGGGTCGGGAAGGCGGCGGTCGAGGAAGTCGACCGGCTCGCGCTCGAGCTCGCGCTGCCACGCCTGGTAGCGGTCGAAGACCGGCCGCGGACAGGCGCCGAACGAGCCGTGGTTGAGGAAGCCGACTTCGGGGTCGAGCAGGAACTCGCGGCGGAGCTCCTCTGGGGACGGCACGGCCATGGACGTCTTCTACTCCATCCCAAACCCCCACCCACCCGGGGATCGGTGAAGCGCCCCTTCACCGGTGACGAGTGAGTCGCGGCTCTCTCACGAGAGGCCGGCAATCCGGGCTTGACCGCCTCGTTCGGCCAGGTCGCCGGCCCGATTCCGTCCGCCCGCCCCCGTAGCTTGGCTGGACATGCACGAAGGCATCTGGACACTCGCCGACTGCCCGCCCGACGCCCAGGCCGAGCTGGTTCGGGAGCTTGGGATCTCGGAGCTGACGGCCGGTGTGCTTGTCCGGCGCGGTTATTCCGACCCCGCCGTCGCACGCTCTTTCCTCGAGGGCGAGCAGCCGCCGCACGACCCCTTCCTGCTCGGCGACATGGAGGTCGCCTGCGCCCGGATCCGTGCAGCAGTGGAAGAAGGCCGGCGAATCTGCGTCCACGGCGACTACGACGTCGACGGCATCGCCGCCACCACGCTCGCCCTCCTCCTCCTTCGCGAGCTCGGCGCAGACGTCGTCTGGCACCTGCCGAGCCGCTTCGACGAGGGCTACGGCGTCAGCAGCGAGACGCTGGCGCGGCTCGCCGACGACGGCTGCGGGCTCGTCCTCACCGTCGACTGCGGGATCACGGCGGTCGACCGAGGTGGCCGAGGCGCGGGAACGCGGCCTCGAGGTCATCGTCACCGACCATCACCGGCCGGGCGGAGACGCTGCCGGACTGTCCGATCGTCGCGACTCGACCGTCCGAGTACCCGTTCCCCGAGCTCTGCGGAACCGGCGTCGTCTACAAGCTGGGCCAGGCCCTGTTCGGCGTCGACTCCGAGATCCCGCAGCGTCACCTCGACCTCGTCGCTCTCGCGACGATCGCCGACGTCGTCCCGCTCGTCGACGAGAACCGTTCGCTCGCCATCGCCGGGCTGCGCGCCCTCGCGCGCACCGCGAAGCCCGGGCTGCGCGCGCTCATGCAGAGCGCCGGAGTCGATCCGGCCGACGGTCGACGCCGGGGCTGTCGGCTTCCGGCTCGCGCCCCGCCTCAACGCCGCCGGGCGGCTCGGGCATCCGCGAGAGGCGCTCGAGCTGCTCCTCACCGAGGACGAGGCGGAGGCGCGCCGGCTCGCCGATTCGCTCGAGGAGCTGAACCGCGAGCGCCAGGCGGTGGAGGGCCGGATCCTCCGCGAGGCCGTCGCCCAGGTCGAGGCGTGGCCGCCCGAGCGGCGCGCCCGCCGCGCCTACGCCGTCGCCGGCGCCGACTGGCACGAAGGCGTGATCGGCATCGTCGCGTCGCGGCTCGTCGAGCGCTACCACCGCCCGGTCGTGCTCATCGCGGGCACGGCGACGGCGACTGGAAGGGATCCGGCCGCTCGATCCCTGCCTTCGACCTCCACGCCGCGCTCGGCGCGTGCTCCGGACCTGCTCGGGCGCTGGGGCGGCCACCGCGCCGCAGCGGGCCTGTCCATCGAGCCGAGAACGTCGACGCGTTCGCCGAGGCGTTCGCCGGCACGCCGCAACGGTGCTCGCCGAGACGACCTCGAGCCCGTCACGCGCGATCGACGCGGTGGTCGCCCGCGGACGCGCAACTCTCGCTCGACCTCTGCGCCGAGCTCGGCGAGCTCGCGCCGTTCGGGCTCGGCAACCCGGCGCCGACGCTCCTCGCCCCGGCTGTCGGCGTCGCCGAGCTCGCGACCGTCGGCGACGGCAAGCACCTCCGCTTCCGGATCCGCCGCGACGGCCGCGACGGCGGCAGCGCGATCGCCTTCGGCCAGGGCTCGCGGCTCGACGTCGTTCCGGCCCGACGACCGCTACGACGTCGCGTTCCGGCTCGAGGAGAACCACTGGAACGGGACGGTCTCGCCGCAGCTCGTCGTCCGCCGCGTCTTCCCGACCGCCGCCTCGCTATCGTCGAGCTGCGCGAATGGCTCGCCGGCGAATGGCGCAAGCCCGCCGCCACGCGCGATCCGGAAGCGGCCGCGATCTTCGCCGAGCTCGGTCTCGAGGACGGCGCCCGCCGCGACCTGCTCGAGTCGGCGCGGTTCCGCGCGCTGCTCGCGACACGGAGCCGCCGCTCGCCCGCGCCGCGTGATCCGGCTCGCCGAGGGAGGGCGACGGGGCGTCGATCCTCGCGGTCCACCGGGCAGCCTTCGGTGGGGAGCGACGTGCCGCGGATCGTCGCCGAGTTGCACGCGCGGGCCGGATGCTGTACGTCCCGGAGCTCTCGTTCGTCGCCGGGGAGGACGGCGGCGTCGTGGGCCACGTCATGAACACGCTGGAACTGGATCGAGGAGACCGCGGCGACGCGCGTCCTCCAGCTCTCGCCGCTCGGCGTCCTGCCCGAGCGCACCAGCGGCGCGGCCACGGCTCCGAGCGCTGGTGCGGGCGTCGCTCGACGCCGTTCGCGCGCGCGGGGCGAACCGCTGCTGCTCGTCGAGGGCGCTCCCGCTCTACTACGGGCGGTTCGGCTTCGTCCGCGCGGACGAGCTCGGCCTGCTACCTCCGCCGGGAGGCTCTGCACGACTCGGGCCTTTCCAGGTCGCGGTACTCGATCCCGAGAGGCGACGCTGCCGCAGGGCCGCGTCGTCTACTCGGAGACGTTCAGGCACTGAGCGAGCGCGAGCGCGAGCCGAAGAGCGCGCGGCGCGAGCGGAACGGCGAAAGCGAGGCATGGAACGCGTCATTTCGCTCCTGTAACGGCCGTTCCTTCCGCAGAGATTCGCGCAAAAGATGCCGGAGTACACTGAGAAAGTGAGCGACGGTGGACGCAGGCGAGAGGCACGAGGAGCTCCTCGAGGGGCTGCTCGCCGAGCTCGCCGCGCAGCGGCGGACGTCGAAGTCGAGCTCGTCACGCGCGCCTTCCGCTTCGCCGCGCACCGCGCACGAGGGCCAGCAGCGCCGCTCCGGCGAACCGTTCATCACGCATCCCGTCGGCGTCGCCACGATCTGCGCCGGGCTGCGCCTCGACGAGCAGACGATCGCCGCCGCGCTCCTCCACGACGTCGTCGAGGACACCGACGTCGAGCTCGACCCGTGCGCGAGGAGTTCGGCGACGAGATCGCCTCGCTCGTCGACGGCGTCACGAAGCTGACGCGCGTCCAGTTCCAGACCCGCGAGCAGGCGGAGGCCGAGAACTACCGGAAGATGGTCGTGGCGATGGCCGAGGACGTCCGCGTCATCCTCGATCAAGCTCGCCGACCGCCTCCACAACCTCCGCACGATCGAGTACCTCGGCAAGCAGAAGCAGATCCAGAAGTCGAAGGAGGCGCTCGAGGTCTACGCGCCGCTCGCGCACCGGCTCGGCATCCACGCGCTCAAGTGGGAGCTCGAGGACCTCGCCTTCCAGACCCTCCATCCGCGCAAGTACGCGGAGATCAAGACGATGGTCGCCGAGCGGCGCGCCGACCGCGAAGGCCACGTCGCCGAGGCCGCCGACGTGCTGCTGCGCGAGCTCGAGAAGGTCGACATCCCGGTCGACATCTCCGGCCGCGCCAAGCACTTCTACTCGATCTACGACAAGATGGCCCGCAAGGGCCGCGAGTTCAACGAGATCTACGACCTCACCGCGATGCGCGTGATCGTCGAGCGCGACGGGCGAGGAGGGGACGCGCGACTGTTACGGCGCGCTCGGCCTGATCCACTCGCTCTGGAAGCCGATGCCCGGCCGCTTCAAGGACTACGTCGCGATGCCGAAGTTCAACGGCTACCGCTCCTGCACACGACGGTGATCGGGCCGGAGGGGCGGCCGCTCGAGATCCAGGTGCGCACCCGCGAGATGCAGGAGACCGCCGAGCTCGGCGTCGCCGCGCACTGGGCCTACAAGGGCGACGGCGCCGCTCGGGGAAGCGCGCCGACGAGGAGTGGAACGCCTGGGTGCGGCAGCTCATGGACATCCACGCCGACGAGACCGACGCGCGCGAGTTCGTCAAGAGCTTCCGCACCGACCTCTTCGACGAGGAGGTGTTCGTCTTCACACCGAAGGGCGAGGTGAAGACACTGCCGGCCGGGGCGACGCCGATCGACTTCGCGTACGCCGTCCACACCGACGTCGGCCACCGCACGGTCGGCGCGAAGGTGAACGGCCGGATCGTGCCGCTCCACTACCGCCTGCACAGCGGCGACCGGGTCGAGATCCTGACGGCAAGTCCGCCGCGCGCGGCCCGTCCCGCGACTGGCTGTCGCTCGTCGCCTCTCGCGCGCGCGCAACAAGATCCGCCAGTTCTTCTCCCGCGAGCAGAAGGAGGATCTCGAGGCGAAGGGCCGCGAGCTGCTCGAGAACTCGCTCAAGGGCCAGAACCTGCCGTACAAGAAGCTCGCCGGGTCGGCCGTGCTCGCCGGCGTGATCCGCGAGTCCGGCTACAAGAAGGCCGAGGACTTCTACATCGCGCTCGGCTCCGGGAAGCTGCACCGCGTCGAGGATCGTCGACAAGGTCCTGCAGCAGCTCAAGGTCGGCGAGGTCGCCGAGGAGCAGGTGCCGTCAAGAAGCCGCGCGCGCGCGAGGCGGCCGGCAGCGACGAGCTACGGCATCAACGTGATCGGCGTCGAGGACGTGCTCGTCCGGCTCGCGAAGTGCTGCACGCCGGTGCCGGGCGACGACATCGTCGGCTACATCTCGCTCGGCAAGGGGATCACGATCCACCGCGGCGACTGCCCGAACGTGCGCGCGCTGCGCCGCAACCCCGAGCGGTTCACGCCGGTCGAGTGGGAAGGAGGCGGCAGCCAGAGCTTCCGCGTCCAGATCGCCGTCGACTCGTGGGATCGCCCGCGCCTGCTCGAGGACGTGGCACGCACCTTCGCCGAGCACGGCTCCAACATCGTCTCGTACGGCGGCACCGTCGAGGACCAGATGGCCCGGAACTGGTACGTCGCCGAAGTCGGCGACGTCAAGGCGCTCCGCGGGCTCCTCTCCTCGCTCCGCAACGTCGACGGCGTCTTCGACGCGCGCCGCGTCACGCCGTCCTAGGGCGTTCCCTCGTTCGAGGGATCCAGGATCACCAACGGTGGGTTACCCCATTCGAGTGAGAGGCCAATGCTGGTGCGGGATCTGTCCCTCGAACGAGGGAGGGGATTGTCAGCTTTGCCACACCTCGCCGCCGGTGTCCCAGCCGACGAGGCAGAGGTCGGCGATAGCCGCGGCGATCGCCTCGAGCTCGGCCCGTGCGACCTCGCCGTCGGCGGCGAGCTCCGCGACACGAGTGCCGCGCCACAGCACGGGAACGGCGCTGCGCCGCTCGGGTTCCGGCGTGCCCGCTTGCGGCCCGAGCACGAGGTTCGCCGCCTCGACGAAGTAGATCCCGGCCCAGCTGCAGCCCTCCCGGGCGGAGAGCTCCGCGACGGTCTGCCGCAGCTGTTCGTCGGCGTCAGGCGTCGACATCGAACGGCGCTCGGTACGCGTTGGGGATGGGGATCGGGCGCCGAGTCTCGAGGTCGATGAATACGAGGGTCTGGTGCGCCGTGACGAGCAGCGTCCCGTCGGGCACCTTGAAGGCCGCGAACTCGTAGGTCATGCTCGTCCGCCCGATGTTCGCGACCCGAATGTGGATCTCCAGCTCGTCGTCGAAGCGGGCAGGCGCGAAGTACTCGACGTCGTTCGCGCGCATCACGAACTCGCCCCCGGCCTCCCGGTGGAGAAAGCCCAGGGAACGGAGATACTCGACGCGGGCGAGGTCGAAGTAGGGGTTGTAGCGGCCGTAGTAGACGATTCCCTGCGCGTCGGTGTCCGAGAAGCCCACGCGGGTCCGCGTCGAGAACGCGTACTCGCCGCTCACGAGCGGATCACCTCGAGCACCTCGTCGCGCTTCCGCTCCATGAGTTGCTCCGACGTCGCCTCGAGATTGAGCCGGAGCAGCGGCTCGGTGTTCGAAGGGCGCACGTTGAAGTGCCAGTCGTCGAAGTCGACGGAGATCCCGTCGAGGTGCGAGACCCGCCCGTCCGCGAAGCGCTCCTTCAGCTCCTGCAGCTTGAGCGCGACGTCGGGAACCGGGGTGTTGAGCTCGCCCGTGATGAAGTAGCGGTCGCGCAGCGGTGCGAGGATCTCCGACAGCCGCCGGCCCCTCTTCGAGATCAGCTCGAGCATGAGCAGGAAGGGAACGGCGCCCGAGTCGGCCTGGCTGAAAGTCGCGGAAGTAGTAGTGGCCGGAGACCTCACCGGCGAACGCTGCGTCCTCCTTGCGCATCCGCGCCTTGATGAACGCGTGGCCGACGCGGTTCACGAGCGGGATGCCGCCGGCGCGCTCGATCGTGTCCGGCACGGCGCGGCTCGCCCGCACGTCGTAGATGACCTTCGCGCCCGGCTCCTTCTCGAGCAGGCTCTCCGCGAACAGCGCGGTCACGAAGTCGCCGGGGACGAACTCGCCCGTGTCGTCGACGAAGAAGCAGCGGTCGGCGTCGCCGTCGAACGCGACGCCCAGGTCGGCACCCTCCTCCAGGGTCTTGCGCACGATGAACTCGCGGTTCTCGGGCAGGAGAGGGTTCGGCTCGTGGTTCGGGAACGAGCCGTCCGGCTCGAAGAAGCAGCGGACGGCCTCGACCGGAAGCCGCTCGAGCACAGGCGGGAGCAGCGTTCCCGCCATCCCGTTCGCCGCGTCGATCACGACGCGAAGCGGCTTGATCGCGGCGACATCCACGAAGGAGAGCACCCGCTCGACGTACGCGGGCCAGATGTCGTACTCCTCGATCGTCCCTTCGGGACGTGTCCGGTAGCTGCTACCGGACACGTCCGCGGCGGACATTGCGCGGTCGCGGACGTCGAAGAGCCCGGACTCGCCTCCGACGGGCAGGGCACCGCGGCGGACGAGCTTCATGCCCGTGTACTGCTTCGGGTTGTGGGAGGCCGTGACCATGACGCCGCCTTCCAGGCCGAGGGAGCCGACCGCGAAATAGACCATCTCGGTTCCGACCAACCCGAGGTCGAGAACGTCCGCGCCGGCGGAGGTCGCGCCGCGCATCAGCGCCTCCTGCATCGCCGCCGACGAGAGCCGCATGTCGCGCCCGACCGCCATTCGGCGTGGCTCGAACTGCTCGACGTACGCGCGCCCGATCGCCTCCGCGCCCGCCTCGTCGAGCTCGTCCGGATAGATCCCGCGCACGTCGTACGCCTTGAAGACCTTCGGATCGAGCACGTGGGCGATGCTATGCGACGGCTACCGGAAGGAGAGAGTGATGGCAGTGCTCGACCACGTCGGGATCGGCGTCGCCGACTACGAGCGCAGCAAGGCGTTCTACGAACAGGCGCTCGCGCCGCTCGGCTACACGCTCCTCATGGAGTTCTCCGGCGCGGCGGCCGGGTTCGGGAAGGACGACGGAGGCCGGCCGTCGTTCTTCATCGAGGCGCACGGGGAGGCCGCGCGAGGACGCCTCCACATCGCGTTCGGCGCCGACAGCCGCGAGCTCGTCGACGCCTTCCACGCGGCCGCGCTCGAGGCGCGCGGAACCGACAACGGCGCGCCCGGCGTCCGCTGGTACCACGACGACTACTACGGCGGCTACGTCCTCGATCCGGACGGCAACAACGTCGAGGCCGTCTGCCACAAGCCGGGCTAGGAGGCTCCGAGCAGGACGTCGCCGATCGCCCGCGTCGAGACGGCGTCGGGCGCCTCGCTGATCACGGTCGCAGGCCGCTCGAAGCGCGCGAGGGCGTCGCGCAGCGGCTCGGCGCGCAGCGTGCCCTCGCCGTACGGGAGGTGCTTCGTCTCGTTGCGGTTCGCGTACTGGATGTCGCTGAAATGGATGTGGAACGGCGCATCGGGCTCGAGCACGGCGTCCGCACCGGCGAGGGCGCCGGCGAACGCATCTGCCTCGAGAAAGGCGCCGTCGCTCGTCGCGTGCAGGTGGGCGAAGTCGAGCACCGGCCGCACGAAGTCGACCTGCGCCGCGATCGCGAGCACGTCGTCGATCGTGCCGAGATCGCGCACGCGGCCCATCACCTCCACGCCGAACGGGACGAGCCGGCCCTTCGCCTCCAGCCGCTCCCGCAGGTCGCCCAACTGGTCGACCACGTCGGCGATCGCCTGCTCCCGCTCGCGGCCGAGCAGGAAGCCCGGGTGGAAGACGATGAGCTTCGCGCCGCACGCCTGGGCGAGGCCGGCGGTGTGGTCGAGCATCCCGAGCGCCATCTTGAACTTCTTGCCGCGGTCCGCATGGCCCATGAACGCGGCGAGCGGCGCGTGCACGGAGAGGACGACGTCGGCGGCCGACGGCTGCGGCGCCGAACAGCGGAGCCGATTCGTAGTCGAGCCAGAAGCCGCCGGCGAAGCCGATCTCGCACGCCCGGTAGCCCTCGGCCGCGAGCGCCGCGAACGCCTCCTCGAAGGTCGGCGCCTCGGGGAGCCCGGCGGGGCCGTAGCGGATCTCACTCATTTGGGGCAGCGTATGCCGTCCGACCGTTTTTCTACCTTCTTGGCATGCCCAAGCGCCCTTCCAGAATCGACCTGCTCGAGCTCGACATCGACCTTCGCCTCGCCGACCTCTGGCGCGAGACCCTCGACGTCACGGACTGGAACCTCGAAGTCGTCGCAGCATTCCTCCGGGCCGCGTACGGGAAGGGCTACTGCGACGCGCTCACCGAGGACGCGCCGGGCTCGCTCTGCCACGAGCACGGGTACCGCATTCCAGCCCGCAAGCCCGACAAGGCGCCGAAGAGCTAGAACCGGCGCTCGCTCGCGCGCCAGAGGGCTACGATGCGCGGCGTGGGATCGAGTCCTGCGCGGCTTGTGATTGCCCTCTCGGTAGCGGCTGCGCTCGCCATCTTCGTCGTCTACACGGCGCTCGCCGGCAACGGCGTCGCCGACCTGACGCCGAGCAGCCTCGCGGGACACAGCGGCAGCGTCTCGCTCATCGGCAAGGTCGTCGGCACTACGCAGGGCGACTCGTACTCGCGCGGCGGCCTCCGCTTCCGGCTCAAGGACATCGGCCGCTCGACGGCGGCCCGCGTTCCGGTCGTGTACCACGGCACCGTGCCCGACCAGTTCAAGACCGGTCGCGACGTCGTCATCCAGGGAACGCTGCGCAACGGCGTCTTCGTCGCGCAGCGGGACTCGCTGATCACGAAGTGCCCGTCCCACTACGCACCGGCGAAGTCCTCGAAGACCTGATGGCGCCGCTCGGGCGCGCCGCGCTCCTCCTCGCCTTCGGCCTCGTGCTGTACGCGCTGGTGGCCGGCTCCTACGCCGCGTGGAAGCGGCGGCGGCGGCTCGCGCTATCGGCGCAGAACGCGCTCCTCGCCGCCTTCCCGGTGACGGTCGTGGCCGCGATCGTCCTGCTCGTCGCGCTCGGGCGCCGCGACATGAGCTTCGTCTACGTGTGGGAGCACACGAGCCACAAGTTGCCGCTTCCGTACGCGCTGTCGGCGTTCTGGGGCGGGCAGGAGGGGTCGCTCCTGCTCTGGCTGCTCGTGCTCACGGGCTACGCGGCGCTCGCCGTCTGGCTCAACCGCCGCTCGCGGGAGCTCGTCGCGTGGACGGTGCCGGTCTTCGGGCTCGTCGCCGTCTTCTTCTCCTTCATGCTCTGCTTCGTCTCGAGCCCGTTCAACGTCCAGCCGGCGCCGTCGGACGGCCAGGGGATGGTGCCGAGCCTGCAGAACCCGTACATGCTCGCCCACCCGCCGCTGCTCTATCTCGGCTACGTCGGGCTCACCGTCCCGTTCGCCTTCGCAATGGGGGCGCTCCTCTCGGGCCGGACGGACGAGCGCTGGATCGTCGCGACGCGCCGCTGGACGCTCGCCGCCTGGATGTTCCTCGGGGTCGGCCAGCTGATCGGATCGCACTGGGCGTACACCGAGATCGGCTGGGGGGGCTACTACGCCTGGGATCCGGTCGAGAATGCCGCACTCATGCCGTGGCTCGTCGGCGACCGCGTTCCTCCACTCGGTGATGATCCAGGAGAAGCGCGGGATGCTGAAGGTCTGGAACATGATCCTCGTCGCGCTCGCCTTCAACCTGTCGCTCTTCGGCACGTTCCTCACGCGCTCGGGCGTGATCGACTCGATTCACTCCTTCGCCAAGAGCTCGATCGGCGGCTGGTTCCTCGGCTTCCTCGTGCTGATGGTCGTGCTCTCGGTCGTCCTGATCCGCTGGCGGCTGCCGCTGCTGCGCACGAAGACGAAGCTCGAGTCGCTCGTGTCGCGCGAGGCGACGTTCCTCTACAACAACCTCCTGCTCGTCGCCCTCTGCCTGACGATCCTCTGGGGTGTCCTCTATCCGATCCTGTCGGACGCGGTGCGCGGTGAGACGCGCTCGGTCTCGAAGCCGTACTACGACTTCTTCCTCCACACGTTCGGCCTGCCGCTGCTGCTGCTGATGGGGATCGGGCCGCTCGTGGCGTGGCGGAGGGCGTCGCTTCGCTCGCTCGGGAAGACGTTCGTCATCCCGTTCGCCGCGGCGGTCATCACCGGAGTGACGCTGCTCCTGCTCGGCTTCGGGAGCTCGTGGCCCGGCCTGCTCGCGTACACGTTCAGCGCGTTCGTCGCGGCTTCGATCGTGCTCGAGTTCGTGCGCGGCCGGCGGGCGGCAGGCTCGGATCTTCCGGCTTGATCTGGCGGAATCGGCGACGGTACGGCGGCTACGTCGTCCACGCTGCGATCGTCCTGCTTGCGATCGGCATCGCCGGCTCGAGCGCGTACCAGACGCCAGCGCGAGCGGATTCTGCGGCCCGGACAGTCGATCGAGGCGGCCGGCTACACGCTCACGTATACCGGGCTCACCGGCGTCAACGGCCCGAACTACACCGGCTACCGAGCCCTCGTCAACGTGACCGGCCACGGCGAGCGCTTCCGCCTCGACCCGGGCGAGAACAACTACGCCATCGAAGGTCCCCGCGAACGAAGCGTCGATCTACCACGATCCGCGTTCGCTCGGCGACGTGTTCACGAAGGCCCAGGTCGTCGGGTCCGCACACGGACAGGCTCGACCTCCAGGTGCTCGTGAAGCCGCTCATCAACCTCATCTGGGTCGCCGGCTTCGTGTTCGTCGCGGGCGCGCTGATCGCGATGTGGCCCGACGCGGTCGAGCAGCGCCGGCTCGCCGCGCGGTACGCCGCCGGCGCCGCTCCTGCGGGTATCTGACGTGGAGTGGGCGCTCGCCGTCGCGGCGATGCTCGCGGTCGTCGCCGTCGTCTTCGTCGCGCGACCGTTCCTCCGCGATCCCTCGCCGGCGAGCGACCGCCTCGACGAGCTCGCTCCGGAGGCGCGCGCAGCGGCTGGCGCTCGCGGAAGAGCGGGATCGCGCGCTCGCGGCGCTCAAGGAGCTCGAGTTCGACCACCGGACCGGCAAGGTTTCGGACGAGGACTACCGCGCCCAGGTGGGGCCGCTCCGCAGGCGGGCTGCGGAGGTGTTACGGGCGCTGGAGGGTGGGGAACAAGCTCGCCGTGAGCGCAGCACCGATTCCGGACAGCGCGTGCCTTAGCTGTGGCGAGGAGCTCGCGCCGGGCGCGCGCTTCTGCTCGAGCTGCGGCGCTCCGGCGGCCGAGCCGCCCTCCGTCGAGACCGTGCCCGGTCCCGTGGTGCACGAGAGCGTCGAGCGGCGCTGGGTCGGGATTCCCGCGCGCTTCGTCCTCCTCTGCCTCGGCTTCGCGGCGTTCGGAGCCTCGGTCGGCCTCTTTGCGACGGGCAGCTGGGCGTGGGGCATCGTCCTGCTGCTGCTCGCGCTCGTCCTGCTCGCCGCCCTCGGGGAGGCGACGCGCCGCAACGCCGACGTCTGGGTGCAGCACTCCTCGCGCCTGGCGGCCGACGGCCGCGCGCACGCCGCAACCGCCGCCGAGGTGTGGCGCACCCGATTCGATTCGACGGTCAGCCGCTGGCGCACGCGGTCGCGGCTCGACGCGATCTCCGTCGAGCGCGGTCCGGCGTTGCAGGCGCTCGGCGAGGCCGTCTGGCGGGGGGACAAGACCGTAGAGCGCGAGGCTCGGGCCCGACTCGTCGAGCTCGAGCAGGAGGCGAAGCGCATCGAGGACGAGCTCGCCGAGCAGCTCGCGGGCGCCGACGAGAGGATTCGGCAGGCACGACTTCCGGTACAAGACACGCTGATGGTCACTCCCAACGAGCCCAGCCCTCCGTATCCGCCTCCCGACGAGGGCAACCCGCCCGAGCCGGCGCAGGTTCCCGAGCCCTATCCGCCTCCCGACGAGGGGACGCCGCCGGTTCCGGCGCCGGACCCCGGCCAGACCGAGAGCGAGTAGCACCGGCACATGGCGCAGCTAGGCTGCGCCGCGCCATGGTCGGCGTCCACCATGCGGTCGCCTTCGCGGTCCTCGCCGCGACGTTCGGGGCGGCTGCGGTGGGCGCCTGGACGTACTACCGCCACCGCGAGGCGCGCGGGACCCTCGACCCATCTCCTCGCGCTCGCCCAGACGTTGCTCGTCGCACAGGTCGGGATCGGGCTCCTGCTGCTCTCGAGCCACCATCGCGCGGCCGACAAGCTCCACTATCTGTACGGAACGCTCTCGCTGCTCGCGGTGCTCGCGCCCTGGATGTACGCGCCTGCCGAGCGGCGGGGGCGCCTCGCGTGGTTCACCGGCGCTACCTTGGTGGCAGGAGCGCTCGCGGTGCGGGCGTACATGACGGCGACATGAGCAGGTTCTTCTCCCGGATCAACCCGTTCGTGCGCGGGCTGCTGATTCTTGCGGCCATCGCCGGGGTGATCGTCGTGCTCCAGCTCGAGCAGACGCTGTCCGCGCTGTACATCCTCGCCCGGGTCGCGTTCATCCTCGCGATCGCGTACTTCATCTTCCTCATGTGGCGCGAGCGGCGAGAGGGCATCGCGCTGTGGCCGCCGCGCGCGCAGTGGGTGTTCTACGGCGCGGCGATCGTGGCCGTCGCGGACGTCGGCGTCTACTGGTACGGCGGAGCGGTGGGCTACGAGATCCTCGCCTTCGTGGCGATCCTCGCGCTGTGCGGCATCGCCATGTGGCGCACGTGGCGCGACCAGCACACGTACGTGTAAGTCCGCTACGCCTCGACGCGGGCCGACGCGCCGTCGAGCGCCGCGAGCGCCTCGCCGATCGCGACGTAGCGGCCGACGAAGATCGGCGTGTCGCGCTCGGTGTAGCGCGACGCCTCGCTGTCGCGCAGCCGCAGCATCAGGTGCATGAAGTCGGCCGGCTCCTCGCACTCGAACGCGGTCATGAACTCCTGGTCGTCGATCCCGAACGAGTACGTCGTGTGGTTCTTGATCCCGGGAACTCCTCGCGCCCGATGCGGATGTGCTCGTCCATCGCCCGCTGCCGCTCGGCCACGGTCAGCGCGTACCACGGCCGCACTTTCACGAACGGGTAGACGACGAGGTAGGGGAGCCCGTGCGGCGTGATCTTGCGCGCCTTGCGCGCGCTCGTGTACTGCGAGGCCTTCGTCGTCGCCAGGTACGAGTAGGGCGTCTCGAGCCAGCCCGCGAGCGCCGTGCCGTTGAGCGCCGCGCCGAGCTCCTCGAGCGCCTCGTACCGCTCCGTGATCTTCCAGAGGAAGAAGTCGGAGTCCGGCCGGACGCCCGCGGTCGCTGTAGGCGCGCAGATGCTCGAAGCGCTCGGCGAAGGAGTCCACGACCTCGGCGAGCTCGTCCTTGTGCGCCTGGCGCTCCTCCACCGGCAGCCGACGCCACGCCGGGTCGACGCGGTAGAAGCTGTACGCGACGTACTGGCCCTCCACGTCGCGAAATGCTACCGGGGCTCTTCGGGCTGCCCGTCCGGGTCGCGCTTGAGCCAGCCGTCGACCTTCTCGCGGAAACCCTGAGTTGCGTCGCTCGCGTCGCGGTAGATGTTCCACATCTTGTTCACGTAGTACTCGGATGCCTTGTCGGCGTCCCCGCGCAGGTCGCTCTCCCCGCGGCGCGGATAGTGGCCGCCGAGGATGCGGTCGTAGTCGCCGCCGCGCACCCATTCCGTGAGCTGCTGCACGCGCCGCACCGCGTAGGGGTGCGTCCCGCGCCGTTCGGCGAGGACGCGGAGGAGCCGGTCCCAGCGCGAGTCCCACTCCTGGTACTCGGACGCCTGGCGCAGGAAGGCGTCGAGGTCGAGGCGGCTCGACGGCACCCCCGCGGCCATCACCATCAGCATGCGGCAGGAGACGAGCGGATCACGGCAGGCGAGTGCGCCTGCCCGGTCGGCGGTCAGCTCCGCCGAGCGCGACCACTCGAGCAGCACCGCCAGGACCGCGCGGTAGGGGAGCCGGATCAGGAAGGGGAGGACACCCTGGAGCTGGAGCAGGATCGCAAGCGTCGTCGTGTAGAGCACGTGATCCGCCAGCACGTGCCCGAGCTCGTGCCCGAACAGCGCCCAGTGCTCGTCGGGGTCGAGCATCTCGACGAACTGGGACGAGACGACGACGATCGGCCGGCCGGCGCCGATCGCCACAGCGTTGGGGCCGAGGGGAAAGTAGGTCGTGTAGAGATCGGGCAGCTCCGGCAGGTCGAGCGTCTCGCCGGCCCGCTCGTAGACGGTCCAGAGCTCCGGCAGCTGCTGTGGCCCGATCTTGACCGCATTCGCCAGCAACATCTGGCGCAGCGCCCGCTCGTACTGGAGCTCGCTCAACTTCCGCACGACCTGGTCCACGCCCGGGATCTGGGCCAGCGCGGCCGTCGCCGCCTTGTCGGCCGGGTGCTGGAACGCCCGCGGCGAGATCCCCTCGAGCCGATGCAGGGTCGGCTGCTCCACGGCAGGAGGCTATCGCGGCGCGCGGCGATAGGCTTGTCTCTCCGGGACGAGCGAGGGAGAGGAGCCGAGGTGCGGACGGTATTCGCCGGCGGACGGGTGTTCGACGGGACGGGGCCGCGGTCGCAGACGCCGACGTCGCGGTGGTCGACGGACGGATCGACGAGGTCGGCGTGGGGCTCGACGGCGACGAGCAGGTCGACGTTTCCGGCTCGACGCTCCTCCCGGGCCTCTTCGACACGCACGTGCACGTGATGTTCGGCCACGTCGACATCTGGAAGCACCTGCAGACCCCGTTCTCGTACCGCTTCTACGACGCGATCAAGAATCTCGACGCGACGATCCGGATCGGCATCACGACCGTGCGCGACGCGGGCGGCGCCGATCTCGGCGTGAAGCAGGCGGTCGAGGAGGGGATCGTGCGGGGGCCGCGCCTCCAGATCTCGCTGACGATGCTCAGCCAGACGGGCGGCCACGGCGACGGCTGGATGCCCTCGGGCGGCACGGCCGAGTTCTTTCCCGACTACCCGGGCATGCCGTCCTCCATCGTCGACGGCGTCGACGAGGCGAGGCGCAAGGTGCGCGAGCTGATCCGCAACGGCGCCGAGGTGATCAAGATCGCCACCTCGGGCGGCGTCCTCTCACCGCGTGACTCACCCGACCAGCCCGGCTTCTCGCTCGAGGAGATCGAGGTCATGGTCACCGAGGCGCGCGCGTTCGGGCTCTCGGTGATGTCGCATGCGCAGTCGACCGTGGGGATCAAGAACGCCGTCCGTGCCGGTGTCCGCTCGATCGAGCACGGCATCTACCTCGACGACGAGGCGATCGAGCTCATGCTCGAGCACGGCTCCTACCTCGTGCCGACGCTCGCCGCGCCGCTCGGCGTCGCACGCGCGGCGGAGGCCGGTGCACCCATTCCGGAGAACGTGCTCGTGAAGGCGGCGGAGGTCGTCGAAGCGCATCAGGACTCCGTCCGGCGCGCCGCCGCCGCCGGTGTCAAGATCGCGATGGGGACCGACGCGGGGGTCGTCCCGCACGGCACGAATCTCGAGGAGCTCCAGCTGATGGCCGACCAGGGCATGTCGCCGGAGGAGGTGCTCGTCGCGACCACGAAGACCGCCGCCGAGCTGATGGGCATGAGCCGCGAGCTCGGCACGATCGAGCCGGGCAAGCGCGCCGACCTCGTCGTCGTCTCGGGCGACCCGTTCGACTTCCGCGACCTCGCGGGGCGCATCGAGCGGGTCTACCAGGACGGCCGGCTCGTCGTGGAGGCCGCCCCCGAACCGGTGGCCGCAACGGTCTAGCGCTGGGCTACGGTGGCCGTCGTGGCCGCCCGGGTCGAAAACCAGCTGCAGTCGCTGCCGGCGAAGCCGGGCGTCTACCTGTTCCGGGACGCCGACGGCGGCGTGCTGTACGTCGGCAAGGCGAAGTCGCTGCGGCCGCGGGTGCGCTCGTACTTCCAGAAGACGACGGACGGCCGCGCGCAGATCCGCAGCCTGCCGGCGCGCGTCGCCGACGTCGAGGTGATCGTCACGGGCAGCGAGGTCGAGGCGCTCCACCTCGAGCAGAACCTCGTCAAGCGCCACCGGCCGCCGTTCAACGTGCGGCTGCGCGACGACAAGTCGTTCCCGTACATCGCGGTCACGGTCGAAGACGAGTACCCGCGCGTGATGTTCACACGCGAGCGCCACCGGCCGGGCGTCTGGTACTTCGGCCCGTACGCGAACGCGAAGAAGGTGCGCGAGACGCTCGACGTGCTCAACCGCGTGTTCCGCTACCGGCCGTGCGAGGGGCCGAAGCCGGGCCGCCACAGCGGCATCCCGTGCCTCGACTACCACATCGATCGCTGCCTCGCGCCGTGCGTCGGCTACGTCTCGCCGGAGGACTACCGCGGCATCGTCGACGGCGTGATCGACTTCCTCTCGGGCGACGTAAAGCCGATCCAGCGCGAGCTCGAGCGGCGGATGCAGGAGGCGGCGGCCGACGAGCGCTTCGAGGACGCTGCGCGCTACCGCAACCGGCTCTTCGCCGTCCAGCACCTCGTCGAGCGGCAGGCCGTCGAGCGGCAGTCGGTCGGGACCGTGGACGTGATCGGGTTCGCGGCCGAGGGCGACCGCGCGGTCGTCCAGATCTTCCCGCTGCGCGGCGGCAAGATGGTCGACCGCCACTCGTTCCACCTCGAGAACGTCGGCGGCCAGGACGTGACGACGATCCTCGAGTCGTTCGGGCTCGAGTACTACGGGAGCGCACCGAGCGTGCCGCCCCAGATCGTCGTGCCGAGCGACGCCGGAGACCTGTCGGCGCTCGCAGAGCTCCTGTCGGAGCGGCGTGGGGCGCGGGTCGAGATCCGCACGGCCGAGCGGGGCGAGAAGCGCCGCCTGCAGCGGCTCGCCGACGAGAACGCCCTTCACGTGCTGACAAGCGACCTCGCGCAGGGCGAGCAGCGACGGCTGCGCCGCGTCGAGGCGCTCGAGCAGCTGCGCGAGACGCTCAACCTCGAGTCGCTGCCGCTGCGCATCGAGTGCTTCGACATCTCGACCGCGATGGGCCAGGACAACGTCGGCTCGATGGTCGTCTTCCAGGACGGGCTGCCGAAGAAGGCGCACTACCGCAAGTTCGCGATCCGCGGCCAGGAGGGGATGGACGACTTCGCCGCGATGGGGGAGATGATCTCGCGGCGGTTCGCGCGGCTGGCGGCAGGACCGACCGCGGAGGAGTACGACGAGTCGTTCGCGGCGACCCCGAACCTCGTCGTGGTCGACGGCGGCAAGGGCCAGCTGGCGGCTGCGCTCGCGGCGATGCAGGCGTTCGATCTCCCGCGCGTGGCGGTGATCGCGCTCGCGAAGCGCGAGGAGGAGGTCTTCGTGCCGGGCCGCGCGAGGCCGGTCGTCCTCTCGCGCCACGACCCGGGCCTCCAGCTCCTGCAGCGGATCCGCGACGAGGCGCACCGCTTCGCGGTCGGCTTCCACCGGCAGCGCCGCGAGACGCGCGGCTTCGCGTCTCTGTTCGACGAGCTGGAGGGTGTCGGCCCGGCGCGGCGGAGGGCGCTCCTCAACCACTTCGGCTCGGTCGACGCGATGCTCGGGGCGACGCCCGAGGAGCTCGAGGGCGTGCCCGGCGTGCCGGCCAAGGTCGCGCGGAGCGTCTACGCCCAGCTCCACAAAGCTGGACGCGGCTAGTAAGGATCAGATCTTGTTGAAGGCCTGGATAGTGCCGCGCTACATCGTGCGCGAGCGCCGAGTCTGGGATGCGCTGAAGCTCATCTCGCTCATCGGGCTGTTGATCGGTCTGTTCGTCCTCAAGGTCTTCGAGGGTGACATCGTTGACCACGCCCCGTCGGCGTGGTGGTTCTACGTGCTTTTGGGCTCCGCCCTCGTCGCCTTTTTGGCCCTACTCGAGTGGCTGCATTGGCGATTCGATCTCTAACTAGCGGCCGGCGTCGTCGTCCGAACCGAGGAACGGGTAGCGGTAGTCGCGCGGCGGCACGAACGTCTCCTTGATCGTGCGCG
This sequence comes from uncultured Actinomycetes bacterium, assembly GCA_963720065.1. Lineage (GTDB taxonomy): Bacteria > Actinomycetota > Thermoleophilia > Gaiellales > Gaiellaceae > Palsa-739. The sequence continues at coordinate 67,673 of CAVREH010000024.1, forward strand.
GGCTGACCCAGCGGATCAGGTTCCACATCGAGCCGGCCTTGTCGTTCGTGCCGGACGCACGGGCGCCGCCGAACGGCTGCTGGCCCACGACGGCTCCCGTCGGCTTGTCGTTGACGTAGAAGTTGCCGGCGGCGTAGCGGAGCCGGTCGCGCGTCTTCTCGATCGCGTCGAGGTCGCGCGCGAAGACGGCCCCGGTGAGGCCGTACGTCGTGCCCTGGTCGACGAGATCGAGGGTGTCGTCGTAGCGCGAGTCGTCGTAGACGAAGGCCGTGACGACGGGACCGAACAGCTCCTCCTGCATCGTGCGGAACTTCGGGTCGGTCGTCTCGATCACCGTCGGCTGGACGAACCAGCCGTCGCTGTCGTCATACGAGCCGCCGGCGACGATCGAGGCTGCACCCGAAGACTTCGCCTCCTCGATCGCCTCCTTCTGCGTGGCGAAGGAGCTCGCGTCGATCACGGCGCCGACGAAGTTCGAGAAGTCGGCGACGTCGCCCATCTTCATCTCGCCGATCTCCTCGGCGATCCGCTCGCGCACCCTTGGCCAGAGGCTCGCCGGCGCGAAGATGCGGGAGGCGGCGGAGCACTTCTGGCCCTGGTACTCGAACGAGCCGCGCAGGATCGCGGTCGCGAGAGCCTCGGCGTCGGCGCTCGGGTGCGCGACGATGAAGTCCTTACCGCCGGTCTCGCCGACGATGCGCGGGTAGTTGCGGTAGCGGGCGATGTTCTCGCCGACCGTCTTCCACATCCCCTGGAAGACGGGAGTCGAGCCGGTGAAGTGGATGCCGGCGAGGTGCTCGCTCGCGAGCGCGGGATCGCCGACGGCGGCGCCGGAGCCGTAGACGAGGTTGATCACGCCCGGCGGCAGGCCGGCCTCCTCGAAGAGCTGCATCAGGAAGTGCGCGCTGACGGCGGCGGTCGAGGCGGGCTTCCAGACGACCGTGTTGCCCATCAGCGCGACCGAGGTGGGGAGGTTGCCGGCGATCGAGGTGAAGTTGAACGGCGTGACCGCGAACACGAACCCCTCGAGCGGACGGTACTCGAGGCGGTTCCAGACGCCGGGCGAGCAGATCGGCTGCTCCTCGTAGATCCGCGTCATGTACTGGACGTTGAAGCGCCAGAAGTCGATGAGCTCGCAGGCGGCGTCGATCTCGGCCTGGTGCGCGGTCTTCGACTGGCCGAGCATCGTGGCCGCGTTCAGGGTCTGCCGCCACGGGCCGGCGAGCAGCTCGGCCGCGCGGAGGAAGACGGCGGCGCGGTCTTCCCAGGGCGTCCGCGACCAGTCCTCCCACGCGTCGGCTGCGGCGGCGATCGCGCGGTCGACCTCGGCGGCGCCGCCCTTGTGGACGTCGGCCAGGACGTGGCTGCGCTTGTGGGGCATGACCGCCTCGTACGTGTCGCCGGTCCGGACGTCCTCGCCGCCGATCACGAGCGGGAGCTCGAGCCGCTGCGAGGAGAGCTCGTCGAGGCGGCGCCGGAGCTCGTCGCGCTCGGGGCTGCCGGGCTCGTAGCCGAGCACCGGCTCGTTGTGGGGATCCGGGACTCGGAAGATGCCGTGGGTGCTCACTGTGGCGATTCTAGGGAGGGGCGGTGGCGCAGTGCTCGTCGCAGGGGTGTGCTGGGCGTCGCGAGGCAAGGACGCAGGGAGAGCCGATAGCCGCTGCTATCGGTGCGACAGAGGAAGCCGCAGCCGGCGAAGCCGGCCGACGAGCGAAGCGAGGAGTCGCGTCGTCCAGTGCGGCCCGGCGGCACGGTCACTACTCCGCCGCCCCTCCCTAGGATTCGTGGTCGTGGCGGTGACGCAGGTGGCCTACGAGGTCGAAGGCTGGGGCGTCGGCGAGCTCGTGGTCGCCGACGGGTGCGTCGTGTGGCACGAGCTGCCGTGGCCGCGGGCAGAGCGGGGGGCGCGGGGCGAGGCGCCTCCGCCCAGGACCCATCCCAAACCCCCACCCACCCTGGGGTAGGGGCCGCGATCGTCGTACCACAGAACGCGTCAGGCGGCGATCGAGGCTTCGTCACGGAAGTCGTGCGGCTGCTGCAGGCGTACTTCGCAGGCGAACGGGCGCCGCTCGAGGACGTGCCGGTCGAGCTCGGCTACGAGACCCCGTTCCTGACGAGTTGCGCGACGGCGCTCCGCACGGTCCCGCGCGGTGAGGTCGTCACGTACGGCGAGCTCGCCGCCCTCGCCGGGGCTCCCGGTGCCGCGCGTGCGGCGGGAAGCTTCTGCGCACGCAGCCACCTCTCGATCTTCGTCCCCTGCCACCGCGTCGTCTCGGCCGGCGGCCTCGGCCCGTACGGCTCCTACGGCACGGGCTACAAGCGGCGCCTGCTGGCGCTCGAGGGCTATGCCCACGCTCTCTGAGGATCTGCGGGAGCAGCTCGCGGCGATCGCCCCCGCGAGCGAGTGCGACCGGCTCGCCGAGCTCTCCGGACTGTTCCACGTCGCCGGCCGCGCGCACCTCAGGGGCCGTGGCAGCGTCGATGTCCACCTCGACGTCTCGAGCTCGACGGTCGCCCGCCGCGCCTTCGCCCTGCTGCGCGCGTCCGACGTCCGCTCCGAGATCCGCACCTACCCGCGCCGGGCCTTCGACCGGGCAACCCGCTACCAGCTCCACGTCGAGGGCTCGGAGGACGCCTACGCCACCCTGCACCGGGCCGGTGTGCTCGACCGCTCACACCGGCCGCTCGGACGTCCGCCGGGTCGCGTCGTCGCCCGGCGCTGCTGCGCGGCCGCCTACCTCCGCGGTGCGCTGCTCGGCTCGGGGACGCTCAGCGGACCGAGAGACCCGCACCTCGAGATCCGGACGGCCGAAGCCGACGGAGCGCGCTTCCTCGCCGCCCTCGCCGCCCGGCTCGGCGGCGAGCTTCGCGTCCACGAGCGGAGCTCGCACTCGAGTGCCTATGCGAAGGGAACCGAGGCGATCGCCGATGTCCTGATCGCGGCCGGCGCCGTCGACCTCGTCCTGGCGCTCGAGGAGCAGGCCGTGCTCGCGGCGACGCGCGCCGACGCCAACCGCCTCGCGAACGCCGACCACGCGAACCTCGTGCGCACGGGCCGCGCGGCGCATGCGCAACTCGAGGCGCTCCGCCGGCTCGACGTCGACGCGCTTCCGGACGATCTGCGCGAGATCGCGCTCCTCCGCCTCCGCCACCCGACCGCCTCCACCGCAGAGCTCGCCCGCCGCTGCAAGCCCGGTCTCTCGAAGGCCGCCGCCTACCGCAGACTGCGCCGTTTGCAGGAACTTTCACGCTCCTAAAACAACGTCGTTATGCGTTGTAGGTCGCCTAGCGCGGCAACAATGCAAGAGTCGATACTCGCTAGCGGCGGGTTCTCGCTCGTCCGGCGGCGGATTCAGACCCCGTCTGCCGTCAGGTCTCGAGCGGGGTGAAGGGCCGGGAGGGTCGTCCTCGGAGCTTCCCGGTCCGCCCGCCTGCCTGCGCGGGAGCCGCCGGAAGACTGCGGAGAAGCTGCGGATTTCGCCCGCACCCGCGCCGTTAGACTCGATTCGAGCGACACGACGACGAGAGGTGCTCCGGCGATGGCGAAGACCAGGGTGGGAATCAACGGCTTCGGCCGCATCGGCCGGAACTTCCTGCGCGCCCAGCTCCAGCGGGGCGGCGACTTCGAGATCGTGGCCGCGAACGACATCGGCGACACGAAGACGATGGCGCACCTGCTCAGGCACGACTCCGTGCTCGGCAAGCTCGACGTGCCGGTCGAGGCGCGGCGACGGACTCGATCACCGTCGACGGGCACGAGATCAAGTTCGTCTCCGAGCGCGACCCGGCCGATCTGCCGTGGGCGGAGCTCGGAGTCGAGGTTGTCGATCGAGTCGACCGGCTTGTTCACGGACCGCCGAACGCGGAAAAGCACCTGCAAGCGGGCGCCAAGAAGGTCGTCATCTCGGCTCCGGCCACCGATCCGGACCTCACCGATCGTCCTCGGCGTCAACGACCGCGAGTACGACCCGGAGCAACACCACATCGTCTCGAACGCCAGTTGCACGACGAATTGCGTCGCCCCGGTCGCCAAGATCTTGCATGAGGCGTATGTGATCGAGCGCGGCTTCATGACGACGATCCACGCGTACACGAACGACCAGCAGGTCCTCGACCTGCCGCACAAGGACCTGCGCCGCGCCCGCGCGGCCGCGATCAACCTCATCCCGACCTCGACGGGCGCCGCCCGGGCGATCGGGGTCGTGCTCCCCGAGCTGAAGGGGAAGGTCGACGGCATGTCTATGCGCGCGCCCGTGCCGACCGGCTCGATCGTCGACCTCGTCGTCCAGCTCGGCGCGGAGCCGACGGCCGAGGAGGTCAACGAGCTCTTCCGCGGCCAGGCGGACACGGGCGACCTTGAGGGGATCCTCCAGTACACCGCGGAGCCGATCGTCTCGAGCGACATCGTCCACTCCTCGTACTCGTCGATCTTCGACAGCGGCCTGACGATGGCGAACGGCACCGCTGGTCAAGGTCTTCTCCTGGTACGACAACGAGTGGGGCTACAGCTGCCGGCTCGTCGACCTGGTCGCGAAGATCGGCCAGACGCTGCCTGCCGTCGTCGCCGCGTAATGCGCCTCCCGCGCTCCGTCCGCGACGCCGGCGTCGCGGGGAAGACGGTGCTCGTCCGCGCCGACCTCAACGTGCCGCTCGAGGACGGCCGCGTCGCCGACGACACGCGCATCCGAGCGTCGCTGCCGACCCTGCAGCTCCTGCTCGAGCGGGATGCGGCGTCGGTTCGCGTCTGCTCGCATCTCGGCCGGCCGAAGACGGAGGAGGACCGCGCGAAGTACGCGATGGCCCCGGTCGCGGCGCGGCTGCGCGAGCTCCTCCCCGACGAGCGCGTCGACGTGCTCGAGAACACGCGCTTCGACCCGGGCGAGACGGCCAACGACGAGCGCTTCGCGCGCGAGCTCGCCGACGGCTGCGACCTCTACGTGGACGACGCGTTCGGCTCGGCGCATCGCGCGCACGCCTCCACGGAGGCCGTCGCCCACCTCCTGCCCGCCTACGCCGGACTGCTGCTGCTCGACGAGCTCGAGCATCTCGGCCGCCTGCTCGGCGAGGTCGAGCGGCCGTTCGTGCTCGTCTCGGGCGGCGCCAAGGTCGAGGACAAGCTCGGCGTCCTGCGCAACCTCGGCGGGCGCGCCGACACGGTGCTCATCGGCGGCAAGATGGCCGAGGAGTTGCGCGGCGGGAACCCGCTCGAGTTCGACGTCGAGCTGCCGGTGGACGTCGTCGGCGCCGCCGAGTTCGCGCGCGACGCCGAGTCGCGCGTCTGCGCGTACGACGAGCTCCCCGACGGGTGGCTCGGGCTCGACATCGGGCCTGAGACGCGAACGCGCTTCGCCGAGCGGATCCGAGCGGCGGGCACCATCTTCTGGAACGGGCCGATGGGTGTGTTCGAGTGGCCGTCGTTCGCCGACGGGACGAAGGCGGTGGCGGAAGCCGTCGCGGCGAACCAGGACGCATTCTCGGTCGTCGGCGGCGCCGACTCCGTGCGGGCCCTCAACGAGCTGGGGCTCGCCGACCGGGTGTCCTGGGTCTCGACCGGCGGCGGCGCCAGCCTCGAGCTGCTCGAGGGCAAGGAGCTGCCCGGTGTGGCGGCCATTCCTTCCGCATAGGATCGCCGAGTGCTGATCGCCGGCAACTGGAAGATGTTCCGCGGCCCGGATCCGGCGGCGCTCGCCGGGCTCGACGCGGTCGTCTGCCCGCCGTTCACCCGCCTGCGCGACTGCGTGGAGGCCGGCCTGACGACGTACGCGCAGAACGTCCACTGGGAGCCCGAAGGCGCGTACACGGGCGAGATCTCCGCGCCGCTCCTGCTGGAGCTCGGCGTCGCCGGCGCGCTCGTCGGCCACTCAGAACGGCGGCAGTACTTCGGCGAGACCGACGAGACAGCCGCCAGGCGGGCGCGGGCCGCGCTCGAGGCCGGCCTGCGCGTGATCGTCTGCATCGGCGAGACGAAGGAGCAGCGCGAGGCGGGGGAGACCGAGGACGTGCTCCGGCGCCAGCTGTCGGTGCTCGAGCCACATCCGGAGCTCGTGCTCGCCTACGAGCCGGTCTGGGCGATCGGCACCGGCCTCACCGCGACGCCCGAGATGGCGCAGGCGACGCACGCCTTCATCAAGTCGCTGCTCGACGCGCCCGTCCTCTACGGCGGCTCGGTCAAGCCGGACAACGCCGGCACGCTGCTCGCCCAGCCGGACATCGACGGCGCCCTCGTCGGCGGCGCGTCGCTCGAGGTCGACTCCTTCAAGGCGATATGCGAGACAGCGGCACGTATCCCCTCGTAGCGCTCGTCATCCTCGACGGCTGGGGAATCGCGCCGCCCGGCCCGGGCAACGCGATCGAGCTGGCCGAGACGCCCGTCTTCGACCGGCTCTGGCGCGACTTCCCGCACGCGCAGCTCGAGGCCTCGGGCGCGGCCGTGGGCCTGCCGGACGGGCAGATGGGCAACTCCGAGGTGGGGCACCTGACGATCGGCTCGGGCCGCATCCTCCTCCAGGATCTCGTGCGCGTGAACCGGGCGATCGAGACCGGCGAGCTGTTCTCCAACGAGGCGCTGCGCGGCGCCTTCGAGCGAGGCGAGAACGTCCATCTGCTCGGGCTCGTCTCGCACGGGGGCGTCCACTCGCACATCGACCACCTCCGGGCGCTGCTCACCTTCGCCCCGGAGAAGACCTGGATCCACGCGTTCACCGACGGGCGCGACGTGTCGCCGCACTCGGCCGTCCACGACCTGGCCGAGCTGCCCGTCGACCGCATCGCCACCGTGGCCGGCCGCTACTACGCGATGGACCGCGACCAGCGCTGGGACCGCACCGAGCGGGCGCTGCGCGCGATCGTGGACGGCGAGGGCGAGCACGCTGACGACCCGGTCGCCGCCGTCCAGGCGAGCTACGACCGCGGAGTGACGGACGAGTTCATCAAGCCGGTCGTGATCGAGGGCCGGCCGCGCCTCGATCCCGAGCGCGACACCGCGATCTTCTTCAACTTCCGCCCCGACCGCACGCGGCAGCTCTCCGAGCAGCTCGGGGAGCTCGGCGTCGACCTGACGACGATGACCCGCTACCGCGACGACTTCACGTTCCCGGTGGCCTTCCCGGAGCATGTCGTCGAGAACACGCTCGCCGAGGTGCTCGCGGCGAACGGCATCCGCCAGCTCCACTCGGCCGAGACGGAGAAGTACGCGCACGTCACCTACTTCCTCGACGGCGGCCGCGAGGAGCCGTTCGCCGGCGAGGACCGGATCCTCGTCGACTCGCCGCGCGACGTGCCGAGCTACGACCACAAGCCGCAGATGTCGGCGCCCGAGGTCGCCGAGCGGGTCGTGCGGGCGATCGAGGAGGACGGCTACGGCTTCGTGGTCGTCAACTTCGCGAACGCGGACATGGTCGGCCACACCGGCGTGATCCCGGCCGTCGTCGAGGCGGTGGAGACGGCCGACGAGTGCCTCGGGCGCGTGGTCGAGGCCGTCGAGCGGCGGGCGGCGTCACGCTCGTGATCGCCGACCACGGGAACGCCGAGCACCTCCTGCAGGAGGACGGCAGCCCGCACACGGCCCACACGACGAACCCGGTTCCGGTGATCCTGACGGCCCGCGATGCGGCTCTACGAAACGGCGAGCTCGCCGACATCGCCCCGACGATCCTCGCGCTATTGAGCCTAGATGGGCCATCTGCTATGTCCGGTAAAATTCTCGTACAAATCACGTGAATTTTCGGTCTATACTGCCGCCACCTTGTCGCTGCCCCAGCCTGACTACGGCGTACTGCGGAAGGCGCAGCGGGGCGATGAACGAGCCTTCTCGATCATCGTCCGCGCCTATCAGATTCCGGTCTACAACTACGTGCTGCGCATGGTCGGCGACCGCTCGCTCGCCGAGGATCTGACGCAGGAGGTCTTCCTGCGCGTCTTCCAGGGCCTGCCGCGTTTCTCACACGGCTCGAAGTTCACGACGTGGCTGTTCCAGGTGACGAAGAACCGTGTCCTCGACGAGTTGCGCGCGACCGAGCGCCGCCCGCGCGCGGTGGTGGATCTCGAAGACATTCCGCCGCTCGAGGTCATCGATGCTCCGTTCGAGCGGCTCGAGGCGATCGACGCCGTCTGGCGCGCGGTCGAGCGGCTCAGCGTCGACCTGAAGATGGCCCTCCTGCTCCGTGACATCGTCGGGCTCTCGTACGGCGAGATCGCCGATTCGCTCGAGGTCACCCTCGCGACCGTCAAGTGGCGGATCTGGAAGGCGCGCGAAGACGTCCAGCTCTCGCTCGCCCGCGAGGGCATCGAGGTCTACGAGGAGCGCGAGGCTCCCGCGGTCACGGCGCCTGCCCTTGCCGGCAAGCCGATGTTGACGGTAGTCCCCGTGCTCGCGCCGCCTGCACTGCCTGCCGCGTAGTCGCGAAGCGGCGCGTCGCTCGCTGCGGACAAGGAACTGCGCGGGCCGGAAAGCGCGGTTTCCGGCCCGCTTCGTGCTGTTTGCTTTGGGGCTCTGTGGGGTGGGAGGCTTGTGTGGTGCGCTCGCGCGCGGCGGAGGCCGGCGCGAGCGGCGGTTCGGCCTGCGGCTAAGTCCGGCTGCGCCGTGTCTTAGCCTCCGGCCCTCGGTGCTTTCGTGGTTCGAACGTTTCGAAGCCTCTGTAACGCCAAGGCGGCGGCGCAACGGCACGTTACGGCGTCGCGGACCAGCGGGCGAGCCGGAACTAGAGACCGAGGGGAAGACGCGCCGCGAGCATCTCCGGCAAGCCGGCGTCACGGATCTCTCCCTGGGTCGCCTCGATGTCGTACTCGACGCGGCGGAAGCTCGCGTGCCGCGCGTCGAGGTCGAGCACGAGGAACGCGGCCCGCGGGTCGCCGTCCCGAGGCTGGCCCACCGACCCCGGATTGAGGAGCGCCCGCACGCCGCCGAGCTCGAGCTCCGTGCCGGCGGGCGCGACGCCGCCTGCGAGCTCGGCACCGGACTGCACCACCTTCAGCGCGACGTGGCTGTGCCCCACGAGGACGAGTGGCGCGTCGGCCAGCTCGAGCGTCGCCAACGCGCCCTCGTCGCTGAGGACGTACTCCCAGACCGGGTCGCGCGCCGAGCCGTGGTAGAGGGAGACGCCGTGGGCCGAGCCCTGGGGCTCGAGGCGGTCGAGAACTGCCTTGGCCTCAGGTGCAAGGACGTTGCGCGTCCAGCGCGCCGCGACCGCGGCCTCGCCGCCGAACTCCTCGAGGTCGATCGTCCCCTGCACCGCCAGATCGTGGTTGCCGGCGAGGCAGACGTCGGCCCGCTCGGCGATCGTGGCGCAGCACTCGTTCGGCCGCGGCCCATAGCCGACGAGATCGCCGAGGCACCAGAGCTCGTCAGGCGCCTCCGCGTCGATCGCCGCGAGGACCGCCTCCAGCGCGTGCAGGTTCGAGTGGATGTCGGAGACGACTGCGACGCGCATCGACAGCGGCGTACGCTAGCCCGGCGAGAACAGGCACCGTCGCTGCGACCTCCGAGGTGACGTAGAAGAGCAGTCCCCAGAGCCCGGCGGCGAGGCCGGTGACGACGGCTGCGCCGAGCTTCGTCCGCCCCGCGACCACGACGCCGAGGAGCGCGGGGGCGAGCAGGTCGAGCCAGCCCATGTAGGCGTGGCCGAAGGCCGGTTGCTGGAGGCTCGGGAGCGACCGTCCGGCGGCGATCGGAATCGGCACGTGCTCCAGCGTGTTCGAGGCCTGCCGCACGCTCGGCGTCGCCCAGACGAGCACGATGTCGAGCGCCGCGAGACAGACGAGACCCACGCGAATCGACCAGGCGGGCGCGACCATGGCTATCGCCGAGGCGGCTGCGAGACAAGCGAGTGCGATCAACGCGACACCCGCCGCGTCCCGCACGAGGCCGCTCGAGAGCCAGGCCGCGAACCAGAGCGCGACCGCGGCCGGCGGCCAGAGCCACCAGCGCGGGCTGCCCTTGAAGATCCCGCCTGCAGCGGCGAGCACCGGCGTCCCGAAGGTCGCGATCAGCGCAAGCACGTGCGGCCCGTGCGGGACGAGGTTGATGATCGCGACGCCGGCGCCGAGCAGCGCCGCCGGCACGGCGAGCCACACCCAGCTCCGTCCGAGCGGGCGCGCCTGGCGCGCCGGCGCCGCCACGGTCGCCGCCTGCACGGCGCAGAGCACGGCGTACGACGGGACGAACGAAAGCGTCAGGTCTCTTCCGAGGCGTCGTCCGAGTGACCCGGCGCCTCGGGCAGGTTCCGGATGCCCTCGCGGGTCACGTACTTCGACCACGAGTCCTGCAGCGCCGCGATCAGCTCCGGGATGAACCGCGCCGAGGCGTTGACCCTGGCGACCACCGCGCCCGGGACGTCGCCCTCCTCGACCTCGTGCTCGATGCGGGCGAAGGTCAGCGTGAACTCGTACGGCGAGAAGCTGACGTTGCAGAAGTTGGCGTACGTGCCGCCGACCAGCTCCGCCGGCATCTGGATGTTGAGCCGCCGCTCTTCCGAATCCGGCTCGGGTTGGCCGAGCTCATCCTCTTCCATGGCCACATACTAGGAGCATGGATATCTTCGAGTCGATGCCCTTCGTCACGTTCGACGAAGATCTCTTCGCTCCGAGCGATGCCGTTGCCGGCTGACCCCGTCAAGAGGCTCGCGGCCGCGCTCGCAGTCGCGACCGGAGCCGAGCTCGAGCTCGACCGGCCGGGAGAGGCGGGGCACGGCGACTACGCGACCAACGCTGCGTTGCAGCTCGCGGGGAGCCGGCGACGGCCGCCGCGGGAGATCGCGGCCGAGATCGCGGAGGCGGCCGCGGGGCTCGAGCCGGTCACTCGCGCCGAGGTCGCGGGGCCGGGCTTCGTCAACCTCTTCCTCCGCGACGAGTGGTTCGCGTCGGCGCTCGGCGAGATCCTCGAGGACGGGGACGCGTACGGAGGCGGTGTCCCCGAACGGCGCGAGCGGGTGCAGGTCGAGATGGTCTCCGCCAACCCGACGGGGCCGATCGCGGTCTCGTCGGCCCGCAACGGCGCCTACGGCGACTCCCTCGCCCGCCTGTTCGAGCTCGCGGGCCACGAGGTGGAGCGCGAGTACTACTACAACGACTCGGGCGCGCAGATCGACCGCTTCCGGGCGTCGGTGGAGGCCGTCCGGCGGGGCGAGGAGCCGCCCGAGGACGGCTACCGGGGCGCGTACGTCCACGATCTCGCCGCCTTGAAGGGCGACCCGGTGCCGCTGATGCTGAAGGAGATCGAGACGACGCTCGAGCGGTTCCGGATCCACTTCGACAGCTTCCGGCGGCAGAGCGAGCTCGAGCAGCGGCTGCCCGAGCTCCTGCCGAAGCTCGACACGTACGAGAAGGACGGGGCGCTCTGGGCCCGCTCGTCGGCATACGGCGACGACGAGGACCACGTCCTCCTCCGCTCGGAAGACCGCTCGCCGACCTACCGCGCGGCGGATGTCGCCTATCTCGTGGACAAGCTCGAGCGCGGCTTCGACCGCGCGATCTACGTCCTCGGCGCCGACCACCACGGCACGCGCAACTGGTACGCGGCGGTCGCGCGGATGCTCGGCTACGACCCCGAGCGCATCGAGGTCGTCCTCTACCAGCTCGTCCACCTGACGAGAGGCGGTCAGCAGACGAAGATGTCGAAACGCCGCGGCGACGTCGTCTTGCTCGACGAGTTCATGGACGAGATCGGTGTCGACGCGGCACGCTGGTACCTCGTCAACCGCGGCCCCGACCAGACGATCGAGATCGACGTCGACCTCGCGGCCGAGCGGTCGCAGAAGAACCCCGTCTACTACGTCCAGTACGCGCACGCCCGGATCGCCGGGATCCTCAGGAACGCGCCTGACAACGCTAGTAACAACTTGTTACTTGCCGGCCCGCTCGCGGCCGAGGAGCGCGAGCTCGTGAAGCGGCTCGCCGAGCTGCCCGCGGTCGCTGCGGACGCGCTGCTGAAGCGCGGCCCGCAGGGAGTTCCGGCGTACGCGATTCGCGTCGCCGACGACTTTCACCGCTTCTACCACGAGCACCGCGTCCTCGAGAGCGAGCAGCAGGCGTTCCGGCTCGGCCTCTGCCGCGCCACGGGGACCGTGATCGCGCGCTGCCTCGACCTCGTCGGGGTCGAGGCACCTGAAAGGATGTGAGGCCGTGAGCGTCGCTCGCCTTCGGCTCGCTCCCGCGGGGCAAACCGTGTTTCCCCCACGTTGCCCCCTTCTTCCGTTTCGTGTGGGGGAACCTCCCGGTTCCCCCACACCCCCTCCACACACTCATTGGGCAGAGGCCGCCCAATGAGCGCTCGGCAGGCCCCCGACCGCAACATCGCGCTCGAGCTCGTCCGCGTCACCGAGGCGGGCGCGATGGCCGCCGCGCGCTGGGTCGGTCGCGGCGAGAAGGAGAGCGCCGACCAGGCGGCCGTCGACGCGATGCGCTTCGTGCTCGACAGCGTCTCGATGCGCGGCGTCGTCGTCATCGGCGAGGGGGAGAAGGACGAGGCGCCGATGCTCTACAACGGCGAGGAGGTCGGGAACGGCGAGGGGCCGGAGGTCGACGTCGCCGTCGACCCGCTCGAGGGCACCCGCCTCACCGCGCTCGGCCAGCCGAACGCGATCGCGGTGATCGCGGTCGCCGAGCGGGGGACGATGCTCTTCCCCGGGGCCGCGCTGTACATGGAGAAGATTGCCGTCGGCCCCGACGCGATCGACGCGATCGACATCGAGCGGAGCCCGGCCGAGAACGTCCTCGCCGTGGCGGAGGCGCTCGGGAAGACGCCGCGCGAAGTCGACGTCGTCGTGCTCGAGCGCGAGCGCCACAACGAGCTGATCGCCGAGCTGCGCGCCGCGGGCGCCCGCGTGCGCCTCGTCCGCGACGGCGACGTCGCGCCGGCGATCGCCGCGGCGCAGCCGGGCACCGGAGTCGACATGCTCTACGGGATCGGTGGCACGCCCGAGGGCGTGATCTCCGCCGCCGCGCTGAAGTGCGTCGGCGGTGGCATCCAGGGGCGTCTCTGGCCGCGCAACGACGACGAGCGGCGGCAGCTGCTCGACGCCGGCCTCGACCCGGCGCGCGTCCTGCACACCGGCGATCTCGTCTCGGGAGAGGACGTCTTCGTCGCCGCGACCGGCGTCACGACGGGGTCGCTCCTGCAGGGCGTGAGGTACACGCCCGGCGGCGCGGTCACCGACTCGATCGTGATGCGCTCACGCTCGGGGACGGTACGCCGCGTCGTCGCGCAGCAGTCGCTGGCGAAGCTGTCCGCCCTGACGGGGTTCGAGTACACCTAGACAACGCGGGAGGGGTCCGATGGACGAGGCCAGGATCGACGACACGCCGTACGGGCGCAACCCGGCCGAGGAGGGCTGGTTCGTGCTCAACCTCGGCGACGCGCTTGCGGTGCGGAACGAGCAGAAGGGAGGCGCGATGTACCCGCTCGAGCCGCAGGGAGAGCCGTATACGGGCTTCGGCGTGAACGTCCACGTCGTCTGGCCCGGCGAGCCGAGCGCCATGTACCACTCGGAGGGCGCGCGGGAAGCCTTCCTCGTGCTCTCGGGCGAGTGCACGCTGATCGTCGAGGAGCAGGAGCGCCCGTTGCGGCAGTGGGACTTCTTCCACTGCCCGGCCGGCACCCGCCACATCTTCGTCGGCGCCGGCGACGGGCCGTGCGCGATCCTCATGCTCGGCGCCCGGCCCGACGAGCCGCTCAACTATCCCGTGAGCGAGGTCGCCGCGAAGTACGGCGCCTCGGTCGCGAAGGAGACGCCGAACCCCGAGGAGGCCTACGCGGACTGGCCAGGCGAGTTCGTCCCGGTGCGCCTGCCCTGGCCCGTCGAGTAGGCGAAACGGACACGGCCGGTAGCAGCTACCGGCCGTGTCTCAAACGGACGCCGGCTCCCGCTCCATCTCGGGCGCGTAGACGCCGGTGCGAGCCGCCGAGTTCATCTTCGCGCGGTGGTAGTACGCGCGCTGGCCGGCCTCGACGTTCTCCTCCTTGCCGCCCCAGGCCTTCAGCGCGGGGGCCTGCAGGGCGCGTCCGTAGGAGAAGGACAGCTGCCACGGATGCGGCCCGCGGGCGTTGATCGCGTTGAGGTGCGCGGTCGCGTCCTCGTCCGACTGGCCGCCCGAGAGGAAGACGATCCCGGGTACAGCCGCCGGCACATGCTTGGACAGCGTGTGCAGCGTGGCCGCGGCGACCTCGTCGACGCCGGCGCGCTCCGACGCCTCGTAGCCGGAGAGGACCATGTTCGGCTTGAGCAGCGTCCCCTCGACGTCGACCCGCTGGTCGAACAGCTCGGTGTAGACGGCGGCGAGCACGCGGGAGGTGACGAAGCCGCTGCGCTCGATCGAGTGCGTCCCGTCCTGCAGCACCTCGGGCTCGACGATCGGGACGATCCCGGCCTCCTGGCAGAGCGCGGCGTAGCGGGCGAGCGCGTGCGCGTTCGTCCAGATGCAGTACTCGCTCGGCAAGGTGTCCGAGATCGAGTAGGTGGCGCGCCACTTCGCGAAGCGGGCGCCCAGCTCGCGGTACTCCTCGAGCCGCTGCCGCAGCCCGTCGAGACCCTCGGTCACCGTCTCGCCCTCGGCGTGCGCGAGCGGCTTCGCGCCCTCGTCGACCTTGATGCCCGGGATGATGCCCTTCGAGGCGAGCAGCTCCGGGAACGGCGTCCCGTCGTCGGCGTGCTGACGGATCGTCTCGTCGTAGAGGATGACGCCGCTGATGTACTCCTCGGCGCCCGGCGTCGTGAAGAGGAGGTCGCGGTACGCGCGGCGGGTCTCCTCGGTCGACTCGACGCCGATCGTGTCGAAGCGCTTCTTGATCGTGCCGGTGCTCTCGTCGGCGGCGAGGATGCCTTTCCCCTCGGCGACGAGCGCTGCGGCGGTCTCGTGCAGCTCGGTGTTCGCCATGGAATCTCCCTGTCTCGCTTCTCGATCTCTGGGGTTCCATTATGGCCGGGCTACAATCGCCGCAGCCGCGGGAGTAGCTCAGTTGGTAGAGCATTGGCTTCCCAAGCTCACGAAATATTCGGTGTGATTTAGGTCCGAAAACGGCGGCGTCATTTTATCGATCTTTTGAACGTCGTCGAGTGCCTGTCGCAGCATCTTCGCGTTTACGCGGCGGGTTTTTGGCCCAATGACTAATCCGTTCCGTCGCGGCGGCATGCATCGCGATGCCGACCAATCGCTCGATCAGGACGCCGTGCCGGCCGGTATGTCGGCTGGAGTGCAATATCGTGCGATACCAACCGTAGGCCTCGTCCATTTTCCCTTCGGATTCGAGCTTTGCCCCTTTCGCGGTCGCCAAGCGGGCGAACTCGCGAAGATTTTGGGTGATGGGAAGGATGGTCGAGATCATGTATGTGTTCGGCTGATAATAAAGCGCGTTGCTTTTCTCGATCCCCTGGCGATAGATCAGCGCGGCTCGGTTGGTTGACAACCAACTCTTGAGTTCGTCTCCGGCCTTGGACCAATCGCCCTTCGTCACGGCCGTCAGTTCATCGTAAACCTTATTCCCGCCGTTTCTTGTCAACATCGTTGACGCGATTGTATATTCCATGAACGCGTTGTCGTTATCGGCGACGTTGACATGGCCGTATTTGGCGACATCGAACGGATCGCCGACATCGGGCAGGCCGCGAAGCGAGTATTCGCGCGAGATCAACGGCATGATCGCGATCAGACCGATGACGATCCCAATGATCGCCAGTTTTTTCCGCCGGCGCATTTTTTCTCCTCTCGCCGATTTCAGTGTCGATTTCTTGTACGACGAGCAGTCTAACCTTGCCGGCGTCGCCTGTCAATGACAGACGTCGGAAGAATTCCGAGACAGAGGACTTTCGGGCGAGAGAGGTAAGTCAGCGGCTTTTTTTCGGAACCGCCGCCGGCTTCAAAATCGTTTCCGCCGGGTCGGGATCGGGGACTTTCAGCTCGACACGCAAACGAATCAGTTCCGTCTTCAACTCGTCGCGAATCTTGGCGTAGGCGGGCTTGTCGATGACGTTGGACAGCTCGCGCGGGTCGGCTTTCAGGTCGAACAATTCCCACTCGTCGATGTCGTCGCCGTAAAACCGGACGAGTTTGTAACGCTCGGTGACGACGCCGTAATGCCGGCGAACCTCGTGAACGGCGGGATATGTAATAGTGGTAATAATGTTCTTTCGCCAATCCTTGGATGTTTTGCCGCGGAGGATCGGCAAGAAGCTGCGCTCTCTTGCATCTTGTGTGTATCCCTGTGCCGGCGAGTTCGAGAAACGTCTCGGCGAAGTTGAGGTTGCTCACAAGTTCGCCTGGAACGCTTCCCGGCTTGGCCGTGCCGGGAAACCGAACCAACAAAGGCGTGCGCAACGATTCCTCGAAAATCCAGTGCTTGTCGAACCAGCCGTGCTCTCCCAGGTAAAACCCTTGGTCCGACGTGTAGACGACGATCGTGTTCTCCGCCGATCCCTCGTCGTCCAAATACTTGAGCAAACGCCCCACGTTCTCGTTGACCGCTTTGACGCAAGCGAGATAATCATGCATGTAACGGTTGTATTTCCAGCGGACAAGGTCTCGCCCTTGGAGGTTTTTGGTAAGGAGCATCTCTGATTAAAGAGCATGACTGATTAAGGAGCATCTCTGATTACGGAGCATGTCTGATTAAGGAGCATGTCTGATTAAGGAACATATCTGATTAAGGTCTGCTTAAGGAGCATGTCTGATTAAGGAGCATGTCTGATTAAGGAACATGTCTGATTAAGGAGCATCTCTGATTAAGGAGCATCTCTGATTAAGGAGCATCTCTGATTAAGGAGCATCTCTGATTAAGGAGCATTCTGATTAAGGAGCATGTGCATACACACAAGTGTTTAATAAAATTGATTATAATTACAGGGAGTAAGAGAAAAAAATCATAATGGGAAATTGGTACTATATGATAAATTATACACGTGGGGAATATGTATTTCTGGGAAGTGGAAATGGATTGTTCAATAAACAATTAGCTTGTGCCATTCGTCTTAAGGAATGGACTTTACAGATGATATTGCTATTGTGGGTGATTATATTAATGAAGAGGAGATTAATAATATCAAGCGCGATATGACTGGGTTATATTACAATGGAGAAAAAGATAATTTTGAAAATTAAAAAATTTATATTAAAAATGGTTGATGTGAGTTTGATGATATATAAAAATTTAGGGTACTATTACTTATATAATGAATTAATATATGGTACAGATGATCTTAAATTAAGATCAACGAATATTTATGACGGAGATAGTGAAATTATAGCGATGGTTTCAGAACTGGGATTAAAACCAATGGATATTTATGATGTGATTGGAGATAGTAAAATTATAGCAAGAGTTTCAAAAATGGGACCGTTGACTTCAAGTGTAGCTATTATCACTTTACGAGAACATATTTTAATAGCTACGACAGACACTGTAAAAATTAGTACTTCGAAATTGTCAAAGGGAAGAGTTATATCCATTGTATGAAATGACATCCATTACGATGATCAAAATTCCCAATATTTTTAATATGAGTGGAAAGTACACTCAACTTCCAGAGCTACCTCTTCCACGATTTGATCCAAGAATTTTAGATTTAATCACGAAATTTTCATTTCAAGATATTTCTGTTATTATAGCCGAATGTACTAAAAGTGTTCCGTTGTCATTAGATTTAATGAACAAAATTTTAACTATTAAAAATATATTGAATTTGGGTATTGATATAGATCCCCTTCTATTACTATTAGCATTCATCGATCGAAGTTATAGAGATCGTTCGCCCAAGGAGGTAAAGGATTATCTATACAATAAGTACAAAACTGCCAATTATGAATTTTTTGAATTTATTGGCTAATGCCGTATTGCATACGGTTATCACAAATCTACTTATAAAATCTACAGTCCTAAAACTATCTAATTTGCACAGATACCGACAAAGCTCGAGCCAAGAAAATCAACTACAAATTCGACTCCGACGTTGATCACACAAAGTCAAAGTTCTCCGCACCTGTACCTGGTGGGAACATCATGTACATCACGACCTCGTACTGCCACCCGATCCAATTCAATTGGATTCCTCCTGCACCTCTCTCACCATCTCCATACTCGCCACCAAAGTCGCCCTTGGAGACTAAGGCCTCGTCATTCCCTTGCCATTTCTGCACCGACCCTGGTCTTTCATACGCCATTGCCGGACTTGGAAGTAAACGCGTTGAGGTAATCCAATGGGATCACGACCCAACCGCGGGATATGAAGAGCTTGAAGACGGTTGGGTCCAAGCTGGAGAAGAGGGCACTAGGATGTGCATACAATGCACCATGGAGAGAGTCATGATCTGTCTCTGCACTGACCACATGATAAGACCTATCAAAGGCCTCGATCCGAGGTATTTCGACTTCGAGAGTGCCATGCAGGGCATTCTCAACCAGATCCTAAACCGAGGAAAGCCAGATCACGAAAGGATCGCGC
>CAVREH010000025.1:0-61444 GCA_963720065.1 uncultured Actinomycetes bacterium
CCGCCATTGAAGCTGGCGCGATTGTTGGTCGCGTTGTTTACGACGGTCTCGTTGTAGACGTTCGGGATGTGGACGTTCGTGACGTTGTTGACGGAGCGGTTGTAGAAGAACACCCCGTACTCGAAACGGCCGCCCTGATAGCCGGAACCGCTATAGCCAAAGCCATAAGAAATTCCGCCGTAAAAGCCGGACGTGCGGCGCCCAATAGCCTCGGTTGAATACGTAGGCGCCGGCGACGAAGGCCCCAATATCCCGGCGTCCAGAGCACGCCGGGCTGCTGGTGAGTTTCTCGACCCATGTTCCTGGCACCCAATAATAATCCACCCCGTTGTAGGACCAATAGCCCGGCGTTAGAGCTCGACCGCCGACGGCCGAGGTCGGGCGGGTCGCTCGCTGCGCGATCACGACCTGGAAGACGTCGCCCTCGCGAATGTGCTCCTGTCGCACGCTCGACGCGGCGGAGGTGCTCGTCGCGCGACGGCTCGCGCTCGAGCGGCCCGCGCGGCGCCGTGCCGCGGGGAAGGGCGGCGACGCGCCGGCGAGCCCGGTCGCGTCGCCGCGCAGGAGCTCGGCGACACCGCGCGCGTGGTCGAAGCGCAGCAGGACGTCGGGGACGAGGAAGAGGCTCTCCGGCACGCCGGCCCCGTCGTCGGGCAGTGCCACCGTCGGCTCGAACGTCGCAACTGCGTCGTAGCCGAGATAGCCGACGACCGGCTCGCCGAGTTGTTCGGCTTCCGCAAACGAGACCACCCGGGAGCCGGAGCCGACGAAGCTGTAGCGGCCGAGCCGGCCGCGCTCCACCGACTCGAGCAGGAACGAGCCGCGTGCGCCCTCACGCAGCGTGAGGTACGCGCCGAGCGGCGTCAGGAGGTCGGTTGGGAGCTCGGTTTCGGGCATGAAAAAGGCTCCTCTCGGAGCCGGGTCGAGCGGGACGGGCTGTTCCGGCGCACTCAGGGTGCGCGCAGGCTCCCGCCGCGCTCGGTGCGCCAGAGCCACCAGTTGCGGACGGAAGTCATGACCGCAGGGTAGGCAGGCGCTCGTCGAGCGTCAAGCCGCGAAGACGTGACCCGCCTCCTCGAGCATGTCGGCGGCGCGGGCGAGGTCGGCCGAGCGGACGAGGACGTAGTCCGACTCGAAGGTTGAGATCACGAAGATCGGGAGCTCGGCATCCGCCAGCGGCTGCGACGAGCGACGGCGATGACTCCCGTGAGCGAGAAGTCGAGCGGCCCCATCACCTCGAGCACCGTCCAGCCGCGGTCGACGCTCTCGCCCTCGGGCACGTCGGGGTCGCGGCAGACGACCGAGACCTCGTGGTCGGTGCGGGTGACCGAGCGGAACGGGCCCTTGTCGACCCACTCCGGCAGCTCCGAGCCGGGCTGGAGCCGGACGACGGCGTAGCTGTCAGGCAGCGTCCGGAGCTTCACACGGGGACGCTACCGCGGTTCAGCGCGGAAGGCGCAGGTAGTGTCGGGCCGCCGTGCCCCTGCCCGAGTCTGCTCGAACGCCTGCTGACCACGCCCGGTCCCTCGGGGCAGGAACAGGCCGTCGCCGCCGTGTGGCGAGAGGCGGCCGCGCCCGTCGGCGAGGTCTCGTCCGACGTCCTCGGCAGCTCGTGGGTGCGCGTGCCGGGCACCGCGGGAGGCCCGTCGCTCGCGGTGGTGGGTCACATCGACGAGATCGGCGTCGTGGTCACGCATCTCGGCGACGACGGCATCGCCGCCGTTCGCCCGGTCGGGGGCTTCAACCCGGCCGTGATGGTCGGCCAGCGCGTCGACGTGCTCACGCGCGACGGCCCGCTGGCCGGCGTCGTGGTGGCACGCCTGCAGAAGCTGCGCCGCGGCGAGGAGCGCAAGCCGATCGAGTACCAGGATCTGTTCCTCGACGTCGGCGCGAAGGACGGCGACGAGCTCCCGCTCGCTCGTTCGCCCCGGCGACGCTGCCGTCTGGCACGGAGCGCCGGTCGCGCTGGCCGGCAACCGCGTCGCCTCGCGCTCCTTCGACAACCGGATCGGCTGTTACGTCGCGCTCGAGGCGGCGAGACGGCTCGCGGAGCGGGGAGGAGGCCTCGGCGACTTCATCGCGGTCGCCGCCGTCCAGGAGGAGGTCGGCGACTTCGCAGGCTCCCGGACGAGCGCGTTCGCCACCGAGCCGCAGGTTGCGCTGGCAGTCGACGTCACCCACGCGAGCGACGTTCGCGGCGGCGACCCCGAGGACGAGGGGAAGGTCGTGCTCGGCGGCGGGCCCGACGCTCTCGCGCGGGCCGTCCCTGCATCCCGCGGTCTTCGAGCTTCTCCACGAGACCGCCGAGGCGGAGAAGATCCCGTTCGCGGTCGAGGTCTCGCGCGGCACCACGAACACCGACGCCGACGCTGTGTACCTCAGCCGCCACGGGATCGCGACCGGGCTCGTCTCGATTCCGCTGCGCTACATGCACTCGCCGGTCGAGATCGCCGACCTCGAGGACATCGAGCGCGCGGTCGCAGCTCGTCGTCGCGTTCGCGCTCAGGCTCGAGCCTGGACTGGGCTTCGCGGGCTAACTTGGATTCGTGAGCCGCTCCGTCATCGTCTCCGCAGTTCGCACGCCGTTCGGGAAGCTCAACGGCGGCCTCGCCGTCCTACCCCGCGACCGCGCTCGGCGCGATCGCGATCCGCGCCGGCGCTCGAGCGCGTCGGCCTCGAGGGGCGCGAAGTGGAGTACGTGATCATGGGCCAGGTGCTGCAGGCCGGCGCCGGCCAGGCTCCGGCGCGGCAGGCCGCGGTCGGCGCGGGGATCCCGGTCGACGTCCCGTCCGACACGGTGAACAAGGTCTGCGCCTCGTCGATCCGCGCCGTCGAGATCGCAGACTCGATGATCCGCGCGGGCGACGTCGAGGTGGTCGTCACCGGCGGGATGGAGTCGATGACGAACGCGCCGTACGCGCTGCCGAAGGCGCGCAAGGGCTACCGGATGGGCGACGGGACGCTCGTCGACCTGATGATCTGGGACGGCCTGCGCTCGACGTTCGACGAGCTGCACATGGTGCAGCAGGCGGCGATGGTCGCCCGCGAGCTCGGCGTCTCGCGCGAGGAGCAGGACGCGTGGGCGCTCCGTTCCCACGAGCGCGCCGCGGCCGCGCAGGACGCGGGCCGCTTCGACGACGAGATCGTCCCCGTCGGCGTGGTGACCGCCGACGAGTCGGTGCGGCGCGACACGACGCTCGAGAAGCTCGGAGGCCTGAAGCCGGTGATGGATCCCGAGGGGACGATCACCGCCGGGCAACGCGCCCGGCGTCAACGACGGCGCCTCGTGCGTCGTCGTGTGCTCGGAGGAGTTCGCGCAGCGGCGCGGCCTCGAGCCGCTCGCGACGATCCTGGCCCAGGGCTACGTCGCGGACGAGTTCGCGTGGCTCGCCCGCACGCCGGCGAACGCCGGCGCGCGGGCGCTCGAGAAGGCGGGTCGCTCGATCGGCGACGTCGAGCGGGTCGAGGTCAACGAGGCCTTCTGCTCGGTCGCGCTCAACTCGATAGCGATGCTCGGCGCCGACCCGGAGACCGCGAACGTCAACGGCGGCGCCGTCGCGCTCGGCCACCCGATCGGCGCGAGCGGCGGGCGGATCCTCGGCACGATGGTGCACGACCTGCGCCGCTCGGGTGGCGGTCTCGGCCTCGCCGCGATCTGCTCGGGCGGCGGCCAGGGCGACGCGCTGCTGATCGAAGTCTGACTCTCGACGGGTCAGACCTCGATGGTGCCTGGCTCCGAAGGTGCCAGGCACCAGTCGTTCGCTCGGACTTCCTGCGGGCGCCGCCGCGTAAGAGCGGTGTCCCCCGAAGGAGGAAGCCATGCGCAGGCTCGCGCTCTGTCTCGCCGTCGCCGTTGCCGCCCTCGCCACCGCGCCCGCCGCGCTGGCGGACGGCGGGCCGTTCTTCGTCACGCAGGGAGGCGCGGGCGTCGCGAATCACGACGGCCGGTTCCACTACGTCACGGTCTCGAACGGAGCGAGAACGACGATCCTCGAGAAAGTGCAGGTCGCAGGTGGCCAGGTGAACTCCTGGATCCCGCTCGAGGGCTCGTGGGGAACGCCGATCGTCGGAACCACCGACCAGATCGGGCAGGGCCTGTCCCGGGACGGGCGCACGCTCGTGCTCGCCTCCACCACAGGGCCCGGCTCGTCGTCGACCAGGTTCCTCGTGGTCGACACGCGGCGGATGCGCCCTCTGCGGACGATCGCGCTGCGCGGCTCCTTCTCCTTCGATGCGTTGTCGCCCGACGGATCGCGGATGTACCTGATCCAGTACGCGTACGGGCGCTCCGGCGACCTGACGGACTACATCGTCCGCGCCTACGACCTGCGCACGAACCGGCTGCTGCCCGGTCGCATCGCCGCTCGCTCCGAAGACGAGAAGAACATGGCCGGTACGCCGATGACGCGGACGACGAGCGCCGGCGGCCGGTGGGTGTACACGCTCTACCAGAAGCCGTCCGGCGAGCCCTTCGTGCATGCGCTCGACACCGTCGGCGGCGCGGCGTATTGCATCGACCTGCCGAGGAACCGAGGGCTCTACAACGTCGTGCTGTCGCTGCGTGACGGGGGCCGGACCCTTGCGTTGCGCTGGCGCAGCGGGCGTCCCTGGCTCAACGTCGCAGTCGGCAGCTGGCGCATCTCGTATCCGAGCGGTGGCTTCCCGTGGCCCTGGGTGGGCGCGGCGACCGGCGGCGCGCTGGCGCTGCTTGCGGCCGCGGTCCTACTCCTGCGGCGCCGCCGCGCCGAGGAACTCGAGCAGCACGCCCGCCAGGAGCTCGGGCTCGCGTAGCGTCACGTAGTGGTCGGAGTCGAGCTCGACGTGGCCCGCGTCGGGCGCGGCGTGCGCCACGAGCGGGCCGATCTCGCGGAAGCCCACCGGATCGTGCGCGACCGTCACGACGAGCGTGGGGACCGCGAGCTCTCCGAGCCGCTCCTTCGCCGGGGCGCCCGCCGGGGCGAGCGGCTCGACCCCGTCCGGCAATGGGTTCGCGTCGGGCGTCGCGCGCCAGAGCTGCCGATCCGGTCGTCGGCGCCGAGCGGCGCCCAGACGTCGAAGTCGACCGCCATCGCCGCCTCCAGGTCGCCCGCGGCCTCCGCCGCGTCGTACCGCTCGCCCTGCTCCTCGCTGTAGGGCGCGCCGTCGTGACCGGCCAGCCCCGGCGCGACGCCGGCGACGGCCCAGAGCCGGTCGGGATGCGCCAGCGCGACGTCGAGCGCGATCCTGCCGCCCAGCGAGAGGCCGACGAGCGCCGCCCGTTCGATGCCCAGCTCGTCGAGCACGCCGACGACGTCGTCCTGCCACGACCACGGCACCGCCGGCCCGGTCGAGCGGCCGAAGAAGCGGAGATCGGTGCGGATCGTGCGGAACTGCTCGGCGAGGAAGGGGACGACCGGCTCCCACAGCCCGGAGTCGCCGAGCCCGCCGTGCAGGAGGAGCACGGCCCGCCCGTCTCCGGCCTCGTCGTACCAGAGGCGCGCTCCGTTGACGTCGACGACGGACACCGCGCGACGATATAGCCTCCTCGCGGCATGGACTTCGAGCACGTCCTCGTCGTCGGAGCAGGCCAGATGGGCGGCGGGATCGCGCAGGTCGTCGCGGTCTCCGGACGCCACGTCTCCCTGTACGACCCCTATCCCGGCGCGATGGAGCGCGGGCTGGCGACGATGCGCAAGAGCCTCGAGAGGCTCGCCGAGAAGGGCGGGGCCGACCCCGACGACGTCCTCCTGCGCGTGACGCCGGTCGAAGAGATCGTCCCGGCGGCGCTGATGATCGAGGCGGTCGTCGAGGATCTCGGCACAAGGCCGAGGTCTTCCGCCAGGCCGACCAGACGCTCCCCGCGCATGCGGTCCTCGCGTCGAACACGTCCTCGATCCCGATCACGTCGCTCGCGTCGGCCACCGACCGGCCCGACCGCGTCATCGGGATGCACTTCTTCAACCCGGTGCCCGTGCTGAAGCTCGTCGAGATCGTGCGCGGCCGCGAGACCTCGGACGAGACGGCGGCGGCGATCGTGGCGCTCGCGGAGGAGCTCGGCAAGGAGCCGGCCGAGTCGCGAACGACTTCCCGGGCTTCGTCTCGAACCGGATCCTGATGCCGTTCATCAACGAGGCCGTCTGGGCGCTGCACGACGGCGTCGCCGAGGCGGAGGCCATCGACACGGTCGCCAAGCTCGGCTTCGCCCACCCGCTGGGACCGCTCGCGCTCGCCGACCTGATCGGGCTCGACACGTGCGTCGCGATCATGGAGGTGCTCGAGCGAGGGGCTCGGCGACGAGAAGTACGCGCCGTGCCCGCTGCTGCGGGAGCACGTCGAGGCGGGCCGCCTGGGCCGCAAGTCCGGCCGGGGTTTCTACGCTTACGGCTGATGGACTTCGAGCTCTCAGCCGAGCAGAAGGAGATCCAGGCGCTCACGCGCGACTTCGTCCGCGCCGAGATCGAGCCGCACGCGGCCGACTGGGACCGCGAGCACCACTTCCCGCGCGACGTCTTCGGCAAGCTCGCCGAGCTCGGCCTGATGGGCGCCTGCATCCCGGAGGAGTACGGCGGCGCCGGAGCCGACTTCCTCTCCTACATGCTCGTGATCGAGGAGCTCTCGCGCGGCGACGCCGGAGTCGGCGTCACGGTCGCCGTCCACACGAGCGCGGTGACGTTGCCGCTGCTCCGCTTCGGAACCGACGAGCAGCGCGCGCGCTTCGTGCCGCCGCTCGCGCGCGGCGAGCTGATCGGCGCGTTCGCGCTGACCGAGGCCGAGTCGGGATCCGACGCCGGCTCCCTGCGCACCTCGGCGACCCGCGAGGAAGGCGGCTGGCACCTCTCCGGCGCGAAGCAGTTCATTTCGACGGCGGAGTACGCCGGCACCTTTCTGTTCTTCGCCCGCACCGACCCGGACACGCCCGGTGCCCACGGCGTCTCGGCCTTCGTGCTCGACGCCGACCAGATCCGCGTCACCGGCAGCGAGGAGAAGCTCGGGCTCAACTCCTCCACGACCAACTCGATCGCGGTGGACGCGCACGTCGACGCCGACCGGCTGCTGCACGAGGAGGGGAAGGGGTTCCACGTCGCGATGGCGACGCTCGACGGCGGCCGGATCGGGATCGCCGCCCAGGCGGTCGGGATCGCGCAGGCGGCGTACGACGTCGCGCGCGAGTACGCGAAGGAGCGGCACGCGTTCGGGCGGCCGATCGCGGAGTTCCAGGCGATCCAGCACAAGCTCGCCGACATGTCGACGGAGATCGACGCGGCGCGGCTCCTCGTCCACCGCGCGGCGTGGCTGAAGCAGAACGACCTGCCGCACACCGAGGCCGGCGCGAAGGCGAAGCTCTTCGCCTCGGAGATGGCCCGCCGACAGACCGGCGAGGCGATCCAGATCCTCGGCGGCTACGGCTACACGAAGGAGTTCCCCGTCGAGCGCTACTACCGCGACGCGAAGATCACCGAGATCTACGAGGGGACGAGCGAGATCCAGCGGCTCGTCATCGCGCGGTCGATCCTCGGGCTGCAGGAGCGCTCGCTAGCAGCGGGCTAGCGCCTCGGCCATCCGCGTCTTCGCGTCCTCGAGGACGGGCTCGCCGTGCGAGACGAGGAGCCGCTCTACGGGAAGCTCCATCAGTCGGTCGAGAGACGCCTCGAGCTCGTCCGGGCGCTCGAGCGCCGGGCTTCGTCCGACGTACAGCTCGCCGTCGACGTCGACCCCGAAGATCTCGCAGGTGACGAGGGCGGCGTGCGGCCGGATGAAGTAGGCGACCTGCCGCTCGTCGGCTCCCTCGATCGGGATCTCCTCGACGCCCGCCGGCAGCGCGCCGCCGATCCGTGCGTCGTACCGCTCGGCGAGCTCGCCCGCGCTGCGGCGATGCCACTCCGCCGTCAGGAGGATCACGACGGGTAATCCGCGCCGCTCGACGTCGGCGTCGAGATGGTGGAAGAAAGGCTCCTCCTCGCCGGCGGGAACGAGCGGGTCGATGAGGACGGTTGCGTCCTCCGCCTCGTAGTAGACGCAGCCGACTTCGCGCTCCTCGCGCTCGTGGTCGGGCCAGTTCTCCCAGTTCGGGTGCAGCGCCGTCCAGCGCCACAGGCCGTCGGCTATGCGGACGGCGTCCATGCGTACCTGACGTCGGGAGTCCTCTCCTCGTTCCCCTCGCCGTCCGTGAACTCGATCGGCACCAGCCCGTGCCGCTCGTAGAACCGGCGGGCGCCCTCGTTCTGCTGGAAGGTCCAGAGCGTGAACCCGCCGGGGCGCCGTTCCTTCGCGTGGTCGAGCAGCGCCGAGCCGATGCCGCGGCCGGTCCAGCCGACGTCGAGGTAGAGGTACAGCAGCTCGTCCTCGGTCAGCACGCTGAAGCCGCGCACGCCGCCGTCGTCCAACACCCAGCCCTCGTGCGCCGACAGCTGCTTCGCGAACCACGACCGGTGCTCGTCGAGCGTGTGCAGCATCGGCAGGAAGTCGAGAGTCGCGAACGAGCGCTCGTAGAGGCGGGCGATCTCCTCGACGTCGTCGGCGGTCGCGCGGCGGATCACGGCCGTAGGCTACGGGCATGCGAAAGCGCGACGAGCCCGTCCGCCTGACGCGCATCTACACGCGCGGCGGGGACAAGGGGGAGACGAGCCTCGGGGACGGTTCGCGCGTCTCGAAGCTCGACCCGCGCGTGGGCGCGATGGGCGACGTCGACGAGCTCAACTCGCTCATCGGCTGGGCGGGCGGTCTCGACCGCGTCCAGAACGAGCTCTTCGACCTCGGCGCCGACCTGTCCGTTCCGTACGCGGGGAACGAGGATCGCCTGCGCGTCACCGACGAGGCAGTCGAGCGGCTCGAGCGGGAGATCGACGCGGCGAACGCGGCGCTGCCGGAGCTGAAGAGCTTCGTCCTGCCGGGCGGAACCGAGCGCGCGGCGCGGCTCTTCCTGGCCCGGGCGGTCTGCCGCCGCGCCGAGCGTGCGGTCCTGGCGGTTCCGGACACGAACCCGCTCGCGGCCGTCTACCTCAACCGCCTCTCCGATCTCCTCTTCGTCCTCGCCCGCGCCGCAAACGATGGGGAGGAGCCGCTGTGGAAGCCCGGCTCCTACACTTCGGGCGATGGCGACGACGCGGAAGCCTGAGACCGGCGGCGAGGCCTGGCGCGAGCGGTACGAGGCGACACCGGAGCGGGAGGGAGAGCTCTTCTCGACGATCTCCGGGGTCGAGAACGAGCCGCTCTACTCGCCCGAGAACGTCGAGCTCGACTACGAGCGCGACCTCGGCTGGCCGGCGCGTATCCGTTCACGCGCGGCGTCTACCCGTCGATGTATCGCGGCCGGCTCTGGACGATGCGCCAGTTCGCCGGCTTCGGGACGGCGGAGGAGACGAACGAGCGCTTCCGCTATCTCCTCGAACACGGGCAGACCGGCCTCTCGACGGCGTTCGACATGCCGACGCTGATGGGCTACGACTCGGACCACCTGCGCTCGCTCGGCGAGGTCGGGCGCGAGGGCGTGGCGATCGACTCGCTCGCCGACATGGAGACGCTGTTCGACGGGATCCCGCTCGGCGAGGTCTCGACCTCGATGACGATCAACGGCCCGGCCGCGATGCTGCTCGCCTTCTACGCGTGCGTCGGCGAGGAGCAGGGCGTCGCGCTCGACCGGCTGCGCGGCACGGTGCAGACCGACATCCTCAAGGAGTACATCGCCCAGAAGGAGTGGATCTTCCCGCCGGCGCCCTCGATGCGGCTGGTGGTGGACATGGTCGAGTGGTGCTCCGAACGGCTGCCGCTGATGCACCCCGTCTCGATCTCGGGCTACCACATCCGCGAGGCCGGCTCGAACGCGGCGCAGGAGCTCGCCTTCACGCTCTCGAACGGCTTCGCGCTCGTCGAGGCGTGCTCGCGCGCGGGCTCGACGTCGACGCGTTCGCGCCGCGCCTCTCTTTCTTCTTCAACGCGCACCTCGACTTCTTCGAGGAGATCGCGAAGTACCGGGCCGCGCGGCGGATCTGGGCCAGGCAGATGCGCGAGCGCTACGGCGCGCAGGACCCGCGCTCGTGGCTGATGCGCTTCCACACGCAGACCGCGGGCGTGTCGCTGACCGCGCAGCAGCCGGAGGTGAACCTCATCCGGACGGCGATCGAGGCGCTCGCCGCGGTGCTCGGCGGGACGCAGTCGCTGCACACGAACTCCTTCGACGAGGCGCTCGCGCTGCCGACCGAGCACGCCGTGCGGCTCGCGCTGCGCACACAGCAGGTGATCGCGCACGAGACGGGCGTCGTGAACACGATCGACCCGCTCGGCGGCTCGTACTACCTCGAGCAGCTCACGAACGAGCTCGAGCGGCAGGCGTACGACTACTTCGAGCGGATCGAGGAGCTCGGGGGCGTGATCCCGGCGATCGAGCAGAACTTCCAGCAGCGCGAGATCGCCGAGGCGAGCTTCCGCTACCAGTCCGAGGTCGAGCGCGGCGAGCGGGTCGTGGTCGGCGTCAACCGGTACCAGCAGGAGGACGAGCAGCCGATCGAGCTGCTTCGCATCGACCCGGCGCTCGAGCAGAAGCAGATCGAGCGCGTGCAGGCGGTGCGGGCCTCTCGCGATTCGGCGGCTGCGGAAGCGGCGCTCGCGCGGCTGAGGGAGGACGCAACGCACGAGGACCGCAACCTGATGGAGCCGATCATGGATGCCTCGCGCGCCTACGTGACGATGGGCGAGATGTGCGACGCGCTGCGCGACGTCTGGGGCACCTGGCGCGAGACCCCGGTCTTCTGAGGATCTGCCCAAAACAGCCACGTCCGGTGTCTGACACCGGGTGATGGCCGGGGCGTACATGGCCGTAAAGGAGATCCCCTGCTCAGGTGCGCCGCATGTCATTTCCGGCCGTGTCTAGGTGTCTGACACCTAGACGTGGCCCTTCAGGCGTTGCGTTACGCTCGGGACCATGGCAGGGAACATCCGCGTCGTCGTCGCAAAGCCGGGCCTCGACGGCCACGATCGCGGCGCCAAGATCATCGCCCGCGCGCTCCGCGACGCCGGCATGGAGGTCATCTACACCGGTCTGCACCAGACGCCCGAGCAGATCGTCGAGACCGCGATCCAGGAGGACGCCGACGCGGTCGGCATCTCGATCCTCTCGGGCGCCCACATGACCCTCGTACCACGCATCCTCGAGCTCCTGCGCGAGAACGGGGTCGAGGACGTCGTCGTCGTGGTCGGCGGGACGATCCCCGACGACGACGCCGAGGAGCTGCGCAAGCTCGGCGTCGCCGGCGTCTTCGGGCCGGGCGCGCCGACGACCGAGATCGTCGACTTCATCCGCGGCGCGGTTCCCGCGTGACCGTCCTCGTCGACCGCCGCGACGCGGTCGCCGTCGTCACGATCGACCGGCAGGAGGCGCTCAACGCGCTCAACGTCGAGACGCTGACCGAGCTCCGCGACCGGCTGCGCGAGCTCGCCGAGGACGACTCGGCGCGCGTCGTCGTCCTCACGGGTGCCGGCGAGCGCGCGTTCGTCGCCGGCGCCGACATCAAGTACATGGGCGGCCTCGGCCCGGGCGAGGCGAAGGAGTGGGGCGCGCTCGGCCACGAGGCGGCGCGACTGCTCGAGGAGATGCCGAAGCCCACCATCGCGGCGATCAACGGCTTTGCGCTCGGCGGCGGCTGCGAGCTCGCGCTCGGTTGCGACCTGCGCTACGCCGCGAGCAACGCGCGGCTCGGCCAGCCCGAGATCGACCTCGGCATCGTCCCCGGCTGGGGCGGCACGCAGCGGCTCGCCCGCGTCTGCGGCCTCGGCGTTGCGAAGGAGTTGATCCTCACCGGCCGACCGGTCGACGCCGAGGAGGCGCTGCGGATCGGCCTCGTGAACGCGATCGCCGATCCCGTTCTCGAGCACGCGCTCGAGGTCGCGACGAAGCTCGCGGCCAAGAGCCCCGTCGCGCTGCGCATCGCCAAGCGGCTGCTCAACCTCTCACCGGGCGCGCTCGAGCGGGAGGCGGAGGAGTTCGGCGACCTGTTCGCCGGCGAGGACGCGAAGGAGGGCCTCGCCGCCTTCGCCGAGAAGCGGGCTCCCCGCTTCATCGGCAGGTAAAGCGCGGCAAACGGCAGAAGGATCGCGGCGCGCGGCGCGTAGTCGGGGACCCCATGCGCCTGCGCCTCGTTCTCGCTGGACTCGTTCTCACCGCCGCCATGGCCGCCACGCCGGCCACGCTCGCCTCCGGCGGCCGGAACCCGCAGGTGGCCGGGCTCCAGGTGGCGCTGCGCGCCCAGGGCCTCTACCGCGGCCCGATCGACGCGATCTCGGGGCCGGAGACGGTCGCCGCGGTCCGCGCCTTCCAGCGGAGCCAGCGGCTCCCCGTCACGGGCCTCGCGGACTCGCGCACGCGCGCTGCCATGGGCCCGCTCGGCGGCCCGCTCTTCGGCGCGCGGGCACTGCACCGCGGAGCGTTCGGCTGGGACGTCGCCGTGCTCCAGTTCCTGCTCGTCCGGCAGGGGATCAGCGTCCCGGTCAACGCGTATTTCGACGCCCCGACGGCACAGGGCGTTCGCGCAATGCAACGGCGCCTCCATCTGAGCCCTGACGGGGTCGTCGGAGCGCACACGCTCGCTGCGCTCGCCAAACGGGGGGCTGTGCCGCTTGCCGGCCACGTAGCGGTCGTCGCCCACCACACATCGCACCACCACCGGCAGCGCAGGCTGACCGGCGTCCACGTCGTCCGCGCGGGAGAGTCGCTCTCGTCGATCGCGCGGCACTACCACACGACGGTCGCGCGGCTTGCGCGCCTGAACCACCTCGACCCGGGCCACTTCCTCCTGATCGGGACGCGCCTCCGGGTCCCGCGCGGGCATCACCACCACGTCACGACGACGCATCGGGTTGCCTACCGCACCCAGAGCGTCGGTGCGGTGCGCGTGCTCCTCGACCACTGGGCGCGGCACTACGGTGTCGGCGTCCGTCTCGTGCGCGCGCTCGCGTGGATGGAGTCCGGCTACAACAACGCGCTCGTCTCGTCGGTCGGGGCGCGCGGGATCATGCAGTTGCTGCCCAGCACCTTCCGCTTCTCCGAGAACGTCCTCATCGGCCGTCGCCTGCGCAACGACGCGAACGGCAACGTCCACGCCGGCGTCGCCTACTTGCCCATCTGCTGCACGACTTCCACGGCAACAAGCGCCTCGCCCTCGCCGGTTGGTACCAGGGCGAGGGCGCGGTGCGGAAGCACGGCGTGTACAAGGTGAGCAAGACGTTCGTGAAGGACGTCCTCGCGCTCGAGCAGCGCATGTGAGTCAGCATCTGTGCGGCACTACTAGAGTCCCGCCGGGATGAAGATCGCCGTCTGCGTGAAGCACGTCCCCGAGGGGACGAGTCGCATCGATCCTGGCACGAAGCGCCTCGACCGCTCCGGCGAGGGCGCGCTCAACCACTTCGACGCGAACGCGGTCGAGGAGGCGCTGCGCCTGAAGGGCGACTCCGACACCGAGGTCGTCGTGGTCTCGCTCGGACCGCAGAAAGCGCTCGACTCGCTGCGCAAGGCGCTCGCGATGGGCGCCGACCGCGCGGTGCTTGTCTCCGACGACGCGGCCGCGGGATCCGACCTCGTCGCGACGAGCAGGCTGCTCGCCGCAGCGCTGGAGAAGGAGGACGCGGATCTCGTCCTGTTCGGGCAGCAGGCCTCCGATGCCGACGGCGCCGTGCTCTGGGCCGCAGTCGCCGAGCGGCTCGGCCGGCCAGTCGTCTCGCAGGCGATGGAGCTGGCGGTCGACGGCGGCTCCGTCCGCGTCGAAGCGGCAGACGGAGTTCGGTTACGACACGCTCGAGGCGCCGCTGCCCGCGGTCGTCGCGGTGAGCGACGCCATCAACGAGCCGCGCTATCCGTCGCTCAAGGGGATCATGGGCGCGAAGAAGAAGCCGCAGGACGTCCTCTCGCTCGCCGACCTCGGCGTCGACGCCGGCGAGGCGGGCGACGCCGGCTCGCGGACCACGGTGCTCGTCCTCGGCGACCCGCCGGCGCGCGCCGACGCACGCAAATCGAGGCCGACGGCAACGCGGCCCAGGCGATCGTCGACTTCCTCGCGGAGAAGCGCCTCGTATGAAGACCGGTGGCAGCCACCGTCACGAGATTGTCACGTGCGCTTTGGCTCCGAGACTTGCTCCGCAGGGCCTTCGTGACGAAGACGTGTTTTGCCGTCACACCGGCGTAAGGGTGGCTGCCACCGGCCGGAGGCCTGGATGAGCACGCTCGTCTTCGTCGAGAACCACGGCGGCGAGCTGCAGAAGGGCTCGCTCGGCGTGCTCGCGAAGGCGGCCTCGCTGGGCGACGGCGAGGTCGCGGCAGTCATCGCCGGCGAGGGCGCGAAGGCGCTCGCCGCCGAGGCGGGCAAGTTCGGCGCCGCGAAGGTCTGGGTCTGCGACGACGCCGAGGTCGCGCAGCCGCTGCCGCAGCCGCGCGTCGACGTGCTCGCGCAGGTCGTGGAGGAGCGGCGGCTACGACACCGTGCTCTTCGCCAACTCCGTCCTCGCCGCCGACGTCGCCGCCGGTCTCGCCGCGCGCCTCGACGCGGGGCTCAACTGGGATCTCGCCGACCTCGAGCTCGGGGACGGCGAGCTGTGGGCAAGCGCCCGGCGCTGCAGGACTCGGTCTACGTCGACGTCGGCTGGACGAGCACGCCGCGCCTCGCGCTGTTCCGTGCCGGGTCGTTCGACGCGACGGCGACCGGCGGCGGCGGCGAGCCCGAGATCGTGGACGTCTCGCCCTCGTACGCGGCGCACTCCACTGCGGTGAAGCTCGTCGGCCAGGACTCGGAGGAGTCGAGCGGCCCGTCGATCGAGGACGCCGACGTGATCGTCGCCGGCGGCCGCGGCCTCGGCTCGCCGGAGAACTTCACGCTCGCCGAGGAGCTCGCGCAGGCGCTCGGCGGCGCGGTCGGCGCGACCCGCGCGGTCGTCGACGCCGGCTGGTACCCGTACTCGGCGCAGATCGGCCAGACCGGCAAGACCGTCTCGCCGAAGCTCTACGTCGCGCTCGGCATCTCCGGCGCGATCCAGCACAAGGTCGGCATGCAGAGCTCCGGCACGATCGTCGCGATCAACAAGGACGCGAACGCGCCGATCTTCGAGTTCAGCGACCTCGGCGTGGTCGGCGACGTCGCACGAGATCGTCCCGAAGCTCACCGAGCTGCTCAACGCCCGCAACGTGAGCCGCCCGAGCAACTTCCCGCCGCCGTTCTCGGCACGCGACTACGTCGCCGAGCCGACCGATCCGGCCGACGAGCGGATCGAGGTCGGCGTCCTCATCGTCGGCGCGGGCCCGGCCGGCCTCGCGTGCGCGATCCGGCTCGGCCAGCTGCTCGAAGAGCACCCGGAACTGGCCGAGCGGCTCGGGCGAGGTGCCGGTCGCGGTGCTCGAGAAGGGCAAGCAGCCGGGCTCGCATCTCCTCTCCGGCGCGGTCGTCGACCCCCGGGCGCTGCGCCGGCTCTTCGCGCGACCGCCTGCGCATGGACGAGCTGCCGTCCTACGGCGAGGTGCCGGGCGAGGCCGTGTACCTCCTGACGCGCGCGGTCGCGCTCTGCCGATCCCGCCGCCGCCGCCGATGCGGAACCACGGCAACTGGATCTTCTCGCTCTCCGCAGCTCGGCCGCTTCCTCGCGGAGAAGGCAGAGGAGGGCGGCGCGATGATCCTGCCCGAGACCGCGGCGCAGAAGCTCCTCGTCTCGCACGGGCGCGTCGTCGGCGTCCGCACCGGCGACAAGGGACGCGGACGCGAGGGCGGCGAGCTCGCCAATTTCGAGGCCGGCTCCGACCTCGTCGCCAAGGTGACGGTGCTCGCGGAGGGGACGCAGGGCCACCTGACCGGCGTCGCGATCGACCGGTTCGACCTCCGCGGCGAGGAGCCGCAGGTCTGGGAGCTCGGCGTGAAGGAGGTCTGGAAGGTCGCGAAGCCGCTCGATCGCGTGATCCACACGATGGGCTGGCCGCTGCGGGCCGGCAAGCGCTTCCGCGAGTTCGGCGGCTCGTTCATCTACCCGATGGGCGACGACATGGTCACGATCGGCCTCGTCGTCGGGCTCGACTACCGCGACGCGTCGCTCTCGGTGCACGACCTGCTGCAGGAGCTGAAGACCCACCCGAAGATCCGGAAGATCCTCGAGGGCGGCGAGCGCGTGCAGTGGGGCGCGAAGACGATCCCGAGCGGCGGCTTCCACTCGTTGCCGCGGCGAGCTGCACGCGCCCGGGCTGCTCCTCTGCGGCGACGGCGTCGGCATGGTCAACGTGCCACGCGCTCAAGGGCATCCACTACGCGATCGAGTCGGGACGGCTCGCCGCCGAGGCGGCGTTCCGGGCGCTGCAGCGCGGCGAGACGCCGGCGAGTGCGCTCTCGTCCTACGACGACGCGATCCGCGACAGCTTCATCTGGAAGGACCTCCACGAGGTGCGGAACATGCGCCAGGTCTTCCAGCGCGGCTTCTTCGTCGGCGGCGCGCTCGCGAGCGCGATGACCGATCTCGAAGGGGCGCGTCGAGCTCGGGCAAGATGCAGGCGGAGCCCGACGCCGACCAGTCGCTCATCGTCACCGACCGGGACGCAGAGCTACCCGGCGCCCGACGGCAAGCTCACCTTCGACAAGCTCTCGTCGGTCTTCGCCTCGGGCAACAAGACCCGCGACGACCAGCCGAACCACATCCGGATCGAGCGGCGCGTGCCGCGCGGAGGTCGCGCGAGCTCTGGGCGCACATGTGCCCCGCGCAGGTGTATGAGGTCGGCGCGGAGGACGACGGACGGCACGGTGACGGTCGAGCTCGCCCCGTCGAACTGCGTCCAGTGCGGCGCGATCACCGCCAAGGGCGGCCGGCTGACCCCGCCCGAGGGCGGCTCGGGGCCGGAATACACCGTGACCTGATTTACCGCAGATTTACTTCGAACGGCCGCGTCAGCGACGACAATGTGACCCATGTTCAGTCGGCGTTTCGTGCTCCTCGCAGGCGTTCTGGTGACGCTCAACCTCGCGCTCTGGTTCGCTTCGCCCGGCCTCGCCCTCCGCAAGGCGCTCGTCAGCCAGCTCTTCGGCCCGAAGATGATCCGGGCCGAGGTGATCGACTGGTCGGGCCCTGGGACGACGCCGGCCGACACGCGCCTCGATCGCGGCGTCATCACCCAGGTGAGCAGCACTCAGCTCACGCTGCGCGAGCGCGACACGCAAAGTCCAGGCGATTCCGCTCTCGAGCACGACCGAAGTCATTCGCAACGGACGTCACCTCCCGCCGAGCGTGCTCGCCAAGCGCTGGCACGTGGTCGTGACCTGGCCGGCGAACGGGACGGCGCTGACCGTGGACGTCGAGAAGGTCCCGCGCGGCAGGGGCTCTGGTTGAGCGCCGGTGCCGCACCTATCCTGAGGCCGTGACCGCCATGGCAACGGGTGGGGCACTCCTCCTCGTCGAGGACGACGACTCGATCGGCAAGCTCGTCAAGCAGTACCTCGAGCAGCAGGACGGGTGGCAGGTCGTCTGGCGCCGGACCGGGGAGGAGGCGATCGCCGAGCTGCGCGGCCGGCCGATGCGCCTCGTCGTCCTCGACATCGGGCTGCCCGACATCGACGGCTTCGAGGTCTGTCGCCGGATCCGGGCCGGCTCGAAAGTGCCGATCGTGATGCTCACCGCTCGCGACGAGGAGCCGGACCGCGTCGCCGGGCTCGAGCTCGGCGCCGACGACTACGTCTCGAAGCCGT
The DNA here is from genome assembly GCA_963720065.1 of uncultured Actinomycetes bacterium. Lineage (GTDB taxonomy): Bacteria > Actinomycetota > Thermoleophilia > Gaiellales > Gaiellaceae > Palsa-739. The sequence continues at coordinate 17,673 of CAVREH010000025.1, forward strand.
TCTCGCCGCGCGAGCTGTCGGCGCGCATCAAGGCGATCCTGCGGCGCTCCGAGCGGCGCAGCGAGGACGAGGTGCTCGCCGCGCGCGAGGTCGTTCTGCGGCGCGACTCCCACGAGGTCACGGTCGCCGGCGCGCAGGTCGAGCTGACGAGCAAGGAGTTCGACCTCCTCGCCTGCTTCCTCGAGCATCCCGGAATCGTGCTCTCGCGTGAGCGGCTGCTCGATCTCGTCTGGGGGATGACGTATCCCGGGCGGCACCCGCACCGTCGACGTCCACGTCGCGCAGCTGCGGCGCAAGCTCGGCGACCCGGAGGGGATCCGCACGGTGCGCGGCGCCGGCTACAAGCTCGTCCCGGCCTGAGATGCGCGGCAGCGGGCTCCGTCGCAGGCTGTTTCAGGCGATCGGGGTCGTCGTCATCATCTGCGTCGCGCTCACGATCGGGCTCGGCCTCGTCCTGACGCGGCGAGCGGTCAAGCGGGCGACGCTGAGCGACCTCTCGCACCAGGCCGACTTGATCTGCGCCGTCCAGGGAATCACGTCGGTCGCGAATTACCCTGCCGTCACCGACCCAAAGCGGCAGCACGAGAAGCTGGTCACGAGCCGCGGGGATCCTGCCGCCCGTCGGCGCAGCACGGCACCTGCGCGGGCACGGCGTGCAAGGGACGATCAGCTACAAGGCGTCACAGCGACTATTTCGCCGCCCGGCTCGGCAACCCGGGGACGCTCATCCTCCTGCGGCCGCAGAGCACCGCGAGCTCGCTGCTGTCGCCGTACGTCTGGGGGCTGCTCGCGGCGGCGGGCGCCGGCGGCCTGCTGGCCGCGCTGGCGGCGTTCCTCGCTGGCGCGTCGCATCTCGCGGCCGGTCGACCGGATCGCTGCTGCGGCGCGGAGCCTCACGCGCGGCACGCATCCCGAGCCGGTGCCGGTCGAGGGCGCAACCGAGATCGCGACGCTCGCCGTCGCATTCAACGCGCTCGTCGAGCAGCTTCGGCGAGCCGCAGGAGGCGGAGCGGAACTTCCTGCTCTCGGTCAGCCACGAGCTGAAGACGCCGCTCACCGCGATCCGCGGCTACGCCGAGGCGGTCGAGGACGGCGTCCTCGACCCGCGGGAGGCTGCGGCGACGGTGACTCCGAGGCGCGTCGGCTCGAGCGCCTCGTCCGGGACCTGCTCGACCTCGCGCGGATGAACCGCACCGACTTCGGCGTCGCAGAACTCCGAGATCGACCTCGGCGAGGTGGTCGAGGACGCCGTCCGCCGCTACGGGAAGCAGGCACGCAGCTTCGGCGTGTCGCTTTGGGCGGTCACGGACGGCTCCGGCGCCTGCCTCGCGGACGCCGACCGCGTCCTCCAGGTCGTCTCGAACCTCGTCGAGAACGCGCTGCGCCTGACGCCGGCCGGCGGTGACGTGCGAGTCGTCGCCGAGCCCGGCGTGCTCCGAGTCGAGGACACGGGCCCGGCCTCGCCGAGGACGACCCGAGCGCGCGTTCGAGCGGTTCTACCTCCACGAGCGCTACGGGCTGGAGCGGCAGGTCGGCACCGGCCTCGGCCTCGCGATCGTGAAGGAGCTGACGCTCGCGATGGGCGGCGACGTCGACGTCGAGAGCCGCCCCGGCGACGCTCACGGTCTTCACGGTGCGCCTCCAGGTGCCGAAGGTCGCCGCGCGCGAGACACTGCCCGCGTGACGGTTTCCCGCGCGGACGTCGAACAGGCTCGCACGCTCCTCGCCGGGCGGATCCACCGCACGCCCACCTTCGGCTCGCGCGCCCTCGGCGCCTCGCTCAAGGCCGAGCTGTTCCAGAAGACGGGCTCGTTCAAGGCGCGAGGCGCGCTGAACCGGCTCGCTGCGCTCACGCCGGAGGAGCGCGAGCACGGCGTCGTCACGTGGTCGGCCGGGAACCACGCGCAGGCCGTCGCCTGGGCGGCCGCCGAGGAGGGCGTCGACTGCCTCGTCCAGATGTGGGAGGGAGTGAGCCCGCTCAAGGTGGAGGCGACGCGCGGCTACGGGGCGACGGTGGACCTCTCGCCGCCCGACCCGGCCGCCGCCTACGACCGCGTGCTCGAGATCGTCGAGGGGCAGGGGCGCGTCTTTGTCCACCCGCACTCGGATCCGCTCGTCGTCGCCGGCCACGGGACGCTCGCGCTCGAGCTGCTCGAGGACGTGCCGCAGCTCGAGACCGTCGTCGTCGGCACCGGGGGCGGCGGCCTGATCGCAGGCCTCGTCACAGCGCTCGACGGACGCGCGCGCGTCGTCGGCGTCGCGCCCGAGCGGGCGCAGGCGTTCCCCGCCGGGCTTGCGGCCGGTCACAGCGTGCGCGTCGAGACCGACACGATCGCCGACGGGCTCGCCCCGCCGTTCGCCGGAGAGCTGCCGATCGAGCTCTGCCGGGGCAAGGTCGAGACCGTCCTCGTCACCGAGGAGGAGATCGCCGAGGGGATGCGATTCCTCTACGCGCGAGCGAAGCTCGCCTGCGAGCCGGCGGGCGCCGCAGCGGCCGGAGCGATCCTCGCCGGCAAGGTCGAGGCGGGCCGCGGCGTGGCGGTAATCGTCTCCGGCGGCAACGTGGAGCCCCACCAGGCCGCTGCTATCTTGAGGGAGCAATGAAAGCCGGCATCCATCCCGAGTACGTCCTCTCCACGGTGACGTGCTCCTGCGGGAACACGTTCCAGACCCGCTCGACGAAGCCCGAGCTGCACGTCGAGATCTGCTCGCAGTGCCACCCGTTCTACACGGGCAAGCAGAAGCTCATGGACACGGGCGGCCGCGTCGAGCGCTTCCAGCGCCGCCTGGAGCGCGCCGGCCAACCGCGCCGCGGCTAGCGCTCCCGACCCATGGCCAACGTCGGCGGACAGGCGGTCCTCGAGGGCGTGATGATGCGCGGCCCCGGCAACTGGGCCGTCGCCGTTCGCACGCCGTCCGGCGAGATCGCGCAGGTCTCCCGGCCGATCGACTCGGCCATGGCACGTCACGTCTTCTTCCGGCTGCCGATCGTGCGCGGCGTGATGGCACTCGGCGAGTCGCTCGCGATCGGCTTCCGCGCGCTCGCCATCTCGGCGAACTACGCGCAGCAGCAGGAAGGAGAGGACGGCGAGGTCGACACCGAGCTCTCGCGCGGCGCGCTGATCTTCGCCTTCCTGATCGCGATCGGCTTCGCCGTCGCGGTGTTCAAGGTCGGGCCGGCGCTGATCACCGACCAGCTCCCTATCCGAACCGGCGAGTATTTCGTGGTCGTCGAGGGGCTGATCCGCGTCTCGATGTTCGTCGCCTACCTCTTCCTGATCTCACTCCTGACCGGACCTGCGCCGCGTCTTCCAGTACCACGCGGCCGAACACAAGGCGATCAACGCGTACGAGGCGGGCGAGCCGCTCGAGCCCGAGATCGCGCAGCGCTACTCGCTGATCCACCCCCGCTGCGGGACGGCGTTCCTGCTCTGGGTGATGGTGCTCGCGGTCTTCGTGTTCGCCTTCTTCGGCCGGCCCACGTGGTACTGGCTGATCGCGACCCGGATCCGCTCCTGCCGGTGATCGCCGGGCTCGCGTACGAGCTGATCCGCTTCGCGGGCAAGCACCAGGACAACCGGGTGCTGATGACGCTGCTCGCACCCGGGTTGTGGCTGCAACGGCTGACCACGCGCGAGCCGACGCTCGACCAGCTCGAGGTCTCGATCCGCGCGCTCAAAGAAGTGCTCGCGCTGGAGAACGTTCCGCGGCGAGCCGTCTCTCGTGGAGGTGATGGCGTAGTGGCGACGCAACGGATGGCAGAGGTCACTGGCGCGGCAGCTTGCTGGAAGGCTCCGGCACGATCGGCTCGACGACGAGCGGCGCGTTCGGCGGGCTCGGCGTCACGTGGAAGGCGCGCTCCGAGGACGAGCACGGCGGCCTGACCAGCCCCGAGGAGCTGATCGCCGCGGCGCACGCGGCGTGCTTCTCGATGGCGCTGTCGGCCGGTCTCGCGAGAGCCGACAGCGCCGGCGGACGAGCTCCGGACCTCCGCGACGGTCACCTTCCAGCCCGGCGAGGGCATCACGTGCATCGCGCTCACGGTCGAGGGCAGCGTCCCCGGCATCGACGGCGTCGCGTTCGAGGAGTTTGCGGAGGCCGCGAAGGAGAACTGCCCGGTCTCGCAGGCGCTCGCCGGCGTCCCGGAGATCACGCTGGAGGCCCGGCTAACGTAGTCGGCGGCATGGCCGCCACCCTCGACAGCCTGATCGACGAGCTCGAGCGCTCCTACCGGGAGACGCAGGAGCGGTTGTCCGACCCGTCCGTCTACAACGACCACCGGGAGGCGGCGGAGGTGGGCCGCCGCCTGAAGGAGCTCGAAGGCCCGTACAAGCTCGCGCAGGAGTGGCGCAGCGCGCGCGACGACCTCGCTGCGGCGCGCGACGATGCGGATCTGCGAGAGCTCGTCCCGGAGCTCGAGGAGCGAACCGCGAGGCTCGAAGGCGAGCTCCGGCTGGCGATGGTCCCGAACGACCCGGCCGACAGCAAGGACGTGATCGTCGAGGTGCGCCAGGGCGTCGGCGGCGACGAGGCCGCCCTCTGGGCCGGCGACGTCTACCGGATGCTCGCGCGCTATGCCGAGCGGCGCGGCTTCAAGGTCGAGGAGCTCGACGGCGAGCCCATCGGACAGCGGCGGCTACAAGGAGGTCACGTTCGCGGTCAAGGGCGACGGCGCATATTCCGTCTTCAAGTGGGAGGGCGGCACGCATCGCGTCCAGCGCGTGCCCGAGACCGAGAGCGCCGGCCGCATCCACACCTCGACCGCCACGGCCGCCGTGATGCCCGAAGCCGAAGAGGTCGAGGTCGAGATCGAACCGAACGACCTCAAGATCGACGTCTACCGCTCGACCGGGCCCGGCGGCCAGTCCGTCAACACGACCGACTCGGCCGTCCGCATCACGCACGTCCCGACCGGCGTCGTCGTCTCGATGCAGGACGAGAAGTCGCAGCTGCAGAACCGCGAGAAGGCGATGCGCGTCCTGCGCGCACGGCTCTACGAGCGCGGAGCTCGAACGTCGGCGGGCCGAGCTCGATGCGAACCGGCGCTCCCAGATCGGCTCGGGCGACCGCTCGGAGAAGATCCGCACCTACAACTTTCCCGAGAGCCGGGTCACCGACCATCGGGTCAAGCTGACGGTGCACCAGCTCGACCGGATCCTCCAGGGCGAGCTCGACGAGTTCACCGAGGCGCTCGCGACCGACGACCGGCAGCGCGCGCTCGGAGAGTGACTGCGCGGGAGGCGCTGGGGGAGGCCGAGCGGCGGCTCGCCGCCGCGGGAGTGGAGACGCCGCGGGTCGACGCGGAGTGGCTCGTCGCGCATCTCCTCGGCACGACGCGCTCCGGTCTCGCGGCTCGGCTCGACGACGCGGTCGACGGTCTCGAGCCGCTGCTCGAGCGCCGGGAGGCCCGGGAGCCGCTGGCGTACGTCCTCGGCGAGTGGGGCTTCCGGCGGCTGACGCTGAAGACGGACGCCCGCGCGCTCGTGCCGCGGCCGGAGACCGAGACGCTCGTCGAGCGCGCGCTCGCGCTCGCGGAGGGCATCGAGCGGCCGCGGATCCTCGACGTCGGGGTCGGCTCGGGCGCGATCGCGCTCGCGGTCAAGGACGAGCGGCCGGACGCGCAGGTGACCGGAGTCGACGTCTCGCCCGACGCGCTCGCGCTCGCGCGCGAGAACGCCGAATGGCTCGGCCTCGAGGTCGAGCTACGCCGCGGCGACGGCGCGGCCGTCGCCGCGGAGGGCTGGGACCTGGTGGTTGCCAATCCGCCCTACGTCGAGAGCCTCCACGACGTGCAGGCGGAGCTGCGACAGGAGCCCGAGGTCGCTCTCGTCGGCAGCGGCGAGCACGAGCGGCTCGCCCGGGCGGCGAAGGCGCGGTTCGTGGTCTTCGAGGTCGGAGACGACCAGGCGGGCGACGTCGCGGCGATGCTCGAGGAGCTCGGCTGCGGCGGCGTGACGATCACGGCCGACCTCACGGGCCGCGCCAGGGTCGTCGAAGGGAGGCTGCCGTGAGCGAGGACGCCGTCGCCGCGCTGCGCGGCGGTCGCGCAGTGATCCTCCCGACCGACACCGTCTACGGGCTCTGCGCGCTGCCCGAGCACCAGGACGTCCTGTACGAGCTCAAGGGCCGCGACCGCTCGAAGCCGGTCGCGCTGCTCGCCGCGGAGGTGGACGGGCTCGTCGCCGCGGTGCCCGGCCTCGATCGATTGGTGCTCGAGCAGTACTTCCCGGGGCCGTACACGCTCGTCTTCGGGGAGATCGGCGTTCGCGTGCCCGAGTTGCCGTCGCCCGCAGCCGAGGTCGTGCGGGAGGTCGGAGTGGTGGCGGCGACGAGCGCGAACCTCGCCGGCGGGCCGGACCCGCGCCGCGTCGGCGAGATCCCCGCCGAGATCCGAGCCGCGTGCGGAGCGATCGTCGACGGCGGCGAGCTCCCCGGCGTCCCGTCCACGGTGCTCGACCTCACGAGCGGCCACCCGCGCGTCCTGCGGCGGGGCGCCGGCTCGCTTCCCTAACTGCCGGTGGCAGCCACCGTCACGGCTCTGTTACGGAACCCGCCTTCTCGTTCAAGGGTCACGCCAAGCGTTCGTGACTCCTGCGTGACAGTTTCGTGAGGGTGGCTGCCACCGGCCTTCGCGTGCCGTCGCCGCCCTGCCGTAGCATCAAACCGTGGCGGCGACACAGGCGACGTTCCAGGAGCTGAAGCACGAGGGGCTCGATGTGGTCGACCCCGAGATCGCGCGGCTCCTCGGCGACGAGCTCGAGCGCCAGCGCGGGCAGATCGAGCTGATCGCCTCCGAGAACTTCACCTGGCCCGCGGTCCTCGAGGCTGTCGGATCGGTGCCGACGAACAAGTACGCCGAGGGCTACCCGGGCCGCCGGTACTACGGCGGCTGCGAGGTGATCGACGAGATCGAGCAGCTCGCGATCGACCGCGCGAAGGAGCTGTTCGGCGCCGAGCACGCGAACGTCCAGCCGCACGCCGGCGCGCAGACGAACATGGCCGTCTATGCCGCCGTGATGGAGCCGGGCGACACGCTGATGGCGCTCGCGCTCAACCAGGGCGGACATCTGACGCACGGCCACAAGGTCAACTTCTCGGGCCGCCTCTACCACGTCGCGCACTACGAAGTCTCCCGCGAGACGATGACCGTGGACTACGACGATGTGCTCGCGAGAGCCAAGGAGGCGCGGCCGAAGGTACTCGTGTGCGGCGGGTCCGCCTACCCGCGCACGGTCGAGACCGACCGCTTCCGGGCGATCGCGGACGAAGTCGGAGCGATCCTCGTCTGCGACATGGCGCACTTCGCCGGGCTCGTCGCCGCAGGCCTCCAGCCGAACCCGGTCGAGCACTGCGACTTCGTGACCTCGACGACCCACAAGACGCTTGCCGGCCCGCGCGCCGGCTTCATCCTCTGCCGCGAGGAGCACGCGAAGGCGCTCGACTCCGCGGTCATGCCGGGGATGCAAGGCGGCCCGCTCGAGCACACGATCGCGGCGAAGGCGACGTGTTTCCGGATCGCGATGACCGAAGCCTTCCGCGAGTACCAGACGCAGGTTCGCCGCAACGCCGACACCCTCGGCGAGACGCTGCTGGAGGGCGGGCTCTCGCTGGTCACCGGCGGCACCGACACGCATCTCCTGCTCGTCGACCTGAGCGACTCCGAGTGGACCGGCAAGGCCGCCGAGGAGCGGCTCGGCGAGATCGGCGTCACGGTCAACCGCAACACGATCCCGTTCGACGAACGCTCGCCGTTCGTCACCTCCGGAATCCGGCTCGGCTCGCCGGCCATGACGATGCGCGGCCTCGACGAGGACGACTTCCGCGACGTGGGACGGATCATCTGCGAGGCGCTGACCGACTCGCCCGATCTCGACGGGCTGCGCGCCCGGGTCGCGGCGCTGTGCGCGCAGCGGCCGCTCTACGAGGGGTTCCGCGGCTACACCACCTACGTCGCTTGACCGAGCCGCGCCTCACCGTCGTCCAGCACCCGCTGATCCAGCACAAGCTCGGCTACCTCCGCGACCAGGAGACGCCGACCGTCCACTTCCGCAAGCTCGCGAACGAGATCACGCTCCTGCTCACGTACGAGGCGACGAAGGACATGCCGACCGAGGACACGGAGGTCGAGACGCCGCTCGAGCGGATGACGGTGCAGCGCATCTCCGGCAAGAAGGTCGCGGTCTGCCCGGTGCTGCGGGCAGGGGTCGGCATGCTCGACGGCGTCCTCTCGCTCGTGTCGAGCGCGCGCGTCGGGTTCGTGGGGATGTACCGCGACGAGGAGACGCTCGAGCCCGTCCAGTACTACCTCAAGCTACCCGACGACCTGTCCCAGCGGGACGCGATCGTCCTCGACCCGATGCTCGCCACGGGCCACTCGAGCTGCGCGGCGATCGCCGCGGTGAAGGACGCGGGCGCGCAGTCCGTGACGCTGGTGTGCATCGTCGCGGCGCCGCCGGGGATCGAGGAGGTGCACCGGCAGCACCCCGACGTCCACATCGTCTGCGCTGCCGTCGACCGCGGCCTGAACGAGAACGGCTTCATCGTCCCGGGCCTCGGCGACGCCGGCGACCGCCTTTACGGCACGAAGTAGCTCTGCAGTCGCCGGCCGGCATGGATGCGGACGACCGCCCGCCGATCTGTCCACGGTGCGGTGTGACCATGGTTCCTGCCGCGCTCAGCGCCGACGACCAGCCCGCAGGCGAGTGGGTCTGTCTCGAGTGCGAGGAACTCGACGACGAGTTCTAAGACGGCGGGCCGGCGCTCGACTGCCGTAGCGAGCCCTGCAACTGCTCGACCTGCTGGCGGATCAGCGACGTCGAGTACGAGAGCTGCTCCTGGCTCGGAGCCGCCGAGCCGAGCCGGAGCGTCCGATCGGACTCGAGCGCCCGCACGAGATCCTCGAGCTTCGCGCGCACGCCGCCGACCGCCGCCCTCGCGGCGTCGTCCGGTGCGCTCGCTTCGAGCGCACGAGCGTCCGCCGTCAGCGCCTCGACCTTGCCGGTCACCACCGAGCCCTGGGCCAGGACGTCGTCCAGCGCAACCAGGCAGCGGCGGTTGAGGCTCTCGGCCTTGGAGCGCCACGCGGCCGCGCCGGCCTTGTGTCGTTGCCACAGCCCGATTCCGATCAGCGCCGCGGCGAGGACGAGGCCGAGGACGATCCAGACCCACGGCGTGCTGCTCGACGAGGACGCGGCAGTCGTCGTTGCGGTCGTCGGCGCGGTGGTCGTCGGGGCCGTGGTGCTGGTGGGAAGCGTGGCCGTGGTCGTCGCCTCGACCGTTGTGACGGCGGTGACGACGGTCGTCGAGGACTCGGTGAGCGTCGCGGTCGTGGTCACCGTCCCCGTCGCGGTGATCGTGGTCACCGTGTCCTCCGCGTGCCCGCTGGCGACGCCGACGGCCGCGAGCGCAAAGCCCGCAACCGCGAGGACGACGAGCGCCAGGCCGGCCCAAACGGGCTTTCGCGACACGACTCGCACGGTCTAGTCGCGCTCCGCGAACGCGGCGTTGACGGCGGCGTTGTTCGGTAGCTCCGCGAACCGCGTGAACGTGCCCTCGGCGGCGATCTCCTGCGCGGCTGCGACGAACGCGGCCTGCGCAACACGAGCCAGCGTGCCGCCGACGCTGATCCGGCGGACGCCGAGCTCGGCAGCTTCCGCAACCGTGATGAAGGGCTTGTGGACGAGCAGGTTCACCGGCTTCGGCGCCACCGCGGTGACGATCGCCGACACCTGCTCGGCCGTGTCGACGAACGGCGCGTAGAGGCAGTCCGCGCCGGCCTCGGCATAGGCCTGCAGCCGGCGGATCGTCTCCTCCAGGTCGGGCCTGCCGACGACGAATCCCTCGGAGCGGCCCGTGAGGACGATGCCGGTGCCGCTCTCGTCGATCGCGCCCCGCGCCGCCCGAACTCGCTCCACGGCCAGCTCGAACGGGTAGAGCGGCTCGTCGCCGTCCCGCGTCGAGTCCTCGATCGAGAGCCCGGCGATTCCGGTCGCCGCGGCGAGCGTGACGCTGGCGGCGACCCCGTCCGGATCGTCGGCGTAGCCGCCCTCGAAGTCCGCGCTCACCGGGACCTCGACCGCACTCGCGATCTCGGCGAGGTGCTCCAGCATCTCGGCACGCTCGACTCCCTGGTCGGGGCGGGCAATCGCCCAGGCGAAGCCGGCGCTCGTCGTCGCCAGCGCCTCGAATCCCAACTGCTCGAGGATCACCGCGCTGCCGACGTCCCAGGGATTCGGCATCACGAAGCAGCCGTCGGCGTGCAAGCGGTGAAAGACCTCAACCTTGTCGCGTTGCGACGTCATGCCGGGAATAATCGCCTTTCCGCCCGGAGGTGTGACGGCCAGTCGAGCCGGTCGGCGCCTGCGAACCGAAGGTACGCGCCGAGCGCGTCGCGCATCGCCTCGACGAACCCGGCGGCGCGGCGCGGCGCGAATCCCTCCTCCCACCAGAGGCCGAGCACCTCGACGCGGCTCCTCTCCCGGTCGATCCGTGGCTCGATCCGGCCGACGAGCCGCTCACCGAAGAGGATCGGGAGGACGTAGTAGCCCCAGCGGCGCCGCTCCGGCTTGAAGAAGCCCTCCCACACGAAGTCGAAGCCGAACAGGCTCGCCAGGAGCTTGGTATCCCACAGCAGCGAGTCGAACGGGGCGATGAACGCGACGGAAGGCGGCGGCTCCGTCGGCGCCTCGAGCCGTCCGCGCTCCTCGGAGGGAACGAACCGCTTGCCGCGCAGGCCCTCGATCTCGACGGGCACGAGGGCGCCGAGCTCGACGAGCTCGGAGTGCAGCTCGCTGCGGACGTCCGGGTTGGCGATGCGGGCGAACGTGCCGCCGGCGCCGCCCGCGCCGAGCAGGCCGTGGGCGCGGTGGCGGGAGAGCTGCTTGTGCCGGAGCTGCTCTCGCTCGGGCACCTCCTGCGCGAGCAGCTCGGCCGGGAGCAGCCGCTCGATCACGTCGTAGTAGCGCGTGTTGCCCTCGCGCCGCGCGAGCCCGATCACGCCGGCGACGGTATACGCCTCGAGCACCGAGCGAACCGCGTTCTCCGGCATCCCGAACCAGTCCTTCGTGTGGCCGCTCTCGTGTTCGAAGTCGGCCGAGGAGAGAGGCCCGTCCGCCCGCAGGCGCTCGAGCACGCGCTCGGCGACCGCCGCGTTGTCCGCGAGCGCCGCGGCGTGGAACCGCAGGCCCTTGCGGCCCCCGTTCACGCGGTACCACGGGAACTCGCCCGCCGGGATGAACGACAGCGCCTTGTTCGTCGTCTCGAAGATCGCGCGCCGCTCGTAGAGCGCGTCGCACCAGGCCGGCTCGTAGCCGGCGACGCGCGCGTGCAGCATCAGGTCGTGGTTGCGGCCCGCGACGGCGATCGGGTCGAACTGGATCGAGCCGAGCTTCCGGATCACCTCCAGCACCGCGTCGGGTCCTCCGCGAGGGACCGCGCTGGCGCGAGGAGGTGCCGGCGGACGAGATAGCGGCGCGCCGCCTCGCGGGTGACCGTGACGGGAGGGGCGGTCAGGAGAGCTGCTCGAGGCCCTCGGCGACCCACGCCCGCAGCTCGTCCGACTTGACGAACACGGCGTCGTCCGCTTCGGCGCGCGCGAGCACGTCCTCCGCCGACGCGCCGGCCTGCAGCCCGGCGTAGAGATAGATGAGGGCGGACGAGCGAGGCCCGGTCCGGCAGGTCACGAGGGTTGGCCTCGGCAGGCCGTCGAGCGCCTCGATCTGCTTGCGGGCGAGATCGAGATCGAGCGGAGTGGGCGGGTCCGAGACGACGTTCGCCGACACGGGAACGGCACGCTCCACGTCGGCGTAGGACATGCCGCCTTCCATCGAGGCGAACTCCTCGCCGCAGAGATAGAGCCACGACGCGGCGCCCTTCTCCCGCGCGAACGCCTCGGGATCGGCGATCAACCCGCGGTTGTTCAGCAGGTCGGCCGGGGTCTCGAGGCCGGTCATGGGGCGATCCTACTCCGGTCCCGGCGTATCGTCTCGCGGCGGATGCCGGCCTCGCCACTCGAGCTCACGCGCGCCCAGATCCTGGCCTTCCGGCGACGGGCAGGCGCGCTCGACGCGCGCCTCCCACCCGGGGCGGCCTCCCTGCGGCGGGCGGCCTGGGCCGGGTTGACGGACAGCGTCCCGCGAGCGGCTCTCCTCTCGATCCACGCGCGGGTCAAGGGTGCGCACCCGGCGAGCTGGGAGGACCCGTCGCTCGTCCAGCTCTGGGGGCCGCGTTACAGCGTGTACGCCGTGCCCGCCCGCGACCGCGCGGTCTTCACGCTGGGCAGGCTTCCCGACGCCGCGCATCGGCGCCGGCGAGCCGAGGACATGGCCGCGCGCGTCGACGCTTTCATGGCCGGCCGGCGACTGAAGGACAACGACGTCCAGAAGGCGCTCGACATCGGGAACGCGATCAAGTACGCCGCCCCGACCGGAACGCTGCTGCTGCGCTGGGAGGGCGCGCGGACACCGGAGATCTGGACGGTGCCGCGGCCGGAGATCGAGCCGCACGAGGCGCGCAGCGAGCTCGCCCGCCGATATCTGCACGTCTTCGGGCCGGCGACGCCGGAGGCGTTCTCGGCCTGGGCGGGCGTCGGAGGCGCAGAGGCCGCCGCGACGTTCGACACGTTGAGCCGGTCGCTCACGGTGGTGCGAACGCCGGTCGGCGACGCCTGGATCCTCGCCCGCGACGAGCCCGGCTTCCGCGAGCCGCCCGGGCCGGAGGCCGCCGCCCGCCTCCTGCCGAGCGGCGACACCTACTTCCTCCACTGGGGAGGCGGGCGCGAGCTCCTCGTCCCCGACGCCGCGCAACGCGCCGAGCTCTGGACCTCCCGCGTCTGGCCGGGCGCCGTCCTCGTCGGCGGGGAGCTCGTCGGCACGTGGCGGCGAGCCCAGGCCGACCTGAGCGTCCGGTCCTGGCGCCGCCTAACGCCCACACAGCGGGACGCGGTCGAGGCGGAGGCGCAATCGCTGCCGCTCCCGGGAGTCGAGGGCGAGATCGGCGTCCGCTGGGACCCCTGAGCACGGTGCTCTCAGGCGAGAGAACGCTGGTCCAGGAGAGCGTCAGGCCCCGATGCGCAGCGTGTCGAGAGTAGCGAGCAGTCTTGGCAGCTGCGGTTGGGCGTGGGCGCCGACCCCAACAAAGAGATAGAACGCCCGGCGATGGTCGCGGAAGACGATCTCACCCCAGGATCCACGGAAGCCTTCGACTGAGAGCGGCGGCCTGAGCGCGAAGTCAGTGGGACGCCGAGGGAACTCTTTCAGAAGGTCACTGGGCGCGATCGCTGTCTGCTCCATCACCAACCCGATGACCTGATTCGGCAATGGCGCCGCCATCGGACGCGGACTCCGACCCGAGTAAATCGCAAAGCGCTGCACAGGCTGCGCGATCGCCGTGAGCGGCCGAGCGGTGAGATGCCAGCTCCGCGGATACATCACGCGCAAGTTGTCCCCTTGCCAACGACTGACCCTCCCGATGAGTCCAGGCGGCGCTCCGCCGGGATGGTTTGATCCGCGAAGTCCCAGCGTCAACCCCGACGCAACCGCCACGAGCACCACTGCGGCGATGACATTGCGCCTCCGCTTACCCCTTCGCCGTGCCTCCCCGACCTGCGGGTCGAGCGAGACAGAAAGCTCGGGAACATGCGCCGTCATAGGACCCTTTCGTTAGCACCAGCCTCTAGAGAGAGTACGAGCCAACCCGTCCGTGCGGTCCCAAGCGCTTGGCTCAGGGGTCATTCCGGAACACTCGCCCAAGCCAGCGCACCTCCGGCCAGGACGACGACGAACCCTTGCAAAGCTAATACCGAGGCGGGCGAACCTTCGCCCAGAGGCCCTGGGCGAGCAGCTTGACGAGGTAGTGGCGGTAAGGCCCGTTCATGATCCGGAAGTCGTCGAACGTGTGCGCGCCGGGCTGGCCCTCGACGGACCGGGCCGCGTCGCGGACGGCGATCAGCTGCTCGACGGTCATCTCCAGGGGGACTTCGTTCGGCTGGTAGGAACAGCCGGCGGGGTAGTCGCGGCCGGGCCGGTCGGACATCTCGATGTGACAACCCATCACGTGCGTGACCTCGCGAGCGCGCGCGAACTCGACCGTCCTCTCCATGCTGTCGAGGAAGGCCGGAAAGTCGAACGCGTAGATCCGGCCCGGCAAGACGTTGTCAGCGGTGATCAGGAAGCCGCTCCAGGGGTCGTAGATCGTGAGCGTCGCGCGATGGTGGCCGGGGGTGCCGGTCAGCTCGAGCACGCGGCCGCCCAGGTCGAACTGGACGATCTCGTCGGGCCAGCCGGTGAAGCCGAAGAACTCCTGCACCGCAGACAGCTCGCGGTCGACGATGGTCGTCGCCGGCCGATCGGCGAACTGGCCGTCTCCCTGCACGTGGTCCAGATGGCCGTGCGTGTGGGCGACGACCAGCTCGTAGCCCTCGCGAGGATGGTCGTCGAGCCAGCTCTCGATGACGGCGTCGACGGTCTCGCACAGCGGATTGCCCTCGGTCTTCTTGACCGCGCCGGTGTCGAGCAGGAGGGCGCGGTCGTTGCCGAAGAGCAGGTACAGGAACGGAGCTTCGGCGGTGAGAGCCTTGCTCTGCCGCAGCACGTAGGTATGCGGGTCGTAGCGGTGCACCTGGAAGGCCGGATCCATGTTGCGTGTGCCACGAGGCGACCCGTGAATCCAGCGGACGTCGAGGTCACCGCGCACCGGCGCGTTCGTCATGAAGTCGATCGGCATCCCCGGGACACTAGACCCGGTTCGTCGCGCCGAAGCCGCAGGCGAACGCGTCCCCGGCGCGAAGTACGCTGACAGCGTGCTCGCGGCGATCAGCCCGCACCTCAGCGTCCTCGACGAGCTCGGCGACCACCTCGAAGTCCTCTGGGGGGCGCTCGTCGCCTTCGCCATCGTCGTCCTGCTGGCGCCCATGGTGGGAGGGATGGCGCGGCGGCTCGGCGTGGTCGACATCCCCGGCGGCAGGCGCATCAACCCGCTGCCGGTGCCTCGCCTCGGCGGGATTGCGCTCTTCCTCGGGATGCTCGTGCCGGCGCTCGCCTTCCTCCACGTCGGCCACGAGACGCGGGGGCTGCTGCTCGGCGCGACGATCGCCGTCACGGTCGGCATCGTCGACGACTTCCGCGGCCTCCCGTGGTACGCGAAGCTCGCGGGTCAGGTCGCGGCGGCGGGCGTGGCGACCGGTTTCGGCATCTGGGTGAACCGCTTCACGCTCCCGTTCGTCGGCATCCACACGTTGCCGTAGTCGGTCGGGATCCCGCTCACGATCCTCTGGATCGTCGCGATCATGAACATGGTCAACTTCCTCGACGGGCTCGACGGTCTCGCCGCCGGCGTCGCGGCGATCGCAGGGTTGACGTTCAGCGTGATCGCCCTCTCGCTCGGGAAGGTCGATGCGGCCATCCTGTCGGCGATCGTCTTCGGCGCCTGCATCGGCTTCCTGCGCCACAACTTCTATCCAGCGCGGATCATCATGGGCGACTCGGGGGCGCTGCTGCTCGGCTACATGCTCGCCACGATCTCGGTGCAGGGCCTCCTGAAGACGGCCGCGACCGTTGCGCTGTTCTTCCCGCTGCTCGTGCTGGCGATCCCGATCGTGGACACGACGTTCGTGGTCGTGCGGCGGCTCAAGCACGGGGAGCCCGTGTTCGAGGCGGACCAGGCCCATCTGCACCATCGCTTCCTGCGACGGGGCTTCTCCCAGCGGCGCGCGGCGCTGACGATCTGGGCATGGTGCATCACGCTCGCGGCCGCGGCGTTTGCGACGCGGTTCGTCCCGTTCCGCGCCCACGGCGTCTGGCATCCCTGGTGGACGGCGCTCGCCGCGGCAATCGGCCTGGCGGCGGTGCTCTTCTCGGTCTACGTCGTCTACGTGCTCGAGATCGTGAAGCTCGGCAACCGGATCCAGCGGCGGCGCAGGCCCGACGATCCGCTGCGCAAGATCGCCTAGCCAAAAACCGCCTGGCTAAAGGTCCAGCGTTACTCGGGTCCTCGGGACGGTTGACGAGAGTCAACGGTTGTGCCAGCCTATACCTCGAATGGGGTACCCCGAACGGGAGTAGGTGGAAGGAGGTTCGCGCTTATGGACGTTCGTCTAGCCGCCTGGGGCAGCTAGCCCCGCGTCTGCGGTTGAAACGCCTGCGATGGAGCCGCCGATAATTGCGGCCGTCAGCCCGGCGGCTCCAGCAGGCCCAGCGAACGCCGGCGCGACACCATGAGGCGCTTCCTCGCGCCCTTCGCCAGCCGCGACTTCCGCCTCCTCTGGACGGCAAGCACGATCTCGCTGCTCGGAGACGGGGTCTGGTACGTCGCGATCGGCTGGCAGACCCTGGCGCTGTCGAACAGCGCGACTGCGCTGGCGCTCGTCTGGCTGGCCTTCACGCTGCCGCACATCGCGATGCTGCTGTTCGGCGGCGTGCTGTCGGACCGGCTGTCACGACGCCGCGTCCTCCTCGGGGCGAACATCGTCTCGGGAGTCTTCGTCGGGGCCATCGCGGCGCTCTCGCTCACCGGGGAGCTCACGCTCTGGAAGCTGTTCATCCTCGTGGCCGGCTACGGCGCGAGCGAGGCCGTGTTCGGGCCCGCCTACGGCGCGATCGTCCCGGAGCTCGTCGAGCGCGAGGTGCTCACCCAGGCGAACTCGCTCAACCAGCTCAACCGGCCGATCGCGCTGCGGCTCGCCGGACCGGCGCTGGCGGGGCCCTCGTCGTCGGGCTCGGCGTGGGCACTGCGCTTGCGTTGCGACGCCGCGACGTTCGCCGTCTCGGCCGTGATCCTGTCGCGGATGGCCGTGCCACGCACCGCGCTCGGCGCGATGACGACGAGCATCCGCGCCGTCCTGGAGGAGGTGGGCGAGGGGCTGCCGCGGGGTCCGGCGCGTGCCGTGGCTCTGGGCCGGGATGGGAGCGGACGCGGTGGGCACGCTCGCCACGTGGGGCTGCGTGCAGGCGCTCGTCCCGGTTCTCGTTCGCGACGACCTGGGCGGCGGTGCGGGGGCGCTCGGCGCCATCTATGCCGCCGGCGGCGTCGGCGCCGTGGTCGCCGCGCTCCTGACCGGCTCGCGCGGGAGCCCGCGGCGCCCCGTGACGGTACTCTTCCTCGTCCTCGCGGGGAAGGTCGCGGCGGTCGGACTCTTCGGCTTCGCGACGAGCGCGGCCACGGCGATGGTCGCCAGCTTCCTGATGGGGGCGCTCTCGACCGTCGGTCTCGTGGTCTGGATGACGCTGATCCACGAACGCGTGGAGGGCGACCTGCTGGGCCGGGTCAACAGCATCGACTGGCTCGTCTCGACGAGCCTGATGCCGGTCGCGCTCGTGGTCATCGGGCCGCTCGCCGACGCGTTCGGCGTCCGGGCGCTGCTGGTCGTGGCGGGGTTCGGCGGCGCCTTGATCGTCCTCTCGTTCCTGCTCGTCCCGGGCGTGCTCGCCGGCGAGCGGCTCCACGACCGGCTCGAGCCGACCTAGCCTGCTTCGGCGCGCTCGACGAAGCTCGCCAGCAGCTCGTTGAACGGCTCGCCGAGCCGCTGCACCGAGTGGCCCGCGCCCGGGAGGACGGCGCGCTCGGCGCCGAGCCGCTCCTCGAGCACGTCGCACAACGGCCTCGAAGGCCGGGCTGTGCCCGCCCGAGACGACGAGCTTCGGGAACGGCGCGCGCGAGAGCGCGTCGAAAGGGATCACCGCCTCGGAGGGCGGGCGTTCGACCATCAGCGTCCGCGCGCCCTGCAGGAGCTCGGGCGTGAAGTCGCCGGGCGGGGCCGGAGGAGCCGACGAGTCGAGAGAAAGCCGCGCAGGAACTCGCCCGGGTCGCGCGGGCCGTGCGTCCAGTGCTCCTCGACCTGCGCCATGAACTCGTCGGCCGCGGGAAGGCCGCGCGCGGCGCCGAACGCCGGCGGCTCGATCACGGTCAGCGAGCGAAGGAGCTCCGGACGGCGCGCCGCCGCGAGCAGCGCGATCACGCCGCCGTAGGAGTGGCCGACGAGGTGCGTTCCCGGCGCGAGGAACTGCTCGAGCCAAACCGCCTCGTCCTCGAAGTCGACCTGCTCGACGTCAGGCCCGGGCGGGAAGCCGCGCCGGTTCGGCGCCACGATCTCGAACCGGCCGGCGAGCGGTTTCTGGGCGCTCCAGGTCAGGTCCGCGTTGACCACGGAACCGTGAACTAGCAAGAGGCGAGGTTGGCTATTCATGCGGGTTTCGGGTGTCACAAAGTACCGGTTCGCGGGGCCTCCGACGCTGCTATTCTCGCCCCGGATGCAGGGGACGACCGCGTCGCAGTTCAGCGCCGCTGGGGCCGGTGGCGTTCTCCTAGCCGTGCTCGTGGCCTGCATCGGCGTCGGTGTGCTGCTCGGCCTGGCTCTCGGCTCGGGCGCGATCGGGGCGCTTTGTGGGGCCGTTATCGGGATTCTCGGCGGAATCGTCGCGGTGTACGTCCGCTACGGAGACCTGAGCTGATGCTCGGCCACCTCTTCTCGACGCGACGCTCGGAGCCGGATCACCTGCTGCCCGCGGCCGGCGGCGACGGTCGTGATCGCTCTCCTGCTGCCCGTGGTCACGCTGGTCGGGTGGAGCATCGCCGGCTGGGCGCTCGCCGCACTGTTGTGGCTCGGCCTCCATGTGCTCGACCTCTTCGTCGTCCGCGCGCGCTCGAGACCGGGCAGCAGCCCGGCCAGCTCCGGCATCCAGGCCTTCGCGCTCTTCTTCAAGCTGATCGCCCTGCTCGTCGTGCTCTTCGCGGCGCTCGCCGCTGACCGCGACCTCGCGCTGGCGACCTTGCTGACCTACGGCCTCGCGTACACGTTCGAGCTCGGTCTCTCGCTCGCCACCTACTTCGGAACGCCGTCGCTGTGACGAGGCTCCGGATCCTGCTCGCCTGCGCGGCGCTCGCGCTGCTCGCGCCGCCGGCCGCGCTGGCGCGGGGGAACTTCGACCCGACGACCGAGTTCCAGCAGCACGACTGGATCCCGATCCACCTCGGGCCGATCGACCTCTCGATCACGAAGGCGGTCGTCTACCTGATGCTGGGGGCGTTGCTCACGATCGCGATCGGGATCTTCACCATGCGCAGCCGGCTCGCGCTCCTGCCCGGCAAGCGGCAGACGATCGGCGAGGCCCTGTACGAGCTCGCGCAGACGCAGATCGCCGAGCAGGGGCTCCCGACCAAGGCGATCGGGCGCTGGTTCCCCTACGTCGCGTCACTGCTCCTCTTCATCTTCGCGGTCAACCTGCTCGGCTTCATCCCGCTGCCGGTCACCGGCGAGACCTGGCACCACATCCCGACGTGGGGGATCTACGCGGCCACGTCGTCGCTCTCGGTGACGCTCGCCCTCGCCCTCCTGACCTTCGTCTTCACGCATTACGAGGGGATCCGGTGGAACGGCGCCGGGCGCTACTTCAAGAGCTGGATTCCCGAGGCGCCGAAGGGGCTCCTGCTCCTGATCGTGCCGCTCGAGATCCTCGGCCAGTTCATGCGGCTGATCTCGCTGAGCGTCCGGCTCTTCGCGAACATGCTCGCGGGCCACATCCTGATCCTCACGTTCCTCGGCCTGATCTTCATCTTCGAGTCCCTGGCCCTCGTGTTCGTGATCATCCCTGCGACGATCTTCTACATCTTCGAGGTCGTGATCGTCGTCGGGATCCAGGCGTTCATCTTCGCCGCCCTGTCCGCCATCTACATCGGCTCGGCCATCGAGCCGGAGCACTAAGGAGGAAACGACATGATCGGCTACATCCTCGCCGCCACCACCGGCGACGTCACGAAAGCCGGCAAGGCGATCGGCCTCGCGCTCGGAGTCGGGCTCGGGGCAGCCGGCGCCGGCGTCGGCATCGGGATCATCTTCGGCTCGATGATCCAGTCCGTCGCCCGCCAGCCCGAGCTGCGCAGTGAGCTCCAGGGCATCCAGTGGCTCGGCTTCGCCCTGACCGAGGCCGTCGTCTTCTACGGCCTGCTCGGCTCGATCCTCGCGTACGTGCTGGTCAAGTGATCGTTGCGTCGAACCCACTGATCTCGGTCACGCCGGGGCTGATGATCTGGACGATCGTCTGTCTTCCTGGTCTCGCTCTGGGTGCTCAAGCGGTACGCGTTCGGCCCGATCCAGCACCTGATCGAGAAGCGCCAGGAGTCGATCCAGCACTCGATCGAGGCGGCGGACAACGCCCGCGACGAGGCCGAGCGCCTGCTCGAGGAGCACCGCAAGCTGATCGCGGAGGCGCGCGGCCAGGGTGAGGCGATCCTCGCCGAGGCGCGCAAGACCCGCGAGTCGATGGAGCAGCGGATGCGCGAGGAGACCGACGCCGAGCGGCAGCGCCGGCTCGAGGAGACGCGCAAGGAGATCGCCGCCGAGACCGCGCGGGCGCTCCAGCAGATCCGCGCCGAGGTCGCGGACCTCACGCTGGAGGCGGCGTCGCGGGTCGTCGGGCGGACGCTCGACGCCGAGCAGGACCAGCAGCTGATCGAAGAGGCGATCGCGGGCCTCGACTTCTCCCGCCTGGAGGAGTCGGCCTAGCCTTGGCAGTCGCAGACCGCATCTACGCCGAGGCGCTCTTCGGCGCCGCCAAGGACGCAGGCCGGCTCGCGCAGGTGCACGAGGCGCTCGCCGACTTCGCGGCCGCGATCGCCGAGTCGCCGGAGCTGCGCGCCGTCCTGCGCAACCCGCAGCTCGAGCCGAGCGCGAAGGCCGCGATCCTCGACGACCTCGCGGGCGACCAGGAGCCCCTGTTCGCGAACTTCCTCCAACTGGTGGCCGAGAAGGGCCGCGCGGGGGAGCTCGAGGAGATGGCGAAGGAGTTCGAGCGGCTGTTGGCGCGCGAGGAGCGGCGCCTCACCGTCGAGCTGACGACGGCGCGCGAGCTGACCGACGCCGAGACCAAGGCGATCCTGAAGCAGATCGAGGACGCGGCGGGCCGCAAGGTCGAGGCGACGCAGAAGGTCGACCCCGACCTGGTGGGCGGCATCGTCCTGCAGGCGGGCTCGCTGCGCGTCGACGCGAGCGTGCGCGGGAGACTGGAACGACTGAGAACCGAACTCGTGAGGAGCTGACGCACCTGTGAAGCTGAGACCGGAAGAGATCACGTCGATCCTGCGCCAGCGGATCGAGCAGTACGACGTCGAGACCGACCTGGCCGAGGTCGGCACCGTCCTCCAGATCGGCGACGGCATCGCCCGGATCTACGGGCTCGAGAACGCGGTCGCGATGGAGATGCTCGAGCTCGAGCACGGGGTCACCGGCCTGGCCTTCAACCTCGAGGAGGACGACGTCGGCGCCGCGCTCTTCGGCGAGTGGGAGCAGGTGAGCGAGGGCGAGCCGGCGCGGCGCACGGGCCGCGTGGCGAGCGTCCCCGTCGGCGAGGCGCTGCTCGGACGCGTCGTCGACCCGCTCGGCAACCCGCTCGACGGCCGCGGGCCGATCGAGGCGGACGAGAGGCGCCCGCTCGAGTTCAAGGCGCCGGGGGTGGTCGCGCGCCAGCCGGTGAAGGAGCCGCTGATGACCGGCATCAAGGCGATCGACTCGATGACGAACGTCGGCCGCGGCCAGCGCGAGCTGATCATCGGCGACCGCTCGACGGGCAAGACGGCGATCCTGATCGACACGATCCTCAACCAGCGCGACACCGACGTCCACTGCATCTACGTCTCGATCGGCCAGAAGGCGTCGACCGTCGCCGGCATCTACGAGCGGCTGCGCGACGAGGGAGCGATGGAGTACACGACGATCGTCACCGCCGCCGCGCACGAGGCCGCGCCGATCAAGTGGATGGCGCCGTTCGCCGGCTGCGCGATGGGCGAGTACTTCCTCTTCAACGGCAAGCACGCGCTCGTGATGTACGACGACCTCTCGAAGCACGCCGACGCGTACCGCCAGCTCTCGCTGCTGCTGCGGAGGCCGCCGGGCCGCGAGGCGTTCCCGGGCGACGTCTTCTACCTCCACTCGCGGCTGCTCGAGCGCGCGTGCAAGCTCAACGAGGAGAACGGCGGCGGCTCGCTGACCGCGTTGCCGATCATCGAGACGCAGGCCGGCGACGTCTCGGCGTACATCCCGACCAACGTGATCTCGATCACCGACGGGCAGATCTTCCTGCAGTCGGAGCTCTTCTACTCGGGCGTCCGCCCGGCGGTGAACGTCGGCATCTCGGTCTCGCGTGTCGGCGCCTCGGCGCAGACGAAGGCGATGCGGAAGGTCGCGGGACGCCTGCGGCTCGACCTCGCGCAGTACCGCGAGCTCGAGGCGTTCGCGCAGTTCGGCTCGGAGCTCGACCGCGCGACGCAGCAGGCGCTGACCCGCGGCGCGAAGATGGTCGCGACGCTGAACCAGCCGCAGTACCAGCCGTGGCCGATGGAGGAGCAGGTCGCCGGGATCTTCGCCGGCAACGAGGGCTACCTCGACGACATCCCGACGCCACAGGTCTCGCGGTTCCAGGACGAGCTGCGCGAGCACCTCCGCGCGGAGGGCGAGATCTACAGGCAGATCCGCGAGACGGGCGAGCTGCCGGACGAGCTCGCCGAGCAGCTGAAGGGCGAGATCGAGAAGTTCAAGAACGGCTTCAACGTCGAGGGCGAGGACGCGCTCACCTAGTGGCGTCCCTCCAGGACCTCCGGCGGCGGATCGCGTCCGTCCGCAACACGCGCAAGATCACGAAGGCCCTCGAGCTCGTGGCCGGCGCGCGGCTGCGTCGCGCGCAGACCCGCATCGAGGAGATGCGCCCGTATGCCGACCGGATGCAGGAGCTGATGATCGGCACGGCGCAGGCGGCGTCCTCGTTGCGAAACCTCGCGCTCCTGCAGCAGCGCGACGAGGTGCGGCGGGTGGCTTTCGTCGTGGTGACGGGCGACCGCGGGCTGGCCGGGCCCTTCAACGGGCAGGTGCTGCGGCGGGCGTTCGAGCTCGAGCGGCGCGCGCGGGCCGAGGGGCAGGAGGTCGTGTGGCTCGCGGTGGGGCGCAAGGGCGCCTCGACGCTCCGCTTCCGCCGCTACGAGCTCACCGCCCAGTGGGCCGGCTTCGCCGACAAGCCGGGCTACCACGACGCGCAGGCGGTCGGCCACAAGGTCGCCGAGCTGTACGAGGCGGAGGAGGTCGACCGGGTCGTCCTCATCTACAACCGCTACGAGTCGGCGCTCGTCCAGCGGGTGACGACGACCGACCTGCTGCCGATCCGCGAGGAGGTGCTGGCCGGCGAGGAGGAGCGCGAGGAGACGGCCCGAGCGCCGACTTCATCTACGAGCCGGAGCCGGAGCAGATCCTCCAGCGGCTCCTGCCCGTCTATCTCGAGACGGAGATCTACCGCGCGCTGCTCGAGTCGGCGGCCGCGTTCCTCGCCTCGCAGATGGCCGCGATGCGAAGCGCCTCGAAGAACGCCGGCGAGCTGATCGACACTCTGACGCTCTCCCTGAACCGCGCCCGGCAGGCGGAGATCACCCAGGAAATCCTGGAAGTCGTCGCCGGCGCGGACGCGCTCACCGGCTAGCGCGGCCACGTCCGGTGTCAGACACCGAGACGTGGCCGAAGCGGCCATCGACAGAGGTGCGGAACCGGTTTCGCGCCTAGTCCTGTCTCGAATGGACATGACGCGGTGCCCGGCACCGGGCCATGTCCGGCGCGGTGGTAAGCCGCCCGCGCTTGTCTCAACCTCGCGCCCGCCGCCATTCGGGCGTGAGGACGCTCGCCCAGGTGAACGACCCGTCCGCTGAATGCGAAAATCGCCTCGTGTCCCTGAGCGCGTGGCTCCGCATTGGTTGGTTCGCCCTGCTCGCAGACGTCGCCTACTGGTGGTTGGGAGGGGCGGGACAACTCGACGACGTGGAATCAATCTCTCAGGGGCATGCGGCTCTGAACGAGTTTCTCTACTTCGGCGGCTTGGTGTTATTCCTCGTCCTCCTCGTCCTCAGCTACCTCCTTTGGCGCGTGAACGAGCGCGACCGCACGCGGAGCTAGCCACCGTCAGGGGTCAGTGCGGAACCCTGGCCCGGGCGAGAATCACGTCACCAGCTCAGGCGGTAGGCCGGACGAGCTCGCGTGCTCGCGCGGCCTTGACCGCTGCCGACAGCGTGGCGATGTCGTAGGCGCCGTAGTGGCGCAGGCCGTTGATGAAGAAGGTCGGCGTGCCCGAGACCGCCGAGAGGTCGGCTGAGTCGACGTCCTGCGCGATGCGGCCGGCACCGTCTCTCGTCCGCAGGTCCTTCTCGAAGCGGTCGACGTCGAGCCCCAGCTGCCCGGCATAGCCCAGGAGATTGCGAAAGCCGAGCGCGTCCTGGTGCTCGAGGAGCAGGTCGTGCATCTCCCAGAACGCGTCCTGGTTCGCGGCTGCCTCGGCGGCTTCGGCTGCCTGCTGCGCGCTCGGGTGGACGTCGTTCAGCGGTAGGTGCCGCCAGACGTATGCGACGTCGCCGTGCTCGCGGAGCAGCTCCCGCAGGACCGGCTCCGCCTGGCCGCAGTACGGACACTCGAAGTCGCCGTACTCGAGCACGGTGACGGGCGCGTCGAGGGAGCCGCGGATGTGATCGCGCTCCGGGTCGACCGGATCCGCGAGGTCGACGATGAGATCGGGCGTCCCGAGCAGAGCGCGGATCCGCTGCCGCCGCGGCAGCCTCTTCGTCACGAGGACGACGAGCCAGGTGAGCGTGGCGGCGATCAGCGCCGCGCTCAGGACTCCCACTTTCGCCTCGTCGAGCGCGGCTCCGTGGAACGCGAGATCGGCGATGAGGATCGAGACGGTGAAGCCGATCCCCGCGATCGTCCCCGCGCCGGCGACCGACGCCCAGCCGACCGGTGCGCGCAGGCGGCCGCGGCTGAGCTTCGTCGCGAGCCAGGTGGCGCCGACGATCCCGATCGGCTTGCCGAGCACGTAGCCGAAGATGATTCCGAGCGTCACCGGCGACGAGTACGCCGTCGAGAGGAAGCCGGCGCTCAGGTGGACGCCGGCGTTCGCGAGCGCGAAGAGCGGCACGATCGCGTAGCTCGTCCACGGATGCCAGAGCGACTGCAGCCGCTCGTTCGGGGAGACGGCCGACCGCAGCGCGGACCGCGCCGTCCGCGAGAGCTCGCCTGTCGGCTGCTCCCGGAAGAGGCGGAAGACGTCGGTCGCGCGCTCGAGGTCGCTCCGCTGGGCCGGGTAGGCGAGCGCGATCACGCCGCCCATGAGGCCTGCGACGACCGGGTCCACCCCGGATTCGTAGAACGCGACCCAGACCGCCGTGCCGAGCACGAAGTAGACGGCGCCCAGATGGATGTCTGCCGCGCGGACGAGGAGGATGCAGCCGAACAGGCCGAACGCGACGAGGAGCGGGACGACCGCGATCGACCCGCTGTAGGCGATCGCGATCACGAGCAGCGCGATCATGTCGTCGACGACCGCGACCGTCAGGAGATACGCACGCAGGCGGTCCGGGAGGCCGGATCCCACGAGCGCGAGCAGCCCGAGCGCGAACGCCGTGTCCGTCGACATCGCCGCTCCCCAGCCGTGGATCGAGTCGTCGCCCGCATTGATCGCCAGATAGATCCCGACGGGCACGACCATCCCGCCGAGCCCGGCCAGGAGCGGCAGCGCCACGCGCCGACGTTCGCGCAGCTCGCCGAGATCGAACTCGCGCCGCGCCTCCAGCCCGATCACGAAGAAGAAGAAGGCCATCAGGCCGCCGTTGATCCAGCCGCGCAGGTCCATCGAGATCGAGTGCGCGCCGAAGTGGATCGAGAGCGTCGTCGTCCAGACGCGCTCGTACGACGCGTGATCGACGTTCGCCCAGACGAGCGCCGCGACGACCGCGGCGAGGAGGACGGCGGCGCTGCCGGTCTCGGTGTTGAGGAAGGCGCGAAGCGGTGTCTGGAGGTTCCGCGTCCACGCCGTGCGGCCGCTGAACGGAGCCGCGGAGACGTCTGTCTCGGCCATGGCCCGAAGCTTCGCACGGGGGTAGGCTCGCGGCGTGGAGGCGGTGCGTGTCCTCGCGGCGGTGGCCGGCGCGGTGCTCGTCGGCTTCGTGCTGCTCGAGGCGCTGCGGGCGTTCGTCGTGCCGCGCGGGGTCCAGCTTCGCTCGCGGGTCGTCTTCTACTGGGTCTTCCGCCTCCTGCGCTGGTTCGCGCACGCGCGCGGCGCCGTGGAGCGGGAGGCGGCCGACGCGATCATGGTCTACGGGGCGCCGATCGCGGTGATCGGGCTGCCTCTGCTCTGGCTCGTCATGAGCCTGCTCGGCTTCTCGGCCATCTTCTGGGCGATCGACGGCGGCGGCTTCGGCGATGCGGTCGTCGTGAGCGGCTCGTCGCTCTTCACCCTCGGCTTCGACCGCCCGGACGGGGTCGGCGGCGCGATCGTGGCCTTCGCCGAGGCGACGGTCGGGATCGGGCTGCTCGCGCTCGTGATCACGTACCTCCCGGTGCTCAACACCGCCTTCGCGCGCCGCGAAGCGGTGGTCGCGATGCTCGACGCGCGAGCGGGGTCTCCTCCCGACGCGCTGACCCTGATCGAGCGCCACCACGTGTTCGCGGGGATCGAGACGCTCGACGCGCTGTGGCCGGAATGGGAGCGCTGGATCGTGGACGTGGGGGAGACGCACTACACGCACCCGATGCTCGTGTTCTTTCGCTCGTCCGAGCCGTGGCACTCGTGGGTGACGGCGACGGCGACCCTGCTCGAGGCGGCGAACTTCCGGCTCTCGGCGATCCAGGCGTCCGGGCGCGGGAAATGCGGCCGCGTGGATGTTCTACCGGGCCGCGCTCGGGGCGGTCCGGCGGCTCCGGGGCTTCTTCGACTACCGCGTGCCGGTCGGGGAGGTGAAGCCCGTCGACCGGACGGCGTTCGAGCGCGTGCTCGCCCACCTCGAGGGCGTCGGGGTCGTTCTCGTGGACGACCACGACCTCGCGTGGCAGCGCTTCTGTCGCCGCCGCGCGGAGTACGAGCCGCTCATCGACGCGCTCGCCCGGCTGGTCGATGCACCCGCCGGCCTGTGGCCTTCGCACGAGCACGTCGAGGCCGTCGCTTCCCCGTCTGGCGGCTGAGGCGCTTGGCTAGAGTGCGCGTGCCTGCGGCCGCCCGCGAGCGCGCCGAACTCGAGCACGGGGAGACTCAGTGGCCGACAAGAGCAACGGCAAGAACACGGGAAAGATCGTCGAGATCAAGGGCGTCGTGCTCGACGCCGTCTTCCCGGACCGGCTGCCCGAGATCAACCACGCGCTCAGCGTCGAGGTCCCCGAGGAGGGCGGCGACACGCGAGCTGATCGCGGAGGTGCAGCAGCATCTCGGCGACGATCGCGTCCGCGCCGTCGCGATGGACACGACCGACGGCCTCGCGCGCGGCGTCGAGATCGTGGACACCGAGCGGCCGATCTCCGTGCCCGTCGGCGACCAGACGCTCGGCCGCATCTGGAACGTGATCGGCGACCCCATCGACGGCAAGGAGGCCGTCGAAGGGCGAGCGCTGGCCGATCCACCGCGACCCGCCGGCCTTCGGCGAGCTCTCCCCGACGATCGAGATCTTCGAGACGGGCATCAAGGTCGTCGACCTGATCGCGCCGTACGTCCGCGGCGGCAAGGTCGGCCTCTTCGGCGGCGCCGGCACCGGCAAGACCGTCCTGATCCAGGAGCTGATCCACAACGTCGCGCTGCAGCACGGCGGCGTCTCGGTCTTCTCCGGCGTCGGCGAGCGCACGCGCGAGGGCAACGACCTGATGCTCGAGATGACGGAGTCGGGCGTGCATCGACAAGGTCGCGATGTGTCTACGGCCAGATGAACGAGCCGCCGGGCGCGCGCCTGCGCGTCGGGCTGTCCGGCCTGACGATGGCGGAGTACTTCCGCGACCAGGGCCAGGACGTCCTGCTCTTCATCGACAACATCTTCCGCTTCGTGCAGGCGGGCTCCGAGGTGTCGGCGCTGCTCGGCCGCATGCCGAGCGCCGTCGGCTATCAGCCGACGCTCGCGACCGAGATGGGGCAGCTGCAGGAGCGGATCACGTCGACGCGCACCGGCTCGGTCACCTCGGTGCAGGCGATCTACGTGCCTGCCGACGACCTCACCGACCCGGCTCCGGCGAACACGTTCGCGCACCTCGACTCGACGACCGTGCTCGACCGCAGCATCGTCGAGAAGGGGATCTATCCGGCGGTGGACCCGCTGCGCTCGACCTCGCGCGCGCTGCAGCCGGGCATCGTCTCCGAAGACGCACTACACGACGCGCGACCCGCGTGCAGGAGGTGCTGCAGCGCTACACCGACCTGCAGGACATCATCGCCATCCTCGGCATCGACGAGCTCTCCGACGAGGACAAGCTCGTCGTGCAGCGCGCCCGCAAGATCGAGCGCTTCCTCTCGCAGCCGAACTTCGTCGCCGAGCAGTTCACCGGCACGCCGGGCGAGTACGTGAAGCTCGAGGACACGATCCGCGGCTTCACCGAGATCCTCGACGGCAAGCACGACGAGCTGCCCGAGCAGGCGTTCTACATGGTCGGCCCGATCGAGCAGGCGGTGGAGCGCGCGAAGCAGCTCGGCGGCGAGGAGCCGGAAGCGGCCGCGGAGCGCGAGGCCGACGAGCAGTCCGACGCCGCGGACGCCGCCGAGGCCGAGACGGCCGGCGCTCCCGCGTAGGAGTCGAGGTGCCGGATCATCCGCTCTTCCCGGTCTCGGTCGTGACGCCGGAAGGCCCGGCGTTCGAAGGCGAGGCCGAGATGCTGATCGTGCCCGGCGCGGCGGGGGAGATCGGCGTCCTCGCGCGGCACGCCCCGCTCGTGGCGATGCTGCGCGCGGGCTCGACACGCGTCCACGTGGGCGACGGCGAGGTGCGCGAGTTCGCGACCGGCCCGGGCTTCTTCCAGGTGCTCGAGAACCGCGCGATCGCGCTCGTCGACGACGCCGTCGCGGCCGGAGACATCGACCAGGAGCGCGCTCACCGGCAACTCGAGGAAGCGCAGGAGGAGCTCGCGAAGGTCGATGCGGGCGACTCCACCGCGGATCGCTGGCAGCTCGAGCAGCGGATCCGGCACGCCGAAAACCAGCTCACCGTTTCGGGCGCGAGCTAGACCGGGCGAAGAGCTGCGCTCTTCGCCCGGTGTAGAAACGGAACTGCGCGGACCGGAAAGCGCGGTTTCCGGCCCGCTTCGTGCTGTTTTGCTTTGAGGCTCTGTTGGGTGGGAGGCGTGTGTCGTGCGCTCGCGCTCGGCAGAGGCCGGCGCGAGCGCAGTGCGGCCTGCGGCTAAGTCACCGTTGTCGCGGCTGTCTTAGCCTCCGGCCCTTGGAGCGATTGGCGAAACGGTCCGTTCGTCTTCCGATTGAATAGTCGGTCGAGACCTCCTATGGTGAAAGCCGGCTTCACCAACGAGGGACGGGGTCGTTCATCCATAGAGGTTGCCCAGCGCAGCCGCGGCGAGGAGAGAGGCATGAGGTCAGCACTCATCGCAGCCATCGTGGCTGCCGTAGTGGCGTCCGGATCGGCCGTGGCCGCCACGAAGCTCATCGACGGCCAGAACATCAAGAACCACTCGATCCCTGCGACGAAGCTCACGAAGGCAGCGATTACATCGCTGCAGGGGAGCCGGGGACCCCGGGGGGTACAGGGCGTACAGGGTGTACAGGGTGTACAGGGGATACAGGGGGTACCGGGCACCAACGGAACGGCTATCACCTTCTCCCTGGCCAAAGGCCCTAGCGTCGATGTCCTGCCAGGCGCCGAGCAAACATCGTCGGCGCTGTGCCCGGACGGGTCGTACCCCATCGCGGGCAACTTCTTCCAGACAAGCGGCCCACCCGGCTACCTGGTGGGGATCGCCTGGGATACAAGCGACGGAACGACATTGGACGGTTATGACGTCGTGATGGCTAATCCCGCCAGCAACAGTGTGGCGCTGACCTTCCATGCCGAGATAACGTGCGAAACTGGCTATGGGCCAATCCCGCTCCCCGGAGCGTGAGCTACCGACTTAGTTCCAGCGCGAGGCGTCCGAGGATCGCCGGGTCGGCGTGTGCTTCTACAGAGAATGGCCATTCCAGGGCGGTTACGACGCCGCGACGGAACGAGGCGCCGGAAGCGAGCCAACCCAATGTGCCCTCAGCACGGAGCGCACGGGAGACCGCGTCTCCCGTGCGCGCAGTTTCGTCAAGACCGGGCGAAGAGCGCAGCTCTTCGCCCGGCTTCAGTAGCGGTCGATGTCGACGAGCCGCTGGTCGCTGATGCCGAAGTGGTGCGCGATCTCGTGGAAGACGGTGCGGCGCACCATGAAGCGGAGCCGCCCGGGATCCCCGCCGAGATTCGCTCCAGCGGCACGCGGTAGATCGTGATCTTGTCCGGCAGCGCGCCCGAGTAGTACGGCCCGCGCCTGCTCCAGGGAACGCCCTGGTAGAGGCCGAGGAGGTTCTGCCCGGGAGGCGGCTCGTCCTCGACCGTGACGGCGACGTTCGTCATCAGGCCCCGGATGTCGTCGGGCAGGTCGTCGAGCGCGTCGCTTACGAGCTGCTCGAAATCCGGTGAGCCGTCCTCGTTCACCCCTCGATCCTAGGGCGAGGCAGGCGTCTCGGCGAGTACCGAGCCCTGGCGAAGCGCCTCCTCCAGGGGAGCGTCCATGGCCGCGTCGTGGATCGCGGCGTACTCCTGGCCTAGCCGCTCCTGCGCCGTCGCCTTGGCCCCTTCGAACAGCACCTGCTCCTGCGGCTGGAGCTCGAGCCCGGCGTCGCGCAGCAGGCCGTCGGCGATCCCGGCCAGGTACGCCGCCCGCTCGGGGTCGTCTTCATGGAGGCAGAGGCGAGTGTAGGTCGCGAGCGCGTATGCCATCACTTCCTTGAAGCCGAGCTCGAGGGTGTGCGCGATCGCGCGCTCGAGCCACTCGCGCGCCTGCTCGCGGTTCCCCGCCCAGAGGTTCGTCGGGCCTGTGGGGTGGATCGGTCTGATCCTCGGCCTGCCGATCTGGACGCTCGGCACGAGCCTCTTCGTGCTGCTCGGTTCTCGCGCGCGGATGCGGACGGCGGCCGCCGCCGCCTGAGGCGCGAGCGGGAGGGAGGCGCGCTCGGGTGCGGCGCGCCTTCCTCGAACCCGTCGAAACCGCACGCCCCACCCAAAGGGCGGGGACGTGATCCCTCCGCCCTCGCGACCGAGCGTATCGCCGAAACCCTCGCGACGAGGTCGCAGTTCCGTGCCGGAGCGTTGCCGACCGCGGCGCGGCAGGCAGAGCTACGCGACCCGGCTGGCGGCCTGCGGCGCGTCTTCGTGCGCCGGCAGGTAGAGCCGCTCGACGTACTCCGCCGCCATCCGGGCGGTGCCGAAGCGCGGCCCGAGCTCGGCGATCGACTCCCGCATCAGGGCGACCCAGCGCTGCGGCAGGCCGCTCTCGTCCCGCTCGTAGTACGCGGGGAGCACCTGCTCCTCGAGCACCGCGTAGAGCGCCGCGGCATCGGCTTCGTCCTGCTCGGCCTCGGTCGCATCCGCCGCGGCGCCGTCGATCGCGAACCCGCACTCCGGCGAGTACGCCTCGGCCCACCAGCCGTCGAGGATCGAGCAGTTGAGCACGCCGTTCAGCGCCGCCTTCATCCCCGAGGTGCCCGACGCCTCGAACGGTCGCCGCGGCGTGTTGAGCCAGACGTCGACGCCCTGCACGAGCCGGCGCGCGAGCGTCATCTCGTAGTCCTCGAGGAACACGACGCGGCCGGCCGCCGCGGGCTCCCGCGCGAAGTCCACGACGAGCTGGATCAGATCCTTCCCGTCCTCGTCCGCCGGATGCGCCTTCCCCGCGACGAGCACCTGGATCGGGCGCTCGGGATCGGCGAGGAGCAGCGCAAGCCGCTCGGGCCGGCTGAAGAGGAGGCTCGCGCGCTTGTACGTGGCGAAGCGGCGCGCGAAGCCGATCGTGAGGACTTCTGGGTCGAGCTCGCGCACGCCCCGCGTCGTGGCGACGAAGTCGAACAGGCGCTGCTTCGCATTGCGGTGCGCGGCCCAGAGCTCCGCTGCGGCAGCCGTACGCGCGCGCTCGAACTGCGGATCGGTGTCGCCGAGCTGCACCTCGAGGTCGTCGGAGATCCACGTCCGCTGGTGGACGCCGTTCGTGACCGACGTGATCGGAACCTGGTCGACGCGCTGCTCGGGCCAGAGCCCGTGCCACATCTCGCGCGAGACGGAGCCGTGCAGCTCCGAGACGGCGTTCGCGTACTGCGACGTGCGCAGCGCGAAGGGCGTCAGCCCGAAGCCCTTCTCGCCCGGCTCGACCTTCCCGAGCGCGAGGAACTCGTCCCAGGAGAGCCCGCAGCGCTCGACGAGGCCGTCGAGGTTCCGCCGCACGAGCTCCCCGTCGAACACCTCGTTCCCCGCCGGAACCGGCGTGTGCGTGGTGAAGACAGTCGACGCGCGCAGGCGCTCGAGTGCCTCGCCGGCCGACAGTCCCTGATCCTCCACGAGCTCGCGCATGCGCTCGAGCTGGAGGAACGCAGAATGCCCCTCGTTCAGGTGGAAGACCGTCGGCTCGAGGCCGAGCCGCCGCAGCACGCGGACGCCGCCGACGCCGAGCACGAGCTCCTGCCGCAGCCGGTTCTCGCGGTCGCCGCCGTAGAGGATGTCCGTGACGTCGCGCGACCAGGTGGGGTTCCCCTCGATCTTCGTGTCGAGGAGATAGAGCGAGACCCGCCCGACGCGCACGCGCCAGACGCCGAGCCGCACCGGCACGAGATCGCCGTTGTCGTCCGCGAGCTCGATGACCGGCGCCATCGGCACGAGCTCGAGCGGCAGCCGGCTCGGGTCGTTGCGCGGGTAGCGCTCGACCTGCCGGTCGTGCTCGTCGAGCTGCTGGCGGAAGTAGCCGCGGCGGTAGAAGAGCCCGATCCCGACGAGCGGGATGCCGAGCTCGGACGCGGCCTTGAGGTAGTCGCCGGCGAGCACCCCGAGCCCGCCGGAGTAGATGGGGAGACTCTCGTCGAGCCCGAACTCCGCCGAGAAGTAGGCGACGATCAGGTCGGCCGGTGCGCTCCGGCTTCGCCACCACGTCTCCTCGCCGCGGTCACGGGCCAGGCGACCCCGGACCCGCGCCAGCCGCTCGAGATAGTCGGGCGTGAGGGCTCGCTCGAGGTCGTCGTCGGTCAGTTCGGAGAGGAGCGCGGTCGGGTTGTGGTGCAGCTCGGCGAAGCGTCGCGGCTCGAGCGCCTCGAACAGCAGCCGCGTCTCCGCAATCCACGTGAAGGAGAAGTCGCTCGCGATCTCGAGCAGTGTCGCGCGCAGCGACGCGCCGTCGTGTACCTCCGCCACGAAGCGGCACCCTAACGTCCGCCGCAGGCCCCACGCGGCGGGTGCCGCGCGCCTCGGCTGCTAGCGTTTCGGGCACCGGAGAGCTTTGACAGGCAGCTTGGCGACCGGGTCAACAAACGCCTAAAGCGCCCGAGAGCGCCGCTCCCGGGCCTGTTGGTAAGGAGCGAAGGTGCAGGATACGCGGGAACGGCTCGAATCCATCCTCAGGCAGCGCATCGCCGTCCTCGACGGCTCATGGGGCGTGCTCCTGCAGCGCGAGGTGCGCGGGGAGGAGGGTTATCGCGGCGAGTGGTTCCGCGACCACAGCCACGACCTGGAGGGCGACCCTGACCTCCTCAACATCACGCAGCCCGAGCTGATCTCCCGCATCCACGGCGAGTACTTCGCCGCCGGAGCCGACATCGCGACGACGAACACGTTCACGGCGACGACGATCGGCCAGGCCGACTACGGGCTCGACGCCCGGGTCGTCGAGGAGATGAACCTCGCGGGCGCGCGGCTCGCGCGCGCTGCCGCGGACGAGTGGGAGGCCGAGACCGGCAGCCCGCGCTTCGTCGCCGGCTCGGTCGGCCCGCTCAACGTCTCTCTGTCGCTGTCCCCCAAGGTCGACGACCCCTCCTACCGCGCCGCGACGTTCGACGAGGTCGCCGAGGCCTATGCGCACCAGATCCGGGCGCTCCACAAAGGCGGGGTCGACCTGCTCCTGATCGAGACCGTCTTCGACACACTGAACGCGAAGGCTGCGATCGCCGCCGCGCAGGACGTCGCGCCCGGGCTGCCGCTCTGGCTCTCGTTCACGGCCGTCGACAAGAGCGGTCGCAACCTGTCCGGCCAGACCGTCGAGGCCTTCTGGATCTCGGTCGAGCACGCCGAGCCGCTCGTCGTCGGCGTCAACTGCTCCCTCGGAGCCGCCGAGATGCGCCCCTTCGTCGCGGACCTGGCGGAGATGGCCTCGACCTGGGTCGCGTGCTATCCCAACGCCGGCCTGCCGAACGAGCTCGGCCTGCACGACGAGCAGCCGGAGGACACGAGCCGCTACCTCGGCGAGTTTGCGCGCGACGGCCTCGTCAACATCGTCGGCGGTTGCTGCGGGACGACTCCGGAGCACGTCCGGCAGATCGCGGCCGCGGTCGGGGGCGTCGCGCCGCGCAGCCTCCCCGAACCGCCGTCCGAAGCTCGTTTCAGCGGCCTCGAGCCACTCGAGCTCCGCGCGGACTCCAACTTCACGATGATCGGCGAGCGGACGAACATCACCGGCTCGGCCCGTTTTCGCCGGCTCGTCGAGTCGGGCGACTTCCAGGCGGCGCTCGACGTCGCGCTCGAGCAGGTGCGCGGCGGCGCCAACCTCCTCGACGTAAACATGGACGCTGACCTGCTCGACGGCGAGCGGGCGATGACGACCTTCCTCAACCTCGTCGCGACCGAGCCCGAGGTGGCCCGGATCCCGATCGTGGTCGACAGCTCGCGCTGGTCGGTGCTCGAGGCCGGGCTCAAGTGCGTCCAGGGCAAGGGCGTCGTCAACTCGCTCTCGCTGAAGGAGGGGGAGGAGCCGTTCCTCGAGCAGGCGCGCGCCGTGCGGCGCTACGGCGCCGGCGTCGTCGTGATGGCCTTCGACGAGCAGGGCCAGGCGGAGACGGTCGAGCGCAAGGTCGCGATCTGCGAGCGCGCGTACCGGCTCCTCGTCGACGAGGTCGGCTTCCCGCCGGAGGATCTGATCTTCGACCCGAACATCCTGGCCGTCGCCACCGGGATCGAGGAGCACCGCGGGTTCGCGAAGGCGTTTCTCGAGGCGCTGCCGCTGATCAAGGCCCGCTGCCCGGGCGCGAGGACGAGCGGCGGGATCTCCAACCTCAGCTTCGCGTTCCGCGGCAACGACGCGGTACGCGAGGCGATGCACTCGGTCTTCCTCTACTACGCGATCCGCGCGGGCCTCGACATGGGCATCGTCAACGCCGGCCAGCTGGTGGTCTACGAGGACATCCCTCCCGAGCTGCTCCAGCTCGTCGAGGACGTCATCTTCGACCGGGATCCCGACGCGACCGAGCGGCTCGTCGAGTACGCCGGGCGCGTGCGCGGCGAGGCGACGCGCCGCGAGGTCGACCTCTCGTGGCGCGAGGCTCCCGTCGAGAAGCGGCTCGAGCACGCGCTCGTGCACGGCATCGTCGATTTCATCGAGGAGGACACCGAGGAGGCGCGGCAGCGCGCCGACCGGCCGCTCGACGTGATCGAGGGGCCGCTGATGTCCGGCATGCAGGTGGTCGGCGACCTCTTCGGCGACGGGAAGATGTTCCTGCCGCAGGTGGTGAAGAGCGCGCGAGCCATGAAGCGCGCCGTCGCCTATCTCGAGCCGTACATGGAGGCGGAGCAGGCGGCGGGTGGCGCGCCGCCGCGGGCCCGCGCGAAGGTGGTTCTCGCGACGGTGAAGGGCGACGTCCACGACATCGGCAAGAACATCGTCGGCGTCGTCCTCGGCTGCAACGACTACGCCGTGATCGACCTCGGCGTGATGGTGCCGGCCGAGCGGATCCTCGAGGTGGCCGTCGAGGAGGAGGCGGACGTCGTCGGGCTGTCCGGGCTGATCACGCCGTCGCTCGACCAGATGGTCGACGTGGCGCGCGAGATGGAGCGGCGGGGGATGGACCTGCCGCTGCTGATCGGCGGCGCGACGACGTCGCGCCAGCACACGGCCGTGCGGATCGCGCCCGCGTACTCGCAGCCGGTCGTGCACGTCCTCGACGCGTCGCGGGTCGTAGGCGTCGTCTCCGACCTGCTCGACCCGGAGCGGCGTGCCCGGCTCGACGGCGAGAACCGCGCGGACCAGGACCGACTGCGCGACCTCCATGCCGAGAAGGAGCGCAAGCCGCTGGTTCCGCTCGCGCAGGCGCGGGAGAACCGGCACCGCGTCTCGTTCGACGACCTGCCCGTGCCGGAGTTCACGGGCCGCCGTCTCGTCGAGCCCGACCTCGCGACGCTGCGCGAGTACGTCGACTGGCAGTTCTTCTTCCACGCCTGGGAGTTGAAAGGCAAATTCCCGGCGATCCTCGAGCAGCCGGCGGCGCGCGAGCTCTTCGAGGATGCGCAGCGCCTGCTCGACCGGATCGTCGAGGAGCGGTTGCTCGTCGCCCGCGGCGTCTTCGGCTTCTGGTCAGCGTCGTCCGAGGGCGACGATATCGTTGTCATGAGTGACAACTCGACCGATACCCGCTTCTCCTTCCTCCGCCAGCAGGCCGACTACGGCGACTCGCGCCCGAACCGCTGTCTCGCGGATTACGTCGCCCCTGAAGGCGATCACCTGGGCGCGTTCGCGGTCACCGCCGGCCTCGGGGCCGAGGAGCTCGCCGCCCGCTTCGCCGCGGAGCACGACGACTACAACGCGATCATGGTCAAGGCCCTGGCCGACCGCCTCGCCGAGGCGTTCGCGGAGTACCTCCACGAGGTCGCGCGCCGCGCCTGGTACGAGACGGGCCCGAAGCTCCCAACCGAACAACTGATTGCCGAGCGCTTCCGCGGCATCCGGCCCGCGTTCGGGTATCCCGCCTGCCCGGACCACAGCGGGAAGCCGAAGCTGTTCGCGCTGCTCGGCGCCGAGGAGGCCGGGCTCGCGCTCACCGAGACGTACGCAATGACGCCGGCCGCGAGCGTGAGCGGTATCTATCTCGCGCATCCCGAGGTGCGCTACTTCTCCGTGGGACGCATCGGCCGTGACCAGGTCGAGGACTACGCGGCGCGTGAAGGCGTCTCGTTGGCCGAGGCAGAGCGCGCGCTCCGGCCGAATCTCGGCTACGAGCCGGCGGAAGATGAACAAGACGTGAAGATCGTGTCGGCCTCTTCCGGAACCTGAGCTATCCTCGGGGCCGGCGCCGCTGCGGCGCCGATCGCGCATGCGGACGACACTGAAACGCGGAATCGGGCAGGGTGCCGGGCTCAGTGGCGACGGCCAAGTGGCCCTGCCGCTGTTCGGCCCGATCGCCCGCTACCGCCAGCCTGCGCAGCCGCGGCGGTCGGTGATCGGACTGATCCTGCGCGGCTTCGGCTGGCTCGTGCTCGCCGTCGCCGTGCTTGGCTCGGGCGTCGCCGGAGGCCTTTACCTGTACACGCACGAGACGCTCGCCGCGATCTCGACCCACACGCATCAGCTCATAACAGCCGACAAACACCTCAAGACGATCGCATCGCCGTCCTCGCCGGCAATCGCGCTCATCGCGGGCTACGACGTCCGCGGCAAGACCACGGGCGCGAATCCGTACGCGGGCTCCAACTCCGACACGCTGATGCTCCTGCGAGCCGACCCGAAGACCGACACGCTCTCGTTGCTCTCGTTCCCGCGCGATCTCTTCGTGAACATCTACTGCCACGGAGACGTGGTCGACACGCAGGACCGCATCAACTCGGCCTGGGGGAATTGCCCCGACGGCCCGGCGGCGACGCTCGACACGATGCAGCACCTGACCGGGCTCAACATCAACTATTTCATCACGCTCGACTTCCATGCCTTCAAGCAGCTCGTCAACAACCTGCACGGCGTGTACCTGAACGTCGACCGCCGCTACTACATCCCGCTGCACACCGGGGTCTCGGCGATCAACCTGCAGCCCGGGTACCAGAAGCTCGACGGCGGACAGGCGCTCTCCTACGTGCGCTACCGGCACACGGACAGCGACATCTACCGCACCGGCAGGCAGCAGCTGTTCATCGAGGCGCTGAAGAGCCGTCTTCGCACGGCCCTCTCGCCGACGAGTCTCCCGCTCGAGGTCCCGAAGCTGGTCGGCGTCCTCAAGCACAACATCGAGATCGGGAAGGCCGGTGGGGGCTCGGTCAACTTCGACGAGCTCACGAGGTATCTCGGCCTCCTGTACCACCTGCCGCCCGGCCACCTGTTCCGCAACTCGATCCCGCTGAGCGACTTCCATTACTTCACGACGGCGGGCGGCGCCGATGTCGAGTCCGTTCCGCAGAGCGCGATCGACAGCGCGGTTCACGGCTTCCTCAACCCGGACGTCCGCGATTCCACCGCGGTCAGCAGCCAGTTCGGCGGCCATCCGAAGACGCCGAAGAAGAAGACGAAGGTGCACAAGCTGCCGAAGTCGCAGATCTCGGTGCTCGTCCTCAACGCCGGCCCCGTTGCCGGCGAGGCCGCGAACACGACCTACCTGCTGTCGAAGAACGGCTACACGACGAAGGAGCTTCCGGCGGGCGACGTGGCCAACGCGCCGAAGCGGCGGAGCGGCACCACCATCTACTACGACCCGACCCAGGCCGGCGGGCCGCAGGCTGCGCAGCAGCTCCGGCCGCTCTTCGGCCCGCACACGCAGGTGGTGCAGATGACGCTGCCGATCCAGGACATCGCGAAGCTGGCCGGCAATCCGATGACGGTCGTGGCGGTCGGGTCGAGCTTCCCCGGCACGCTCGTCGTCCACCACCCGGTGAAGATCAAGCCGACGCCGCCGGCGCAGGTGAGCAACGGCGCGTCCATGACGACGCCGAGACTCCGCCAGGTCTACGACAGGGTGCACTTCCCGCTGATGGTCCCGCACGAGATCGCGGCGGGCGCGACGCTCTCGAGCAGCGAAGGCGTTCGCGGCTTCAAGCCGCTCAAGAACCAGCACGAGGTCGCGCTCACCTTCGTCATGCCGGATCAGATCGAGTACTGGCAGATCGAGGAGAGCACGTGGAACTCGGCGCCGATCCTCGCGAACCCGTCGTTCACGCTCACCCACCGTGGGCAGAGGTACGACGTCTACACGACCGGCGGCCAGGTTCAGATGGTGGCTCTCCGCACGCCGAGTGCGACGTACTGGGTCTCGAACACGATCCTCAACGAGCTCTCGAACAAGACGATGCTCGCGATCGCCGAGAGCCTCCGGCCGCTCCGCCGCTAGGAGGATCGCGGAGCGGTGCTCGCCGCCGGGTTGCGGTGGGCTTTGCGAGACAAGGACGCAGGAAGCGTCGATAGCCGATGGCTATCTGCGCGACCGAGGACGCCGCAGCCGGCGAAGCCGGCCGACGAGCGAAGCGAGGAGTCGCATCGTCCAACGCGGCCCGGCGGCACAGCCCACTGCTTCGCCGGCCCCTCCTCCTTGCGGCCGATTACCCTAGGGCCGTGGCGAGGATCGCGATCTTCGGGGCCGGCTACGTCGGCCTCGTAACCGGCGCGTGCTTCGCGGATCTCGGCCACGAGGTCGTCGTACGCGACGTGCTGCCCGAGCGCATCGAAGCGCTGCAGGCGCGGCGAGGTGCCGATCTACGAGCCGGGTCTCGACGAGGTGCTCGAGCGCTGCCGCGAGCGGATCTCGTTCACGCTGGACGTGGGGGAGGCGGTCGGCGGCGCCGACTTCCTCTACGTCGCCGTCGGCACGCCCCCGACCTACTCGGGCGACGCCGACCTGTCGCGCGGTCTGGACGGTCGTGGACGAGATCCCGGAGGGCGTCACGGGCCGCCCGCTCCTCGTAATGAAGTCGCACCGTCCCGGTCGGGACGGGCGAGCGGGTGCGCGCGCGGCTCGTCGCGCGCGGCCTCGAGAACGTCGGCTACGTCTCGAATCCCGAGTTCACCGCCGAGGGCATCGGCGGTGCGCGACTTCATGCAGCCCGACCGCGATCGTCGATCGGCGCGTTCGAGCCGGCCGACGGCGAGCGCGGTCGTGAGCTCTACCGCCGGCGATCGAGGCGACCGATCGTCCGCTGGACGTCGCTCGGCCGAGATGATCAAGCTCGCCTCCAACGCCTTCCTCTGACGCGCATCAGCTTCATCAACGAGATCGCGAACGTCTGCGAGCTCGTCGGCGCGGACGTCGTCGAGGTCGCCGCGGCATCGGGCTCGACCACCGGCTCGGGCCGCACTTCCTCCGCGCCGGGATCGGCTTCGGCGGCAGCTGCTTCCCGAAGGACTCACGGCGCTGAAGCAGCTCGCGGCAACTCGGGCTATCCGTTCCTGCTCCTCCAGGCGGTGATGGAGGTGAACGAGCTCCAGAAGCGGCGGGTCGTGCAGAAGCTGCAGCGCGGCTCGGGGCCTGCGCGGGCAAGCACCGTCGCGCTGCTCGGGCTCGCGTTCAAGCCGAACACCGACGACATGCGCGAGGCGCGCGAGCCGGCTCATCGCGTACCGGCTGCTCGCCGAGGGCGCCGAGGTGCGGGCTGGGATCCGGTCGCGCGGCCGGACGACTGCAGGGCGTCGAGATCTGCGACTCGGTCGCTCGAAGCCGTGCGCGGCGCCGACGCCGCGGTGATCGTGACCGAGTGGCCGGAGCTGCGCGAGCTGCCGACGACCGAGGTGCGGGAGGCGATGGCGCGGCCGCTGATCGTCGACGGCCGGAACCTCCTCGATCCCGCGGCCGTGGCGGCCGCCGGCTTCGAGTACGAGGCGATCGGGCGGCCGACGCACGCGACGCCCGGCGGCGTGAACGGCAACCCGCAGCCCTCGCGCGACCGCGAGCCGACGAGCTGATGGAAGCGCTCGTGCTCGCCGGCGGCAAAGCGGAGCGGCTCGGCGAGGCGGCGCAGGGCCTGCCGAAGCCGCTCGTGCCGGTGGCGAGGCTTTCCGCTGGCGGCCTACAGCGTCGCCCGGCTCGCCGAGTGCGGCGTGACGCGCGTGATCGTCGCGTGCCGCGCCGGCGATGAGGAGGCGTTCCTCCACGCGCTCTCCGGCCTGGGCGCCGAGGTCGAGGCGGTGGGGGAGGACGAGCCGCTCGGGCGCGGCGGCGGTTTCAGGCTCGCGGCCACACGGCGGCAGGAGCCGGGGCCGGTGCTCGCCCTCAACGGCGACGAGCTCCTCGACGTCGACTTCCGCGCGCTCCTCGCCGAGCACGAGGCGAGCGGCGCTGCGGCGACGATCGTCGTCGCGCAGGTCCGCTCCCCCTTCGGCGTCGTCGACGTCGAGGAGAGCGGCACCGTGACCGGCTTTCGCGAGGGACCGCTGCTCGAGCACTGGGTCAACTCCGGCGTCTACGTGCTGGGTGAGGAGGCGCTCGTATTGCTCCCCGAAAAGGGCGACCACGAGCAGTCGACGTTCCCGCAGCTCGCGGGCGAACGGCGGCTGCACGCGCACCGCCACGAGGGAGTCTGGCTCACGGTGAACACGCCGAAGGATCTCCGCGCGCGCCGCGGAGTTCATCGAGGCGCATCCCGAGTGGCGGCCGCAGAGGCAGCAGCTCGCGTGAGCCTCGACTCGCCGAACTACGGCTCCCTCGACCGCTTCGCGTTCGAGCCGCGCCGCGTCGAGAAGCCGTGGGGCTGGGAGCTGATCTGGGCGCACGCCGGCGCCTACGTCGGCAAGATCCTGTTCGTGCGGGCGGGGGAGTCGCTCTCCCTCCAGTTCCACCGGGAGAAGGACGAGAGCTGGTACGTCCAGAACGGACGGGCGCGGCTCGAGCTGGGCGAGGCCGGCCAGGAAGCGCTCGACGAGGAGGTCGTCACGCCGGGGGCGTGCTTCCACTTCCAGCCCGGCACGGTGCATCGGGTCACCGCGCTCGAGGACACGACGATCCTCGAGGTCTCGACGCCGCAGCTCGACGACGTCGTCCGGCTCGAGGACCGCTACGGACGCGAAGGCAGCAGCGACGCCTGAGCGCACCCTGCGCTGGGACGGCTGCGTCAACGTCCGCGACCTCGGCGGGCTCGGAGTGCCGCGGCTGCGGCGATGTCTGCCGGGTGCAGGACTACCGCCAGCACGGGATCGCGACGCTGTTCGGCCAGGTCACGGTCCGGCTACCCCGCTTCTGTTGCGCCGCCTGCGGCGAGATCGAGGCGGGTGTGGAATGGCCGCCCCACGCTCGCTCGACCCCGGCGCTGGATCATCTGCGGGCCCAGTTCTCCGCCCTGATGACCTATCGAACGGCTGCTGCCCTGCTCGGGCAGATGTTCCCGGTGGACGTCGGCACGGATCCGGAGACGCTGCGCCGCCGCAGCTTCAAGGTCGCCGAGGAACTGCCGATGCAGGCGACAGTCAAACCGCCAACCCCGGCAGAGGCGATCACGGTGACCTTGAATTCGACCTTCATCCGCGGCTGCGAGGACGGCGAGCGACACCTGCAGGTCCGGATCGGCAATGTCGAGACGGTGACTGGAGGCAGGCAGGTGTTCGGCGCCGTGGCCAAGACCGACACGGATCCGGAGCACTGATCCGCCATAGCCTCGATGCTGTTGGGCGGACACAGGACACGGCGCTGACCGCGTTCACCGACGGCTGTCCCGGGCTGCGGCGCATTCTTCTCGGCGCCGGCGTCGCTGGACTTCCGATTCTGGATTGGTTTCACCTCGCCATGCGGCTGCAGCATCTGACACAGATCGCCGGCGGTCTGTCGTCCGACGATCTGGCGCGCGCTGCGGCGAAGGCGGTGATCGTCGAAGAAGTTGACCGCCTGCACTGGCGATTGTGGAACGGCAAGGCCAAGGATGCACAGATCAGCCTCGATCGTATCCACGCCGTCATGCATCACTTCCAGGGCGAGCCGGACGGCCGCAGGTCCATCGCGCCTTCGAGAAAGCTATGGACCGCGCTGCGGGCGCTGAACGACTATCTGGTTGGTCAGAGCGATTGGCTGGTCAACTATGCCGAGCGGCATCGAGCCGGGTTGCGGGTCGGCACGGCACTGACCGAGGGCACGGCCAACTTCCTGGTGAACCGTCGGATGAACAAGTTGCAGCAGATGCGTTGGTCGCGACGCGGCGCCGACCGGCTGCTCCAGGTCCGCTGCGCCGTTTACAATGGTACACTTCGGCGCCGGCTTCGCGCAGCGCTTCCAGGCTGCCAACGACCGTCACCCGCCATCGGCCATCGCAGCCTGACCCCCAGGTTTGCGGCAGTCCCGTGCCTGGTGGTCTCGCTCGCCACGCGCGGAGGTGACGATAGCGTGACGCGCGAGCGGCTGCATGCCGCGCTGCGCCAGACGCTCCCGGTCAATTTCGGCGGGGCGGGCGCCCCACTGCGAAATGGGCGCTGACGCTGATCTGGACCTACTTCGCCGTTAATCATACCGGCGCGATCCTGGGCAACGACTTCTTTAGCAAGCCGATGTTCAGCAACGGCGAAGCCACGCTCGGCGTGCCCTCGCTGTGGGTCTGGCAGGTGGTGTTCTGGCTGTCGGGCGTGCTGTTGACGTGGTGGCTGGCTTACCCCGTAGGGCTGTCGGTCATTGCCGGCGAGGGCACGCCAGCGTGGCGCTGGATGCGCTGTCCGGGCCGCTGGCGCGCCGCCGCGTGCCCCGCTGGATCACCAGCGGTGTGGCGCGGCTCGCCGCGCGAACGCGATAGGACACTG
The DNA here is from genome assembly GCA_963720065.1 of uncultured Actinomycetes bacterium. Taxonomy (GTDB): domain Bacteria; phylum Actinomycetota; class Thermoleophilia; order Gaiellales; family Gaiellaceae; genus Palsa-739. The sequence continues at coordinate 61,111 of CAVREH010000025.1, forward strand.
CAATCGCTGGAGGTTTCACGATGAGCGCAGAGCACACCATTGGCCGGCTGATCGATCTCGCCGGCCTCGCGGCCGAGGCGATCCCGCCGCAGGCGCGCACGCTGGCGCGCTGCTCGTTGTTCGACTGGATGGTGGTCGCCCGTGCCGGCTCGGGTGAGGCGGTCAGCCGCATCATCCGCGATTTCGTGGCCGACGAGGCAGCCGAGCGGTGGCAACCGTGGTCGGCGCTGAAACCCGCGTGCCGGCGCGGGCGGCGGCGCTGGCCAACGGCACGATCTCCCGCGCTTGACTACGATGATACCCATTTCGCCCATGTCGGCCATCCCTCGGTCGG
>CAVREH010000026.1:0-172353 GCA_963720065.1 uncultured Actinomycetes bacterium
CTCGCGCGCAGGATCGGCGGGGATTCGATCGAAGCGATCGCTTACCAGCACTTGCCCGTTTTTCATACCGAACACTGCGTGTTCTGCCGGTTTCTATCGAGCGGAACAAGCTATCTGGATTGCGGGCGCCCCATGCGAGAAACACCGTATTGAATTGAAGGATCCGGGGGGCGGTCCCACCCGGTGATGGCCGACGTGGGATGCCGCAACACGGTTTTCGGGCCGAGGCGCAGGAGGCGAGTGCGCATCTGCGTTTGTGGCGCGACGCGGGTATCAGGCATTTTCGGCTCGAATTCGCGCACGAATCGGGTGACCGGGTGCGGTCGGTTCCGGAAGCGTTCGCCGCCGCGCTTCAAGGCGAGATCACGCCCGCGGCGCTGCAACGCGAGTTAAAGGCAATTGCGCCCAGCAGCCACTCAGGGCAGCCTTTACGTAGCCAACCATTATTCTTCGCTCCAATCCTTCAATAGCCGCTATCGGCCCGCCGCCTGATCCCCTCTCAAAGTCATATAGGTACTCGACGCTTTAGCCACCAGCTTCCCGGCTTCGTCACGGATTTCACATTCGACATAGCCGATGGTTTTCCCGCGCCGCAACACTCTGCCATCGGCCAAGAGCTTACCCGTCCAGACCGGACGGAAGAAATTGATCTTCAGCTCGATCGTGGTGCACGTTTCGCCTTCCGCAGTTCGCCAATCCAAGGGCTATATGCCAGTTCGCGGCATCCGGCGACGCGCACAGGACCCGCCATGAAGAGTGCCCATCGGGATTGGCGTGTTGCGGGCCGGCTTGAATTCGACGACCGCATGGTCAGGTTCCAGAGTTTCGCAGGCGAAAGCCGATCAGTTTCGCGATACCCGACGCATCTCCGGTTAATCCATCGCTCCTTGAGGGGATTAGCTCACTGATTATGTGATGCGCGGAACAGCGGGCGGGATGCGCCGCAGTCCGGAATGCGATAACGCTCCCGCTCCGGGGGCCCTCTGCCTTCGCGGTTACGCGAAAACCTGGTTATTTAAGCGCCGTAGTAGGCGCGCTGAAACAGAAGCATTTAAGAAGAGTCTCGAAGAGGAGAAAAGCGATGAAAAAACTGGCATTCATGATTGCGCTTGGTATGGCGAGCGACTGTTCCCGCCACATTGCCCATCGTAGCCTTCGCCCAGGCTGGCGGAGCGGGTGAGCTGGAACGGCGAGGCGGGCACCGGGAGCGGGTTCCGGCGCGGGCCGAGACCGGAACCGGCGGCCAAACCGGAACGGGCGGTCATACGGGGACGGGGCACGGAACCGGAACCGGAACTGGCGGACCGGAACGATGAACAACAACTCGACTTCCGGGACCACAGGCACCGGCAACTCAGCACGAAGAAGGGTCGCAGGAACAAGGGTTCCAAGAGCTACAAAGCCGAATTCGACCGGCACGAATTCAACAACGAGCCCGCAACCGGAAGTCCAGCCTCGAGTCCTCAGAGGTAACATTTCCAGCAGGCCGTAAAGCGGCAGGCTGGCTCGTCTGGCCTGGCTTTTCAGGAACCAAGTGTGGCGGCCCTTCACATGCGTGCTGGCCTGGCTCCGCAGTACAGTAAGCCAAAGTCTTTTATTTTCAACACATCCGAGAGATGGCGGACTCAGATGCATCGAGCACCGCTTGCGCTTACTTTGGAATCACTTAAACCGGGCTTGATTGCTCTCTGCGTTTCACTGTATGCCTACTCTGGACGGTGTTTCGTCTCGGAACGGATCACCGCCCGGCGAGGCCGAAAACGAATTGCGCGCCAGCCTCAGACAGATCGAGCTTCTCGGGGATGAACCGGCCCCGGTCCGTCGGGCAGCCCGTTTCTCAGATCCGGTGATTGCGCCGGCTCCGCCATTCCGAGGCTGCCTGAACGAAGGATTTACTTTGATTTACCCGCCTTCCGTTACCTGTTCGGCGTGCTTTCCCGCCATACTGAGATAGATGCGTTCTGTCGTTCTGTTTTGTTTTGTAGTTTTCGCCTCGGGTTCCCGTGATTGCTCAGGATGCCGCGAAAGTCGTCCCCTTATCGTCAGTGTTCTGGGCACCGTCGAAAAGGTGGACGCGGCAGGCAAAGTCATTACCGTAAAACCCGCCTCCCACCACCAGAGCCTCAAAAGCAAGACAGCACGAAGCGGGCCGGAAACCGCGCTTTCCGGCCCGCGCAGTTCCGTTTCCCAGCGAGCGAAGCGTCAGCTTCGCGAGCTCTCGGCGAGTACGCGCTCGAGCGCGCGCAGGAGCTCGAAGGCGGCGTCGCGGTCGTCCTCTTCCAGGCGGGCGGCGACGCGTGCCAGCGGCGCCAGGCGGCCTTCGCCGGCGAGGGCCGCGTGCGCCCGGCGCGCTCGCTGCAGCAGGTCGAGCGCGATCGCCGCCTGGTTCGCGAACAGGCCGAGCAGGTCGACCTCCGCGAGCCTCAGCTTCGTCTCCGCCGACCGGTCGAGCACCGACAGCACGCCCAGCGCGCGCTCCTCGACGAGCAGCGGCACCGCCATCATGCTCTTCGGCACGTAGCCGGTCGACTCGGCGGCCGAGCGCGACCAGCGAGTGTCCGTGCTCAGGTCGTCGACCACCAGAGGCTCGCCCGTCGTCAGCACCCAGCCGGCGACGCCGGTGCCGGCCGGGAACCGCATCCCGATCAGCTCGCCCTCGCCCTCGCCGGCCACGGCTTCGAACACGAGCTCGTCCGCCTCCTCGTCGAGGAGGAAGACCGACGCCGCCTTGGCGCCGAAGATTGCGCGCGCCACCTCTACGGTCGCCTGCAGGAGCGCGCGATGCGCCTCGTCCGCCCCCAGCACACCGGCCGCGACGGCCGCTTCGAGATCGCTCATTTCGACTCCTTCGCGTTCGAGGCCGTCTGATAGAGGACGCTCTTGAGCTGGAACGGCGTCAGGTCCGGGTGCTTGCCGAGGATGAGCGCGCAGATGCCCGCGATATGCGGCGTCGCGAAGCTGTTGCCGGTGGCGCGGATCGAGCCGCCGTCCAGCCACGCGAGATCGAGGTCGAGGCCGCGCCCGAAGAACTCGACCGGCGGCGTCGGGTTGTAGTAGAAGGTCAGCCCGTCGGCCTCCTCGTGACTCCCGACCGAGATGACGCTCGCGAAGCGCCACGGGAAGCTCTCCACGGGCATATTGTGGGCCGAGGCGACGAGGAGGACGCGCTTGAAGTAGGCGCGGTCGGCGAGCTCGTGCAGCCGCTCCACGTACTTGGTGCGCGTCGTCGAGAGGCTCATGTTCACGACCGGGAACTCCTGCTCGATCGACCACGCCAGCCCGCGCAGCATGGTCTCGCCGCCGCCCTTGTAGCCGGCGCCGAGGACGCGCACGCTCGTCAGCTCGACATCCGGCGCGAGCGCGCGCACGACTCCGGCGCAGGCCGTTCCGTGCCCGCAGAGGTCGCCCTCGCCGTCCTCGACGACCTGCAGCTCGCCCTCCTCGTCGCGGACGACCGCGACGGAGTGGTCGACGCGACCCACCAGCGGATGGTTGAGCTCGATGCCGCTGTCGAGGATGCAGACCCGGACGCCCGCGCCGGTCGAGCCGCCCCAGGCCCACTCCCGGGTGACCTGCTCGGGCAGCGTCACCGGCAGGCGGATCCGGTCGACCGCCTCCGCCGGCAGGCTCCAGGCCGGGAGGTCCTCCTCTTCGGAGTGCTCGTGGAGCTCGATCGCCGCGGTCATCGGCCGATCATCGCAAGATCTGCACCGGAGTCCCAAGGGGAACGGTCCGCATCAGGTAGTGGACCTCCGCCTCGGTCGCGTGCAGGCATCCGGCCGAGATCGCCGATCCCTGTCCCCAGCCGGCGTGGATCGCGACGTAGTACGTGAGCCGCGTGTTCCAGCCGGGCGGGAGATGCGGCTGGCGCGCGGTCAAGCCGAGGATGCAGCAGCCGTAGGCGGGACCGAAGAGGCCTGTCACCTTCTCGGCCACGGCGAAGCGGCCCGTGGGGGTCGGCGAGCCCGGCGCACCGATCCCGACCGGAATCGTCCGCACGAGCCGCCCGTCCCGCAGCACGTACAGCTCGCGCCGGGAGAGCGACGCGCGCAGCGTCCACGCGACCGGCTGGACGGAGACGTCACGACCGAACTCGGCCCAGCCGTAGCGCCCGTTCGGCAGCGCTTCGGCCGTCACCTCGACCCAGCGGCCGCGGACGCCGACGACGCCGAACACGAGCGGGCCGCCGAGCGGGCCGCGCGGCCCGACGCGCACGAGCGCCTTGCCACCGGGGCTGGCGCGGAGAACGACCGCCGCATGCAGCGGCCTCGCGGCGAGTGCCGCCGTCGAGCCGGTCGGCGGCGCGGCGGCGTGGGAGGCAGCCACGACTGCGGCCGCGAGATAGGCGATCAACCCGCTGCTCATCCCGTCAATTGTGCCGGGAGTGGAGCCGCCGCTCCACCCCCGAGCGGCTCAATGTGTGTGGCTCTTGATCCAGGTTGCGATGTTCTGCGCCAGCTGGACGACGTTCGTCCCGGCAGCCGGCGGCGCAACGCCGCGCTGCGTCGCCGGCGGACGGGACGACTGCCCACCGCTCGTCAAGGCAATCGCCAGGACGAGGCCGGCTGTCGCCGCGGCGACGAGCGCGGCGCCGGCAGCCAGCCGCCTGCCGGTCCACCACGACCGACGCCCGGCGTCGGGCCGGGCGAGGATCTCGGTTGCGCGCTGCGCCGGGTCGGGCGGCAGGGACAGCGTCTGCGCCTCGGAGGCGACCGGAGCGAGCAGTCGCGCAAGTGCCGCGGCGGAAGCAGGCCGCTCCTCGGGCCGGGGCGAGAGGCAGGCGGTGACCGCCGCGACGAGCTCGGGCGGCGCACCGGGCACCCGGGCGGCGAGGTCGGGAGGTTCGAAGCCGTCCTCCGAGCCGAGCTCGGCGAGCGAGCCGACCGTACGGGAGGGCTCCCCCGTGAGCAGCTCGTAGAGCACCGCGCCGACGGCATAGATGTCCGCAGCGGCGGTGACCTGCTCTCCACGCGCCTGCTCGGGAGCGAGGTAGCCGGCGGTGCCGAGCACCGTGCCGGCCAGCGTGAGCCGCGTGCCCTCGTGGCCGGCCGCGATGCCGAAGTCGCCCAGCTTGAGGACCCCGTCCGTGCCGAGTAAGAGGTTCTGCGGCTTCACGTCGCGGTGCACGAGGCCCGCGGCGTGGGCGGCGGCGAGCCCTGCGCACATCTGCAGGCCGAGGCTTGCCGCCTCGGACGCCGGCAGCCTCCCCCGCCGACCGACGAGCTCGGCGAGCGTCTCTCCCTCGACGTACTCCATCGCAATGAACGGACGGCCGTCGTCGGAGCCGACATCGAAGACGCGCACGACGTTCGGGTGGGCGAGCCGCGCCGCGAGGCGCGCTTCGCGGACGAAGCGCCGCTGCAGGTCCTCGTCCCGCGCGAGATTCTCGGCGAGCCGCTTCAACGCCACGGGCCGCTCGAGCTCGACGTCGTGAGCGAGATCGACCGTCGCCATCGCTCCGTGGCCGAGCGGACGGACGAGCTCGTACCGTCCGGCGACGCGCGTGACCGCGCTCATTTGTGCTTCCCGTCCTCGCGGTGCTTGTCGTGGCCGGGCGGACCGGGTGGCGGCTGGGGCTTGGGACCCTCCGGCGGCGGTTTGGGCTGCGTCGGCACGGTCACCACCCGCGTGCAGGTGCTGATGCGGTCCGCGAGGGCGTTCACGCCGGTGAGGAGCGGCGAGCGGAGGCGTACCGGCAGCCTGTGCCTGGAGGCACTGACCTCGTCGCGGAGCGATGCCGCGAGGCGCATCGCCCGGCAGTCGTCCCCGGCGGCGGAGGCAGTTGCGACCGCCGATGCCTGCCGCTCCCACTCCTGGGCCAGGGCGTGCGGCACCCCGTCGGCGGCGCTTCTCTGCGGTGCGGCGGCACCACCGCAGCCGGCCGCGACGACCGCGAGCAGGGCGAACAGGGCTACCGCCGAGACGATCCTCAACACGTTCCCCTTTCTACCCGTCATCCGGTCCAACGTAGCCTCGCATTGCGAGGCGCGAATCGTTAAAGTCCTGTTAATGCCGATGCTTCACGGTTGTGCGTTCCCGGGGTGCTCGACCTTCACGCTGAGCACCTACTGCGTCGAACACGAGCTGCTCGTGCGCGCCGTGAAGGAATCCGAGCGCGGGCACGTCGTCACGCACCAGGACGCCACGGCCGCCGCGGACACCGCCCTCAGCGCGGAAACCGCCCTGACGGCGGCGGCTCCCGACTCGGCTGTCTAAGAGCTCGCGGTAGCGGGCTGCTCGGCGATGTCGAGCGGCTTGACGATCTCGGCGAAGTGGCAGGCGGTCGGGTGGCCGGTGCCACGATCGACGAGCTCGGGCTCCTGCTCCGCGCAGATCGCCTGCGCCTTCCAGCACCGGGTGCGGAAGCGGCAGCCCGACGGCGGGTTGGCCGGGCTCGGCACGTCGCCCTCCAGCACGATCCGCTTGCGCTTGCCACGCTGGCCCGGCTCCTCGATCGGCACCGCCGAGAGCAGCGCCTGCGTGTAGGGGTGCGACGGACGCTCGTAGATGTCGTGCCTCGTACCGATCTCGACGACCTTGCCGAGGTACATCACTGCCACGCGGTCCCAGACGTGCCGCACGACCGACAGATCGTGCGCCACGAAGATGTAGGTGAGGCCGAAGTCGCGCTGCAGGGACTCGAGGAGGTTGACCACCTGCGCGCGGATCGAGACGTCGAGCGCCGAGACCGGCTCGTCGAGGATGATGAGCTGCGGGTTCAGGGCGAGAGCCCGGGCGACGCCGATCCGCTGCCGTTGTCCACCCGAGAACTCATGCGGGAAGCGGTTGGCGTGCTCGGGCGAGAGGCCGACGACGCGCAACAGCTCGTCCACGCGAGCCCGTCCCGCTGGCCGCGGGAGCGACCGTGGATCACGAGCGGCTCGCTGACGATGTCGCGCACGGTCATGCGCGGGTTGAGCGACGCGTACGGGTCCTGGAAGACGATCTGCATCTCCCGGCGAACCTCGCGCATCGGGCGGCGCTTCAGCTTCGTGATGTCGCGCCCGTTGAAGATGATGTTTCCCGACGTCGGCTCCGTCAGCTTGATCAGGGTGCGGGACAGAGTCGTCTTGCCGCAGCCCGACTCGCCCACCAGCCCGAGCGTCTCCCCGGCCTGGATGGACAGGTCGACGCCGTCGACGGCGTGGATGTGCCCGACGGTGCGCTTGAAGATCCCGGCGCGGATCGGGAAGTACTTGACGAGGTTCTCGACGCGGAGGATCTCCTCGCCGCTGCCCGCCCGCTGGTGGACGACCGCCGCAACCTCGGCACTCATGCGACCGACGCCTCTTCCGAGAACTTGGTCTTGCGGCCGATCAGTTCCTCGGAGAAGTGACACGCGCTGAGGTGCGCGCCGTCGACCGGCTTGAGCGGGGGGTTCTCCTGCCGGCACTTCTCACGCGCGAGGAAGCAGCGAGGGTGGAACGGACAGCCCGGCGGCAGGTCGATCAGCGACGGAGGCGAGCCGGTGATGGGCTCGAGCCACTCCTCGTCCTCGGTCAGCTTCGGCAGGCTGTTCATCAGGCCGATCGTGTAGGGGTGCCGTGGCGAGCGGAAGATCGTGGTGACGTCGCCGGACTCGACGATGTGTCCCGCGTACATGACGAGGACGCGATCGCACATCTCGGCCACGATGCCGAGGTCGTGCGTGATCAGGATGGTCGCTGCGTGGGTCTCCTCCTGCACGCGCTTCATGACCTCGAGCACCTGCGCCTGGATCGTCACGTCGAGCGCGGTGGTCGGCTCGTCGGCGATCAGGAGCGAGGGCGAGTTGGTGATCGCCATGGCGATCATCGCCCGCTGGCGCATACCGCCCGAGAACTCGTGCGGGTACTGGCCGTAGCGCGTCTCGGCGTTGGGGACGCCCACGAGCTTCAGCAGCTCGATGACGCGCTGCTTGACGGCCTCGTCCTTCTCCTTCGGGAAGTGCGTCTTGATCGCCTCGCCGAGCTGGGAGCCGACGGTCAGCACCGGGTTGAGCGACGTCATCGGGTCCTGAAAGACCATCGCAACCTCGTTGCCCCGAACGCGTCGCAGCTCCCGCTTCTTCAGCCTCAGCAGGTCCTTCCCCTTGAACATGGCGGTGCCGCTGGCGATCCGTCCCGGCGGCAGCGGGATCAGACCCAGCAGCGCGAGCGTCGAGACGCTCTTGCCGGAGCCCGACTCACCGACGATCCCGAGCGTCTCGCCGGGAAACAGGTCGTAGGTGACGCCGTCCACGGCATGGACGATCCCGTCCTCGGTCTTGAACTCGACGACGAGGTCCTTGATCGAGAGCAGCGGCTCAGGCACGGACCCTCTGCTGCGGATCGAGTGCGTCGCGGAGGCCGTCGCCGACGAAGTTGACGCAGAGGACCATGAGGACGATCGTCAGGCCCGGGAAGACCGTCAGCCACCACTGCTGCGTGTACTGCTGGCCGTCTTGGACGAGCCCCCCGAGAGACGGCGTCGGCGGCTTGATGCCGAAGTTGAGGAAGGAAAGCGCCGCTTCGATCAGGATCGCAGAGCCGACGGCGAGCGTGGCGTTGACGACGATCGGCCCGAGGGTGTTCGGGAGGATGTGCCGGAACATCAGTCGCGCGTCGCCGGCCCCGGAGGCCTTGGCCGCCTCGACGTACTCCTTTTCGCGCAGCGAGAGGAAGATGCCCCGCACGACGCGGGCGATCCCCGTCCAGAAGAAGAAGACGAGGATGAGCGAGACGCGCCACTGGTTGCCCTGCCCGAGCAGCGTCGCCGCGGTGAGCAGGATGACGAGAAGGGGCAGCGTCAGGACGAGGTCGGTGATCCGCATGAGGATGTTGTCCATCCAGCCGCCGTAGTAGCCGGCAACCGCCCCGATGATCAGGCCGATGATCGTCGAGACCACGGCGACGAAGACGCCGACCTCCATCGAGGTACGGATTCCCCAGAGGACGCGGCTGTACTCGTCGCGCCCGAGTCCGTCTGTGCCGAAGTAGTGCGCGTGCGACGGGCCCTGGAGGAGGTGGGTAAGGTCGATCTGCACGTACCCGTACGGCGCGATCTGGCCCGCGAAGATCCCGGCGCCGAAGAGAATCACGATGCCGATCAGGCCGATCACCGCGAGGCGGTGGCGGAAGAAGCGCATGCGCGCGTATGACCACTGGCTGCGGACCTTGAGGTTGAGGCCGGCCTGCTCGGTGCTCTCCGGCCCTCCTCTTGTCTCGAGAACGCCTCCGGGCGGACTCCCGACGGGGCCCTCCGGCACGACCGTGCCCCCCTCCATCGCCTGCCCGGTCGGGAAGACGGAGTCGTCGGACGGCCTGAGGCTCTCAGTCATAGCGGATGCGCGGGTCGAGGAAGCCGTAGGTGATGTCGGCGATCAGGTTGAAGACGACGACTGCGACGGCCGTGATGAAGATGTAGGCCATCATCTCGTAGATGTCGAGGTTCTGCAGCGCCTGCACGAACCAGTAGCCGAAGCCGTCGAGCGAGAACACGGTCTCGGTCACGAGCGCCCCGCCGATCAGGGCGCCGAAGTTCAGCGCGGCGACCGTCGTGATCGGAATCAGCGCGTTGCGGAAGACGTGGCGCATGATCACCTTCCACTCCGAGACGCCCTTCGCACGCGCGGTACGCACGTAGTCGCTGTTGATGACGTCGAGCATGGAGGCGCGCATGTAGCGGCTGTACAGCGCAAAGCTGATGATGAGGATCGTCAGGATCGGCAGCGCGAGATGCTGCATCCGGTCCCACGACCACGTAGGCCCACCCGGAAGGCTGTTCAACCCCGAGGTGTAGAAGATCCGGACGTTCCACTTGTTGTAGATGTCGGTGAAGGCGATCTGCAGCAGGAGCGCCAGCCAGAAGGTCGGCATCGCGAACCCGAGGAAGGCGATCCCGGTGAACGTGTAGTCGAAGGCCGAGTACTGGCGGATCGCGGAGTAGATCCCGACGGCGACGCCGAGGACGAGCGCGAGAACCTCGGCGATGACGATGAACTGCAACGTGTGGCCCATCGTGCGCGTCATCTGGGGCCAGATCGGCTGCAGCGTCTGGAGCGAGATGCCGAACTTGTGCACGAAGACGTCGTGCAGCCAGTAGAAGTAGCGCAAGACGACCGGCTTGTTCAGGTGCTCCTGGATGAACAGGAGGTGGAGCGTGCTCTTCGGGACGCGCGGGTTCTGCCGCAGGAGCGCGACCGGGTTGCCGGCGTAGGAGACGAAGAGGAAGCTGAAGAAGGTCGCGAAGAACAGTACGGGGATGCTGTAGAGGATCCGCCTGACGATGTAGGTGAGCATCGAATCTGTTCCCTCGTTCGACGAATGAATTTTGGGATCCGCGCCCGCCGGTGGCGAGCGCGGATCCCGAGTTATTCAACTACTGATCTTACTGCCCTTCGAAGGCTCAGCCCCAGTGCCAGCTCTGGAGGTTCCAGGTCGGGCCTTCCGACGTCGGGTTGTTCGACGCTGCCGCACCCTTCAGAGCCTTCTTGTAGACGAAGATCTGCGGGCTGGCGTACAGCGGGATCACCGCGATCTGGTCGGCGACGGTCTTCGCGACGGACTCGTACTGCGCAGTCCGCTGCTTCGAGTTGAAGTTCGCGTCGGCCTTGTGGATCGTGGCGTCGACCTTCTTGTTGCAGTAGCGCTTGTAGTTCGACCCACCGAGGTTCGCCTGCGCGTTGAAGCACTGGTAGATGGCGTCGAATCCAGAGGGATCCGGGCCACCGATCCAGGCGTACTCGCCCAGGTCGAAGTCGGTGTTCGGCAGGGTGGTGCCGAAGAAGTCGGTCGCCTGATGGATCGTGATGTTGAGCTTGATCCCGACGGCCATCAGCTGCTGCTGGAAGATCTGGCTGCTCGTGACACGCGACGCTCTGGTCGTCGTGTCGAAGCGGAACACCGTCTGCTTACCGCCACACGTCCAGACCTTGGTGTTGCTGGAGCTCGGCGACGAAGGACCGCCCGTGCAACCATGCGACTTCAGGATCTTGATCGCGTTCTTCGCGTTGAAGTTGAACTTGTGGAAGTACGCGTACTTGCCGGTGGCGTTCGTGCCGATCTCGTACTCCGGGTTGTTGAGCGGCTTCAGGCCGGGGGCGATCGGGCCGTACAGCGCCTTGATCAGCGACTGCCGGTTCATGCCCTCGGAGATGGCCTGCCGGATGTACTGCTTCGCCAGCAGCGGGTTCCAGTGCGACCGGAACTGGGCCGTTGGATTGACCTCGATGTCCCAGTGCTCCTGCGTGAAGCTCGGCACAGCGCTGTACACGAGGTTCTTCTGATGCACGAGCGTCGACAGAGCAGTCTCCGGGGACGGGGTGATCGCGTCGACCTCGCCACCCTTCATCGCCTGGATCTCCGAGTTGGTGTCGGTGATGATCTTGAAGGCGATCGAGCTGAGCTTCGCCTTCGCGCCGTACCAGTGCGGGTTCTTCTTCAGGAGCATGCCCTGGCCCGGCGTGTAGCTGGCCATGTAGAACGGGCCGTCCGAGATCGGCTTGTTGTCGCTGCCGACCACGCCGGTGTGCCAGTAGTTGTTGAACGTACAGCCACCGCCGCACCCGTTGGAGCCGCCCTTGAGCGCGAAGCCCGGGTAGATGAGCCCGAACAGGTCGCGGTAGTCGGCGAACGCACCGCACGGCGTCGTGTTGGTGCACCCCTTCTTCCGCCAGTAGAAGGTGACGACCTTCTTGCCGTGGGCCTTCGCCTTGTAGATGTTGGCGTAGCCGGTGTTGGACGCCACGGCGTTGGCCGGGTCCACGATCTGCTGCCACGTGTAGATGTAGTCCGCGGCGGTGACCGGATGCGCCTTGTGGCCCTGCCACCACCAGTTCGCGTTCTTGCGGATCCAGATCTTGATGTAGTTCTTGTTGGCGACGACCTTCGACGCCATGTCGAGGTGGTAGTTGCCCTTGTTGTCGATGACGTAGTTGCCGCGCAGGAGCGGCTCGCCGGCGACGATCGCGGCGTAGAACGCGTTCTCGTTCGTGTCGCCCGTATTGAAGCCGGTAACCCCCTGCTCGAGGCCGAAGACCAACGTCTTCTTGGCCGCGCGCGCGGCCGGAGTGCGCGGGACGCTTGCCATAGCCTTGGCAAACGAGACCGCATACGGAGACCGAGCAGTCGCGCTCGAGCTCTTCGCGGCCGTCATCGCGGTAGCGGAGCCGGCCAGCCCAAGTACGGCTGCGACCACTCCCGCGAGGAACCAGACCCGTCTATGCATTAGATGTACCCTCCGTTCGGTGCGCGCCGGGGAGCCTCGGACGGCGGCGCCAACTCGCTCCAACGCTCGGATGAGCGTCCGTCAGGTGCTTAGACGACGGGGTGCCGGGTTAGTTAGACGGCCTGAGAACGCGGGTGCGAATGTCAGGCGTGCCGGAAGGTCTCGTGAGCCGTGCTCACGAGGGAGACGGGCGTGTACACGCCGTCTTCGAGCCTGGCCAGGCGACTCACGACGAAGTGCGGCCCTCTCGCGTAGATGTAGCCTCCCGACGCAGCGTTCCGGGATCCGCCCTGTCCGGGAGCAAAGAACATCGTCGCGACCACGGCCGCCGCCGAGGCGAGTGCCACAGCGGAGCCCACCCGCCAGCTGCGCCGGAGCCGCGGCAGAATGAAGCGCTCGAGCGGTGTCTCGAGACTGGCGTCCCGTAGCTGCAGCGTGAACTCCCGCACCTCTTGCGCCCACGCGGTGCAGGCCGGACACAACCGAAGGTGGGTCTCGAGGCGGTCGAGTTCCGCCTCCGGCAGCTCACCATCGAGCTGGGCGGAGATTGACTCGCGCGCGCAAGCACAATCTGTGGCCGGAAAAGACACCTTTCTCCTCACTTGTTCTGACGGGGTGTCGTACGGAAAGTTAGCCACGCCCGGCAGTCAGAACCTCTAACAGAACGAACACGGGCTGCCGGGACGCGCTGTGCACGCGCCCTGCGGCGTCCTCGGTCGCGTCGATAGCGCTGCTATCGACGCGTTAGAGGTTTCTCAGACCGGCGAACCAGTCGAGCGCCTCGGGGTTCGCGAGCGAGTCGCGGCTTGCAACCTCGTCGGCAGGCGCTCCCGTCAGGAGGCGCTTGACCGGCACTTCGAGGATCTTCCCCGACAGGGTGCGCGGGATCTCGGGAGCAGCGAGCACGGCGTCGGGAACGTGGCGCGGCGAGCAGTCCTCGCGGATCCGGCGGCGGATCTCGGCCTCGAGCCCGTCGTCGAGGACGGCGCCGTCGCGCAGGACGACGAAGAGCGTCATGCGGCTTCCCTCGCCGTCCGGGACGTCGACGACGAGCGCGTCGAGAACGTCGTCGAGCGGCGAGGACGCTGCGGTACAGCTCGCTCGTGCCCATCCGCACGCCGCCGCGGTTGATCGTCGCGTCGGAGCGGCCGGTGATGATCGCGGTGCCGCGCTCGGTGATCTCGATCCAGTCGCCGTGGCGCCAGACACCGGGGAAGGTGGCGAAGTAGCTCTCGCGATAGCGCGACCCGTCCTCGTCGCCCCAGAGATAGAGAGGCATCGAGGGCATGGGCTCGCTGATGACGAGCTCGCCGACCTCGCCCACGAGCGGGCGCCCGTCCTCGCTCCAGGCCTCGACCTTCGCGCCGAGCGCCCGCGCCTGCAGCTCGCCGCGGTAGACCGGCAGCGTGGGGACGCCGCCGACGAAGGCGGTGCACACGTCGGTGCCGCCGGAGGTGGAGAACAGCCACACATCCTCACCGAGCCGGTCGCGCACCCAGTCGAACCCTTCGGGGAGAGCGGCGATCCGGTCGAGCCGACGCTGTCAGACGGGACAGGTCGCGGCCCCGCGCGGCTCGACTTCCTCCTTCTGGCAGGCCGCGAGATAGCCGGCGCTCGTGCCGAAGGACGTGATGCCCGCGGCGTCGGCGAGATCCCACAGCGTGCCGAGGTCCGGGTACGCGGGATTCCCGTCGAAGAGGACGATCGACGCCTCGGAGAGCAGGCCGCCGACGAGGAAGTTCCACATCATCCAGCCGGTGGTCGTGAACCAGAAGAGCCGGTCGCCGGCGCGCGCGTCGAGGTGCAGGCGGAGCTTCTTCAGGTGCTCGAGCAGGATCCCGCCCTGGCCGTGGACGATCGCCTTCGGCAGGCCGGTCGTGCCCGAGCTGTAGAGCACCCAGAGCGGGTGGTCGAAGGGCAGCTGGGCGAACTCGAGCTCGGCGGGCGGCAGCTCCCATTCGCCGCCGGCGAGGTAGGGGAGACGAGGGTCTGCCGGAGGGTCGGCAGCTCGCGCTCGAGCGCCGCGATGGTCTCGCTCCGGTCGAAGTCCTTGCCGCCGTACCGGTAGCCGTCGACGGCGAGCAGCACCTTCGGCTCGATCTGGGCGAACCGGTCGACGACGCTGCGGACGCCGAACTCGGGCGCGCAGCTCGACCAGGTGGCGCCGATGCCGGCGCAGCCGAGGAAGGCCGCCACCGTCTCGGGGATGTTCGGGAGATAGGCGGCGACCCGGTCGCCGGCCACCACGCCTGCCTCACGCAGCGCGCCCGCGACGGCGCCCGCGCGCGCCCCCAGCTCGCCCCACGTCCATTCGCCCAGCGGCCGCAGCTCGGATGCGTGGCGGATGGCGACGTCGTCGGGGGCCCGTCCGCGCAGGACGTGCTCCGCGTAGCTGAGCCGCGCGCCCGGGAACCACTGCGCGCCCGGCATCTTGCGGGTCGTGAGCACACGGTCGTACGGCTGGCTCGCCGCGACCTCGAAGAACTCCCAGATCGAGGCCCAGAAGTCCTCGAGCTCGTCGACCGACCACTGCCACAGGCCGGCGTAGTCCTCGAGGGCCAGGTCACGGGTCTCGTTGAGCCACTCGCGGTACCGCGTGATCGTGGCGGACGCGATCCGCTCCTGGCTCGGCTCCCACACGATCGGCGGCACCTCCTGCACGCGGGCGATGCTACTCGCGAGGAAGTCGTGACCGATTCGGCACGCAAACGTGCGGTGGCTGCCACCGGCCTTGGCTCAACCACGCGGTGCGGTTACCAAGCCGTCAGGCATTCGCGAACCTTTCTTGCCGGTGGCTGCCACCTGCCGTGTTACTGCTTCTGCACGACTGCCTCGACGCCGAAGGTCTCGCCCTCGCCGGTTACGTCCCCGCGTGCTGGTTGACCCCGGCCTTGAACATGCCGCCGGTTGCGATCTTCGTCAGGGTCTTGTCGGCCTGGGACTCCTCGTCGAGCGTCTGGTCCATCAGGTCCTTGATGCCGTCGTAGCCGCAGTCGCCGGCGAGCTGCCTCGCGGTGCCGTAGGCGGCGATCTCGTAGTGCTCGACGCGCTGGGCGGCGGCGATCAGCGCCGCGTCCTTCGCCGTCGGATCGCCGTCCATCCCGATCATCTCCTCGCCCTCGGCGATGAGGCCCTTCATGCCCTTGCAGACCTCGGTCGGGTTCGAGACGCCGATCTCGCCGAGTGCCTCCTTGACGCGCTTGACGTGATCGCGTGTCTCCTCGAGGTGGTGCTCGAAGGCCTGCCGCAGCTCGTCGTGGTGCGCCGCCTGCGCCATCTTCGGGAGCGCCTCGGTGAGCTGCGTCTCGGCGCTGTACAGATCCTCGAGCTGCTCCTGCAGAACGTCCTGCAGCGAATTGAACCCCATGTGTTTTCTCCTTTACGAGTTGTATTTCTATTGGGGTTCCGCGCCTGCCGAACTGCAAACCGGCGCCCGGAAGTAAGGTGGAGACATGGCTGAGGAGACGCTGACGATCCGGGACAACCGCACCGGAACCGAGGTCGAGATCCCGATTTCGGACGGCACGATCCACGCCACCGACCTCCGCCAGCTGGGGCTGATGTCGTACGACCCGGCCTTCCTCAACACCGCTTCGACCCGCAGCGGGATCACGTACATCGACGGCGACGCCGGCATCCTGCGCTACCGCGGCTACCCCATCGAGCAGCTGGCCGAGCACGCGAGCTTCCTCGAGACTGCGTGGCTCCTGTTCGAGGGCGAGCTGCCGACGCGCGCCGAGCTCGAGGCGTGGGAGGACGAGGTGCGCCGCCACACGTACGTGCATACGAACGTGACGCAGTTCCTCGACGGCTTCCGCCACGACGCGCATCCGATGGGGATGCTGCTCGGCGCCGTCGCCGCGCTCTCGACCTTCTACCCGGACGCGAAGGAGATCGGCGACGAGGAGAGCCGCCGCCTGCAGCGAGTGCGGCTGATCGCAAAGTTCCCGACCATCGCGGCCTGGGTCTTCCGCCACAGCCGCGGGCTGCCGTACGTCTTCCCGCGCAACGACCTCGACTACATCGCCAACTTCGTCAACATGACCTTCGAGATCGGCGGCGTCCACGAGCCGAACCCCGTGCTGCAGCGGGCGCTCGAGATCCTCCTCGTCCTGCACGCCGACCACGAGCAGAACGCCTCGACGAACGCGGTGCGCGGCGTCGGCTCGACGCAGGTCGATCCCTTCTCGGCCGTGTCCGCCGGAGTCGCGGCGCTGTACGGGCCGCTCCACGGCGGCGCGAACGAACAGGTCTTGAGGATGCTCGACGAGATCGGCGACGTGAAGAACGTCCCTGCCTTCATCGAGGGCGTGAAGAACCACGAGCGCCTGCTGATGGGCTTCGGGCACCGCGTCTACAAGAACTACGACCCCCGCGCGAAGCTGATCAAGCGCGTCGCCGACGACGTCTTCGCCCAGACCGGAGTCGATCCCAAGCTCGAGATCGCGCTCGAGCTGGAGCGGATCGCGCTCGAGGACGACTACTTCGTCTCCCGCAAGCTCTACCCGAACGTCGACTTCTACTCAGGGATCATCTACCGGGCGATGGGCTATCCGACCGACTACTTCACGGTGCTGTTCGCGCTCGGCCGGCTGCCCGGCTGGCTCGCGCAGTGGGAGGAGATGCTCTCCGACCCCGAGCAGAAGATCGCGCGGCCGCGGCAGATCTACACGGGCTACGACGAGCGCGACTTCGTTCCGCTCGCGAACCGCGGCTAGGCCAGAGCCCGGAAAGCTGCCGCGGCCTCTCCGGCCACGTCCTGGTGCCAGGCACCGGGACGTGTCGCGATTGGACATTGCCAACGTCCCTGCGGCGCAGGGCCGAATCACTTTCCTGCACTCACTGTCCGAACCGGCCACGGCTCCGTGCCTTGCGGCGCAGGGCCGAATCACTTTCCTGCACTCACTGTGCGAACCGGCCACGGCTCCGTGCCTGGCACCGGGCCATGTCCCGACGAGACAGTCCCGAGTGGTGTCGCTAGCGGCGGAGCTGCACCTTTCCCTCGTCGCCCGCCGGGGCGGAGGTGTGCTCGTGGACGATCTTCCAGGCGCCGTCGGCGTCCTTCCGGAGAACCCAGGTCAGGCGGTTGTTCATCGAGCGCAGCTCGGTCCCGTCAGGAGCCACGGCCGCGAAGGTGGTGAATGCGCTGACCGCGGCCACGTCCGCGCCGGTCTGGGTGCGGACGTCGTCGAACTTCACAGCCACGACCTCGTCGTCCGGGAGGGAGCCGAACCACTCGGCCACCATCTCCCGTAGCGCGTCCTTGCCGTCGTAGGACCACACGCTCCAGAGATCGAAGGTGCGAGCGTCGTCGGCATAGAGGCCGAGGAACGCGTCGACGTCCTTCGCCCGGACAGCGGCCGCATAGGCGGTGAGCATCTCGTCCATCTCGACTACGACTCCGGCACGAGGCGAAACTCAGCGGTGATCGCCTGCCGATCCTCCGGCGAGAGCGGGCTCTCCAGCGCGGCGAGGCCGGGCCGCAGATGCTCCGGCCGGCGTGGCCCGAGGACGACGGAGACGCGCTCGTCCGCGAGCAGCCACGCGAGCGCGAGGGTCGCGGGATCGCCTCGGCGCTCGAGCGCTTCGAGCGCGTCGTAGACCGCATCGGTGCGCAGGTGCTCGTACGGGCCCGAGCGCAGGGTCATCCGCGAGCCCTCGGGCGCCGGCGCATCGCGGCGGTACTTCCCGGTCAGCCAGCCGCCCATCAGGGGCGAGTGCACCTGGAACCAGAGGCCGTGCTCGGCGCAGAGCGGCAGCACCTCCTCCGCCTCGCGATCGAGCAGCGAGTACGAGTCCTGGACGGCGGCGAACGAGCCGGCGTCGAGCGCCGCCCGCAGCTGTGTGCCGTCGACGTTGCTGAGCCCGTAGGCGCCGACTTTCCCGGCGGCGACGAGCTCCTCGAAGACGCCTGCGAGCTCGGCGTAGGGCACGTCGGGGTCAGGAGCGTGCGCGAGGTAGAGGTCGACGCGTTCGACGCCGAGCCGGGCGAGGCTCGTGTCGATCTGCCGCCGCACGCGGTCGGGCGCAAGCCCGTGGTCCTGCCCCTCGTCCATCGGATTGAAGGTCTTGGTCGTGATCCGCAGACCCTCCGGTCGGCGCGAGCGGATCCACTCGCCGATGTACGTCTCGCTGCGGCCGCCACCGTAGGCGTCGGCGGTGTCGAACCAGGTGACGCCCGCCTCCCAGGCGGCGTCCATGAGCTCGAGCGCCTGCTCGAGCGTGTCGCCCTGCTCGAAGAAGGCCGGTGCCGAGCCGATGCCCCCGAAGTTGCCACAACCCAGGATCAGGCGCGGGTAGGCTCGCTTCATGGCAGCGACCCTATTGGACGTCGAGGCCGTCCGTTCGCGCTTCTCCTCGCTGCAGGACGGCGGCTTCGTCTTCCTCGACGCACCCGGCGGCTCGCAGGTGCCGGATGAGGTCGGAGACGCGATCGCGCGGACGCTGCGCGAGGCGAGCGCGAACATCGGCGCGAACTACGAGACGAGCAAGCGCGTCGAGCAGATCCTCGCGACGGCCCGCGAGGACGCTGCCCGCTTTTTCGGCTGCTCGTCCGACGATGTGATCTTCGGCACCAACATGACGTGGCTCGACTTCGGGCTCTCGCGCACCGCCGCACGCGACTGGCGCGAGGGTGACCGGATCCTGGTCTCACGCCTCGACCACGACGGCGGCGTCGCGCCGTGGGTCGAGCTCGCCGCCGACCGTGGCTTCGAGCTCGAGTGGGTGGACGTGACCGAGGATCTGCACCTCGACTACGACGATCTCGCGAACAGGCTCGACGACCGCGTTCGTGTCGTCGCCTGCGTCGGCTCGTCGAACGCGATCGGCACGATCGTCGACGTCGCGAGGGTGTCGGAGCTGGCGCACGAGGCCGGCGCGCTGTGCTGGGTCGACGCCGTGCAGTACGCCGCGCACGTGCCGACCGATGTGGAGGCGCTCGGCTGCGACGTCTTCATCGCCTCCGCCTACAAGTTCTGCGGACCGCATCTCGGGGTCGCCTACGGACGGCACGACCTGCTCGAGTCCTGGCGCCCGTATAAGGCGCGTCCCGCGGCGTCGGAGCCGGTCGGCCGCCGCTTCGAGGTCGGAACGGCGCCTTACGAGCTGCTCGGGGGCTTTTCCGCCACGCTCGCGTACCTCGACTCGATCGGCGGCATGGAGGCGATCGCCGCCTACGAGCGCGAGCTCGGCCGGCGCTTCCTCGACGGACTGCCGGACGGCGCGACGGTCTACGGGCTCCAGACGATGGACGGCCGCGTTCCCACGTTCCTGATCAATCTCGAGGGCGTCGACGCCGTCGACGCAGCGAAGCGGCTCTCGGCCGAGGGCTTCGGGGTCTGGGCGCACGACAACTGGTACTCGCTCGGGCTGCGGGAGAAGCTCCCGTACCCGGACAGCGCGATCCGCGTCGGCCTCATCCACTACAACACCGCAGAAGAGATCGACCGCTTCAACGCCGCGCTGGCCCGACTCCAGTAGCGTTACGAACACATGTTCGTACTGCACGCGGACGCGGACGCGTTCTTCGCGTCGGTCGAGCAGCGGGACGACCCGCGGCTCCGTGGCCGGCCGGTCATCGTCGCTGGAAGCGCCGGCGGCCAAGCCGCCGGCGCCCGGCGGGAGGACCCCGCCGCCCCAGGCGGCGGAGGGGGCGGCGGCGTCGTGCTGGCGGCGAGCTACGAGGCGAAGGCGTACGGGATTCGCACCGCCATGGGCGGCCGGCAGGCGCGCCGGCTCTGCCCCGACGCGATCGTCGTCTCGCCGCGCTTCGCGGCGTACACCGAGGCGAGCCGCGCCATGTTCGCGGTCTTCGAGGACACCTCGCCCGTCGTCGAAGGGCTGTCGATCGACGAGGCGTTCCTCGACGTGCGCGGGATGGAGCGCATTGCGGGGACGCCGGCCGAGATTGCCGCGCGTCTGCGGGCTGCGGTACGCGAGCGGGTCGGGCTGCCGGTCACCGTGGGAGTGGCCCGGACCAAGTTCCTCGCGAAAGTCGCCAGCGGGGTGGCGAAGCCCGACGGGCTGCTTGTCGTGCCTCCCGACCGGGAGCTCGCCTTCCTGCATCCGCTGCCGGTCGAGTGCGTGTGGGGCGTCGGTCCGGCGACCGCGCGGCGCCTGCAGGCGTGGAACGTGCGCACGGTCGGCGAGCTCGCGGCGCTCTCCGAGTCGACGCTCGTCGCGATGGTCGGGCAAGCGATGGGCCGGCAGCTCCACGCGCTGGCCCGCAACCGCAACTTCCGGCGCGTGGAACCCGGCAGGCGGCGCGGCTCGATCGGCTCGCAGCGTGCGCTCGGACGCGGCCGCCACTCCGCGGAGGCGATCGACGCAACGCTCGTCGGCATCGTCGACCGGATCACGCGGCGCCTGAGGGCTGCGCGGCGTGTCGGGCGGACGGTCGTGCTACGCCTCCGCTTCGGCGACTTCGAGCGCGCGACCCGCTCGCACACGCTCCCCTTCGCGACCGCCAACACGCAGGCGATCCTCGTCACGGCGCGCGCACTGCTTGCGACGGCGACGCCGTTGATCGAGCGCCGAGGAATCACGCTCGTCGGCTGCTCCGTCGCCATGCTCGAGGCCGAGCGGCCACGCCAGCTCCTGCTCGGGCCCGAGGAATCGCTCGACGCGGCGCTCGACGCGATCCGCGATCGCTACGGCAGCGCGGCGATCACGCGCGCCGTGCTGCTCGGCCGCGACCCCGGCTTCTCTATGCCGTTGCTGCCGGACTGACGATCCGGGCGTACACGTCGAGATCGATGTTCCCGCCGCTGACGATGCAGATGCAGCGGTCGTCCCGCCGGAGCGCAGCCGCGAGCGCGAGCGCGCCTGCTCCCTCCGCGACGACGTGGGCACGCGACGCGAGGAGCCGCACCGCCTCTTCCGCCTCCGAGAGGGGAACCGCCACCGCCTCGTCGACGAGCTCCCGTGCGCGCTCCCACATCCCCGGGAGCAGCGCACGGCCGCCGGCACCGTCCACCCACGAGGGCGTGAACTCGATCTCGCGGGGCTCGCCCGCCGCGAACGCCGCAGCCAGGGGCGCACCCGTCTCGGGCTCGGCCGTCACGACGCGCACGCCGGGCCGCAGCGCCTTCAGCGCGCTCGCGATGCCGGTCGTCAGCCCACCGCCGCCCCAGGGGACGATCACCGTGTCGAACTCCGGCGCATCCTCCGCGATCTCGAGCCCGATCGTCCCGTTCCCGGCCATCACGGCCTCCTCGGCGGCGGGGGCGACGAACAGGCCCTCGACCCCCTCGCGGCCGCGGTCGACCATCGCCTGCCACCACTCCTCGCGCGTGACGGGGACGACCTCGGCCCCGAGCGCCTCGATTCGGTCGAGCTTCGCTCGGGGAGCGTCCGCCGGGACGATGACGCGGGCCGGCACGCCCGACTCGCGCGCCACCCAGGCGACCCCCTGGGCCATGTTGCCGGCGCTCGCCGTGACGACCCCGTCCGCGAGCTCGGCGGCCGACGCCGCGCGCACGGCCGAGTACGCGCCGCGCAGCTTGAAGGAGCCGATCGGGTGGAGGCACTCGAGCTTGAGCAGGACGCGCGAGTCCGCCCCGAGCGGGACAAGCGGCGTGCGGAGGACGTCGTCGCCGATCCGCTCGCGCGCCCGGCGGATCTCCTCGAGCGCGATCACAGGCCGGTGGCGGGCACCGTCACGACAGTGTGCCGGGCCGAAGCCGCTCTGCTGCGGGCGCGGAGACGAAGTCGCGACCAAGACGAGACGGTTTCGTAACGGTGGCTGCCACCGGCCTAGTCGCTCTCTTTGGCGAGCTCGGTCAGGTCGGTGCGCACCGTCCAGAGCTCGGGGAACATCTTGTACTTGATCAGGCCGGCGAGCAGCTCGACCGGAGTGCCTTGCGTTCCGACGACGTCCTCGCCGATCACGCGGCCGACCATCTTCACGTGCCGGAATCGCCAGACGCCGACCTGCTCGTCCCAGTCGATCAGCGCCTCGGCGAGCTGGTACAGGTCCTCGTGCTCGCGGCCCTGGACGTAGACCTCGAGCAGCGACAGCCCGCGCTCGCGGCGCAGCGCGTCGAAGGCGGCGTAGAGGCCGGGCGAGACCTCCCGGATCCCGCGGAAGCCGGGCGAGTCGAAGCCCGAGCCGTGCCCGAGGACGCGGCGCACCTCCTGGTACTCCCACGGCGACATCAGCTCGAGATGCTCGAGGAACGAAACGACGTAGCGGATCGCGTGGTTCGCGCGGCCGAGCAGCCGCAGCGCGCCTGCAACGTCGCGCGCCTCGATCAGCCGCGTCGCCTCCTCGACCTCCATCCACGCGTGCTTGAGCCAGAGCTCCGACGACTGGTGCACGGTCTGGAACAGGAGCTCGTCGCGGTGCACCCACTCGTCGGGCCCCTTCTGGAGCGCGAGGAGCTCGTCGGTACGCAGGTAGCGCTCGTAGTCGCTCGCGCCCGCGCCGGGCAGGATCGGCCGGAACTCCTCCTCGTCGCCGTGTGGCGCTTCCATCAATACGACCCTACTAGCAGGTAAAGGCGAGTTGCTTCCCCGCCGTCTCGCCGACCGAACTGAGGTTGTAGTCGGCACCTCGCGTCAGCTCGACGCGAATGTTGCCGTCGTCTGGAATGACGAAGACCGCGTCGTTCGTCGGGTCCCAGGGCGTTCCCGGGTCGACCGGCGTGAGGAAGTAATTGCCGCCGCTCTGGAGGAGCAAGGTGAAGCCTCGGTAGACGAACGGATACGCGCCCGTCCGGAACCTCTTGACCCTGAGCACGGAACAGCCGCCCCCGTGATTTACGGGCTGCCGCAGTCCCGCGCCGGGCCCGAACGGGTTGATGTCCAGGTTCTGCTTGCTGAAGACCGTCACGGAGGGATCGACCGCGACGTCGCGCGCCAGCTGCTTCGCCTCCGCGCGCCCTCGGCTGAACGCGTAATCGGACGTCGCCCAGAAGAGGCTCACGACGATCACCGCCACGCCGACGAAGACAGCGGCCCCGAACGCGTGGCGGCTGACCGACCGGCTCCGCGCGAGGGCGTAGAGCAGGAGCGTGACGCCCACCGCAGGCCCGAGCGCCTGCAGGTAGCCGTAGCCGTGCGCCACCGGTTCCCCGGCGAGCAGAGCGATGCCGAGGACGAGGGCGCAGAGGCCGGCGACGGCGGCGATCGGTGCCACGTCGACTCGGTCGAGGCTGTCGAGACGGCGGCCGACGAGCGCGTGCAAGAACACCGCGCCGAAGGCGACGAGCAGGATGACCGTGACAGGAACGAAGAGGGCGTCCACGCTGCGGAGGACGTAGTCGCGCGTCGTGAAACCCAGCGCGCTCGTCTCGATTCCGAAGTAGCCCGCGAACGCTTCCTCCCTGCGGTATCCGAAGTAGTAGGCGAGCGCGGTAATCAGCGTCACCGGCGCGACACAGCCGCGATCAGACCGACGAGGCGACGCTCCTCGCTGCCGGCCAGCTCCGACGGAGTCTCGGTCTCGGGAGCCTCCGGCACCGCTACCAGACCTTCATCTCGAGCCCCGCGAGCGGGACGCCGCCGTCCTCCGTCACGAGCCACGTGTCCTGCATGTAGAGGCACTCGACCCCGTCCGCGGCGATCGCGTGCGGATGCAGCGAGAAGACCATGTTCGCCGCCAGCTCGGTCTCGATGCCCTCGCCGATCTTCGGATGCTCGATCATCGTCATGCCGATCGAGTGGCCGGTCACGTGGCCGAGGTGGTACCCACGCTGCGTGAAGCCCGCCGAGACGGCGCGGTGGACGTCGTGCGCGGTCGCGCCGGCACGCAACGCGGTCTGCGCGACGTCGTAGTACTCCTCGTAGGCCTCGACCATCCGCTGCACCTCGTCGCTCGGCGTGCCGAGCGCGCGGGAGACCTCGACCCAGTGGCCGCCCGGCCCGGCGATCTCGAGCGAGGGGATCGTGAAGTCGCCGAAGACCGTGTCGTCGCGCGCGATCGCGAACTCGGCGCCGACCAGCACCATGTTCATCGTCAACCGCCCGCAGCCCCGCTCGACGAAGAGCCGCTCCGCGGGTGCTAGCACCTCGGCCGCGTTGCGGCCGGGAGCCCAGGCGTCGCGAAAGGCGTGGAAGCCGGCCGTGTTGATCTCGACGCTCTCACGCACGGAGACGAGCTCGGCCTCGGACTTGACGGCACGCGCGAGGTCGAACTGCTCGTCCCACGCGACGAGCTCGGCCGCGTCCGCGAGCGCCGCATAGTCGCGCACCGTCAGCACGTAGTCGAGCCCGTAGACACCGACCCGCTGCCCGCGCAGCCGCTCGGCGAGCCACTCCCCCGGCCGCCCGGCGAAGACCTGGTCGGCGATCTGGGAAACCCCGTGCTCGCCGACGTAGCGCGCCTCGGCCGGGAAGACGATCGCCGGCTCGCCCTCCCGCGGCACCAGGACGTAGGCGTAGCGGTGGACGATCTGGAAGCCCGAGAGATAGGTGACGGCGCCTTCGAAGCCGGTGTACTCCGAGCCGCACACGAGCGCCGCGTCGAGCCCGTCGCGCTCGAGCGCCTCGCGCACGCGCGCGTGCCGGGAGGTCAGCTCTGCGTCCATGAGGCCTCCACTCCTTTCACGAGTGCCTGGATCGCAGCGTTGAGCGGCGTCGGCACGCCGCCTTCCCGGCCGAAGCGGACGAGGCCGCCGTTGAGATAGTCGACCTCGGTCGGCCGCCGCGCCTCGACGTCCTGGAGCATCGACGCCTTGTGGCCGTAGGCGACCTCCGGCTTCGCCGCGTGGTCGATCAGCTCCTCGGGATCGGCGTCGAGCTCGATGCCCTGAGCCGTCGCGACCGCTTTCCCCTCGTCGACCAGTCCGGTGACGAGCGCCCGCAGGTCGGGCCGCTCGCAGACGCGGCCGTGGGTGAGGCCGGTGAGCGCGCCGATCGGGTTGGTGGACGCGTTGAAGATGACCTTGCGCCACTGCGGCCCGCGCGCGTCCTCGACCGCGTCGGCCGGCATCCCCGCGCGCGTGCACGCGTCGGCGAGGCGCTCGACCTCGGCGAGCGGTGTCCGCTCGTCGTACGGGCCGAGGGTCGTGTCGCCCTGCACGTCCCACTGCACGTGGCCCGGCTCGAGCAGCTTGCCGGCCGGGAAGGTCGTGCCGCGGATCACGCGCTCGACGTGCCCGGCGATCGTCTCCTCGTTGCCGAGGCCGTTCTGGACGGTTGCCACGCAGCCCTCCGCGAAGGCGTGCGCGGTCGCGGCGATCGCGGGCTCCGTGTGCATCGCCTTCGTCGCCACGATGCCGAAGTCGCACGGAGGGATCCCGGCGGCGTCGCTCGTGGCGCGCGGATGCCCCACCACGTCGCCGGCGCCCGAGAGCCGCAGCCCGTCACGGTTGATCGCCGCCATGTGCAGCTCGTTGAGGTCGAACGCCCAGACCTCGACGTCGTCGAGCAGCGAGAGGTTCGCCGCGAACAGCGACCCGACCGCCCCACAGCCCACGACCGCAATCCTCATTCGGAGTAGCTCGCCTCCCTCGCCTTGACGAGCCTATAGAGCGCGGTCTGGAGCGGCACCTCGACCCCGTGCTGCTCCGCCTCGCGCACGAGGGCGCCGTTGATCAGCTCGACCTCGGTCGGCCGCTGCGCCTCGACGTCCTCGAGCATCGACGGGAAGTGGCGATGGCCGCGCTGCGTCGCGAGGACGTTCATCTCCCACGGGTCGTCGTGGAGCTCGACGCCGGCCGCCGCCGCGACCGCCTTGCCCTCGTCGACGAGCTCGCGGACGAGCTGACCCAGGTCGGACAGCTCCGTGGTCTCGGCGAAGTGGAAGTCGTGTGGGAGGCCGGTCAATGCGGCGACGCCGTTCACGGTGGCGTTGAAGATCAGCTTCGACCACTGCGCCGGCCGCAGATCCGGGAAGGCCTCGGCCTTCAGCCCGCCCGCTTCGATGAGCCCGGCGACGCGGCGCGCGTCCGCCTCCGTCGTCCCGCGATGGGGGCCGATCCAGGTGGCCGTGTCGAGGACGTACTCGACGTGCGTGTCGCCGTGCCGGGTGCCGCTCATGAAGGTGACGGCCGAGAGGAGCGGCCACTCGCCGTGCGCCGCCACGATGTCCTCCGCGCCGAGGCCGTTCTGGATCGTCATCACCGTGGCGGCGGCGAGCGTCCCTTCGAGGCGCGCCGCGAGCGGCTCCAGGTCGGTGCTCTTGCAGGCGAGGATGGCGAGCTCGGCGTCCGCGGGCAGCCCGCCCGGGTCCGCGGTCGCGGCGAGCCGGGCCGTGAAGTCGCCGCGCCCCGAGACGCGCAGCCCCTGCTCGCGCAGCGCGACGGCGTGCTCCTCACGCCGCGTGAGCACGGTCACGTCAGCGACCTGCGCGAGATGCGCCGCGAGAAGGGAGCCGATCGAGCCGGCGCCCGCTACGACCACGGCGGTCACGCCTCGACCGTGACCGCCCCGGTCTCGCGCTGGATCACCGGGATCACGTGCTCGGCGAATAGCTCCTGCGCCTTGATCGCCTTCCAGTGCTCGACGCCGCCGGGATTGGTCGTGATCGCGATCTCCGTCAGCCCCTCGCAGACCTCGATCGTCTCGCGGATGCGCTGGATCACGTCCTCCGGCGTGCCGACCCAGACGATGTCGCCGGCGATCATCTCGTCGTACGGCGTCGCGGCGAGTTTCTCCATGATCCCCGCCGCATAGAAGCCGTAGCCGGCGGCGTTGAGCGCGTCGACCGGCGGCACCGGATGCTCCGTCAGCGGCGACGCGTTGCCCTCGAGGAAGCCGCGCATGTGCCGCTCCGCCTCGCGGCGCGCGAGGTCGGCGTCGTCGTCGATGTAGCAGGCGTGGATCCAGATGATGTCCGGCGTCGTGCCGTATTCCGCGCACTTCTGGCGATAGAGGTCGAGCTGCTCCTTGAGCGCGGCGTACGGCAGGAGCGGCGGCACCGCGACCGCCCAACCGTGCTTCGCCGCGAGGTCGTACGTGCGGTCGGAGGTGCCGCCGAGGACGACGCGGAACTTGTGCCCGCTGAACGGGATGACCTGACTGTCCTTTACGTTCCAGTACTCGCCCTCGAAGCTCACGACGTCGGAGTGCAGCGCCTCCACGAACAGGTCGAGCGCCTCTTCGTAGCGCGGGCGCGAGGTCTCGTCGAGCGGCATCCCCGCCGGCAGCGGGATCCAGCCGTGGCCCCGGCCGACGCCGAACTCGTAGCGGCCGCCGGTAAGAGACTGTACAGACGGGAGTAGAGCTGCTACCTTTGAGTTGTCGGGCACGACAACGACCAAGAGGAGCGAGCATGACGAAGCCGACATTGCCGTTCGCAGGATACGTCCGCGTCAGTCGCGTGTCGGGACGCTCGGGAGACTCGTTCATCTCTCCCGACGTCCAGCGCGAGACGATCCAGCGCCTGGCCAGAGCACACGACCTCGAGCTGGCCGAGATCGTCGAAGAACTGGACGTCAGCGGCGGTCGCAAGATCGAGCAGCGCGAACTCGGCCGGTTGGTCGAGAAGATCAAGGAAGGCGAGTTCGGCGGTGTGATCGTCTGGAAGTTGTCGAGGTTCAGCCGCTCGATGGCCGACTCGATCATGACCGCCGATCGGATCACGAAGGCGGGCGGACGACTGATCACCGGCGACGATGTGGACACCGGCACGAAGAGCGGGCGCCTCATGCTCGGCATCATGTCGGCGCTGGCAGAGGACGAGCTGGACGCCAGGCGCGAGGGCTGGCGGGACGCACAGGAGCGAGCGGCCAAGCGGGGAAAGTTCCCGGGGAAGGCGCCTCTCGGCTACAACAAGATCGAGAAGGGCCAGCCCGACGAGGGTCATCTCGTCCCCGACCCGATCCTCGGCCCGGTCGTACGCGAGCTGTTCGCCATGCGGGCCAAGGGAGCGAGCCTGTCCGAAGCCTCGGCGTACCTCGAGAAGGCGACAGGTCGTAGGGCGAGCCGGGCTGCTCTGTCCAACCTCTTTCGGAACCGGACGTATCTCGGGCAGACCGTCCTCGGTGACATCTTCGAGCCGGACACGCACGAGCCGCTGACCGACGAGCGGACATGGAGTCTCGCCCAACGCTCCGGGACTCGTGCTCGCCGAGACGGCAGCCTGGCAAGCCAAGGAGTCCTGGCCGGGACGGTCAGATGCGCAGGATGCGGAGGCGTGATGTCGGTCACGGCCTCAGGCCCGAAGGGCAAGAGAGTGGCGAGCTACAGCTGCCGTGGCAAGAGAGTCGGCGGCGACTGTCCCGCGCCGGCCTCGATCCTGGTCGACAAGCTCGACGCGTTGGTCACTCCTCAGATCGAGGACTACAAGCAGCGCGAGGACGGGTCGCTCAGAGACATGCTCAACGAGACCGAGGCTGTCGCCTTCGCGATGGGCGAAGCCCGGAAGGAGCTGGATGCCTACCTGACGGCCGTCAGCGTGGCCGAGGTCGGCAAGGAGGCGTTCCTCGCCGGACTCAGCGCACGTCGCGACAAGGTCGAACAGCTCGAAGCCGAATGGCAGTCGGCAGAGACGAGGGCGGACGCCCTGCTCGACGTGGCCGAAGGCGAGAACGCCGAGCTTGCCCACGACCGGGCTATCGCACGGACGCTGCTCGACTCGGTGACTGTCAGCAAGACCCCGACGAAGGACGGCAAGCTCCAGCGCGGCACGCCGATCGAGGATCGGGTCGAGGTCGTCTGGAAGTGATCACGTCCCACCCGCTCCACCTGCTCGGTCAGGTGTGCGACTCGGGAGGCTTTTCGCTCGCATCCGGCTCCGGCAGGTAGCGGCGGAAGCGCTGCTGAACGATCCTCTTTCGCATCGGCCACTGCCACCAGCGCACGGCGAAGATGTCGGAGTAATCGACAACCGTTCCGACGTTCATGACCGTCTTGTCCTCCGCGCTGATGATGATGTCCGTCCAGCAGGCTGCCCCGGAGATGTCTTCGCAGACAAGTCTTCCAACAAGTGACTCTGCGGCTTTATCTCCCACCTGAAGTCAAGGTCCTCGTTGACAGCCATGACGATGTTCCGAGGCTTCGCCAGCGCGGGATCGGGCCTCTTTAATCCGTTGAGCTCAGCCCGGACGCCGATCGCCGGACCACGCCCGACGTTGCCGACCTGGAGATGGACGGAGTCGGTTAGGACAGTCAGCCTCCGGCCGGCCAGCACCGGCCGCCACTGAGCACGGAGATCGGCCTCGCTCGCCCAGGCCAGACGCCGCGTGCCGCGGACGAGGACGAACGTGGCCAGCGCCAGTCCAAGCGTGCCGACGGCGACCAGAGCAGGCCAGCCTCCCCAGAAGAAGAAGCGGTGGAACACAGAGGCGCTGGCCAGGATCATCGACCGATGCTACGGCCCCGTTCCCTACTAGGAGGGATTGGCGAAACGGCGCTACACTTTGGCTGTGCGACGCTTCGTGTGGGCTATACCAGCGATTATCGCGGCGGTCTTCATCGTTGGGAGCGTCCGAAACGTCCAGGCTGCGACTTCGCCGCGCACGCGGCCCTGTCCGCCGGTTCTTGGGTACTGCGCGGCGGTGAAGTTGGGTGGATGGTCTAGCCGCACTCACACCCTGATCGGCGCTGGTGAAGCAACGCTTGCTGTCGCGCTTCTCGCGGCGTCAGTGGTCGCTATTAGGCGGCGGCGACCGTCTCGGCCCGCGCTCGGCTGAGTTCCAGCGCGAGCCGACCAAGGATCGTCAGGTCGGCGTGGAGCCTGACGCGCTCGATGCCACGGACGCGGAGCATCGCCAGCGCGCCCTCCGACCTGTTCCCGCAATCGCGCTCAGGCAGCGATAAGGCCGCTTTTAGGTACTAAGAAGGGAAAGTGGTTTTGTTTCGCTCCTCGCCCGCACGACCGTCCCGTGGACTGATGACCACGATTGACCACGAACCTGACACCACATCGATTGCTCCGCGTCACTGTCAGGTTCCGCGGAGCAGGCGGCCTCATCAGCCGCCAATCCCCGGCGCAGAGACAGCATTCGGCCATGCCTCCGGCCTACCGACTTCGCTGTTGTCCCGAGGGTACGGGAGACCTCCACGTGAGTGGAGGCCTCCGTCGTTCGTGTTCGGCCCGCTGGCGACTGGATGCGCTGGCGGGTCGAGCACGTCATCCAGGAACGGAGACCACCGATGAGCAACCCACCCAGGACGATCCGCTGGCGAGACAAGGTGCTGAACGATCCAGCGCTGTCGCCGCGGGCCAAGATTGCAGCACAAGCTCTCGCCCGGTTCGCCGACGTGAACGGCCGCAAGTGCTACCCGAGCGCCGAACGATGCGCGGAGGTGATGGGCGTCTCACTCTCGACGATCAAGCGCGGGTGGAGCGACCTCAAGAAGGCGGGCTACCTCCTGATCGAGCCGCTGCCGCCGAGTCGTCGCAGGAAGGAGGCAGCGCTCAAGGTGATGCTGTTCCCGTCGCCTCCTCACATGGGGTCAGCAGCCCCTGACATGGGGTCAGCCGAGAGTGGCTTGGTTACGAGGACAACACTCAAGCAGCCTCCACACGTGGGGTCAAAAAGACCCCCTATAAGTACCAAGACACATACATAAGAGCATGAGTATGTGCAAGAGGACGAAGTCACTCCTAGGTACCTATGACTGGCCAGCCAGGAGAAACGTACGACCAAGACTTAGTACAGCTTCTGACGACGGACAGAGCGAAGCGATCGGCAGATGGTCTCGAACCGAAGCGGATCCGTCTTGGTCTCCGGAACGCTTCCAAGAGGAGCTTGAGCGTCGGTTCCCAGGAGCGAAGAGATGAAGCGGAGGACGCTTGCTCAAGACATGCGAGCACTGCGGAGACGAGTTCGAAGCGAAGAGGTCTCACGCTCGCTTCTGCTGCACGAAGCACAAGAACGCCCACAGCAACCCACGCCGCCCAAGTCGTCTGGAAGCGGCAAGCCATGTAACGCAGCGCCGTCGCCTAGAGCGACTGTCACGCAGCCGAGAGCGCCCCGCACGAAGCCGCTCGGCACGCAGCGCTGGCTAGAAGATTCGGACGTCCGCGTGTGCACCCGCGAAGGGTGCATGTGGGACTACGAACCTGCCCGTCACACGGCGGCAGGCGAGCACGAGAAGGAGCAACGAATGGCGACTAGCAAGGACGACCAGGCCGGTTCTCAATCACCCGGCGGCCAAGAAGTTCGGCAAGACGGACGGGGCGACGAAGAACGCCGCCAAGACCGACACGAGTGCGGCTTCGGGCACCAGTCGCCCGTCGTCCACTCACATGGGCAACTAGCCCCAAGCACGACCACCGTCGGCAATCAGCCGACGAGACAGGGCAGCACGACGCCCGAGACCCTCACAGAGGAGACAACATGAAGTGGCTTGGCAATGTCATCGAGCATTTCGATGTCCCACACCCCGCGCCTGAGCCGGTCGAGAAGGCCAGCGCCAAGTTCGAGGAGACGACCGAGGCCTACCAGGCGGCACGCGCTCGGTACTACGAGCTGAAGACTTCCCGCCTGGACGATCTGAAGGCCGCGAACCTCGCAGCCGCCGAGGCACGCGTGGACGGGACGAAGCCGCCGACGCTCACGCCGTCGAAGATCGAGAAGCAGCTCGCCGACGCCGAGGCGGAGATGCACCTGCTGGCCGAGGCGACCGACCTGACGGGTACGGCACTCGTGGAAGCAGTGGCAGCGCACCGCGACGAGTGGATCACCGTCTACAAGAAGGCGGAGGCCGAGGCCGAGCAGAGGGCCAGAGACCTGATCGAAGCACAGCGGCTGGCGACCTCCGATCTGCGCACCGCCCGCGTGGCCGCAAGCTGGCTGCACGCCTTCCACGGCGGCATGAACCAGTCACAGTTCGCAGGCACCGGCCACTCGGTGGCGGACTTCTCCGAGCTGGAAGAGTTGGTCAACGGCGAGCGCCGTCTCGTCGGCTACCGCGACGGTGGCCCGATCTGGGAGCAGGTGAAGTCATGAGCGGCGAACAGGTCACCGACCTCGACGGACTCAGCTACGACGAGATCGCCAAGTTGACCGTCGAAGGCCGACTCGATGCGTTGATGCGCGGAGAAGATCCCGACCCGTACGGGATCGAGGCCGCACGTCGAGAGGTGCTCGCAGCGAAGGAGGCCGAGGAGAATCTCAAGGCCCCTGAGTCAGGCAGCTCCGATCAAGGGGCCAGGGGTACCTGGGGTGGTCCGCTACGACCAGGCATGGCTCGCCACGGCGTCGGCTGAGGAGATCGCACGGGCAACTCGGGAGGGCAAGCTGACCGACCTCCTGTGACAGATCGGGGTGAGTGTTCTGGCTGATCGTCGTGCACTCACCTCGTACTCCTGCGCTCGGTGCCTTTGACCACCTGAGCGCCGGTCGGTGGAGGCTTCCGGCCTTCCCTTCACCGGCCACGGTCGGGTGCTCCGTCTCGTGCTTGGTACGGAGCGCCCGGCCACTACCTCCCTACGGGCACCGAGCACGACTGACTGAAGGCGGGCCCGCCCACGCACCACAACTTCGGCGACCTGACCTGAACTGTCCTCTCCTGTCGAGGCGACGCACGTCGGCCGCACCACTTGACCAAGACCGAAGCCGACCGACCGACACCAAGGGCGTGGGCGTTGACGACAGTGGTGGGGTGTGACCACCCGGGAGGTCGATTAGGGCCCGCCGGGGTGAGCCTGCCGCATAGCGAATCCAGCATCGCGCCGAATGTCGAGCGCGGTCAACACGACCGAAAGGACGCCATGGCGAGTCCAGGCGACCAGCTCCGCGAACGCATCATGGCGGAGTACCAACACAACGGCACCGAGCCGGACGGACGTGAGCTCGAAGCTCTCGACCGTGCCTGCGCGACGGCCGATCAGATCGCCTCCCTCGAGACGGTCTTGGAGGTCGATGGGCCGACCAGACCGGCAGCTCTGGCCAGATCGTCTTGCACCCGGCGGTCGCAGAGCTAAGGCAGCAGCGTCAGGTGTTCGCACCGTCTCCTCTCCTCGCTGGACTACGTCGGCGGAGGCACGGCGGCGGTCTCAGCCGCTGCTCGCCGCTCGGCCGTCAAGCGGTGGAGCGGACAGGGCCGAAGGCGGGCGGGCTGATGGCTCGTACCGCTGGAATCGATGTCTCTCCCATCGAGGCCGAGTACGCCGAGATGCGCGCCCGCTCACGTCTCCTGTCGCAGTTCATTCCCGCCGTCGAGCCAGGTGACAGAGACCAGCCGTGGGTCGAGGAGATGGAAGCCGTCCGGCGAGAGCTGGAGAAGATCCACGGCCTGGACGAGATGCAGGCGCATCTGGCCCAGCGGCCGATGCCGTACCGCGATGCGCTCCGGGGACCGTGTGAAGATCCGTCTCCTGCTGGCCGCAGTCGCGGTCGTGCTCGCCATCGTCACGGTGCCGGCCGGACACGCGACACCGAGTGCGCCCGCTCCCGTTCGTCACGCTGCCCAGGTCTGGCCCGTCTCTCAACGCGGAGCTGCGCTGTCCGTCGCCTGGTGCGAGTCACGCTACGAGACGACGGCCCGCAACGGTCAGTACCTAGGGATCTGGCAGCTCGGCAAGCACGAGCGGCATCTGTACGGGTACGGACGTACCGCTCTCGCGCAGGCCCGAGGTGCGCACCGGCTCTGGCAGGCCCGAGGTTGGGAGCCGTGGTCATGTCGGCCGTGAGGCAGTGGTGCGACGAGTGCGCGAAGGAGACGACCCGCTACCCGGCCGGCGGCTGCCGCTCGTGTCAGGCGCGAGCCACGCGTGAAGGCCTGTCGCCTGAACGGCGGATCGAGATCGGACGCAAGGCTGGTCTTGCCAGCGCTGCCGCGAGAACACCCGAACAGCGAAGGGAGTTCGGTCGGAAGGCGCGGGCCGCCGTGGCGATGACGTCCCAGCAGCTACGCGAGGCTGGGCGCAAGGGCGGTCTCGCGAGGATCGCGAAACATGGTCGGGCTCCGGCGAGCGTCGAACACATGCTCACCGATCCTCGCTGGGACGAGGACTGGCAGACATGGTCGAAGATCTCCACCGAAGAGTTGCAGAGGATCGCCGACTACCACTGGACGGCCGAGCACGTCCCGTTTGAGGTACGCGCGGGCCTGGTCGAGGCAGAAGGGATGGCGGCGTGAAGGCCTACGGCTCCGATCCGTTCGCGTACGACTTCGCCGCAGCTCTGAGAGAGGCCAGCCCGAAGGCAGCGGATCCGAAGGACGCGACTGGTACCACCGGCCGAAAGCGTCGATCGCACACGCGACGGCCCACGCAGCCCCAGCGATCGTCTAGCGAGTCGCCAGCGAGGTAGAGCAGCACCGAAGAACGACCCAACCATCCGGGTACGCGAAGGGCCCCTTTCGGGGCCCGTTTCGCGCGCTTCTGTCGGTCGTGCTACGGGCTGGTCGTCCCGCCTGTGAACTGCACATCGATCTGAGCGTTCGCGCAGTTCGGGTCGAGGTTGGCGGCGGCGTGGATCGAGGCCACCGGGAAGTCGAACACCGTCCCGCCTGCCGGGACTGAGATCGGCAGCGCGTTGCTCGCCGACACACTCAGACCCGACGTGTCACATGGAGGGGTTGCCGTGATCGTCCCGAACGTCAGGGCGGTCAGCGTGTGGGCCACCGTGTCGTTGTTCTTGATGTCAGCCTTGACCGTCCCGTCCTGACCAGGGATGACCTGCGTCCCGTCGTACTGCGGAGTCAGGCTCAGCGCCGGGCTGACCTGGGCTGTACCTACCTTGGCACCACCCGACCCGCTCACGCCGCTGAAAACGATCCAGGCGGCAAATGCCGAGCCGGTGATCGCCAGCATGAGCACGATGGTCGTCAGCACGGAGTGCGCTGCGACCCACGTCTTGATCCGCTTCATGCGGATCTCCTTTCGTTGCGCCGACCGGGATTGGCCGGCGTGGGAGCCGATGAGCTCCGACCCGTCCCACCTGAGAGGGACGAGTCGCAGCTCACAGACCCCTCGCTTCCAGGAGCAGGTCGTGGAGCGTCTGCTCGTTCAGCCGTATGCCGCAGGTGATCGCGGCCCACTTGATCCGCTCGGCGGTGTCGAAGATGCCGAGCACCGAGACGTCGAACGCCTCGATGTACCGCCCCGCCTTGAAGGTGACGACGTGGCCACTGCGACGGAGTGAGTAGCTCCGTCTCATCGCCACATCGCCCGCATCAACTTCGTCTGCGCCTTGACGACCGGGTGGTAGATCGTCTTGGCCAGGACGACGTTCCTGGCCCGGTGCGGGAACCTGTCGGGATGGGTCAGCAGCACTTGGAGCGTCCTGAGGTTCCCCGTCGTCCTGACGCCGCTCACGGACGGCTCCGCTTCGGCGGCGTCAGGGCGATGACGATCAGCAG
Source organism: uncultured Actinomycetes bacterium (assembly GCA_963720065.1). Lineage (GTDB taxonomy): Bacteria > Actinomycetota > Thermoleophilia > Gaiellales > Gaiellaceae > Palsa-739. The sequence continues at coordinate 35,389 of CAVREH010000026.1, forward strand.
CCCGATCGCCACGGCGGCAAGCCCGAGGTGGAAGATCCAGACGACCGCCCCGAGGCCGATCAGCGCCGCCCACAGGAGGACGCCGAGACAGACGGCCAGCGGAAGGCCTGTCACGACGCAGCCCTGATGTCCCGGAGCAGACGCTCCTGGGCGACGTGAGCCTTGGCCCGCTCTGCCGCCTCTGGTGACAGCATCCCGACCAGGTACGCCGCCCGGACGTAGACCGACCCGAGCCCTTCGCCCTGCTCGGCAGTCCGTATGCAGATCGGCCTGGCAGGGAAGCCAGCCATGACTGCATCGACCGCCTCGCGCATGAACGTCGGCCGGTCCCGGTTGACCACGCTCATGACGCCGCCTTGGCGGGCTGCTTGGCCCGCTTCGGCGACGGGAAGCCGAACTGACGCGGCTTCGACTCGATCAGCTCAGGCTTGATCCCGAGGGCGTCGAGGAGCTGCTTCTGCTCCTTCAAGGAGAGTCCGTCCTCCCCGACCTTCATCGCGCAGGCGCGTCGGTTCGTGACGACCTTCCAGCACTTGACCAGGTAGCGATGTGCGTTCGACCGCTTCGCCTCCGGCAGAGTGGCGGCCGCTTTCGCGATCGCCTTATCCGCCGAGGCTGGCAGACCCTTCGATCCGCCACTTGCCGTACCATCCGTGCTTGCCATGACAGGCCTCCTGTCGTGGTCGTGGGCCAGGCGATTGCAGTCGCGCTGGCCCGATTACGTGCTTGCGCCCATCCTAAAGTGACCTAGGCCATTTTGCTATCGAGCGAACTTGCTATGGCCGGCGGATAGAATGCGAGCATGGCCGAAGACACGCCCGAACCGGACCATCAGCACTGGAGGGTCGATCCGACCCCGCCGCCCGCGATCGTCCGTCCGTACCAGCAGTTCGACGAACATCAGCAACGGTTGATCGCGCACGCCCGCGAGCAAGAGCAGATCGGGAACGCGGCCCGTTGGGAGGCCGCCGACGCCTACGTCGAGTTGCGCGAGACCGGAATGACGCTACGCCAGATCGCCCAGGCGGTCGGCAAGAGCCACGTCCACATCGGCTACTGCCTGAAGGCCGTCGCTGGTAACCCCGGTTACCAAGAGCGGCCGGACTTCCAGAAGGCGTACGAGCAGGCCAAGGCACCGAAGATCAGCGCGAAAGAGCTGGTCGAGCAGCAGCCCGAGTTGCGCGAGCAGCTGACCACCGAGGAGGGTCAGGCGAGGAGCCGACGCGAGGTCGTGTTCGGCCCCGACTCCCCATACAAGTGGGATGGGCCGGAGACGCCGAAACCGACCGAGGCCGAAAAGGCGGGAGTCGGTCCGGGCGGCAAGCGTCTGATCCTCAACACCAAGGACGAGGCGAAGCGGAACGAACTCCTGATGAGCCTGGGCATCGAGACTCACGGCGCGCTGATCGACATAGACGGAGTGACGATGAGAGCTCGTCTCGAACTGCCGCGCTCGATCAAGATCAGGCTCGATCCGGCGCCTGAGGTAGACCCTCCGGTCGTGATCCCGCGCGATCCCGAGGGCGACTGACGACTCCGAGCTGGCCGGTCAGGCCACTGCTTGAATCTCAGTTGTTCTGTCTCCAGTGAGCAGCGAGAACTCGTGGATCATGGCCGCGAGCACCAGCGGGTTGTGGTACGGGAGGACGTGGAGCATCGTTCGGAAGTTGATCCGCCGGGTGCGCGCGGCGGCCATCCCGAACAGCCCGAACGGGTTCGCCGAGGCCGAGAACTTCGGGAAGAAGAAGTGCTCGATCGCGGCGTAGGCGTCGTAGCCGAGCCGGTCGGCGTTCTCGATCTGCTCGAGCACCTCGCCGTAGAGCCGGTCGGGCGACTTCCCCGGCCAGCTCTGGACCTCGGTGTAGATGCTGAACCTCATGTCGTGGCCCTCGCTTTCTCGAGGTCGGCCACGGGGCGGCGCCGCCGTGGCAAGGAGAACTCGCGGCCGCCGGTGAGGCCGCTCGGCCGGAAGATGAGCACGACCACCATCAGCACGCCGAGCACGATCTCTGCCGTACCGGCTCGGACGTGCAGGTGCCACCCGAAGACGTCGACGGTGTTCACCGCAGCCGTGAAGAAGGTGTAGATGCCGTTGACGGCGAGCGCGCCGACGACGGCGCCGAGCAGGCTCCCGGAACCGCCGACCACCAGCATCGCGAGCGTGATGAACGTCAGATCGAGAAACAGGTCGTTCGCCGCAAGCGGCTGCAGGTGGACGTAGAGGCCGCCGGCGAAGCCCGCCAGGGCGCCGGCGAGCGTAAAGGCGACCAACCGCTGCCGGTGGATCGAGATCCCGGCCGCCGCCGCGGCCGACGGATCCTCACGCGTCGCCCGCAGCATCCTGCCGAAGCGCGTGCGCTGATAGGCATAGGCCACGGCGATGCAGATGAGGCAGCCGATCGTCGCCTGCCAGATCCCGGTCGTCGGAGGAACCGACGAGAAGCCGTTCAGTGCCGGGCTGATCAGCCCCTCGTAATTGAGCACGTTGTTCGTGATCTCGAGCACGGCGAAGGTGGCAATACCGGCGGCCAGGCCCGAGAGCCGCATCAACGGCAGTCCGACCGCGAACGCGAACGAACCGCCGATGGCGGCCGCGAGCGCCAGCGACGTGATGTTGCCGACATTCGTCGCGACGAGGAAGTGAGCGAGACCGGGCATGGCGATCGGCTTGTCGGCCCTCGGCACGGTGAGCACGCCCGCAGTCCACGCGCCGACGGCGACGAAGCTGATCTGCCCGAACGACAGAACGCCCGAGTTGCCGATGAAAACGTAGAGCCCGACGACGATCGCGACCTTGACCAGCGTGTTGACGAAGTACCCCTCGAGGTAGCTCGAGACCGCGAGCCCGAGCAACGCGGTCGCCAGCACGAGCAGCGCCGGGACCAGCACTTCCGGTAGCCGCCGAGCCAGACTCATGCGCGCTCGACCGCGCCCCCGCCGCGGGTGAAGAGCCCGTTCGGCCGCACGAGCAGCACCACGATCACTGCCGCGAAGATGAAGCTCGTCAGGTACTGGGTCTTGTCCGCCGGCAGCACGCCGCCGAGGATCCCGGTGGCGAAGCCGATCGAGAAGCCGCCGAGCGTCGCCGGGATCGGCCGGTTCATCCCGCCGACCACCACCCCGGCGAGCACGATGATCGTGTCCTGAAGGCCGAACGTGGACGAGATGCTGTTCTCCTGCACGCTCAAGAACACCGCAGAGGTGGCGGCGAGCAGACCGGAGATGATCACCGCGGTGCCGATCACGCGGTTAGCGCGAACCCCGAGCAGCTGGGCCGTCCGGAAGTCCATCGCCGCGGCCCGCATGTGCAGCCCGAGCGACGTCCGCGTGAGCAGCAGCTGGAGGATGACGAGGCAGCCCGCCGCGGTGGCGACCGCGATCACGGCGATCTCCTTGATCTCCACGCCGAAGATGTCCCAGGGCGCGTTGAGCTGCGCGAGCGAGCCGACGTTCTTCGACAGCGGGCCGAACTTCAGCAACGCGATGTTCTGGAGCAGGAACGCGACGGCGAACGTCGCCACGAGCATCACCGTAGGAGAACTCGTGCGCAGCGGCCGGAAGACGAGCCGGTCCATGAGGACCGACAGCACCAGCACGACGCCGAAGCAGAGCAGGATCGACTCCCAGGTCGGAAGGTTCCAGACCGCGCCATACGCGAGAGCGAAGCCACCGGCCATGATCAGCTGCCCGTAGGCGAAGTTGACGAGCCGGAGCACGCCGAACACGAGCCCGATCCCCACTGCCATGAGCGCGTAGATCACCGCCGAGCGCGAGAGCGGTCGCGAACGTGGGCCACGTGAGAGGCTGGAGGTGAGAAAGCCGAGGATCATGCGAGGTACGCGGCCACGAGGCGGTCGGTGTCGGCCGCATCCTTCGGGCCCAGAGTCAGGCGGAGCTCGCCGTTCGCAAGCACGTGCGACTCGTCAGCGAGCGCGACGGTGCGCTGTGCGCGCTGCTCGACGAGGAGGACGGCGAGACCGGCGTCCCGGATCTTCGCCAGCGCTTCGAAGACGACGTCGACGATCTTCGGCGCGAGCCCGAGCGACGGCTCGTCGAGGAGCAGAATCTCGGGGTCGGCGGCCAGTGCGCGCCCGATCGCGAGCTGCTGCTGTTGCCCGCCCGATAAGACGCCCGCCTGGCGCGAGCGGAACTCGCGCAGGATCGGGGAAGAGCTCGTTGGCCCGTGCCAGGCCGTCGCCGTTCCTCCCCGCTCTCCGGCCGGCGAGGCCGAGGCGAAGGTTCTCCTCAACCGTGAGCTCGCCGAAGATGCGGCGTCCCTCGGGCACGAGCGCGATGCCCCGGCGCGCCACGTCTTCCGGCGGGCACCCGAGGATCGACGTGCCGTCGAGTCGGACGTCGCCGCCGACGATCGGCGCCGAGCCCATGATCGCGTGGAGCGTCGACGACTTCCCGGCGCCGTTCGGCCCGATCAGGCCGACGATCTGGCCCGGCCGGACCTCCAGCGACAGGCCGCGAACGGCCTCGACCGCGCCGTAGCGGACCGAGAGGTTCTCGACGAGCAGCGTGGTCACTCGAGATCCTCCGCGGCACTCTCGCCGAGGTAGGCAGCGGCCACGCCGAGATGGGAGCGGATCTCGGCGGGCGTGCCTTCGGCGAGCGTCGTCCCCTGGTCGAGCACATGGATCCGTTCGCACACCTCGAGGACGAGAGCGACGTTGTGATCGACGAGCAGCACGCCGGCGCCGCGCTCGCGGACGGTGCCGACCGCGGTTGCGAAACGGGGTATCTCAGCCTCCGGGAGGCCGGCTGCGGGCTCGTCCATGAGCACGAACCGCGGCTGGGTCGCCAGAGCCCGGGCCACCCCCAGCCGTCGCTCGTCGCCGTGTGGAAGCGAGGAGGCAGGCTGGTCGGCGTGCTTCGAGAGACCGAGCAGTCCGAGCAGCTCGTTCGCCCGCCTCGTCGCCTCTCGCTGGGAAGCTCCGACCCCGAGCGCAGAGACCTCGACATTCTCCCGCACCGTGAGGCCGCCGAAGGCGTGGCTGTGCTGAAACGTGCGCGCGAGCCCTCGCCGGCCGCGCCGGAAGGCGGGCCAGCGGGTCACGTCCCGGTCCTCGAGCAGCACACGGCCGCTTGTCGGACGGTCGAACCCGCTCAGGATGTTGACGAGCGTCGACTTGCCCGCCCCGTTCGGCCCGATCAGCCCGACGACCTCCTCCTGCCGTAGCTCGAGCGAGACCTCGCGTAACGCCTCGACGCCCGAGAAGGAACGGGAGACGGAGGAGGCCCGGAGCGATCCTCCAAGCCTCCCCTGCGTTTCGGTCTGAGAGTCCGCCGCCAACCCCTACGGCTGATCCGGGCTGTGCGGGACCTTCTTCGCGACGATCGTGCCCTTCTCGATCGCCGTCTTGTTGTTGAATCTCGATCACGCGGTAGGCGCGGCCGAAGACCGAGTGGAGCTTCGGCGAGAAGCTGACCTTGCCCGAGAGCGTCGGGACGTGGTGGAACTTCTGCATCACCGCCGCGAGCTTCGAGCCCGACGAGCGAGCCGTGCGCCCGCTTGATCGCCAGTGACGACGCCGTCGATGGCGGCCGGGCCGGTGATGAACCCACCCGTCGCGGGATGGGGGTTCATGGCCTTCGCGAGCTTGTTCACGGCCTTGCTCGGGTCGTGGCCGAAGGCGTTCGCGTACGTCACGAACCAGTAGTTCGTGACGTTCTGATCCGTACCAGTACGTCCCGTCGCCCGCCCAGGAGTTGAGGACCGGCGTATGGTCGTCGCCGCCGCAGATCGTCATGAACGGCCCGAGAGCCCCGTACGCGCCGGCGGTCGACGGTGACGATGACCTTCGCGGGGTGCGCGATCATCGCCGCTGCCGCCGCGTGGTAGTTGACGGATCCCGGGTGGACCGTCGGATCCTGGTACGTCGTCTCGAACTTGATCTTGCCGCCGAGCTGCTTGAACCGCGCCTTGAAGGCGTTGACGACGGCCTCGAAGTAGACGATCGTCGTTGTCCTTCGCGAGGTCGGCGGTCTTCCAGCCCTTGTTCCAGGCGACCTGCGCCATCGCGGAGCCCTCGTCCTGGGCGACGTTGCCGAAGCTGAAGGCGAGCTTGCCTTCCCGCCGAAGCGCTTCGGCCCCATCTGATCGGTGCCGATGCACGGCGCGACCGTGAGCAGGTCCTTGTTGATCGCCGACTCCTGCACGACCGGAGCCGCTAGATCGACATCACACGTCGTGAAGATGATCTTCGCGCCCTCGGCCGATCAGCTTGTCGGCGCAGGCCTTGCGCGGCCGTCGCAGTCGTTGCCCTGCGTGTTGCAGGTCTTGATCACGACCTTCCGGCCGTTGACGCCCTTCTTGTTGACCTTCTTCACCTCGAGCTTCGCCGCGGCGAGCGCCGGTCCAGTCGAACGGCGCCATCGCGCCGGTGCTGTCGTGCGCCCAGCCGATGACGATCGGCTTCTTCGCCGCCGAGTGCGTGCGAGCCGCGGCGGCCGTAGCGAAGACGAGCGCCCCAGCGGCAACGATCACGAGCGCCCAACGCGCCCCCTTGCCTACCCTCATGTTTCTCCTCTCCGGCCCGCGGCTTCCGCCGGGACCCTCCTTTGCGACCAGGTGTTGACGAAAGCGTCCCGACCACGCCGCGCGAGCTCGGCGGCGTCGAAATCCCAGAGCGAGTCGGGATACGCGCTGCCGAACGCGCCGTTGTCGGAGAAGATCTCGAGATCGTAGAAGCCGGTCCCAGCCCACATCCTCTAAGACTCCGAGGATCGCGGGTAAGTCTGCTGCGCCGTCGCCGGGCAGCACCCGATCCGCCCAGCCGCGTGTCGGCTCGCGCCAGTCGCTCACGTGCACGCCGGCGATGAGGTGCGCGTGGCGCGGGATCTCGTCCAGCAGGTCCGGCGTGTTCCAGAGGTGCCAGACGTCGAACTGGATCCCGACGGCGTCGCTGCCGACCTCGTCGACGAACGCCGCGGCTTCGCCGAGCGTGTTCAGGACCGACCAGCTCTCGATCCCCTCCAGCTGGAACGGCTCGACGGCCAGCCGCAGACCGAGCCGTTCCGCCTCGCGCGCGACCTCGCGCACGCCGCGGACCGCGGTCTCGCGGTCGCCCGGGCCGGTGAAGCAGAGGATCGCCGCCGGCGCGTACGGCGCGAGAACCTCGAGCGAGCGGAGCAGCGCGTCCACCCGCGCCCGGACGGTGTCGGGGCCGGGCAAGAGCGGGAGCGGGTGCACCGAGGGGACGAGGGGAACGGCAGTTGCCGAGCCGAGGCGGCTCGCGCGGAACTCCTCGAGCGATCCCTCGGCGAGCTTGAGCTCCCAGACGCCGATTGCGTCGACTCCGGCCTCCGCATAGGCGCGCACGTCGTCCACGAAGCTCGCGGACAGCGTGCTCACTTGCGAGATCGAGAACAGGGGGCGCACCCTCGACACCTGGGTACGGATGGTGTCATTCCGCGGGTTCCTGAGCAAGAAGCTACGCCCACCGGCCGGCGAGCGCGCGGGCGCGCGCCGCCGCACGCTGCGTCAGCGGAGGCTCGAGCAGCTTCCGCGCCACGATCGTCCCGGAGCCGGCGCCGAGGCCGGGGCCGGGCCAGGTGCTCGCGCCGATCTGCCACAGCCGCTCGACCGGCGTCGTGTGCCCGGGGCTGCTCCCGAACGGCCGCCAGAGGAAGTTCTGGTCGAGCGCGAGCGAGCCGCCGTAAGGGTCGCCGTGCCGGAGGTTGACGTTGGCCCGCTGCAGGTCGTGCGGGCCGAGGGCGACCCGCTTCAGGATCGCCGAGTCGAGGTTGGGGATGTGGCGCGCGAGACGCGCCTGGATCCGGTCGGCGTACCGCTCGCGGAGCTCGTCCGTCCACTCGCCGCCACCGGCGTCGAGCTCTCCTGCCGCGTCGCCCTTGATCCGCCACGGCAGCTCCTGGAGCTGGATCCAGAGCAGCCCGCGTCCCTCGGGCGCCCGTGACGGATCGAGCGTGAGCGGCTGGCCGACGACGATGGTCGCCTCGGCTGGGAGCAGCCCGCGCTCGGCCTCGTTGACGGCGCGCGACACGCCGTCGAGGCCGGGAGTGACGTGGACGATCGCGGTTCCCGCGAGCCGCTCGTCGCCGTCCCAGCGCGGCGGCTCCGAAAGCGCGTAGTGGATCTGCATCTCGGAGCGGCCGTAGCGGAAGCGGCGGGCGCCTTCGGCGACGGGCGCGGGGACGTCGGCGTCGGCGAGCAGGCGCTCGTGGAGCTGCGTCGGCGTCACGCTCGCGACGACGGCGCGCTCCGCCTCGATCGTCTCGCCGTCGGTGAGCCGCACTCCGACCGCCCGGCCGGAACGCACGAGCACGCGCTCGACGTCGCGGTCGGTCTCGCAGATCCCACCGTAGTCGCGGATCAGCTGCACGAGCGCGTCGGCGAGCTTCGCGCCGCCGCCGCGCGGCACGGGCATCCCGCCCTCCTGCACCGCGACCGCGATCACCTGGGTCATGAAGCCGGACGTCGCCTGGTCGGGGCCGAGACCGGTGTGGAGGACCCAGGGTGCGAGCACGCCGTGGGCGTGCTCCGAGGCGAACGTCGTCTCGAGCCAGTCGCGGCTCGACTGCAGGACCTCGCCGAGGAAGGCGAGCGCGCCCGCGCGACCCAGCCGCCGCACGGCCTTCGCGGCGAGCGAAAGCCCCGCGGGCGACCAGAGCTCGGTGCCGAGCACGCCGAACGCGAGGTCGGCGGTGGGAAAGAAGCGCTCGAGCACGCCGGGCCACTCCGGCCCGAGCTCGTCCGCGTTTCCCTCGGCCGTGCGCAGGAGAAAGGCCGCGCCTCCGTCCGGAAAGGCCGTCGCCGTCGGCAGTTCCGTGTTGAGGTACTCGAGCCCGCGGGCCGCGAGCTCGTCGCCGAGCTCCGCGTGCGCGGCTCCTCCCACCCAGAGCGGATGCCAGGCGCTGAAGACGTCGTGGAGGAAGCCCGGCTCGGTGAGCTCCTCGGTCTTGATCGCGCCGCCGAACCAGTCGTTCCGTTCCAGCACGCAGACGCGCCACTCCGCGCGCGCGAGCAAGGCGGCGCAGGCAAGCGAGTTGACGCCGCTGCCGACGATGACCGCGTCGTATTCAGCCATGTGCGAGCTCGCGCAGCTCGTCGTCGGTAACGAGCCCGCGCTTGCGCGTCCCGAGCTCCTTCACCCGCGCGAGCAGCTCCGGCCAGCGCTCCTCGGGGACGTCGAGGCCGAGCTCCTCGACCTTGATCCGGATCGAGTCGAGCCCGCTCTTCTTGCCGAGCACGATCGCCCGCTCGACGCCGACGAGCTCGGAGGAGTACGGCTCGATCGACGGCGGGTCGTGGAACTGCGAGGCGACCGCGCCCGACTCGCGCCGGAACAGCGTTTCGCCCGTGAGCGGCTTCCACGGCGCGATCCCGTAGCCCGACAGCTCCTGCACGCGTGCGGCGACCTCGCGGATCCGGTCGAAGCGGAGGCCCGTCTCGACGCCGTAGAGGGCGCGCAGCGCGAGGGCGATCTCGCCGAGGTCGGCGTTGCCGGCGCGCTCTCCCATCCCGTTGACCGTGCCCTGGATCCAGGTTGCGCCTGCGCGCACGGCGGCAACCGCCGACGCCGTCGCCAGCCCGAAGTCGTTGTGGCCGTGGAAGTGCACGGGCGTGCCGCCGACGTACTCCAGCGTCGCGCCCACCAGGTCGGCGACGGCCTCCGGCGACGCGATCCCCAGCGTGTCGACGACGGCGACCTCCTTCGCCCCGGCCTCGACCGCGGTCTCGTAGACCTGCCGGTAGAAGTCCGGCTCGGCCCGCGTCGAGTCGACGCCGAAGAAGGCCGCGCGGATCCCGTGCTCGTCGGCGAAGCGCATGGCGCTCGCGATGCGCTCGAGCATCTTCTCGCGGGAGACGCCGATCGCCTCGAGCTTCAGGTCGGAGATCGGCGACTCGATCACCGAGGCCTCGACCCCGAGCTCGACGAGGAGCTCGAGGTCGGCGGGCACGGCGCGCGAGAAGCCCCAGACCTCCGCGCTCAACCCGGCGCCGGCGATCAACTCGACGGCGCGCCGGTCGTCCTCGGACACACGTGGGAACCCCGCCTCGATCCGCTCGATCCCGAGCCCGTCGAGCAGCCGTGCGATCTCGAGCTTCTCCTCGGGCGAGAGGACGACGCCGACCGTCTGCTCGCCGTCGCGCAGCGTCGTGTCATAGAGCCCGACGCGACCCCGGATCGCGTAGTCGTCGTTGAGCGAGCCGGTCCAGATCAGGTCTTCGCTCATCCGTCCTCGAGCAGGTCGCAGAACACGAAGCCGTCCCGCTCGACCACCTCACCGCGGCGGAAGTCGACAGGACGCTCGAGAATCGGCCCGGCCGTGACGAAAGTGTGAAACTCGCCGTTCTCGCCGCATGGATCGACACCGGCCGGTAGCTCGGCGAGCAGCCGCTCGTCGTAGTCGCGGCCGGCGAACGAGGGATCGAGCGCCCGCGGGTCGACGCAGACGATGATCGCGCGGAAGCCGGCGGCAAGGAAGCGGCGCGCCAGGGTCGCGGTGTCGCGGCCCCAGACGGGAAACCGGGCGCGTTTGCCGACGCCGGCGAGGCGGCTTTCCCGGTAGGCGCGGATGTCCTCGAGGAAGAGGTCGCCGAACGCCACCTCGTCGACCTCCGCCAGCTCTGCTGAAGCGAACGCGGCCGCCATCCGGCTCTCGTAGAGGTCGTTCGTGCAGCCGGCAGGGATCTCGACCTCGACGAGAGGCAGTCCGCTCGCCGCTGCCTGCCGCCGAAGCAGCGAGCGACGGACGCCGTGCATGGAGACGCGTCCGTACTCCTCGGTCACCGTCGCGAGCAGCGCGGTCGGCGTCAGCTGCTCCTGCGCCAAGGCCCGGAGCGCGAGCGCGGAGTCCTTGCCGCCGCTCCAGGAGAGCGCGAGGGCGCCACGTCCGCTCATCCCGCCTGTACCACTCCGTCCGGAAACGAGGAGAGCTTCTCGACCCGTCGCGCGTGACGAGGAAGTTGTCCTCGACGCGGAGCCCGCCGCCGCCGGGCCAGTAGACGCCGGGCTCGACCGCGAGCACCATCCCCTGTGCGAACTCGCCGCCCCGGCCTGGTGCGGGATACGGCGGCTCGTGGGCCCGCGCGCCGACGCCGTGGCAGATCGGGTGCGTCGGCTGGCCCGGATACCCCGCGTCGTGCAGCGCTCGCGCACCGTCCGATCGAACTCGGCCATGGATTGGCCATGGCTAACCATGGCCAATGCGCATGTGTAGACATGGACAAGCGTCTCTTCGAGACGTGCGTACTCGGGCTTCAGCTCGCCCACCACGAGGTTCTTCGTGTGGTCGGCCCAGTAGCCGTCGGCGCAGACCCAGATCTCGAACAGGACGGGCTCTCCTTCGACGACCGGCAGGTCACCGGTGGCGGTGAACGTCTTGATCCCCGGGCCGGCCCAGACGAGCGAGAACGGGAGCGCGAGCTCGACCCGGCCGCGGTAGCCCGTGCCCTCGCCGTGGACGAAGCCCTGCCAGAGCGCGGCGACCTGCGCCTCCCTCATCCCCGGCCGCAGCAGCTCGCGGACGTGATCCATCGCGGCCGCCGCGATCTCGTTCGCCAGCCGGAGGCGTTCGAGCTCCTGCTCGGTCTTGATCGAGCGTGCGCGGGCGAGGAGCGGCGTCGCGTCGGCCGCCTCCGGGAACGCGTCGAACCACGCCGCAGTGAACGTCGTCGGCTCGCCGACCATGCGGTCGGACGCCTGCGTGCCGAGCGAGAGCTCGAGCCCCACGCGCTCGTAGTCGCGCGCTGCGGCAACGGCGGCCTCGAGCGTGCGTGCGAGCGGCGGGCGCGGATCCTCGGGGTCGTAGCCTCGGATAAGCCGTACGTCCTCCGTCCACGCCATGCGGGCGGCATCCTCTTCGGACGCCTCGATCGTGATCAGCACGGGCTCGCCCTCGCGCGGGAAGACGCAAGCGTCGTAGCCCTTCATCCCCCAGAAGTTCGTCAGGTAGAGGACGTTGTCGGGCGCGCGCACGACGAGCGCGTCGAGCTCCTCCTCGGCCATCAGCTCGCGGACGCGGTCGAGCTTCGAGTCGTCGCGCGGCCAGCTCACAGGTCGTCTCCCCAGGGTCGGATGCGCGGCGGCGCAGGCTCGCCGTGGCCCTCCTCCCACGAGATCACCGGGTTGCGCAGCACGCCGATCCGCTCGATCTCCGCCTCCACCACATCGCCGGGCTTGAGGTAGAGCCGCCGCCGCTCCTCCTCCGACTTGAAGCCTGCGACGCCCGCGACGGTGCCGGTCGAGAGGACGTCGCCCGCGCTGTAGCCGAGCGCCGAGAAGTTGCTGAGGATCTCGGGGATCGTCACGCTCATATGGCTCGTGTTCGACTCCTGCCGCCTCTCGCCGTTGACGCGCAGCTCCATCGCGAGATCGTGCGGGTCGGGGACCTCGTCGGGCGTCACGATCCACGGCCCGAGCGGGCAGAACGTGTCGATCGCCTTGCAGAAGCTGAACACGCCGGAGCGCATCTCGCCGCGCTGGATGTCGCGGGCGGTGATGTCGTTGAAGATCACGTAGCCGCCGATGTAGTCCGCGGCCTCCTCGGGCGAGAACCACTTGCCGGCCTTCTTCAGGACGACCGCGAGCTCGAGCTCGTAGTCGAGCTCCTCGGTCAGGTGCTCGGGATAGACGATCGGCTCGTCAGGGCCGACGATCGCGTCGACGTTCTGGAAGAAGTTGATCCAGGGCGCGATGCGGTGCGTCCAGTTGACGTTCTTCGACTCCTCCTCGTGCTCGCGGAAGTTGCCGGCCGTGTGGAAGAACTTCTTCGGGACGATCGGCGCGCGCAGCTTCGCCTCCGCAAGCGGCGTCCGCTCGCCCGTCTCGTCCGCGCCGCCGCGCTCGAACCACTCGCGCATGGTCGGCACGTCGAGCCCGACGATCTCCTCACCGTCGACGTACCCGACCTTGCCGTCGTCAACGTGACGAGCTTCACGCGCCGACCCGTCCCTTCGGGACACGTCTGGAACCAGGTTCCGGCCGTGTCCCGACCGGCCCTGGCCACCGCTCAACCGTGCGCCACGTTGGCAAGACCGTGTCTCCTCGAGCCACTGTCAGGGACCAGGTTCCGGACGCGGCCCCGAGAAGCATGTTCACGCGACCCCGCAGACGGCCATCGCGATCCGCGCGTAGACCTCCGCGGTCTTGACGAGGGCGTCGATCTCGAGGTTCTCGCCGAGCTCGACGTCCATCAGCCCGGTCGAGGTGCCGTAGTTGACCGTCGGGACGCCGTAGCGGGTGAGCGCCGACGCGTCGCTGAACCAGCGCGTGACGTCGCGCGCCGGGCGCCTCGCCCCAGACCTCGGCGTGCGCCTTGTCGATCGCGGCGACGAGCTCGTGGCCCTCCTCGATCTCTGCCCCGGGCGCGGTGACGTAGACCTCGCCCTCCACGGCGTAGTCGGGGAAGCGGTCGGCGAGGCCGCGGACCATGTCGAGCACCTCGCGCCGCGCGACGGCCATCGGCTTCGTCGGCGGCACGCGGACGTCGAGGAAGAGGTCTGTGTGGTGGGGCGTGCGCGAGGCGCGCCAGCCGAAGCCGCCCTCGATCGCGCCGACGTTGACGATCGCCTTCGCGCCGCGGTACGAGTTCGCGGGATCGTCCTCCCAGCTCGGGATCCACTCGACGAGGGCGTCGAGCACCTCGTGAGCGCGCAGGATCGAGTTGCGGTCTCGCTTGCCCTCGCTGAACGCGGTGTGGATGAAGTCGCCGTGCACGCGGATCCGCAGCCAGAGCGCGCCGAAGTGGCCGAGCACGACCTTGCCCTCGGTCGGCTCGCCGAGCAGGCACATGTCGGCGACGCCGCCGTGCGAGACGAGGTACCTGGTACCGGCCGCGTAGCCGCGGTACTGCGCTCCCTGCTCGTCGCCGTACTGCGTCTTCTCGATCTCGCCGCAGACGGCCGCGATCAGGACGTCGCCGCGCAGCCGCACGCCGGCGTCCTGCAGCGCGCGCACCGCCTCGACGTAGCAGGCGACCGCGCCCTTCATGTTCGAGATGCCGAGCCCGTAGAGCCGGCCGTCGCGCTCGAACGCCTGCGGCTGGAAGCCGGGGACGTCCCGGAGCCACGGCTCGCGGCCCGAGTACGAGGTGTCGAGATGGCCGTTGAACATCAGCGACTTGCCGCCGCCGGCGCCGGGCCAGGTCCCGAGCGCGTTCGCCCGTCCCTCCTCCACCTGCTGCCACTGCACCTGCAGGCCGATCGACTCGAAGAGCTCGACCATCAGCCGCGCCGCCGCCTCCTCGTCGCCGGTGAAGCTCGGCACGCCGACGAGCCGCGACGCCGTGTCGACGAGGCGGTCTCGATCGACCTTCATCGCGCCGCCACCCATCCTTCGTAGCCTCCGATCAGATCACCGGCGTCGACGCCGAGATCGAGGAGCGATGCAGCCGCGAGCGAGGACGACTCGCCGTGCATGCAGACGAGGCAGAGGCGGCGTCCGGCGAGCTCCTCGTCGCGCCACTCCGACGTCTGGTCGGCCCGCCACGGGAGGACGGAGTACGGGACGTGCTTCGAGCCGGGGATGACTCCGGAGAGCTCGCGTTCGTCCACCGAGCGGAGGTCCACGAGCAGCAGATCGGGGTCGGCGGCCGCCTCCTCGGGCGTGTACCGCCGGATCCGAGAGCGCGCCTCGGCGACCAGCTGGTCTACGCGCGAAACCGTGGCAGCACCTTCTCGCCGAAGAGCCTGATCTGCTCGCGACGGTTCTCGCCCCAGAGCTCGAGCATCACGTGCGTGCAGCCTGCATCCCGGTACTCCTCGATCGCCTCGATGCAGTCGGACGGCGTGCCCGCGATCGGCCGGCACTTGTCGAGGAGCCCGTCCGAGACCTCGGCCTTGGCCGCGAGGCGCCCGCCCTGCTCCATCGCCTCGGCGACGGGACGGATCTCGTCCTGCTCGATCCCGGCAAGCTCGAGGAGCGTGTCGGCCGCGCCCTGGATGTTCTGCACCTTGTTCGCGAGGTACATGCCCGCGATCTCGCGCGCGCCGTCGCGGCCGGCGCCGCGATCGCTCTCGTGGATCGACGCGACGACGGTGCAGCCGAGGTCGATCTCGCCGCCGACGTTGCCGCGCGTGTAGCGGACGAACGCGGGCGTCGTGATCGAGGGCGTGAGGCAGCCGTCGGCGATCTCGCCCGCGAGCTGCTGCATCTTCGGCGCGGTCGCGGCGACGTAGACGGGCGGCACCTCGCGCGGCGCATGCGCGTCGGCCGCGAGCGCGGGCACGTCCGCGCTCCACGTGTCGCCGTCGTAGTCGAACCGCTCGCCGGAGAGCACGCCGCGCGCGATCGTCACCGCGTCGCGCATCGGCCCGAGCGTCTTCTTCGTCTGCGTCTTCGTGTTGTTGAGGAAGATCTTCGACGTCCCGAAGCCGAGGATGAACCGGCCCGGCCCCGCCGCCTCCTGCACGACCCGCGCGTCCATCGCCGCCTGAACCGGATGCCGCGTCGAGGCGGCGATGATCCCCCAGCCGATCGTCAGCCGCTCCGTCTCGCGGGCCATCAGCGCGCCGACGCCGGTCGAGGAGCGCGCCTCCATCCCGTGCTTGCGCCACCAGGGGTACGCCTCGGCGAGCCAGATCGTGTCCATCCCGGCCTTGTCCATCGCGCGTGCCGAGGCGAGCATCTCGTCGAGCGGCTCCATCGTGAGCTGCATGACGCCGATCCGGAAGGGGACTGCCACGCGGCTCAGTCTTCGGTCGAGGTGGTCGGCCCCTCGGGGTGGGCCTCGTACGCCTGCGGCGAGGCCGGGCTGACTCCCTCCTCCGCGCCGTGCGTCGCCGAGCCGCTGGCGTCCATGGCTTCGTGCACCTGTTTGTCGAGCGCGGCGAGGACCTGCTGCACCTGCTGGTTCACGATCGGCTGCAGGATGTGCTGGGCCATCGAGGCCATCGGCCCCAGGAGCTTGACCTCCGCGCTCCACGCCATCGAGGTGCCTTCGCCCGCGTCGGCGAGCGTGAACGAGGTCTCCATGTTCATCATCGCGCCGACGCCCTTGCCCTTGATCGCCAGCTTCGCGAACTCGGGCTCGCGCTCCTCGACCTTCTCCATGTCGACCTTCATCTTCAGGCCGCCGAGGCCGAGCGGGATCTTCACGTTCGCCGTCCAGCGCCGGTCGTCGTGGATGTCGAAGCTCTCGACGCCGGGCATGGTCTTGGCCATCGACGCTGGGTCGTTCAGCACCTGCCAGACGATCGGGCGCGGAGCGTCGAACCCGCGCTCGCCGGAGACGTTCACGCTCGCGCCTCCTGCAGCAGCCGCCAGACGCGCTGGTACGGGTTGTGGCTGTCGGTCACGACCTGCCCGGTCGCGTCCTGGATCGCGGCGCAGATCGCGTGGATGCCGGCGCCGCCGCCCTCGCCCATGCCCTTCGTCCCGAGCGGAGTGAACGGGGACGGGCTCTCGATCGCGCCGGTGGCGAGCGGCGGCATGTCGAGCGCGTGCGGGACGTGGTAGTCGTAGAAGTTGGGCGTCAGCAGGTTCCCGTCCTCGTCGTACTCGTAGGTCTCGTGGACGGCGGCGCCGAGCGCCTGCGCCGTCGCGCCCATCACCTGGCCCTCGACGATCTGCGGGTTGATCCGCTTGCCGCAGTCGTCCACCGCGGCGTAGTCGACGATCTCGTAGGCGCCGGTCTCGGGATCGACCTCGACGACCGCGACGTGGACCTGGCAGGCGTACGTCAGCGTGAGGTTGCCCTTCTTCGTCTCGACGTCCGGCACCTCGAACGGCGGCCGGTAGACGTAGCGGCAGTTGAGCGTCACGTCGAGGTCCTCCGGCAGGCCGGCGTTGTTCGCGTTGATGATCGCGCCGCAGGCCATGAACGGGAGGAACGCGTCGGGGCTCTCCTTGATCCGGACGCCGCCGTCGGCGAGCTCGAGCGCCTCCGGCGGCACGCCGCCGAAGACGGCGCCGGCGAGCTTGAAGATCTCGTCGCGCAGCATCTCGGTCGCGCCCTTGACCGCGCCGAGGCCGGTGACGGCGAACTGGCTCGCGTACGTGCCCGAGAAGCCGGCGTGCGAGTTCCAGTAGCTGTCGTGGCCGGCGCGCACGTGCACGTCGTCGACCGAGCAGTTGAGGATGTCGGCGACGACCTGCGCCGCGGTCGTCTCGTGCCCCTGGCCCTGCGGCGTCGTGCCGAGCGTGACCACGATCTCGCCGAAGATGTCGAGCTTGACCGTCGCCACCTCGTTGTTGCCCGAGAACTGGAGCTCAGGGTTGATCAGCCGCGACTGGCCGAAGTTGTTCGTGCCGGAGTCGAGGGTCGAGCCGATCCCGACGCCGAGCAGCTTCCCGCGCTCGCTTGCCTCAGCGCGCTTGGCCGGGATCGAGTCGTAGTCGATCAGCTCGAGCGCGAGGTCGAGCATCCCCGCGTAGTCGCCCGAGTCGTAGACGCAGCCGTTCGGCGTCTCGTACGGCATGTCCTCGGCGCGGATGTAGTTCTGCTTCCGCACCTCGACCGCGTCGAGATCGAGCTCGCGCGCGACGATGTCGATCACGCGCTCGGTGAACCAGAGGTGCTGCATGCGCGAGTAGCCGCGGTTCGGCGAGACGGGCGCCTTGTTCGTCGCGACCTGCGTGAACTCGAGCTCGATGTGGCGCCAGCGGTACATCCCGGGCGTGACCTGCGCCCAGATCACGCCGCCGAGCGGCTCGTAGCGCAGCCAGGCGCCGGCGTCGTCGAGCGCCTTCGTGCGGAAGCCGAGCAGCGTGCCGTCGTCCTTGACGGCGACCTCCGTGTCGCTGGAACCAGCGCTCGTTGCCGTGCGACATCGAGAGGTGGAAATCCGTGCGCCACTCCGTCCACTGCACGGGCCGGTTGAGCTTGCGCGCGAGCAGGCAGCAGACGACGAGCTGCGGGTGCGAGGTGATCTTGTTGCCGAAGCCGCCGCCGATGTCCTGCGTGACGAAGCGGAGCTTGTCGAGCCCCACCTTCATCGCCGGCCCCATCATGATCGCGGCGAAGCCGGGGAACTGGTTGTTGGTGTGGATCGTCCACTGCCCGACGCCGCGGTTGAACTCGACGAGCGCGCCGTCGCACTCGAGCGGCGTCGAGTTGAAGCGGTGGAAGTGGAGCTCCGGGATCTTGATCACCCGGTCGGCCTCGGCGAAGGCGGCGTCGAGGTCGCCCCAGGAGTACAGACCCGACCACATGAGGTTCCCGCCGGCGTCGTCGTGGAGCACCGGCGTGTCGGAGTCCTGCGCCCGGCGGGCGTCGACCACCGCCGGCAGCGGCTCGTACTCGACCTCGACGAGCTCGGACGCGTCACGCGCGAGCTCGCGTGTCTCGGCGACGACCGCGACGACCGGCTCGCCGACGAAGCGCACCTTGCCGACCGCGAGCGAGAAGTCCTTGATGTTGGCGCCCGGCACGCTCGAGATCTGGAAGAACGGATCCGTGAGCGCCGCGACCTCCTCGCCGGTCAGCGTCCCGTAGACCCCGTCGACCGCCTCGGCCGCCGAGACGTCGACGCTCGTGATGTGCGCGTGCGCGTACGGGCTCCGCACGAAGTGGAGGTAGCCCATGCCGTGCCGCTTGATGTCGTCGACGAACACGCCCTCGCCCTGCAGGAGCCGCTTGTCCTCCTTGCGGCGGACGCTCTGGCCGCCCCAGCCTTTCCGGACCTCGACCTTCTCGGGAGCGATCGTGGTTTCGGTCACTTCGTTGCTGGCTCCGGCGTCGGCCAAGCCGACGCCTCCGCCTTTAGATGCTCCGTCGAGCCTACGCATCTGCCACCGACT
This sequence comes from uncultured Actinomycetes bacterium, assembly GCA_963720065.1. GTDB lineage: Bacteria > Actinomycetota > Thermoleophilia > Gaiellales > Gaiellaceae > Palsa-739. The sequence goes on from CAVREH010000026.1 coordinate 54,102, forward strand.
TCACGGCCTCGACGATGTTCCAGTAGCCGGTGCAGCGGCAGATGTTGCCCTGCAGCGCCTTCTTGATCTCGTCCTCCGACGGGCCAGGGTTCTCGCGCAGCAGCGCCGTGGCGCTCATCAGCATCCCGGGGGTGCAGTAGCCGCACTGGAGCGCGTGGTGCTCGTTGAAGGCCTGCTGCAGCGGCGTAAGCTCGCCGTCCTCGCTCAGTCCCTCGACGGTTTCGACGCTGGCGCCGTTCGCCTGGACGGCCAGCAGCATGCAGCTCTTGACGAGCGTGCCGTCGAGGATCACCGAGCACGCGCCGCAGTTGCCGGTGTCGCAGCCGACGTGGCTGCCCGTCAGGTCGAGGTCGTCGCGCAGGAAGTGGATGAGGAGCTTGCGCGGCTCGACGTCGCGCTCGTAGGTCGTCCCGTTGACGGTGACTTTGATGTCCATCAGCGGGCCGCGGCCTCCAGCGCGGCGCGGGTTGCGAGCACGGCGGAGAGATGAGCGCGGTACTCGCTCGAGGCGTGGACGTCGAACGGCGGCGTGAGGTTCGCCGCCTGCACGGCGTCCGCCACTCCCTCCGGCGAGTCGGCCGTGACGACCAGCGGCACCGCGGCGACGCAGCCGAGCGCGACGCGCACGGAGCCGTTCACCGAGGCGGCGGCGCTCGCGATGCACGTTCCGTCGGCGCCGAGCGTGACGGCCGCGAAGCCGTCCTTCTTGCCGGCCGGGATGGAGATCCGCGTCAGCAGCTCGCCCGGCCCTGCCGCCGTCAGGTAGACGCCGAGAAAGAACTCCTCCGCCGGAACCTCTCGTTCGCCGCCGGCGCCGGCGATCGTCATCCGGGCGCCGACCGCGACCATCAGCGGCGGCAGGTGGTTCGTCGGGTCGTTCGAGCAGACGTTGCCGCCGATCGTGCCGCGATTCCGCACCTGGACGTCGGCGATCGTCGCGCAGACCTCGCCGAGGATCGGCCGCGCCTTCGCCTCCGCCGAGGCCATGAGCTCGGAGTACGTCGTCATCGCGCCGATCGTCAGCGTCCCGTCTCCTGCGAGCTCGATTCCGCGCAGCTCGTCGAGCCCGTCGAGGTCGACGAGCATGTCGGGAGACGCCGCGCGCGACTTCATGACGTTGATCAGCGTCTGCCCGCCGGCGAGCGCGCGGGCGCCGTCGTTCGCCGCAAGCAGCTCGAGCGCTTCTGCGACCGACCCGGGTTTGGCGTATTCGACCTCGCGCAACAGCACGAGAGCGATCCTATAGAGAGGCGTGAATGCGAGTTTTCGCGTCGCGCAGGCGGCCGCCGTCGCGGCCCGCGCGCACCGCGAGGATCTCGGCGAGGATCGAGACCGCCGTCTCGGAGGGCGTGCCCGCGCCGATGTCGAGCCCCGACGGCCCGGAGATGCGGGCGAGCTCGTCGTCGGTCATGCCCTCGTCGCGCAGCAGACCGCGCCGGCGCTCCTGGTTGCGACGCGAGCCGATCCAGCCGACGTAGAACGCGTCGCCGGCGAGCGCGCCGCGGATCATCGGCAGATCGAACTTGTCGTCATGCGTGAGGACGACGACCGCAGTGCCGTGGTCCGGTTGAGCCTGCACCAGGGCTTCCTCGGGCCAGAGGACGAGGAGCTCGTCGGCGCTCGGGATTCGCTCGGAGGTGGCGAAGGCCGCTCGCGCGTCGGCCACCACCGTCCGCCAGCCGAGGAGCTTCGCCGCGCGACAGAGAGCCTCCGCCGTGTCGACCGCGCCGTAGACGAAGAGCCGCGGCGGCGGCGCCAGGACGTCCGCGAGGACCGTGCGGTCCTCCAGCTCGATGACGTGGCTGCGACCCCGCAGCCGCGCCGCCTGCTCGAGCTCCGGATCGTGCAACCGCTCGCCGACTCCCTCGCCGGCGACGACCGTGAGCGTCACCTCGGGCTGCTCGGCCTCGGTGAGCTCCTCGACGAAGACGTCGATCTCGCCGCCGCAGGGCAGGCCGATGCCGAACGCCATCTCGTCGGTGATCCCGTACGTGAGCAGCCGCGGCGAACCGCCCGCGAGGACCTCCTGGGCCGCGAGCACGACGTCGCTCTCGACGCAGCCGCCGGAGACCGAGCCCGCAAGGTCACCGCTCTCGCTGACGAAGAGCTTCGATCCGACCGGACGCGGCGCCGAGCGGCGCGTCGCCACGACGGTTGCGACCGCGACCCGGCGTCCCACCTCGCGCCAGCGCACGGCCTGCTGCAGCGCCTCGTCCACTCGCTCAATCTAGTTGCCGGGCAAAGAGCTGCGCTCTTCGCCCGGGGACAAAGGAACTGCGCCAACGGGAGAGCGCGGTCTCCCGTCGGCTTCGTGCTGAGGGCACATTGGGGCTGCGTGCTTCAGACGCCTGTTCCGTCGCGGCGTCGTAACGTGCCGTTACGCCACCGCCTCGACCCCACAGAGGCTCGAAACGCTCAAACCACGAAAGCACCAAAGGCCGGAGGCTAAGACACGGCGAAGCCGGACTTAGCCGCAGGCCGGACGGCGCTCGCGCCGGCCTCCGCCGCGCGCGAGCGCACCACACAAACCCCCACCCCACAGAGCCCCAAAAAAACAAAACAGCACGAAGCGGGCCGGAAACCACGCTTTCCGGCCCGCGCAGTTCCTTCTCCCAGCGAGCGAAGCGCCAGCTTCGCGAGCTAGCGACCGAGATAGGCCTTGCGGAGATCCTCGTGCTCACGCAGCTCGGCGGCGGGGCCCTCGAGCACGAGCCGACCGGTCGAGAGGACGTAGCCGCGGTCGGCAATCGAGAGCGAGACGTTCGCGTTCTGCTCGACGACGAGGATCGCGACGCCCGACTCGTGAACCTGGTTGATGATCTCGAAGTTCCGTTCGACGAGGATCGGCGCCAACCCCATCGACGGCTCGTCCATCAGCAGCAGCTTCGGCCGCCCCATCAGTGCCCGCCCCATAGCCACCATCTGCTGCTCGCCGCCCGACATCGTGCCGGCCAGCTGCGAGCGTCGGTCGTAGAGCAACGGGAAGAGCTCGTAGACGCGATCGAAGTCCTCCTTCGCTCCCTTGCCGCGCAGGTACGCGCCCATCTCGAGGTTCTCGAGCACCGTCATCGGCCCGAACAGCCGCCGGTTCTCAGGGACGATCGCGATGCCTTTGCCGATCCGGTAGCTCGTCGAGCGCGAGGTGACGTCCTCGCCTGCGAAACAGACGCTGCCGTTCCGCGGCTGCACGATCCCGAGCACGGTCTTCAGCGTCGTCGACTTGCCGGAGGCGTTGCCCCGAGCAGGCACACGAGCTCACCGGGCTGCACCTCGAGGCTCAGGCCCTGGAGGATGTGGATCTGCCCGTAGTACGTGTCGACGGCGTCGAGCTGCGAGCAGCGGCTCGGGGGCCGCGCCGTTCCCGTTCCGGCCGGCTCGCTCACTTCGTCGTCGTCGCCTTCGCGCCGAGGTACGCCTCGACGACGCGCGGGTCGGTCGCGACCGCGTCGAACGTGCCTTCGGCGATCTTGACGCCGTGGTCGAGCGCGACCACGCGGTCGGAGATGCCCTCGACGACGTGCATGTCGTGCTCGATCAGGAGGATCGTGTAGCCGCCTTCGTCGCGCAGCTTCCCGATCAGCTCCGTGATCTCGTGCGTCTCGGTCGGGTTCATGCCGGCGGCGGGCTCGTCGAGCAAGAGGATCCGCGGCTCCGTCGCCTCGCCCGCGCGATCTCGAGCCGCCGCCGGTTGGCGTACGAGAGGAGTACGCGGGCTGGTCCCAGCGGTAGCCCATCAGGCGCTCGCCGAAAAAGAGAGCTTCTCCTCGGCGCTGCGCCCTGATCTCGCGCTCCTCCCGGCGCATCGCGCGGAGTACGGAGCATCGCGCGGACGACGTCCACCTTCGTCCGCCCGTACTGCGAAGCCATGACGTTCTCGATCACGCTCATGTTGAGGAAGAGCCGCAGCGTCTGGAACGTTCGGGCGACCCCGCGCCGGGTGATCGTGTGCGGGGGCAGACCCACGAGGCTCTCGCCTCCGAGCAGGATCTCGCCCGCTTCGGGCCGGTAGATCCCGGTGATCAGGTTGAACAGCGTCGTCTTCCCGGCGCCGTTCGGGCCGATCACGCTGACGACCTCGCCCTGGTTGACGACGAGGTTGAGGTCGTCGATCACCTTCAGGCCGCCGAACGACGTCGCGAGGTTGTTCGAGCTCGAGCAGCGGAGTGGGCGGCGGAGCTTCGGCCATCAGACGATCTCCACTCTCGCCGTCCCGAGCAGTCCCTGCGGCCGCTTTGATCATCAGCCCGACGAGCATCACCCCGAAGAGGATCAGGGCCGTAACCCACCGGGTTCTCGCTCAGCACGTTCTCCCACACGACGGCCGTGAGATAGAGCGTCGGGACCAAGCGCAATGATGCGCCACCACCCCTTGAGGCTGATGACGGACCAACGATCGCAACCACCAGCCCCCGATGTAGAGGATGTTGTCGAAGCTCTCCGTGGCTTCACCTTTCGGGATGACGACCCAGTGCGGAGAGCCAACCCGCCCCGGAGACCGTCTTGCCGGACGTCCAGGCCGACCCGGCCCACGCCGCGACCACGGCATGGGCGATGAAGCCGGTCGCGATCGTCCCCGCGGAAGACGATCAAGGCCTTGTACCAGGGCTTCATCAGCGCGATCAGCAGGATGATCGTCCCGTAGAAGAGCCAGCGCTTGAACCCGGGATGGTCCGTCTGCGGCTCGAGAAACACGAAGGTGCAGTTGATGATGATCGCCCCGACGAAGACTCCGGCGATGCTGCCGAGGCCGCCGAGGATGATGACCGCGTAGATGATGATCAGCACCCCGATGCCGAAGTTCGTCGAGACAGCGGCCGTGGTGATCGCCGCGTAGATCGCGCCGAAGAGCCCCGCGATGGCCGAGCTGAAGATGAACGCGAGGATCTTGAGCCGGTTGACCGGGATGCTCATCACCTCTGCGGCGAGCGGGTCCTCCCGCGACGCCCGCCAGGCGCGACCGGTACGCGACTGGTTGGCGAGATAGAGAAGCGCGGCGACCACGGCGACTGCGCCGACCAGGAAGAAGTACAGCTCCTTCGTCGTCGTCAGCTTGTGTCCGAAGAACGTCAGCGGGTCGAGTTCCGGGATCCCGTTGGCGCCTCCGGTCAGGCCCTTGCCGAAGAACGTCGGGTCGGCCACATTCGTGAACACCAGGAACGCCTCCGCGAAGAACAGCGTGACGATTGCCAGGTAATCGCCGAGCAGCCGACGAGCCGAGAAGCCGAGGATCGCGGCCGGAATCGCAGCCGCGAGCATCGCCAGCGGGATTGCTGCCTCGGCGGGCCAATGGATCCCGTAGTAGCTGGACGAGAGGAGAGCGTAGGCATACGCGCCGATCCCGTAGAACGCCACGTAGCCGAGGTCGAGCAGGCCCGCCCAGCCGACGACGACGTTGAGCCCGAGCCCGAGGCCGACGAAGAGAAGCGTGAACAGCCCGAAGTTGAAAAGGTCGCCTTCGCTCGTGAGGAGCCGGTACGGGGAGGGCTCACGGCAAGCGCCACGAAGGCGAGCAGCTTGACCGAGTCGGGCGTGGACTCCCAGCGACGAGCCACGCTGCCGAGCGGTCCGCGCTGCGTGCGGCCTCCCTGCGACGGCCACCCAGGAGTCGACGCCGATCTTCGGGCCGGGTTCCGGCTCGGGAGGCGGTTCGGGCACGCCGGGGGGTGTCGGGTGTGTCGCTCATACCTTCTGGATGGGCCCGGGAGCCGAGGAAGTCCGTTCGGACGGATGATCAGGAATCCGATGAGGATGCCGAAGACGACGATCTCGGCCCACTGCCCGCCAACGTAGCCGGTCGAGGAAGGCCTGGAAGAGCCCGATCAGGAGACCGCCAAGCATGGCGCCGGGGATGCTGCCGATTCCGCCGACCACGGCCGCCGTGAACGCCAGCAGGCCGTACTGGAAGCCGAGGAAGAAGTAGGTGTCACCGATGTCCAGGCCGTACATCACGCCGGCCGCCCCGGCGAGAACGGAGCCGATGAAGAAGGTCATCGAGATAATCCGGTCGACGTCGATCCCCATCATCGAAGCGGCTTCCCGGTCGAAGGCGGAACAGCCCGCATCGCCTTCCCGAACCTGGTGCGATAGACGAGCCAGACGAGCGCCACCATCAGCGCGACGGCCGCCAGGACGACGATCGTGTCGACAACCGTGAAGGGAATCCCGTCGACCGTGAAAACGGCGTTGAGCAGCGGCCCGAAGGTGCTGGGGTAATTCCCGCCGAGGTAAACCGCTTCATAGAGGACGTGGGAGGAGTTGGTGAGGAGCTGCACGCTGCTCTCGAGGAAGAAGAGCACGCCCAGCGCGCTGATGAGCGGCGCGATTCTCGGTGCGTTGCGCAGCGGCTTGTAGGCAATGCGCTCGATCGCCACGCCCAGAACGCCCGACCCCACCATGGCGACCGCGAACATCAGGATGATGAGCGGGACGATGGGATCGTGGCGGCAGTGGCTCCACCGAACGCCGACAGCACGCCGTAGCCGATGAAGGCCCCCACCATGTAGACGTCGCCGTGGGCGAAGTTCAGGAGCTTCAGGATCCCGTACACCATCGAGTAGCCGAGGGCGATGAGCGCGAGGAGGCTGCCGCTCACGATCCCGTTCCGCAGCAGGCTCCAGAAGCCTGGCCAACCGAGCGTTCGGATCTGGTCGATGATGTTGAAGACGAGAAGGTGGTGCATCGGAAGCGCCTACTTTCTCACAGAAAGACGAACGGCCCGCAAGAGCGGGCCGTTCGTTTGGATCCGATAGGTCGGTTACCCGACGCGGCTGTAGCTGCCGTTCGGCTGGATCTTGTAGATGCCGAAGGCGGCCTTGCCACCCATGTCGCCGGGGCCCTGGAACTTGCCCTTGTTCCCCTTCAGGAACGCGACCGGGAAGCCGAGCAGCGAAACAGCCTTGCTCAGCTTGACCTTGGCGACGTCCTTGCGCACGGCGGCCCGCGTCGTCTTGCCGTGGCCGGCCTTGCACGCCATCTGAAGCGCGGTGGCGTTGACCGTGACCGACGTGTAGGTCGGGAGGCCGAACGTCTCCGGATCGCCGTGGTGCGACTTCTTGAACGACTTCAGCGACTTGGACGTGGTGTCGACCGGGAAGCCGGACACGTAGCTGCCGGCGCCCTTGAAGGTGCTCGGGTCGTCGGTGCCGTCGGAACCCATGACGATCTGATGGTCCCCGTTCGACCGCAGCTGGGTGTAGAACTGCTGCGCCATCGCGGGAACCTGCCACGGGATGTAGACGAGCTGCGTGCTGCTCGGGATCGCCGCGATCACCGAGTTGTAGTCAGGGTTCTGCTGGCTGATGTGATCCGTGGTCACGGTCACGCCGAACGCCTGCAGGTCGTTCTTGACCTGAGCCGAGAGACCCTGGCTGTATGCCTCTTCGTCGTCGATGATCCTGACGTTCTTCTTCTTCAGCACCTTGTGGATGAACGTCGCGACGTTGTCACCCTGCTGGCCGTCGTTCGGCACCGTGCGGAAGAAGTAGCCCTTGGGCGTCTCCCGCGAGGCCGTCGGGTTCGTCGTGGGCCGCGTCAGCGCGACGCGGGTCGCCGAACCGGACACCACACCGAGACCGCCACCCTTGTACGCCGAGATGCTGTCCTCGACCTCCTGGCTACCGGCTGGGCCGGTGACCGCGAGGATCTTCGAGTTCGAGGCGAACGCGTGTCCGACCTGCACAGCCTGCGGGTTGTTCCCCGCGAGCTCCGTGTCGCCCGGGGTGATGGCGATGTGCAGCTTGTGGCTCTTGTTCCATTTCTTCACCGCGAACTTCGCCCAGTCCCACTGCGGGGCGCCGAGCGTAGCGGCGGGACCCGTCTCCGGGTACGCCACTCCGATCGTCACCTTCGTGCCGCACTTGACGCTCTTCGCCGCCGCCGCCGCCGCGCTGAGATGCGCGGGAGCCTTGGCGGAGCCCCACGCGCTCGTGGCAACCACAATCGACAACAGCGCCGCGAGAACTGCGACTAGTCCAACTTTCTTCAACATTCAATGCCCTCCTTATGGGACGTGCTCACTCTTTTGAGACGCTCGCCTCCGGCCAAGGTTTGCGTCGAGTGAAAGACCAGACCCGCGACTTTACTCCGCCTTAATGAGCTTCGGAAGGGGAGCCGCACCCGTATAGGCTCGTCTCGTGCAGTACTGCATCCAGGCCGAGGAGACCGACGGGCAGGTCACGCCGCTCTTCACCGTGCCCGAGTTCCAGCAGCGCCTGTTGCGCTTCGACGGGGCCGGCAACGAGAGCCGCGACGACGAGCGCGACGAGGTGCTCTACGTCCTCGAGGGCACCGCGGAGGTAACGGTCGGCGGCGAGACGCACGAGCTCGAGCCGGGCACCGGCTTCTTCGTCGCGCGCGGGACGCCGTGGCAGATCGAGTGCGGCCGAGGGTCTCGAAGTCCTCTCGGTGCTCGTCGAGCAGCCGCTGCCCGCCGACGGCGAGCCATGCCGTGATCGCGAGCGGCGAGCGGGGCACGGCGACCGCGGGACGCGAGTTCACCTGCTCGCGCAGCCGGAGAACGGCTGCGAGTCCGTGACCCAGTTCGTCGGCTACATCCCGGCCGGGCGCGCGCCCGACCACTTCCACCGCTACGACGAGGTCGTCTACGTCCTCGCCGGCGAGGGCGCGTTTCACGTCGACGACGAGAGCGCGCCGCTGCGCCCGGGCTCGTGCTTCCACCTCCCGGCGCGGCTCGTGCACTGCGTCGAGAACTTCGGCCCCGACGAGATGCGCGTGCTCGGCGTCTTCCGGCCGGCGGGCTCGCCCGCCGAGGCCTACTACCCCGACGGCGCCGCGGCCGTCGTAGTCGTGCCGTCTGATGCCGCACATCGAGCGCACAGCGCACGTCGGCTGGGACGGGAACCTCGCACGCGGCGCAGGCACGCTCGACGCCGAGACCGGCGCGTTCGCGCGGCTGCCCTTCTCCCTCCCGTCGCGGTCGGCGACCCGGGCGGCAAGACGAGCCCCGAGGAGCTGCTGGCGGCCGCGCACGGCGGCTGCATCACGATGTCCCTGGCCGGCGAGCTGACGCCGCCGAGACACCGCCGGGCCGGCTCGACGTCGCGGTCACGATCGTGATGGACGAGGTCGAGGGCAAGGGCCACCAGATCGTCGGCTCACGGGTCGAGATCGTCGCGCGGGTGGACGGGGTCGACGACGCGGCGCTGCAGGCGGCGGTCGAAAAGGCCGACGCCGGCTGCCCGTTCTCCCAGCTCCTCAAGCGAGCAGGCGCGAGCGTCACCGTCAGCGCCCGTCTCGGTTGAAGCTCGCCGAGCTGGCCGCCGCGCGCCGGACGCACAAGGCGTTCGGGCCGGAGCCCGTGCGCGGCCGACGCTGCTCGAGCTCCTCGAGGTCGCGCGCTTCGCGCCGACCCACCACCTCAACCAGCCGTGGCGCTTTCGCGTCCTCGGCCCCGAGACGCTCGCGGAGCTGAAGCGCGTCGCCGGCGAGAAGGAGGCGCAGAAGCTCGACCGCACGCCGACGCTGGTCGTCGCCTCGGCCGCGTTGACCGGCGACCTCGTGACCGACGAGGAGGACGTGTGTGCGACCGCGGCGGCCATGATGCTCGTGCTCCTCGCCGCGACCGAGCGCGGGATCGCGACGTACTGGCGGACACCGAACGTCCTGCGCACAAGGCCGGGCCGGGAGGCGGCCGGCATCCCTCCGGGCGAGCGCTTCCTCGGCCTGCTCCACTTCGGGACGGCCGCCCGAGAGCCGGCGCCGCGCGAGCGCGAGCCCGTCGAGACCTACGTGGAGTTCTTGCCCTAGGAGGGTTCTTCGGAGGGGGCCGTGTCGCCTTGCGGGACGCCCCCGGCGGCGCGAATCGTCGCAGGCTCGTGCTTGGGAGCCGGGCCGAACAGCATCCAGATCGCGCCTCCGATCACGCCTCCCAGGAGCGGTCCGACGAGGTAGATCCAGATCTTGCCGAAGTCCCAGTTGTAGACGACGGGGTCGAGCGATCTCGCCGGGTTGAAGGAGCCACCCGATGCCGGGCCGATCGCGTCCGCCGCCGTGAAGATGAAGAGCCCGATCAGCAGCGGAGCCATGACGCCCTTCCACGGCGCGCGGTCGTCGGTCGCGACCGTGCAGATCACGATCACGAAGAGAGCGGTCGCGATCAGCTCGAGCAGGAGCGCACCTCCGCTCGAGATGCCGGGTCCGGGAGCAGTGTCGAGCGAGTCGACGGCGCGCTCGGAATACACCGCCGCCACGGCGAGAACGGCGACGAACCCGCCAACGACCTGCGCGGCCCAGTAGAGACCCACCTCCCGCGGGGGGAACTTGCGCGCCACGGCCAGCCCGAGGGACACGGCGGGGTTGAAGTGGCCGCCGGAGATGTGCCCGAGCGCCGTGATCGCCAGCGCGAGGCCCAGTCCGAACCCGAACGCGATCCCGAGGCTGCTGATTGCCCCGCCGCCGATGTCGACCGACACGGCAATCGCGTTGAAGCCGAGGAAGAAGAAGAGAAACGTGCCGAGGGCTTCCGCGCCGAGACGCAAACCGAGCGACGACGAGTCCATCGAGCGAGCATATTCCTCTCGGGTTGGGCGCGCACCGACCGGTGCCGATGCGTGGCGATCGGTCGCGCTGGGTACAAGCCGTGTGTGAGCGGGGTCACGCAAGAGCGGAGCTTCGAGGTCGAGTGCCCTCACTGCCACAAGCCTTTCGCGGCCGAGCCGATCGAGGGCGGCCGCGCCGCCCGCTACCTCGGCTTCAAGTGCCCGCACTGCAAGCTCTTCGTCCCGCTCGAGCGCGCGACCGACGCCGATGTGCTCGAGCCGCTCTCACGGGACACCGACAACTAGCTAGACATGTCCCCACCGGCCACGTCCGGTGCCAGGCACCGGACGTGTCTGCTCGAGACCTGTTCGCACGCTGGTTGAAGGCGTCATGTCCCCACCGGCCACGTCCGGTGCCAGGCACCGGACGTGTCTGCTCGAGACCTGTTCGCGCACGCTAGGAGACGGCGTCGCGGAGCGCCTGCGCCTCCGGCAGATGCTCGAGCTTCTTCAGCGTGTTGTTCTCGATCTGGCGGATCCGCTCGCGCGTCACGCCGAAGGCCTTGCCGACCTCCTCGAGCGTGCGCGGCTCGCCGCCGAGCAGCCCGTAGCGGAGCTCGATCACCTCGCGTTCGCGCCTCGGCAGCGCGTTGAGCGCGTTCACGACGTCCTCGCGTCGCAGCATCAGCTGAGCCGTGTCGTACGGCGACTCCGCGGCCTCGTCCTCGACGAAGTCGCCGAGCGACGAGTCCTCCTCCTCGCCGATCGGCTTCTCGAGCGAGACGGGCAGCTGCGACATTCGCAGGATCTCGCGCACCTCGTCGGTCGTCATCTCGAGCTCCTCGGCGATTTCCTCCGGGCTCGGCTCGCGCCCGAGGCGCTGCACGAGCTGCCGCTCGATGTGCACGACCTTGTTGAGCTTCTCGACCATGTGGACGGGGATGCGGATCGTGCGCGCCTTGTCGGCGATGGCCCGGGTGACGGCCTGCCGGATCCACCAGGTCGCGTAGGTGGAGAACTTGTAGCCCTTGCGGTAGTCGAACTTCTCGACGGCGCGGATCAGGCCGAGCGAGCCCTCCTGGATCAGGTCGAGAAAGGAGAGCCCGCGGCCGAGGTAGCCCTTGGCGATCGAGACGACGAGGCGGAGGTTCGCCTCGATCATCTCCCTCTTCGCGCCCATGTCGCCCCGCTCGATCCGCTTCGCGAGCGTGACTTCCTGGTCGGCCGTCAGGAGGCTCACCTTCCCGATCTCGCGCAGGTAGAGGCGGAGGGAGTCGAGCGACGGCTCGACGGTGAGGTCGAGCTTCGGCGCGGCGGCGGCCTTCTCGTCCTCGGGGGGCGGCGGCTCGTGCGGCGGCGCCTTGTGCCTCTCGCCCTCGACGACGTCGACCCCGTGCTCGATCAGGTACGTGTAGAAGTCTTCGACCTGCTCCTTCGTCAGCTCGACGTCCTCGACCCCGCTGGCGATCTCGTCGTAGGACAGGAAGCCTTTCTCCCTCCCTTCGGCGACGAGCTTGTGGAGCTCTTCGACGTCAGGAAGCGAGATGTCGACGGTCAGCACGTCCCCGAACCTCCCCGGCCTAGGTTGCACGACAGCGTTGCTACAACCGACCGAGACCCGCTCCCCCTCGCGTCCCGGCCCTCCCTCAATCGCCCGCCGGATACTAGTCACGCCTGGGCAATTCGTAAAGAACTTGTCAACGGATGGTCGCTGCCGGGAAACAGCGCCCGGCCTTCAGCCGGTTCCGCGGACGCCGATCTCGCCGACCCGTTCGCCGCGGGTGTTGACGACCGGCCGGCCCGCGAGGTCGGGCAGGTCGACGCCGAGCCTGCCGAGAAAGGCGGCGAGCGCGGGCGCATGTGCACGGCCGGCGCCGTCCTCCGTCTTGAGGGCGACGCCGATCCCGTCCGGCCCGGCTGCGCAGAGGAGCCCCTCGGCACCGCCTTTCGCGAGCCAGCCGGGCGCGCCGCGCATGAGGAGAAAGTCGGCGCCGTCCGGGCCGCCGACGAGATCCGGCCGCGCCCGCATCGCAGCCGCGACTCTCGCGCCGCCGGGCAGCGACTCGAGGCGCGAGAAGGCATGCGCCATTCGCTCGAGCGTGAGCGCGAAGGTGACGATGCCGCAACCATCGGTGCCGGTCGCGAGCGTCTCCGGCTCGACCTCGGCCGCCTCGGCGTGCACCTCGAGGCAGGCCTGCTGGACGGGGTGCTCGGGCAGGCGGTAGCCCTGCGTCGGCCAGCCGCGCGCACGGCAGAGGGCGAGCAGGCCGGCGTGGTTGCCGGAGCAGTTGTTGTGAACCAGCTCCGGCGGCCGGCCTTCCTGCGGACCGAGCTCGAGATCGGCCTCCGTCGCCTCGGCCCGGGCGAGCAGGGCGCGCACGGCGGCCACCTGCTCGGGTGTGTCGTGATGGGACGCGCACGCGATCGCGAGCTCGTCGTCCGGCAGGTCGTCGCGGGCGCGCACGAGCGGCAGGGCCTGCAGCGGCTTCGACGAGGAGCGCATGAAGCACGTCAGCAACGGGTCGCCCGCCGCCGCGACCACCTCGCCGACGCGGACGGCGACGGCGTGGACCCGGTGAGTCGCCTCGACGACTCCGTTGCGGTGGACCTCGACGACGATCGGCTCGCTCACGCGGGCGAACCATACGTGCCTGGCGAATGGTCGGCTTTTCCAGTATGGTCGGGATATGCCGACCATTGAAGGGTACGACTACAAAGCCAAGGAAACCATGATCGTCGCCGAGCCGGCGCAGCTGCGCGCGATGGCCGATCCTTTCCGCGTCCAGCTGATCCAGCTGCTGCGCGACCGGGCTCGCTCGACGCAGGAGCTCTCGGAGGACCTCTCGATCCCGAAAGGCACCGTCGGCCACCACCTCAAGGTGCTCGAGGCGGCGGGCCTGATCCGCGTCGTCCGCACCCGCAAGGTGCGGGCGGTCACGGAGAAGTTCTACGGCCGCACCGCGCGGCTCTTCCTCTACCAGACCGAAGATCCCGCAGACGGCCGGGCGATCTCTGCCGTCACCCTCCGTCAGGCCGCGAGCGAGGTCGAGCTGGCACCGATCGTCGCCGGCTTCGGCCTCGTTCGCGCGCGCCTGTCGATGAAGGACATCGACCGGTTCGAGCGGCGGTTGAAGAAGCTGATGGACGACTTCCGCGCCGCCGATCGCGCCGGCGGAGCGCCGAGCTCCCTGACGGCCGGCATCTGGGCGGCGGAGATGGACGATGCGTAGGCCGTCCGGCGGCCTCTGGTCGCACCGCGACTTCCTCAAGCTGTGGACCGGCCAGACAATCAGCGAGTTCGGCTCGCAGGTCTCCCAGCTCGCGATCCCGGCGGTGGCCGTCCTGACACTGAAGGCGACCCCGTTTCAGGTGGCGGCGCTCGCCACCGTCGAGTTCCTGCCCTTCCTGATTCTCACGCTGCCGGCCGGCGTCTGGGTCGACCGCTGGCGGCGCCGCTGGGTCCTGATCGGCGGCGACCTCGGGCGAGCAGTGCTGCTCGCGTCGATCCCGCTCGCCTACGCCCTTGGCGACCTGACGCTGACGCAGCTCTACATCGTCGGCTTTCTCGTCGGGATCCACACCGTCTTCTTCGATGTCGCCTACCAGTCGTACCTGCCTCAGATCGTCGATCGCGAGACGCTCGTCGAGGGGAACTCCAAGCTGCAGATGACGGTCTCGGGCGCGGCGATCGCCGGGCCGGGCCTCTCCGGCGGCCTGATCGCGATCGCAGGCGCGCCGTACGCCGTACTCGTCGACGCATGCAGCTTCGTCGTCTCCGGCGGCTTCACGGCCGCGATCCGTAAGCGCGAGGATCCGCCGCCGACGGCCGGGCGGCGACGGCTGCTCGTCGAGCTCTGGGAAGGCCTCCGGTACGTGACCCATCACCGGCTGCTCTTCCCGCAGGCGCTCGCAACCGGGAGCTCCAACTTCGCGACGAACATCGTCTTCTCCGTGTACTTCGTCTACGCGTACCGGCACCTCGGCCTGACACCAGCGATCATGGGCATCGTCGGCGCGATCGCGGCGACAGGCTGGCTCATCGGCTCCGCCTCGGCCGACTGGCTGCGCCGCAAGCTCGGCGTGAACGGCGCCACAATTCTCGGCATGGCGGTCGGCGCGCCCGCAGCCTTGCTGATCCCGTTCGCGCCCGTCGGCCACGCGGCGATTCCGTTTCTCACGCTGAGCACCATGATCTCCGGCTTCGGCGCAGTCGTCTACAACATCCAACAGGTGAGCCTGCGTCAGGCGATCACGCCGGAGCGGCTGCAGGGACGGATGAATGCGTCGATGCGTTTCTTCGTGTGGGGGACGATCCCACTCGGCTCGCTCGTCGGCGGCGCGCTCGCGACGGCATTCAGCGTCCGAACCGCGATCCTCGTCGGCGCGTGCGTCGGCTTCGTCGCGCTCCTTCCCATCCTGCTCTCCCCGCTCCGGACGCTGCGGGAGTTTCCCGAGCAGGAGGAGGTACCGCTCCTGCACGAGCCGGGCCTCGTGGGCGGCCCCGCCGCGGCCGACGCCTAGCTCGGTACCTTCCGCACATGCCCGAGCTGCCGGAGATGGAGGCGTGGCGGCGCCAGCTGAACGACCCCGTGTCGGCGTTCCCGATCGCGAAGGCGGGACCGGCGCACATCGCGACGCTGAAGACGTTCGACCCGCCGCTCGACGCGCTCGAGGGCCGGCGCTTCCGCGGCGCCGAGCGGCGCGGCGAAGCGGCTCCTCTTCCCCACCGACGACGGCGAGCTCGTGCTGCTCGTCCACCTGATGACCGCCGGCCGGCTCAAGTTACCTCGCGGCCGGCGAGAAGGGCCCGAAGACACCGGCGTTCGCGGCTCGAGTTCGCCGGGCGGCGTCGAAGCTCGTCCTCACCGAGAACGCGCGGAAGAAGCGCGCCGGCGTCTGGCTGCTCACGCCGGAAGCCGCGCGACGCGGAGCTCGCGCACCTCGGCCCCGAGGCCGACCGAGCTCGAGGCCGGAGCGGCTCGGCGAGATCCTCCACGGCGAGTCGCGGCGGCTGCATGCGCTGCTGCGCGACCAGCGGCTGATCGCGGGCATCGGCCGCGCGTGGGCGAACGAGATCCTGCACGCGGCGAAGCTCTCGCCCTACGCGCTCTCGACGCGACCTCGACGACGAGGAGGTGGAGCGGCTCGCGGCGGCGATCCGACGCCGAGCTCGAGCGCGGCCTCGAGCTGCGCGAGGCGGGCGCCTCCGACGAGAAGACGTACCGCGTCCACGGCGGCTCGGCGAGCCGTGCCACGTCTGCGGCACGCCGCTCGCGCAGGTCGACTTCGAGGAGCACACGATCTACTACTGCCCGACCTGCCAGACCGGCGGGCGGCGTCCTCAAGGACCGCAGGCTCTCGCGGCTCCTGCGGTGATCGCAACCGACGGCGTGGTCACGCTGCGCGCTCCCGCGCCCGGCGACGTGGAGCTGCTCGTGGCGGGGCGGGACGAGGAGTTCTTCAAGTGGTTCGGCGCCGGAGCGACTGGCCCGCGGCCGGTCGCGTGCGTCTTGGTCGACGAGCGGCTGGTCGGCTGGGTCGACTACGACCTCGACTCCGACCACGACTGGCTCGGGCCGGGCGAGGTGAACGTCGGCTACTACCTCTTTCCGGAGGCACGCGGCCAGGGCTACGCCTCGCGGGCGGTCGAGCTGCTGCTCGGGCACCTGCAGCGCGACACCGGGCACACCGTCGCCACCCTGCTCATCCATCCGGAGAACGTGCGGTCGCTCGCGCTGGCGCACCGGCTGGGGTTCGTCCAGAACGGCGAGGTCAACGGGGAGCCGTTCTTCACTCGCGGCCTCGGTTAGGCTCTCGCCATGGCAACGGTGGCAGAAGTGATGAACAGGGACGTCCTCGCCGTCGACCCGACGGCGTCCATCGGCGAGGCCGCCGAGAAGATGATGGACGGGGGCGTCGGCGCCGTCGTCGTGATGGAGGACATGGTGCGGATGGTCGGAATCATCACCGAGCGCGACCTCCTCCGAGCGGTGGCCCAGCGCGCGCGTGCAGCCGAGGCGCGGGTGCGGCAGTGGATGACCGAGAGCGTCGTCACGATCGAGCCCGATACGACCGTCCAGGAAGCGGCCAAGATGATGTTCGAGCGCAACTTCCGCCACCTGCCGGTGTCGAAGGACGGCCGGCTGCTCGGCATCGTCAGCCTCCGCCGGCTGTCGCAGTACGAATTCGAGCATCCGAAGGAGTCGGTCGGCTAGCCGAGTCCGTCGGACCGGCCCTCTAGGGTCGGTCTCGTGATCAGGCTCTTTCCGAACCACGGCGGCTGGCTCGAGGTCGTCTGCGGGCCGATGTTCAGCGGCAAGAGCGAGGAGCTGATCCGGCGGCTGCGGCGGGCCGAGATCGCCGGCCAGCGGGTGCTGATCGTGAAGCCTCGCATCGACAACCGCTACGACATCGGCCATGTGGTCAGCCACGCGGGCGCCCGGATGCGCGCGGTCGCAGTCGACGACCCGGCCGAGATCCCCGGGCTCGTCAACGGCTACGACGTGGTCGGCGTCGACGAGGTTCAGTTCTTCCCGCCGCAGATCACGCTCGTCCTCGACGGCCTCGTCGAGTGCGGGCTGCGGATCATCGCGTGCGGCCTCGACCAGGACTTTCGCGGCCTTCCCTTCGCCGCGATGCCGGAGCTCCTCTGCCGCGCCGAGCTCGTGGACAAGCTGCAGGCGGTCTGCCACCGCTGCGGCGGGCCGGCGACGATGACGCAGCGGCTCGTCGACGGCTCGCCCGCCGCCGCCGACGGCGACACGATCGTCGTCGGGGCGCTCGAGCAGTACGAGGCACGCTGCCGCGCGTGCCACCAGCTCGTAGCGCCCGCGCTCGCTGCCGGCTGAGACACCGCCGTGACAGTTCGCCGCTGCGGCGGCGTATCTTCAATGAGATGAGAGCCCTCGCCTGCGTGGCTGTCGTCATCGGGAGCGCGCTCGGAGTGTCCGCGTGCGCGGGCAGCCACTCAGCGCGCAATCAGTCCTCGACCGATGCCATCGAGCTTCACGGGTCGGGCTATGGCTCGTTGCCTCCGCCCCTCCGGACCTTCGTCCACTCGACGATCGCGACCGAACCCAACGGCGACATGAGCGAGATCGACGTGTACGGCCCGGGATCGCGCGCCGCTCTCGTCAAGGCCTCGTCGGGGGACGTGGTCCTGGAGAGCTCGGGCGAGTTGAAGCAGCGCTTCTACCTGATCGTCCTCCACGGGAATTTCGTCTGCACCGGGTGCAGCGGCCCGGCCGGCGCGAAGCCGCCACGGGGGACGATCGAGACGCACGTCTGGTCGCGCGCCGAGGGCAGCACCGACTTCGGGATCGGCCAGAGCCTCCCGGCCGCCGTGTCGCAGCTCCCACGGCTGGCCACGATCACGCTCTCGTGAGACTCAGGCGAGCCGGATCTCGAGC
This sequence comes from uncultured Actinomycetes bacterium, assembly GCA_963720065.1. Lineage (GTDB taxonomy): Bacteria > Actinomycetota > Thermoleophilia > Gaiellales > Gaiellaceae > Palsa-739. The sequence goes on from CAVREH010000026.1 coordinate 72,007, forward strand.
GTCTCGCCTTCGACGGCGACCGAGCCGCCGAGCCGCCGGACGAGCCGCACCGCGACCGCCGCGCCGAGATCGCGTAGGTCGTCGCCGAGCACGACGGGAGCCGAGGCCGCCGTGACCCGCGAGAGCCGGATCTCGGCGCCGTCCACCTCCACCTCGACCCTGTCCAGCCCGCCGTGGCGAAGCGCCGACTGGAAGAGCGCCGCGAGACCGCGCTCGACGGCGGCCGCGTCCGTCTCGAGCTTGGCCCCGGAGCCCGTGACGCGCACGCGCTCCTCGCCGAGCCGGGCCGCCGCCGCCTGCGCCAGCTCGAGCGTGTCCGCCTCCCGCGGCGTCGGGTCGTAGCGGTCCGACTCGATGCGCGCCGCGAGCGACAGCTCCTCGATCAGCTCGGCGAGTTGAGCCGACGCGGCGTCGATCATCTCGACGTAGCGGTCGGCCGGCGGCTCCAGGCCTCCGCTCCGCGCGAGCGTGGTCGCGAACCCGTGCACGGTCGCGAGCGGCGTCCGCAGGTCGTGGCACGCGAGAGAGACGAGCCGGGCAAATTCGCTGTCGTCGGACAAGGCGGGTCTAACCTTGCCGTATGGAGCGGACCGAGGCCCCCGACCTGCAGGCAGCTGCCCCGGATGTCGCGCTCGGCCTGTCGAGCGTCGGCGTCACGGGCGTCCAGAAGGCGGTCCGCGTCGGCCACGGCCGCGGCGAGAAGCTCATCGCCGCGACCATCGACTGCACGGTCGACCTCGACCCGCGGCAGAAGGGCGTCCACATGTCCCGTTTTCCCGAGCTCTTCGAGGAAGCGGTCGAGGGCGTGGTCTCCGACGATGCGTTCCTCGTCGAGGACCTGGCCGAGCACGTCGCGCGCCGCGTCGTCGACCGGCAGGAGGCGCTGCTCGCCGAGGTGCGGATCACCGCGCGCTATCCCTACGAACGCCGGACGCCGGTGACGAAGCTCGCAACGCAGGAGATGGTCTCGCTGATCGGGATCGCCGCAGCCTCCCGCGAGCACGTCCGGCGCGTGGTCGGCGTCGAGGCGACCGGGATCAACGCCTGCCCGTGCGCGCAGGGACTCGTGCGCGGCGCCGCCGCCGACCGGCTGCTTGAGGCGGGCTTCGGGGGCGGTGACGTCGAACGGATCCTCGAGCTCGTGCCGCTCGCGACGCACAACCAGCGCGGCCGCGGCACGCTGCTCATCGGCACCGCCGAGCGCCTGAACGCCGAGCGGCTCGTCGAGATCGTGGAAGGCTCGATGAGCTCGCCGATCTACGAGCTGCTCAAGCGGCCCGACGAGCTGTTCGTCGTCGAGCATGCGCATCTGCAGCCGCGCTTCGTCGAGGACTCGGTGCGCGTCGCGCTCAAGACCGTCCTCGACGATTTGCCCCGTCTCGTCGACGGCGACTTCGTCCTCTCCCGCCAGGTCAACTTCGAGACGATCCACGCGCACGAGGTCGTGGCCGAGCGCCACGGCACGATCGGCGAGCTGCGAGCCGAGATCGGCGGCGCCGATCACGGCCCCGCCGCGCACACCGTCCTCAGGGACTGGCTGCGCGCCTAGCGACCGCCCGCCAGCGACACGTCCAAAGAAGCCACGCCTCGGTGCCAGGCACCAGGACTTGTCGGTAAGTGACATCCGAAGCGCGAGTGAACTTCGATGTCTCGCGCGGCGGCTAGAAGAGCCACGTCCCCGTGCCTGGCACCGGGACTAGTCCTGAATGGACGAGGCGGTTGGGCGCGAGCGGCACTCGCGAGTTCGGTCAGGGATTTGCTTCGGTCGGAGCGCGACGCCGCTGGCGCAGCCCGAACCGGTTCTCCTCGCCGCGCCAGAGCCGGCCGATGTTCGCGCGGTGGAGGAAGACGACGCCGAGCCCGGCCGCACCGCCGAAGGCGATCACCGGCCACGGATAGCCGAACAGCCACGCCCACAGCGCGAGCGAGGCCGCGGCCGTGATCGACGCGACCGATGCGTAGCGCGTCAGAGCGAAGACGAGGATCCAGACCCCCGCGCCGGCCGCGCCCACGAGCGGCGCGACGCCGAGGAACGCCCCGCCCGCGGTCGCCACCATCTTCCCGCCCTTCCGCAACCCGAGAAAGATCGGCCGCGCGTGCCCGAGCATCGCCGCCGCGCCCGCGAGGACACCCGCGCCGTGGCCGACGGCGACGGTCGCCGCGAACGCCGGCACGAAGCCCTTCGCCACGTCGAGCAAGGCAGCCGGCAGCCCGAGCTGCGGGCCGTAGACGCGCCAGACGTTCGTCGCGCCGACGTTGCCGCTCCCCTTCGTGCGGATGTCCTCGCCGCGGAAGATCCGGACGAGCCAGTAGCCCCACGTCAGCGAGCCGCACAGGTAGCCGGCTACGACGAACGCGGCAGTTTCCACGCCGGAATCCTACGAGGGGACGCCGTACTGCTCGATCCAGCCGTTCACGACGTCCCAGTCGAGATTGGCGAAGAACGCGTCGATGTACGAGGCGCGATCCGTCTGGTAGTCGAGGAAGTACGCATGCTCGTAGACGTCGAGCGCGACGAGCGGCGTCGCGTTCCAGACGGGGAACGTGTTCTGCGCGTCGCCGATGTAGTTGAAGAGGCGGCCCTCGTCCCAGTCGTACGCCGTCCACGCCCAGCCGCGGCCGGCCATGCCCGTCGCCCTGAGATCGGCGCGCCAGGCGTCGACCGAGCCGAAGTGGCGCGCGACGAGGTCCCCGAACGCGCCGTCGGGGTCTCCGCCGCCGCCGCCGAGGTGCCCGAAGTAGAGCTCGTGGTTCTTGATCCCGCCGATCGCGAAGGTCAGGTCGACCTTCAGCGCCCGCAGCTCGGAGAAGACCTGGTTCGCCGCGGCGAGGTCGACGTCGGCGAGCCGGCCGAGGATCTCGTTCCGCTTCGCGACGTATCCCTCGTACAGCTTGTAGTGCGCCTCGACCGCCGCGCGGGAGATCCCGTCGAGCTCGAATACCTCCGGCCGCAGCGGGCGCGGGGCGATCTCCTCGAACCTGTAGACGAGCGTGGACACGAGCGCGGAGCATATCCTCCGTCGCAGAAGCGCAGCTGCCGAGAGGAGACCCCCAGATGGCCTTTGAACTGCCCGACCTGCCGTACGCGTACGACGCACTCGAGCCGCACATCGACGCCGAGACGATGCGCATCCACCACGACCTCCATCACGGCGCCTACGTCACGAACGCGAACGCCGCGCTCGAGGGGACGCAGCTCGCCGACGCACCCGTCGAGCAGGTGCTCACGAACCTCGACGCCCTGCCCGAGGACAAGCAGATGGCCGTCCGCAACAACGCCGGCGGTCACGCCAACCACTCGCTGTTCTGGCAGATCATGAGCCCGGACGGAGGCGGCGAGCCCGGTGGCGCCCTCCGCTCGGCGATCGAGGACGCGATCGGCTCCTTCGACGAGCTGCGCTCCGCGATCAACGACGGCGGCGTGAAGCGCTTCGGCAGCGGCTGGAGCTGGCTCGTCTGGGACGGCACGGGCCTCGCGCTGTACTCGACGGCGAACCAGGACTCGCCGATCATGCAGAGCCACGTCCCGCTGCTCGGGATCGACGTCTGGGAGCACGCCTACTACCTCAAGTACCAGAACAAGCGTCCCGCGTACCTCGAAGCCTGGTGGAACGTCGTCAACTGGCCCGAGGTCGAACGGCGGTTCGCGGAGGCGCAAAACTAGACCGGGTTGCGGAGCGCACCCGCGCGGTGCTGCAATCCGACGCGAGGTCGGATGCGTAAGGACAAGGGAGACATGGAACTTGCGATCGAGGTCACCCAGCCCCGTCTGCGTGCCGTCCCGTCGAAACACGCGCCCGCTCCGCTCGACCCCTCGGATGCCGAGCTCCTGGCGCGCGTCGGCGAGCGCGACCGCGAGGCCTTCGAGGTCCTCTACAGTCGGTACGTTCGCCCGGTCTTCGGCCTCGCGCTGCGAAGGCTCGGTGACCGTGGCCACGCCGAGGATGCGGTCCAGGACGCGTTCGCGGCGATCTGGCGCTCGGCCTCGACGTACCGGCCGGAACGCGGCGCGGCCGGCGGCTGGCTGTACACGGTCGCCCGGAACGCGATCGTCGACCGGCTGCGCCGCAACGGACCCACCGCCGGCGCGGAGCTGCCCGAGCTCGCGTCCACCGAGCCCGGCCCCGCACAGCGGGCCCAGGACTCCGACGTCGCGTTCCGCGTGCACCGCGCCCTCGAGGAGCTGCAGCCGCGCGAGCGCGAGGTGATCGAGCTCGCGTACTGGAGCGGCCTGTCGCAGAGCGAGGTGGCCGAGTATCTCCACCTGCCGCTCGGAACCGTGAAGACCCGCACGCGAAGCGGGCTCGCACGGCTCGCGTCGGTGCTGGAGGGAGAGCTGTGAACCGCGACCCGGGCCTGGACGAGCTGATCGGCACCGAGGCGACCGGCGCGGAGCGGGAGCGACTGCAGCACGTGCACGAGCTGCTCCTCGAGGCGGGACCGCCGCCGGAGCTGAGCGACACCCTCGAAGCCGGGCCGACCCTCGGGATGAGCCTGGGGAAGCAGAAGCGGGCCACGAAGTCGCGGGCGATGCTGCTCCTCGCCGCCGCCCTGCTGATCGCCGTCGTCTTCTTCGGCGGCTACACGCTCGGGGGAAACGGGGGTGGGAGCCGCAGCCACCCCCCCGTGCTCGCCCAGGCCCTCCAGGGCACGTCGATCGCGCCGCAGGCGCAGGGGACGCTCGAGTTATGGAGCTCGCAGGACGGCCACAACTGGCCGATGACGCTCACGGTCGTCGGCCTGCCGCAGCTGGCGCCACACAGCTATTACGAGGTCTACCTCGTCCGCCACGGGAAGCTGGGAGGCTCGTGCGGCTTGTTCCGCGTCGGTAGCTCCCCCCAGGATCCGGTGACGGTGACGCTCACCTCGCCGTACGAGCTCCAGCAGGGCGACTCCTGGGTCGTGACGCGGCCCGGGCAGGGCGGCGCGGAGCCCGGCCAGACGGTGCTCCGCCCGATCAAGGCCTAGCTCAGTCCAGCACTGCGCCGAGCGAGCGGGCGAGCTGGACGGCCCCCGCCAGGTCGAGGTGCGCGTTCTCGATCCGGGCCGCCGAGAGGGCGATGCCGTCGAGGTTCGCCTCCCGCAGGTCGGCGCCGGCGAGCGTCGCGTTGTGGAGGCGGGCACGGGTGAGGTCGGCGCCGCGCAGGTTCGCATCGGTCAGGTCGGCCTCGGAGAGGTCCGCCTCGCGCAGGCGGACCCCCTGCAGGTCGAGGTTGGTGAGGTCCTGGCCCCGGAGCAGGACGTAGGACCAGTCGCCGCCTTCGACGCCGAGGCCCGTGAGCGTCGCGCCGGCGAAGCTCACGCCGACGAGCCGGCACTCCGCGAAGCGCGTGCCGAACAGGTTCGCGCTCTCGAAGGTCGAGTTGGCGAAGTCGGTGCCCGCATGCTCGGAGCCGTTGAGCTGGGCGAGCGTGAAGTCGCAACCGCGGAAGGTGCAGCCGGTCGTGCGGAGCCCGGAGAGATCCTGCCCGCGGAAGCTCGCGTGCTCGTAGACCTCGTGCTCGAGCTCAGCGTCCCGCTCGGGCCTCATTGCGCATCTCGGAGAGCAGCCGCTCGAGCCGGGGCTCGGTCGAGTCGTCGACGAACGTCATCGCCGCGGCCACGCTCGGATGGACGGCGGCGATCGCCTCTCGCATCTGCAGCGCGACGGCCCGGTAGGACGGATGGCCCTCGCGACCGGAGCGAAGCTCGATCAGGTGGAGCGCCTCGCGCGCGTCGAGCTCGAGCACGTACCGGATTCGATAGGCAAGGCAGAGCGCATAGGGCGCCTCCTCCGCGAGCCCGTCGCCGCGCAGCCGCTCGTACTCGGCGCGTGAGGTCTCGAGAGCGCGCGCGTACCGCGGGCCGAGGCCGGCCTCCTCGACCTCGTGCGGGACGTCGGCGCCGAGTTCCGGCGACAGCCGCTGCCACTGGCAGGTGAGCAGGCGGTGGCGCTGCAGGTCGCGGAAGGCGCCGTAGTCGGAGACGATCTCGAAGCGGTAGGTGAGCGTCTCGAAGCCGCGCCCCGGGCGGTGGCGGCGGTTCTCGCGCCCGGCGACGAGGTCGCGGACGAGCGCGGTGCGCTCCTCGGCCGACAGGCGTGCGGCTGCCGCGAGCGCCTGCTCCTCGCCGACAGCCGAGGCCTCGTAGAGCAGCGCGGCGAGCAGCTCCTGCTCGCTGCCGTGCACCCGGAGCAGGCGCACCGACGGGGCTGTCGCCTCGTCGCCTGGCTCGTCGAGCCCAAGCCGGGTTGCCGCGGCGCCGGCCGCCTCGTTCCGCTCGCGCAGGTACTCGATCCAGCGTCCGCCGCGGTCCGGGCGAGGCACCCGCGCGACGAAGCTCGGCATCACCGCCTGCAGCTCCTCGAGCAGCATCTCGCCGTACGCACGCGCCTCGGCGAGCGGATGCGCGAGCAGGTGGAGGACGAGCTGCTCGTACGTCTGGCCGGTGGCGTAAATCCCGACGTGCGAGAGCGACGCCGCCGGGAGGATGCCGCGGACGAGGTCGAGCGCCTTGGCCCGCACGGCGCGGCGGTGCGCGGCGGGCGACTCTCCCTCCGCCGCCGGGAACGTCTCGTCCACCCAGGCCGAGACGCCGTCCAGGAGCGCCGAGTAGATGGCGAAGAGCTCGTCCATCGCGGCCTCGTAGGCGGGGCCGAACCGTGCGTCGCGGTGGTAGCGGTAGCCGAAGCCGTCGAGCTGCGCGTCGTAGGCGATGTAGCGCGTCGACTGCTCGAGGTAGGCGGCGAGCCGCGGGCGCTGCAGGATCTTCGTGAGGAGGTTCGACGTCCACTCGCAGGCGATGTGCGCGCCGCCCAGCTGCGCGACGGAGTCGTCGCCGTAGCCGAGGAAAATCGTCTCGTAGAGCTTCGCGGCGCGCTCGCCCTCGCCCAGCTCGACGACGGGCACCTCGGGCAGCGAGTCCGCGAACTCGTCGAGGAAGAGGCGGCGCAGCGTGCCGGCGTAGCGCGAGTAGCGGGCGAACAGCGCGCCCTTGACCGTCTCCGGCAGGTTGACGAGCGCGAACACCGGCCGGTCGAGGTTCGTGAAGTGCGGAGCGAGCCGCGCCTGCTCCTCCTCCGTGAACTGCTCGAGCGGGTGTGTCACGGTCTCCATCGTGGCCAAGGGATCGCAGAGAGTAAAGCGTGTGTCGGTCGGCACCTCGGGCTGGTCGTACCCGAGCTGGCGGCCCGGCTTCTACCCGGCCGGGCTCGATCCGAGCCGCTTCCTCCCCTTCTACGCCGAGCGCTTCTCGACGGTCGAGCTGAACACGACCGGCTACCGGCTCCCGGCGGAGGAGCAGTTCCGACGCTGGGCGGAGCAGGTGCCGGACGGGTTCGAGTTCGCACCGAAGCTTCCGGGAGAGAGGCCGCGCGCGGTCGCCGAGTTCGAGAGCCGCGTGCGTCACCTCGGCGACCGCCTCGGACCGGTGCGGATCTCGCTGAAGTCGAAGCGCGACGAGGGGATGCTGGAGTTGCTGCTCGGCTCGCTCGACCCGTCGCTCCGGCTCGCGTTCGACCTCGAGCATCCCTCGTGGGACGGGATCGAGCCGCGGCTGGCGGAGGCGGGCGCGGTCCGGGTCGGCGACCTCGGCCAGCCGGCGCCGTTTCGCTACCTCCGCCGCCGCGAGTCACCCGACGCGGAGTTCGCCGCGACGGTCGCCGCGGCGCGGGAGCCGGTCTACGTCTACTTCCGCCACGACGACGAGCCAACCGCGCCGGCCCACGCCGCGCGGCTCCGCGAGTTGCTCGAGTCCTAGCCGGGTGGGCCGGCGCGAGCAGGCTCAGGCGAGAGGACGTTGCTGCCCCGACGAGCGGTTGCTCACTGGCGCTGACGAAGGGACACTTCCGAGTCAATCAAGCGAACGATTCGCGGCGCGTGCTGCGCAGCTGCGTCCAGTGGGCCGCGCCGACCACCGCACCGACAAGGATCAGCCCCTTTGGCGCGGCGAGGTAGTACGGGTTGAGAAGAGGATCGAGCAACAGCCGTGCCACGACTATGGCGAGCGGCGCGGCCCAGATCGCGTGCGGCGAACGACGGAGTGCCCGCGCTACGGCGATCCCGGCCCCGACTGCAACCGCTGCCTGCAGAAGTCGCAGCGGCCAGCCGAAGTGCGTGCCCTCCGGAACCAGCAGGGAAATCAGCGACGGCGAAGCCACCTTCCACCTTAACGACAGCATCTCGAAGTGGCCGCCCAGCATGAACGGGAGGTACAGCGCGAGAGCGGTAGTCCCCGCGATCAGGGTGCTGACAGCGGCGTCACGTAGGCGCGGTGCGAAGGCGAAGATAGCCACGCCGAGAATCCCCCACGTCTCGACACCTGCACAGAGCCCGATGAGTAGCCCCGCCCGCCACCGGTGGCCGCGGCGAGCCTGGTCGGCGGCGATAACCCAAATCAGAGGAAGCATGGCATCGGCGGGATGCCCGGTCGCGTAGCCGACCCGGGTCACGCCGATGACGACGGCCACTACGCCTGTGCCGCCGAGCAACGCTGCGTTTCTCACGCCCGCTGCGCGGCTGGCCGCGACCACCAACAGCGCCGTCACCACGCCGAGGACAATCGCGATCGTCATCTCCTCGTCAGCCAGCGACCCAAAGAACATGAGCTGGAGCGGACCGACCTGAATGTCGGGATTGGAGAATGCGCGGTCCCAGTGCGAGGAGAGGAGTGTTTGGCCATAACGGACAAAGAAGATCCCATCGCCGCCGTAGCTGTAGTCGTTGAAGCGGTAGCTCTGGAGGAATGCGGTGGCCGCTGCCGCCGCCGCCGGGATCGTCCAGGCGAGGATTTGAGCGAACAGCCCGAACCTTCCTGCGAGATGCCTCCGCACCCCGTCCTAATCGGCATACGAACCACGGTCTTTAGCTGAAAGGCTGTCGGCCGCTTACGGGCGTTCCATCGCTGGCGCTGAGCCTCACACGTTCGGGGGTCACTCCGGAACACCGGCCCAGGCAAGCGACGTTCCGCCTAGGCTGGCCCGGTGGAGCCGTATCGGGAGACGCTCGAGCTCGCGGGGACAGATCCGGTCGCCGGCTGGGACCGACGGCTTCAGGTCGTCGTCGCGCCGACCGGCGAGGCCGCGCGATTCCTCGCGGCTACTGCGGGAGAGGGTTCAGCCTGGATCACCCGTGCGGAAGCCGAGCTGCTGATCGCCTTCCTGAACGACTGGCTGGCGCAGACTCAGCCTGAGGGCTGAGCTCTTAGGACGACGCGGCGCGCAGGGCGGCGGCGCGCATCGAGGCCACCGTCCGCGGCGTGCTCGCATTGTGCGACCACACCGGCCACGAATACGGCGTATTTGTCCTGATCGGGCAGCCGATCGTGCAGCCGAGCCTGGCGCCCTTGGCCGTCGTCGAGAAGAGGCCCGAGAGAAGCTTTCGCACCGCGGCGGCTCCGCGGTTGTGGCGCACGACGTTCAGGATCTCCCAGTCCTCGATCCCCTCGCGCAGCACCTCGAGGCGCGCGCTCGCGATCGGGCCGTCCTTGCCCGGGTAGACGAGGACGAACGAGCCCTTAGCCTTGTCGTTCGAGACGAGCGGGTTGCCCTTCGCGTACGTCGTCGTCCCCTGCCCGTACAGGAGGCCCGTGATGCCCTCGAGCGCCGCCCAGTCGACGAAGACGCGCGGGTCGGAGGCGGGCTCGGTGGCCGTGAAGCCGGGCGTCGAGTGAGAGGCCGCGTCGTACGTGTACGTCCAGATCTGCTTGTGGTGGCGCCGCGCGGAGTTGATCAGCCCCAGTTCCTTGTTCTGGTGGGAGATGCCGCGCCGCGAGAGCGACGGATTCGTGTACTCGCCGTAGTAGCGGCTCGCGAGCACGACCCAGACGTCGACATCGTCGTTGCCGCCGTTCCAGAGGAAGTGGTTCTGGGCGGTCGGCTTGCCGGTGACGAGCACGTGGCTGCCGGGGAAGCACGAGTGCGTGACCTTCGCCTGCTTGGCCACGGTCCGGAACTGCGTCGCCCCGGGCTCGTCCATCCCGTACAGGTACGGGTACGTGCCGGTCCAGCCGTGCTTCTGCCAGAAGCTGTGCACGGAGCGGAGATAACCGCACCAGGTCTGCGGCTTGTACGGCGACCGGCCGCCGACGTAGGTGCTCGGGCTCCAGCGGTTGTTCGAGATCGGGATCCACATCGAGGCGAACTGCGTGGGCTGTCCCGCCGCGGCGACCATCTGTGCGCTCTTGTCGAGCCACCACCGCCGGTCGCTCGTGTAGCCGGAGCCCGCCTTGGGGTTGCCGTAGCCCCAGCTGTTCGGCGACAGCCGGTACGAGGCGAGGAAGCTGAAGAGGCCCGGCAGTGTCGAGTCCGGCTCGACGCCGTACAGGCCGGCCGCCTTGTTCGCATACGACTGGGGCGAGAAGTTGAAGGCCGTGAGCAGGCTGCCCGAGACCTGGTTCTGCCTGGGGAGCGTCACCGCCGAGACCGTGACGGAGATTGTCACTGGCGTCCTGGTTCCGTCGGCGACGACGAGCAGCGAGCCGCTGTAGTTGCCGGACGGGGTGCCGTACGGCGCGGTCACCTGCAGCCAGAGCGGCTGGTTCGTGTGCTCCGTCGAGCGCTGCGAGCCGTCCCAGGGCATGAGCGCGTCGGGCACCGCCTTACCGTCGACGGAGACGTAGTGGGCGAAGAAGAGCTTGAGTTGGAGCGGCGGCGCGATCGCCGGCGTCTCGATCGAGACCTTCTGCGCTCCGCGGACGAGGAGCGTCGCGTCGTCGACGCCGCCGATCGCCATCGCCAGCGAGACGGAGGACGCGGCGTGGGCCGGCGCGCCTCCGGAAGCGGAGAACGTCGTGCCCGACGGATAGACGCCGACCGTGGCCGAGGTCGAGCGCGCGGCACTGGACCCGGCGCTGAGCGCCAGGACCATGAGAACGAGAAAGACAAGCCGCCGCACGACTCCTTGCATCGGCTCTCGATCCGTGCCCGGGCACCCTCAAAAGAGGGAAGGCGCGCCGGCGTGCTGCTGGTACGCGCCGGTCGCGACGATCTCGGCCAGCTCGGAGACCGCGTGCCGACCTCTTCTTCCGTGTTGAAGAAGTGCGGGCCGAGCCTGATCCCGCCTGACGGATCCGGCCGGAAGTCGCAGACGATCCCGCGCTCGCCGAGCTCCTGGTGGCAGGCGGCGTGGTCGGGGGTCGAGACGGTGACGGTGCCGCCGCGCCGCTCGGGCTCCCGCGGCGAGACGACCTCGAGGCCCGCCTCGTCGCAGAGGTCGATCAGGAGCTGCGTGAGCGAGAGCGAGCGCTCGCGGATTCGGGGCACGCCGACCTCCTCGATCACGTCGTAGCCGGCCGTCGCCGCGTAGAGCGCGGGTACGTTCGGCGTGCCGGTGAGGAAGCGCCGCGCTCCCGCGGCGTACTCGAGCTCCGGCTCGAAGGCGAACGGCCGGGCGTGCGCCTGCCAGCCGACGAGGGTGGGCTCGAGCCGCTCGGCGACGTCCGGCCGCACGTAGAGCCAGCCGGCGCCCGGCCCGCCGCAGAGCCACTTGACGCTGCCGCCGACCGCGAACTCCACGCCGAGCTGCGTCAGGTCGAGCGGCACGACGCCCGCGGACTGGTAGCAGTCGAGCACCACATGGGCGCCGGCCTCCCGCGCGCGGCGGACGATCGGCTCGACGTCCTGGATCTCGCCGTTCTTGAACAGGACATGGCTGATCGGGACGAGCAGCGTCCGCTCGTCGATCGCGTCCACGATCGCCGCGTCGTCCTCGACGACGACGACCTCGAGCCCCGGCTGCGCCTGGTAGAGGTAGCGCACCGACGGGAAGTTCGCCTCCTCGTAGACGATCCGGTTCCGCTCGCCGCCGCGCGTGAAGCAGGAGAGCACGATCGCCTCCGCCACGGTCACGTTCTGGTGCATGACGATCGAGCCGGGCGGCGCGCCCAGGATCCGCCCGAGCTGGTCGCCGACCGTGACCGGCAGGTCCCACCAGCCCCCACCGGGTCGCTCGCGACCCGGTGGGGCTGGTCGTCGCCGGCTTTGCCGACGACGAATCCGGCATCGGCCCAGGCGCGGATGCCGCGCTCCCGCCAGGTGCGCGCGTACTCGCGGAGGTTGTCCTCGGCCGCCGCGGGCATCGCCGCGAGCGAGTGGTTGATGAGATAGGTGCAGGTCTCGAGGATCGGGAAGCGGTCGCGGTACTCGGCGGCGTCGATCATGCGTGCGAGGCCAGTGCGTCGTCCTCGGCGGCGTAGTCGAGCGTCGCTTCGAGGTACGTCCCGTTCCAGTCGCGTCCGCTCTCGAGCTCGCCGACGATCCACGCGCACGTCTCTTTCACCGCGTCCGGATAGGTCGTGACCGGCCGGTAGCCGAGCTCGCGCTCCGCCGCCTCCATCGAGACGACGAACGGCCGCGGCACGGCCCACGGGTTGCCGAACTCGTCCGCCGGGAGCAGGACGGGCTCGAACTCGTGGTCGAGCGCAGCGCCGACGGCACGGCAGATCTCGAGCGTCGACGGCGGGTCGGGGTCGCCGCCGTTGAGGACACGGTCGCCCGGCTGCGCGGCAGCGAGCCGGATCAGCTCGGCGAGGTTCGCCACCGACGTCGTGTGGAAGCGGCTCTCGCCCTTCCAGGCGAGGGCGACCCGGCGGCGCCCGTCGACCGCACGCTGGACGAAGAAGAGCTCGCGCGGGAGCTTCGCGCCGGGGCCGTGGATCGCGCAGGCACGAATGAGCGTCGCCGGAATCGGACCGTGGAGCAGGGTCTGCTCGAGCTCCGCCTTCCGGGTCGAGTACGTCGCGTCTCCGGGCTCCGCGGTCCGCTGCGTCTCGAGGATCGGCACGGGCATGACCGGAGGCTCGCCGCCCTCGCCGTCAAGCGCCCTGCCCTCGTCGTCGGCGTAGACCGAGGCGGTCGAGATGACGACGAGCGAGCCGACGAGCCCGTCGAGGCCGTTCAGCTGCTCGCCGTGCTCGCGATTCATGGCGACGGAATCGAAGACGACGTCCGCGCCCGGGCCGAGCGCCGCCCGCAGCTGGGCGTCGTCCTCCCGGTCGGCCACGACCGACTCGACGCCGAGCTCCGCGAGCCCTGCGGGCGGCGTGCCCGAGCGCGAGACGGCGACGACCTCCCAGCCGTCGCGCCACGAGCGCGCGCGCGGCGGCACGGCCGATCATGCCGGTGCCCCCGATCAGAACCGCCCGCGGCATCAGAGCTCCGCCTCGTCCACGCGCTCCACCCTATGCCGCGCGGCGAAGGCCGCGACGACGCCCGCCGCGAGCACGATGCCGCCGGCGATCTCGAGCGCGAGATGGACACCGTGACCGGCCGAGCCCTCGGCGGCGACGAGCACCTTGGCGATGAGCTTCTCGTGGCCCTTCACGCCGGGGCTGTTCTCTGCGCTGGTGACGTTGCCGCCGGTCGTCACGAACTGGATCACGACCTGGCGGTAGACGAGCGGGATGTGCAGCCTGACCAGCTTCTCGCTGAGGCCGCTCGTGAGCTGGGCGTTGACCACCGCGCCGAGGACGGCGACGCCGAACACGCCGCCGAGCTCACGGCTCGTGTTCACGGTCGAGGCTGCCATGCCCGACTCCTCCGGCCGGACGAGCGACAGCACCGCTTGCGTCATCGTCACGAGCGCGATCCCGAAGCCGAGCCCGGCGATCGCGAGCGGCCACGCCAGGGCGGCGACGCTCGTCGTCGCGGTGAGCTGCTGGTCGACGAGCAGGAGCCCCACGCCGGCGAGCGCGCAGCCGACCACCATCGGGATCTTCGGCCCGACCCGCGCGGTCCAGCGGCCGGCGATCGGGCCGCCGACGATCATGGCGACGGCGAGCGACGTGAAGACGAGCGCGATCTGGTAGCCCGAGAAGTTCGAGATCAGCTGCAGGTAGAGCGCGGTGAAGAAGAAGACCGAGAAGACCGAGAGGTTGGTCGCGAAGGCGACGACGTTGGCCGAGGTGAAGGTGAGGTTGTGGAACAGCTCGAGCTTCAGCACGGGGTCGGGGGATCTCCGTTCGATCTGGACGAAGACGACGACGAGGAGGACCGACAGGGCGAGCAGGAGGACGATCCACCACGTCCCGTAGCCCCGGTTCTCGCCCTCGATCACCGCGAAGGTCGCCGCGAGGATCGCCGAGGCGCCCGTGACGAGCCCCGGCACGTCGAGCTTCCGCCGCTGGAGGGCTGGAAGCGTCGTCGGCGAAGCCGACGACGCCCGGCCGGGAAACCGATCGCCTGCGGCGATCCAGGGGTCGCTGCTCTCGGTGAGGGTCACGGCGGCCGCGACGAAGCACAGCGCACCGAGACCGAGGCTGAACCAGAAGATGCTCCGCCAGCCGCCCGCGCCACCGACGAGGACGCCGCCGAGCACCGGACCGAGCGCCAGCGCCAGGCCCGAGACCGCCGCCCAGACGCCGAGAGCGACCGCGCGCTTGTCGCGCTCGGGGTAGACGTGCCGGATCACCGAGAGCGTGCCCGGCTCGGAGCGCCGCCGCGCCGACGCCCATCACGATCCGGCCCGCGATGAGCACGCTCGCCCCCGTGGGCGAGCGCCGCGATCACGGGCGCCGGCACAGAAGATTGCGACGCCGCCGAGCATCACCTTCTTCCGTCCGAACAGGTCGCCGAGCGTGCCGCCGGTGAGCATCAGCGCGGCGAACGCGAGCATGTAGCCGTCGACGATCCACTGCAGGCCGGGGACGCTGACGCTGAGCGACGACTGGATGTTCGCGAGCGCGACGCTGACGATCGTGTTGTCGAGGAAGGTGAGGAAGAGGACGGCGCAGACGGCCGCGAGGGCCGCTTCGCGCGCGTGACGCTGCCGCACCGCGGCGATCGCGCTCATGGCGCCGAGACTACGACTTGCAGACGGACGGAGTGGTGCCCTGCAGCGCCACGAGCCTGCACAGGCTCGCGTCCCCGACCTTCCAGCTGCCGTTCTGCAGCACGGCGGTACCGGCCTGCTTCGGGAGCCCCGCGCCGCCGAGCTTGACCGTGTAGACGACCTTCGCCTTGTCCTGCCCCTGGAGCGTCACCGAGGAGACCGCCACGCTTACGTTCCTGGCGAGTGGGTTGTTCGCGAAGCTCGTGACGAGACCCTTGAACTTCGGGCCGTCCTGGAGCACGGCGACACGATCGGGGATCGACGTCTGGCCCGAGAAGAACTTCTCGTAGGCGCTCTTGATCTGGGCCTGCGCCGCGGCGGTGTTGCCGGTCGTCGACGCGTGCATCGAGCCGCCGCAGCCGGCGAGGGCGAGCCCCGCGACGATCACCACTGCGAGCCGTCTCATGGCGGCCTAAACCTCCTGCAGCGTTCGCAGGCCCGGGCCGACGTAGCGCGCGGAGGGGCGGAACAAGCGACCGGTCCGCTTCTGCTCGAGGATGTGGGCCGACCAGCCGGCCACCCGGGAGCAGGCGAACATCGCGGGGGCCAGCGGCGGCGGAACCTCGGCGATGTCGAGGACGAGGGCCGAGTAGTACTCGACGTTCGTCTTCAGCGGGCGGTCCGGCTTGCGCCGCTCGAGCTCGGCCAGCGCCGCCTCCTCGAGCCGCTCGGCGATCTCGATCTGCGGCGACCCCAGCTCGCGCGCGGTCTGCTTCAGGATCCGCGAGCGGGGATCCTCGGCGCGGTAGACGCGGTGACCGAAGCCCATGATCCGCCTGCCCGAGTCGAGCGTCTCGCGCACCCACTTCTCCGGGTCGCCCATCGCGCTGACCTCTTCCAGCATCGGCTTGACGTACGCGGGCGCGCCGCCGTGCAGCGGGCCGGAGAGCGCGCCGACCGCCGCCGAGAGCGCCGCACCGCAGTCTGCCCCGGTGGAGGCGACGACGCGCGCCGTGAACGTGGATGCGTTGACGCCGTGCTCGGCCGTGCAGATCCAGTAGGTGTCGATCGCCTTGACGGCCTTCGGGTCGGCGTGGCCGCGCCACTGGAGCAGGAACCGCTCCGCCGCGGTCTGGCCCTGCTCGACAGTGTCGACGGGGACCTCGTCCTCGTGCCCGTCGGCCAGCCGCGCCGACCGGGCGACGATCGACATCATCTGGCCGGAGATGCGGCCCAGGTCCTCGCGGGCCTGGTCGTCCGAGATCTCGTTGAGCTTGCCGAGCTCCCACAGACCGGAGAGCCGCGCCGTCTGCGCCTGGAGGTCGGCCGGCGCCCGCCCGGTCAGTCCCCACGGGCTCGAACGGCTCGGGCAGGGGCATCCGGGAGTGGATGTCGTCGTCGACGAGGAGACCCCAGATGTTCTCGTACGGGGTACTCGCCGATCAGCGGCTCGACGTCCACGCCGCGGTAGCGCAGCGTGCCGCCCTCGCGATCGGGCTCCATGATCTCGGTCTCGACCGCCACGACGCCCTCGAGGCCCGGCTTGAAATCGTTGTCGTTCATGCGTGAATCTCCTCCAGCTCGATCTCCTGCCCGGCGCCGCGTTCCCGCGCGGCCGCGAGCACGAGCGCCGCGGCGGCGAGGTCCTGGACGGCGACGCCGACCGACTTGTACAGCGTGATCTGCTCCTCCGAGCTGCGCCCGACGCCCGTCCCGGCGACGATCTCGCCGAGCTCGACGACCCCGTCGCGACCGCGCGGGTCGAGCTCCGGCGCGCCGGCGGGAAGCGGCGCGAACGCCGAGTCGCGCTGCTCGACGCCACGACGTCCGCCCGCTCGACGATCGCCGGGTCGAGCTCGGAGCCGCCGTCGAGGCTCGAGCCGACCGAGCTCACGTGCGTCCCGGGGCTCAGCCACTCGAAGCGCACGACCGGCTCCTGGGCGGCGGTGGTGGCGTGGACGACGTCGGCGCCGCGGACGGCGTCCTCGAACTCGCCGCGCCCGGCGACCCGCACCTCGGCGAAGTCGCCGCGCGGGGAAACATCTCCTGCGCCGAGCGCGACTGCACGCCGGTGCCGAGGATCGCGAGCACGCGCGCGTCGGGCCGGGCGAGCAGAGCGGGTCGCGAGCGCGGCCGCCGCGGCGGTGCGCATCGCGGTGATGTACGTCCCGTCCATCAGCGCCGTCGGCGTTCCCGTCTCCGGGTCGAAGAGCGCGATGGCCGCCTGATGCGTCGGCCGGTCGCGGTTCTCCGGGAAGAGCGTGACGAGCTTGCAGCCGAGGCCGGCGGACGGCGCGTAGCCGAGCATCGCGCCGAGGATGCCGCCGCGCTCGGCGCAAGGCGCCGACGCGCGGCACGAGCGACGCCCGACCGGACGGAGAGCTCGGCGTGCGCAGCTGCGAGCGCGTCGAGCAGCGCGTCGAGGTCGAGCAGCTCCTCCACCTCGCTGCGGGTCAGGACGAGCATCGTAGTCCTGACGGTACTCCTAGCCCCGGCTAGCCGAGGACCGTGAGCGTCCACTCGGGACGGTGCTGCAGCGTCGAGCGAGAAGAGCAGGATCCGCTGCCACTGGCCGAGGCAGAGGGCGCCGTCCACGAACGGGACCTGCTCCGAGCGCGGGCCGAGGAGGAACGCCAGCAGCCGCTCGCGCGACCGTAGCTTCCCGGGCACGACGCGCT
Source organism: uncultured Actinomycetes bacterium (assembly GCA_963720065.1). Lineage (GTDB taxonomy): Bacteria > Actinomycetota > Thermoleophilia > Gaiellales > Gaiellaceae > Palsa-739. The sequence goes on from CAVREH010000026.1 coordinate 89,429, forward strand.
CGAGCAGCGACTCGAGATCCTCGAAGAAGCCCGTCTCCCGCTCCTGCACGCGGATGATCGTGAGCGTGCTCTCGGCGTGGAGGAACGCGATGCCCGAGCTGACGCCCGACGCGGCGACCTCGCGCGAGACGTCGTTCGTGATGTCCATCACCGACAGCGACGGGAGGGCCGCGGCGATCGAATACGGGGATCTTCGATGGTCGTCATGCCCGTGCGACCTCCTTGGGCAGCCTGAAGTGGACGTCCTCCTTCGCAACCTCGATCTCCTCGGGCAGCGCGTAGCCGGCCTCGGCGAGCCGCGCCGCGGTCGCCCGGACGAGCTCTTCGGGCGTCGACGCGCCCGCCGTGAGGCCGATCGTCTCGTGACCGTCGAGGAGCGCCGGATCGAGCTCGCTCTCGCCGTCGACGAGTGTCGCCTGCGCGCCGGCCGCCTGCGCGACCTCGACGAGCCGCTGCGCGTTCGAGCTCGTCTCGGAGCCGATCACGAGCACGAGCGTCGCGCCCTGCGCGACCATCGCCTTCACCGCGTCCTGGCGGTTCTGCGTCGCGTAACAGATGTCGTCGGCGTGCGGCCGCCGCAGCGTGCCGAGGTGATCCTCGAGCGCGTCGACGATCGGAGCGACGTCGTCGAGGGACAGCGTCGTCTGCGTGATGACGGCGACGGGCTTGTCGGTGACGAGCTCGCGCGCCTGCTCCGGCGACTCGATCACGACCGTGGAGTCCGGCCGCTCGCCGAGCGTCCCGATCACCTCGACGTGGTTCTCGTGGCCGACGAGCGCGACGAGATGGCCGCTGTCGGCGTAGCGCCGCGCCTCGGCGTGCACCTTGTTCACGAGCGGGCAGGTCGCGTCGACGACCCGCAGGCCGCGCCGGTGCGCGTTCTCCTTCACCGCGGGCGCGACGCCGTGAGCCGAGAGGACGCAGATCTCGCCCTCCGGGATCTCGGCCTCGTCCTCGACAAAGACGGCGCCGAGCTGCTCGAGCCGCCGCACGACGTGCTCGTTGTGGACGATCGGTGGCGGACGTAGACCGGCGGGCCGTGCTGCTCGAGCAGCCGCTCGACGATCTCGATCGCGCGGTCGACGCCGGCGCAGAACGAGCGCGGCGCAGCGAGGAGGACGCGGCCCTTCATCTCACGTCCCTCCGGACACGTCCGGAACCAGGTTCCGGCCGTGTCTGTAGGAGGCATGGCTCATGCGGCGACCGCCTCTTCGAGCGCGTGCAGCGCCTTCAGAGCGTCCTGGATCGAGCGGAACGCATCGCCGCGGCGGGTCGCGACCCAGCGCAGGAGGCCGGCGACGTTCGTGCGGCCGTCGGCGTGCACCGTCGTGTCCACGCCCTCGACCATGCTCGCCGCGTCGTCGGAGATGGCGCGGAGGACACCCGCGAGCCGGCCGCTGCGCGCGAGGACGCCGCTCTCCATGTCGACCGCGTCGGCGCCGCTCGCGTCGCGGAGGCGGGCGCGCTCGGCCGCGTCGTGGACGAGGACGTCGCCGCCGAGGACGACGCCGGTGCGCGCGCCGCGGACGCCGAGCCCCGGCCCTTCCCAGAGCGTCGCGCCGGTCTCGTCGACCACCCGCGTCGCGTCGAGCACGTCGCCGACGCCCAGCTCGCCGAGCGAGCCGGCGAGGCCGAACGAGACGAGACGCCCCTCGGGCACGCCGTTCGCCACGCAGACGCCCACGCGCACGGTGGTCAGACCCAGGCGCTTCGCCACGCGCTCTTCCGCAGTCGTCGCCACAGCGAATGTCAACCCGTCAGCGTCCACGCGAGACTCCGCACGGTCTCCTTCAGGCTGCTCGAGGCCTCGTACGCCGCCGACGGCTCGAACCCGCAGTGGATGGCGCAGTGCTCGCAACGCGGATCGTTGCCGGGGCCGTACGCGTCCCACTCCATCCCCTCGAGCAGCGCCTCGTAGGTCGGGAAGATGCCGTCGGTGAGGAGGTAGCACGGGCCCTTCCAGCCGTACGGGTTGCGCGTGATCGAGCCCCACGGCGCGCAGGTGAGGTCGCGCTGCCCGGTGAGGAAGTCCTGGTAGATCGGCGACGCGATCCAGCGGTACCCATGCTGCTTCGTGGCCGCGCGGATCGCCCGGAACTTCTCCTCGTGCTCGTCGCGCGTCATCGTCAGCGCCGGGTCGATCTGCGAGTACTGGTAGCCGGGCGCGATCATCATCCCGTCGATGCCGACCTCGTCGGTGAGGTAGCGCATCATCTCGATCACGTCGCCGACCTCGGTCTCCTTGAAGATCGTCGTGTTCGTCGTGACGCGGAAACCGCGCTCGCGCGCCGTCTTGATCGCGTCGATCGCGATGTCCCAGAGGCCGGGGTAGTCGCAGACGTAGTCGTGGATCTCGCGCATCCCGTCGAGGTGGATGACGAAGGTCAGCTGGTTCGACGGCTCGAACCAGTCGAGGCACTGCTCGAGCCGCAGCGCGTTCGTGCAGAGCTCGATCGTCTTGCCGAGCTCGAGGACCTGCCGGCGACGACCTCGTCGATCCCCTTGTAGACGAGCGGCTCGCCGCCGCAGATCGAGACGACCGGAGCGGGGCACTGGACGGCGGCGTCGACGCACTCCTCGACCGAGAGGCGCGCGCGGTTCGACTCGTACTCGCGGATCTTCCCGCAGCCGATGCACGCGATGTTGCACGCGAGGGTCGGCTCGAGCATCAGCACGAGCGGATAGCGCTCGCCCTTGCGCTGCTGCGCGGCGACGTACTTGCCGATCGAGACCGTCGATGCGAGCGGGAATTTCATCCAGCCAACCTTTCTCTCAGTCGTCCCAGTGCGAGTAGGGGGAAGGTGATGCGGTAGAGGTGATACCGAATCATGAAGTCGAGCGGGAATCCTGTGCCGGTGAAGTGTTCCTCATGCCAGTCACCGTCCGGGCGTTGCGTCGAACAGAGATAGTCTGCCGCCCGCCCGGAGCCGGAATCTTCAGCGTTTCCTGCGGCCACGTACGCAAGGAGGGCCCAGGCGGTCTGCGACGCCGTCGTGAACTCGGCGCGGCCACGCCACGCGGGATCGGCATAGGAGCGGATGTCCTCGCCGAAGCCGCCGCTCTCCTGCTGGACCGAGTCGAGCCAGGCGACGGCGCGCCGCATCGACGGGTGGTCGGGCGGGATGCCGCAGGCCTCGAGCCCGGGCAGCGCCGCACCCGTGCCGTAGAGGTGGTTCACGCCCCAGCGGCCGAACCAGGAGCCGTCCTCCTCCTGCTCTGAGAGGAGCCACCCGAGCCCCTTCTCCACTGTCTCCGGGTGGGAGCCGAGCGTCCCGAGGGTCTCGAGCGAGTGGGCGGTGACGTCGGCGCACGGCTCGTCGGTCACCTTGCCGAAGTCGCAAAACGGGATCTTGTAGAGCCACATCTGGTCGTTGTCGACGTCGAAGGCGCCCCAGCCGCCGTCGCGCGACTGCATGCCGACGAGCCACTCGACGCCGCGCGCGATCGCGTCCTCGCCGCGCCCGAGCTCGTGCAGCGCGAGCGAGACGACCGCCGCGTCGTCGATGTCGGGATAGCAGTCGTTTTCGAACTCGAACGCCCAGCCGCCGGGCGCGAGGTCCGGCGTGCGAATCGCCCAGTCGCCCTTCACCGTGACCTCCTCGCGGAGGAGGTAGTCGCCGGCCTTGCGGAGCGCCTCGTGGTCGGCGGGAACGCCGCAGGCACGCAGGGCGAGCGCCGCGAGCGCAGTGTCCCAGACCGGCGACTGGCACGCCTCGGGCCGCAGCCGGTCGCCATCGTCGACCATGAAGCCCCGCCAGCCCTCGACGGCCTTGCCGAGCGTGGGATCGTCGAGCCCGTAGCCGAGTGCGGCCAGCGCGATGATCCCCCACACCCACGGCGGCTGGATCCCGCCCCAGGAGCCGTCCGCCTCCTGTCGCTCGCGGATCCAGCGCTCGGCGACCTGGACCGCCCGGCGGCGCAGGCGATTCGGCCGCCCGGCCGGCCGCGTCTGCCCGGCCGCGCGCCGATCGCGGTCAGGTCGACGTCACTGGGCCGCACCGGCCGCAGCGACTGCGCGACCGAGAGCGCGACGAAGGTCTGCCGCGCCCAGCAGGAGAAGTCGTAGATCGAGAAGGGCGAGCCCGGCGGCACGAGGACGAGCTCCGGCGGGATCGGCGCCATCCTCTGCCAGGGCCACTGCCCGAGGAGTGCCAGGAAGCACTTCGTGAACAGGCGGCTCTTCGGGATCCCTCCCCCACGCTGGATGTACGCGAGCGCCCGCGGGCCCGGGTCGACGCCCGCGAGGCGGCAGGCCACATACGCCTCGATCGACGTCGACAGGTCCGGCGGCCCCTCGAACCAGATCGACCACGTCCCGTCGTCGCGCATCCTTGCGAGGAGCTCGTTCGCGATCTTCCGGTCGAGCTCGGGCGTGCGCAGGCCGAGGTAGTGGTGCCAGAAGAGATGCTGCGCCGTCATGGTCGCGTTCGACTCCAGCTCGCCGACCCAGACCCCGTCCGGCCGCTGCAGCTCGAGCAGGCGGCGCGTACCGCGCTCGATCGCGGCGTCGACCCGGGTCAGCTCGGCGACGGTGACGGCCATCTCAAGCCGTAACTCTGGCGGAAGCGCTGCTCAAGATGTGCTGAGCCGCCCGGCGGCCGCTCCGGACCGCGCTCTCCATCGTCGCCGGCCAGCCGGTCTCGGTCCACGTGCCCGCCCGGACGACATTGCGGCGAGAAGTCTCCGCTCCCGGCCGCTCGACGCCGGGACGCTGCGCGAGCGTGGCGTAGGGCTCCCTGCTCACGCGCGACCAGAGGAGCTCCGCCTCGCCGAGCCGCTCGGTCAGCTGCGCGGCGATCCGCTCCACGAGCTCGCGCCCGCGCACCTCGAGCAGCTCGGGCACGCCGCTCGAGACGACCGTGAGGTACTGCCCGCGCTCGGGCGGGTTCCCGGTCAGCGCGCCGCGGTCGAAGACCCAGTGCGCGTCAGAGCCGAGCAGAGCGGCGAGCGGCGGGCCGAGCAGCGGCCGCTCGAACCAGAGGTGGACGCTCACGATCGGCGAGTCCTCGAGCGCCGGCTCCGGCTCCCCGAGCAGGCGTGCGCTCTCGCGCGGCGGCACGGCCACCACGACGGCGTCGGCGTCGAGCTCGTCGAGCGACTCCACGCGCCGCTCGAGGCGAACGCGGTCGCCGAGCACGCGGCCGGCCGCGTCGCCGTGCATCCAGCCGAGCGGCCTGGTCGGCAGGACGAGATCGCTGTTCGCACGCGGGCCGAGCAAGGCCGTCCGCACCGTGAAGAGACCGGCTGCCGCGTCGACCTCGTCGCAGCGGAGGTTGAGCGCCGGTCGGATGAAGACGTCCCAGAAGCGGTCGATGGATTCGTTCGTCTCCCCCAGCCTCCTGAGCAATTTGCCGAATGTCTCGTGCGGCTGCGACTTCGCAGAGCGCAACCGCAGGGTGGTGACCGGGAGGCGGAACCGGTCCCGACGCGGCAGATGCGAGTACCGCAGAAGCGACCGGAGGCTCGGAGCGATCGTCGCGACCCGTCCGTCCCCGTCGAGCACCGGCAGCGCGAGCCGCGTCCGCAGGTACGAGCCGCCCTCGCCGATCCGCTCGAGAAAGGCCAGGTACTCGGTGAAGCAGCCGAGCGCGATGTGCTGCCCGTTGTCGGGCGGCGGCTCCGGATCGCCCTCGCGCTCCGGCAGCGTCTGGACCGCGCCGCCGAGCGTCGGCCGCGCCTCGTAGACCGTCACCGCCTGACCGGCGTCCACGAGGTCCAGCGCCGCGGCGAGCCCGGCCAGGCCGCCGCCGACCACCGCGACCTTCACGGCAGAAGCCCCCGCGCGACGACGGCGAGCTTGCGCGGGGCGGAGAGCCGCGTCTTCTCGCCGAAGACGTCGAAGCCGCCCGCCTCGATCCGGTCGAGCGTCTCGCGGTAGAGCGCCGCGAACGTCCCGACGCAGAGAGCGCTGCGGCGGTCGAGCGAGTCGAGCAGGCGCAGCCCTTCGGCGAGGTACGTCCGCGCACGCTCGGCCTCGAACGCCATCAGGTCCCGGAACTCCGGCGAGAGAGCGAGCTCCTCGACGCCGAAAGCGGCGAGCTCGTCCTGCGGGAGATAGACCCGGCCGAGCCGCCGGTCCTCGTCGACGTCGCGGATGATGTTGATCAGCTGGAGCGCGATCCCGAGCGTCATCGCGTGCTCGGTGTCGTCGGAGCCGTAGACGGGGACGCACGCCAGACCGACCGCGCCCGCGACCTTCTCGCAATAGCCGCGCAGCTCGTCGAAATCCGCGTAGGTCGGCTGCTCGAGGTCCTGCAGGCCGCCGTCGATGAACGCCTCGAGCGGCTCGCGTGGGATGCCGAAGCGCTCGCGTGCGTCGCCCAGCGCCACGAACACGGGATCGGAGGAGTCTCCGTCGAGCGCCGCGCGCAGCTCCTCCAGCTCGGCCCGCTTCTCCACCGGCGGCAGGTCGCCGTCGGCGACGTCGTCCACCCGGCGCGCGAAGGCATAGATCGCGGCGATCGCCTGCCGCTTCGCGCGCGGCAGGACCATGATCCCGTAGGCGAAGTTCTTCGCCTCGCGGCGGGTGATGCGACCGACCTCGGCGTAGGCCTCCTGCACGCTCATCGCACGAGGACGAGCGCGGCCTCCCGCGCGAGGCGGGCGCGGGACGGCCGGGGGCGGCCGCTGAAGATGTCCCAGCCGGCCGCTTCGAGCGCGTCGAGCGCCGCGAGGCCCCCGCGCGCGAACAGCGCGACCGCGCGGCCGAGACGGCCCCCGATCCGCTCGCGCAGGACTTCGCCCGCGGCGAGGAGCTCCGCGGCACGTTGCGCCTCGAACCGGAGCAGCCCGCGTAGCTCCTCGGTCGGCCGATCGAGTGGCGGGTCGCCGAACGTACGCCGGTCGTCGGCCGGCAGATAGATGCGCCCGAGCTCGAGATCGCGCGGCACGTCCTGGAGGAAGTTCACGAGCTGTAGCCCGGTGCAGACCGAGTCGCTCGCCGCGACGAGGTCCGGCTCGTCCGCCTTGCGCAGGACGCCGAGGACGAGGCGGCCGCACGGGTCGGCCGAGTGGACGCAGTAGTGCTTCAGGTCCGCCCACGTCTCGTACTCGGCGATCCGCTGATCCATGCGATTCGCCTCGATCAGCCGCAGGAACGGCTCGCGCGGCAGGCCGAACTCGCGAATCGTCGGCTGCACGTTCCTCAGGACCGGCCATGTCGCCTCGCCGGCGAAGGCCGCGTCGACCTCCCCTTCGAGCTCGTCGAGCGCCGCCAGCCGGTCGCCCTGGTAGGCGTCGCCGAGCTCGTCGACGAGCCTCGCGTAGCAGTAGAGCGCGCGAATGTGCGGACGCAGGGACCGCGGAAAGAGAACCGAGCCGACGGGGAAGTTCTCGCCGGCGGCGCGCGCTGCGATGTCGGCGAGCTCCACCGGACCATTCTTGCTTGAATGGCCGCGCGGGCGGGCGACCGCCCCGGAGCAGCCGAGAGGAGGAGGGCATTTGACCGACGCCGGAGCATCCGGCCGCGACTCGGCGGTGACCGGAGTCGACCGCAGCGACGGCGCGGTCGTCCTCTCGCTCGCCGGCGAGCTCGACCTCTACAACGCCGACGAGGTACGCAGAGCGCTGCTCGACGCCTGTGCCGGCGAACCCGCGGTGCTCGTCGTCGACCTCGAGGACGTCCGGTTCATCGACTCGACGGCTCTCGGCGTGCTGATCGAGGCCCGCTCCCGGATGGCCGACCGCAGCGGCTTCCGCCTCGCGGCTCCCGGTCTCGAGACCCGCCGCGCCCTCGAGGTCTCGGGCCTCGATCGTCACTTCGTCGTCCACGACACGGTCGCGGAGGCGCTCGAAGCGGCTCGCTGATCCGGTGCGCGACCCTCTGCTCCCACCCGCGTCGCTCGCGCGCTACGCGGACGCGATCGTGCGGGCCTCGCTCGGCATCGAGCCGGGCGACACGCTCGTCGTCCAGGGCGAGCCCGAGCACCGCGAGCTCCTCGTCGCCGTCGCGGAGTCCGCGTACCGCGCCGGCGCGCGATTCGTCGACGTGGTCACCGGCGACCCGCTCGTGCTGCGGGCGCGGCTTTTGTACGGCAGCGACGACGCGCTCGGCGCGCTGTCGCCGTGGTCGCGCCGCCGCCTGCACGAGGCCTCGGGCCCGCACGGCGCTCTCGCCCACATCGCCGGCGAGGGAGAGACCGGCTACCTCGACGACGTCCCGCCCGAGCGGATCGGCACCGACTACTCGCGGCTGGCCAGGCAGCTGGGCTTCCTGCGCCGCGCGCAGCGGGACCTGCGGTCGCGTTGGATCATCGCCGGCTGGCCGACCGACCACTGGGCCGGCCAGGTCTACCCGGAGCTCGAGCCGCTGCAGGCGAAGCGCCGACTCGCCGAAGACCTCGTGCGGTTCTGCCGCCTCACCGACGAGGACGGCCAGGGAACGAGCGGCTGGGTCAAGCACCTGCGTACGCTCAACCGCCGCTCGGACCGGTTGACGAAGCTCGGCCTCGCCCGGCTCGAGCTGCGCGGGCCGGGCACCGAGCTCGACGTCGGCTTCGTGGAGGGCACGCGCTGGCTCGGCGGCTTCGACACCCTCGTCGACGGCCGCAAGCTCGCGGCCAACATGCCGACGGAAGAGGTCTTCACGAGCCCGGACCCGCGCCGGACGACCGGGACCTTCCGCTGCACGTTCCCGCTCTCGTTCCGCGGCCGGCTCATTCACGGGCTCCGCGGCGAGTTCTCGAAGGGCCGGCTCGTCCGGCTCGAGGCCGACTCGGACGACGACCGCGACTTCGTCGCCGGCTTCGTCGACACCGACCGGATGGGGCGCCGGCTCGGCGAGGTGGCGCTCGTCGACGCGTCGTCCCGCATCGGCCAGACGGGCCGCATCTACTACAACACCCTGCTCGACGAGAACGCGGCGGCCCACATCGCCTTCGGCAGCGGCTTCGGCGGCACGCGGTCGGAGACGCCCGCGCGCGCGCTGAACCGCTCGGCGATCCATCTCGACGTGATGATCGGGGGACCGGAGCTCGAGGCGACCGGCTTCGACGGGCGCGGCCGGCGGATCCCGCTGATCCATGAGGGGGCCTGGCAGATCTGAAGCGGAAGGCCGTCGCGATCGCGAGCCTCGCAGCCGTGGTGGCCACGGCCGCGGGCTGCGGGGCCGGGTCGCATCACCCGGCCACGACGCGCGCAGTGACCCGCTCGCCGACGTGCCCGCTCTCGGCGAAGCAACGCCGCGCGATCCGGCGGGGGGACCGGGTGATCGTCCGGATGCACCACCTGGAAGCGCCCCTGAAGTCGGTGCACAAGGAGGGGCCGCCGGCGCTCGAGCACGAGCTGAACCGCTTCCTGCTCACGGTCGGCGTCCTGCCGCCAAACGAGCGGGCACTCCTGATCCGCAAGGCGAAGAGCGCCGTTGCGCTCTGTCAGGACTGCTTCGACGCCCTCGAGGCCGAGGAGCCTGCGGTCGCAACCCGACTCGGCGGCTCCGCGTGCAAGCCCAGCGGCTAGCCGTCTACGAACAGCCCGTTCAGAGGCCCCAACAACGCCTCGCTGCGGCGGGAGACGTGCGGTAGCAGCGTCAGCTTCCCGTCGGCCCAGCCGTCGCGCCTGCGCCGCTCGAGCCGGTCCTCGGCGAGCGGCTTCCACAGCTCGTCGAACACGCGCGCAGGGTCGCCCTCGATCTCGGCGCGCGGCCGCTCGAGGTGCTCCTCCCACAGCCTCAGCCGGACGTCCCTCGCGAGCGCCGGGTCGCGGACGACGACGTTGGCCTCCGTGTCGTTGAAGAGCGAGTGCTCGTTGAGGTTCGCCGAGCCGACGGTGAGCCAGGCATCGTCGACGACCGCGGCCTTCGAGTGGACGTAGACCGGCTTACCGCCGGGGCCGGGCTGGTACAGCGTGCAGGCGAGGAAGCGCGTCGTGTCGTCACCCGACTTCTTGTCGGCGTCGATCAGGATGCCGACCTGGCCGCGGCTGTCGTCCGCGCCGTTGTTCGGTTGCGACGGGAGGACCGACGATCACGCGGAAGTCGTCGGACGGTGGGCAGCGCAGCTTCTCGGCGAGCACGAAGGCGACTTCCGGCGACCAGAGGAACTGGCTCTCGAGGTACACGAGCTTCTCGGCCGCCCGCAGCGCCCGCAGGTAGCTCTCGAGGATCGACCACTCGCCGTCGCGCCAGGGCTCGTACAGCCGCTCGGGCATCGTCCGCACGAACTGGGCCTCGATCCCGTCCTCGACGGCCGGCGGTCGGCCGGGACCGGGTAGGCCGTCCGGGCCGATTGCCTGCCAGCGAACGTGGAAGTGCCGCGCGACGTCCCCGACGATCGGCCCCTCGAGCCGCAGGGCGGTGTCGTGCCAGCCGAGCCCGTCGCGGCGCGGGTGCTCGTTCGAGTCGAGCCGGTCGCCGGCAGGGCGGTCAGGTCGATTCCGCCGACGAACGCCGTCTCGTCGTCGACGACGACGAGCTTCTCGTGGTGGCAGTGGAACGGCCGCTCCCGCGCGTCGAGCGCCATCGAGATGCGCGTACCGCCGGCCAGCGCGTGGCACGCCTCGCGCACCTCGCCGCGGTCCGGGTGGAAGAGCGGCAGCGGCGCGCCCGCCCAGGCGAGCACGCGCACGTCGACCCGCTCCGCCGCCTCGGCCAGCAGCTCCCGCAGCGTCGGCCCTCCCTCTTCGAGCCGAAAGGAGGGGTCGAAGTGCCAGCCCGCGAGGTGGACGTGCGAGCGCGCCGAGCGAATCGCATCGGCGATGCGCGGCAGCGCCTCGTGCCCGTCGAGGAACGGCTCGACCCGGCAGCCGGAACGCGGCGCGAACGACGCGGTGTGCGCCCAACTGTGGTCCGCAGGCGGATCGATCGCCTCGGCGCTACCGCGCCGCCTCAGCCGCCGGGCGTGATGGGCGCGGACGGCGCGCTCGAGCGCCTGCCCGACGAGATCGTCCAGACGGTTCAGCGGATACGCGGCCACGGAGTGCTCATGCCCCGCAGCGAGAAGACTGTCACCCCGTGGGCGAGGGGTACTGCGAGTACGAGTAGGTCCCGGTGCCGTTGATGAGCGTGCCGCCGTAGGGATCCGACGACGTCGGGAAGTCCTTGACCGGGAGATTCGCGACGGCCGGCTCCATGAAGTCCTTCCAGATCTCGGCGGGCAGCGTGCCGCCGGCGACCTGATAGACGCCCTCGACGTCGGTGAGCGGGATCTCGCCCTTCGGGTAGCCGACCCACACGCACGTCGCGAGCTGCGGCACGTAGCCGCAGAACCAGGCGTCCTGGAAGTTCTCCGCGGTCCCGGTCTTGCCGGCCACCGGACGGGAGCCGAGCTGGGCGGCGACGCCGGTGCCGTGCTGGACGACACCCTGCAGCGCGAGGTCGAGCCTGGCGGCGACGTCCGGGCTGAGGACACGCGTCGCCTTGTCGGGCACCGAGATGACCTTTCCGTTGGCGCTGCGGACGGTCGCGAACGCCTGCGGCGCGTGGTGGACGCCACCGTCGGCGAAGGTCGCGTACACGTCGGCCATCTCGAGCGGCGTGAAGCCGACCGAGCCGAGCGTGATCGCGCACACCCGCTTGAAATACGGGCCGCCCGGTGTCTCGGTGATCCCGAGGTGCTGCGCCATCGCGACGACGTTGTTCACCCCGGCCTTCGAGATGAGCTGCGCGAAGATCGTGTTGACCGAGTTCGCCGTCGCGTCGAGGAGGCTCATCGTGCCGGCCGTCTCGTCGGCGTAGTTGTGGACGTCCCACGGCCCGTTGTTCGTCGAGCACGCCGGATCCGTGATGAAGATCTCGGGCGGACCGTAGAAGGTCGAGGAGAGGGAGTCGCCCTCCGTCAGCGCGGTGGCGAGGGTGATCGGCTTGAAGGAGCTGCCCGTCGAGCGGTGAGCCTGGGTCGCGAGGTTGAACTGCATCGCGCGTCGGCTCGGGAGGTAGTCGACCATCGCCTTCACGTCGCCCGTCTGCGGATCGATCGCCACGACCGCCGCGGCCGGGTCGGTGGACGTGTGCAGGACGTCGGTGACCGCGTGGGTCGCGAGCGCCTGCAGACGCGGGTCGAGCGTCGTCGTGACCCGGAGGCCGCCGAGCTCCACCTGCTTCTGGCCGAAGCGATTGCCGAGCTGTTGCGTCGCCCAGCCGAAGAAGTTCGGCTGGTGCAGCTCCGAGTAGAGGTGGCCGGGCCTGAGCTGGAGCCCCTTGCGTGTGGCCTTCCGCAGCGTGGAGGCGCTGATGTAGCCGTTCTTCCACATCGCCTGCAGCACCTCGTTGCGCCGGGTGCGCGCGGCGCGCGGGTTGCTCAGCGGGTCGAACACCGACGGCGCCTGCGGCAGCCCTGCGAGGAGTGCGGCCTGCACGAGCGTCAGCTTGGACGCGGGCTTCGAGAAGTACGTCCGCGCGGCCGCCTGGGCACCGTACGCGTGCCTCCCGTAGAAGACCTCGTTGAGGTAGTCGGTGAGGATCTGCTTGCGGGTGTGCTTCGCGAAGACCTTCTCGGCGAGGCAGGCCTCCTTGATCTTCCGCGAGATCGTGCGCTGCGGGTTGCCGATGTAGAGGTTCCGGACGAGCTCCTGGGTGATGGTCGAGCCGCCCTGCACGACCTGCCCGTGCGCGATGTCCTGGTAGAGGGCGCGGACGATGCCTCGGTAATCAAGAGCGCCGTGCTGCCAGAAGCGGGCGTCCTCGATCGCCACGGTCGCCTGCGGCAGGGAGGGCGCGATCTTGTAGAGCGGCAGCGGCTGCCGGTTCGTCGCCGAGGGGACGACCCCGAGCAGCTGCCCGTGGTCGGTGTAGAGGAACGAGTTCTCGCCGAGCGCCAGCGGGCGGAGATCCTTGAGGGTGCACTGCGAGAGCAGGATCTGCTGGCCCGTGAAGGCGACGGTGGCGAGCAGCAGCGCCACGAGCGAGGCGAGCAGCAGCGCCCCGATGAGCAGGATGCTGCGGTGCTTGCGCTTCCGGCGGCGCAGCCGGCTGTGCCGCGCGAGCAGCATGCGCTCGAACTCGACGTCCGCGCGCGACGGCCGCCGGCGCTCCGGCCCTCTCCCGTTCCGACCCTGATTGCCTGCCACTGCTTCCCATTGTGCTTGAAACGGCGGCGCGAGAAACGGGTCCAGACGGACCAAGCGTTTTGCGGGCCGGCGGCGCGGGCAGTTTTCCGCCGTGCTCGACCTCCCGCTCCTGGCCTCCGTCACCAGCCTCCACGGCCTCTCTCACTCCACCGGCTTCGTCGTCGCCGGCGACGTCGCAGTCTCCCTCGCCGTCGTCTTCTGGCTCGGGCTCGCCTACTGGGTGCACCGGGACGCCCGCCGGCGGATCCGGGATCCGTTCCTCGTCTTGTTCGCGACGCTGCTCGGGCTCGCGCCGCCGTACATCGGCCCGGTCGTCTACCTCCTCCTTCGTCCCGCCGAGACCCTCGACGACGCGCGCGCGCGGCGGTTCGAGCTGCAGGCGTTCGAGCAGCAGCTCGCGCGCTCGCAGCCGGCGTGTCCCGTCTGCAGCTCGGCGATCGAGCACGACTACATCGCGTGCCCCGTCTGCACGACGATGCTCCGCCAACCGTGCGCGACGTGCAACGCGCCGCTCGAGCCGCTCTGGCAGCTGTGCCCCTACTGCGCGACCCCGATCCAGCCGTCGCAGGTGGATCTCGACGCTGCGCTGGCCGCTGAGGCGAGCACGATCGCACTGCTGGACGACACGATCACGCTCGTGCCGCGAGCCGGGCAGCGCTCCGCCGACGCCTGAGCAAAAGAAGAGGGCGCGGTTTCCCGCGCCCTCGTGTCTGGTTGGCTACCCGCCGGAGACCTAGCCGGTGAAGCCGCTACAGGGATCCGTGGTCGCTGCAGTGTCGTTCGTGACCTGGCCGCCCGGGCCCTGGACGTGTGCCCAGTGGCCGCCGGAAACAGCCGAGACGCAGTAGGCCTGCTTGTTGGTCGAGCCGGGAATCGCGCTCACGATGCCGGTGGAACCGCTGACAGAGATCACGAGACCGGAGTCGTACGTGCTCTGCAGCCCGGCGGCGGTCATGCCGGTGTAGCTGTTCGTGGCCGAGTCCGAGTAGAACGCCTCGACGTCCGGAATCGCCGAGCGGACGTCCGACATCGCCGCCGTCTGCTGGGCCTTCTTCTGGAAGCCGAGGTACGACGGAATGGCGATCGAAAGCAGGATGCCGATGATGATCAGGACGACGAGAAGCTCGATCAGGGTGAAACCCTCGTCACGAGCGAGACGCTGCCGAATGGTGAGCATGCCGTCTTTTCCTTTCTGGATGGGTCCGAATTCGGGATCTCTCCCGTGGCAGCGCTTGGATCGGCACCCTCGGTAGGAAAGCGGGATGAGTGCGGCGAGAAGCTGGTGGTGGCTCGAAAATCCCTGCTAAACAGGGGTTTTGTAGCGGTAGCCAAAGCCGCGGACAGTCTCAATGGGGGTACTCCCCGGCGCGTCCGGGTCGAGTTTTCGCCGCAAGTAGCCGACGTAGAGCTTCACCTCGTCGCGGGAGGTGGCCATCGTGTCACCCCAGACGAGCTCACGGATCTGGTCCTGGCTCAATACCTGGTTCGGGTGCTGGACGAACGCCGTCAGCAGCCGGTACTCGAGGCGCGTCAGGGCGACCTCCCGGTCGTCGTAGCGCACCGCACGCTGAGCGAAGGAGATGCTGAGCCGCGAGTCGGCGTACGTGTCCTGGGCGTCGGCGCTGCGTGGACGGCGAAGCAGCACGTCGACCCGCGCGACGAGCTCCTGCCGCCCGAACGGCTTGACCACGTAGTCGTCGGCCCCGCTCTGGAGCCCGCGGACGCGTTCGAGCTCGGCGTCGCGCGCGGTCAGCATCAGGACGGGGACGTCCGACACCTCCCGGATCCGCTCCAGCGTCTCCCAGCCGTCGAGGCCGGGCATGGCGACGTCGAGGATCACGAGATCGGGCGAGCCCGCAAAGAGCTCGCGCAAGCCGGCGCGGCCGTCCGGCGCGTCGGTCACCTCGTGTCCCGCACGCTCGAGCAGCGCGCGCACGAGCCCACGAATGTCGTCGTCGTCGTCGACGACGAGAATCCGGGTGCCGGCCATCGCACTTCTTTCCACCGTGGGGTACAGGACTCCTCCGCTTGCGCCGATACCCCGAACGAGGCACATGACCGCATCTACCGCCGAGTTCGCAGCCCGCTTCGAGCGGCCGCGCTCCGCCGCGCGAGCGGTCGGCCGGCCTCCGGCGCACGCGGTCCCGTTCACGGTGACCGCGGTCGTCACGGCGTACGTGCTGCTCTTTCTGCCTACGGGCATCCGGGCCGACTACCGCGAGGTCTCGGCCGCGGCGGTGCTGAGCGCCGCCCTGCTCGGCCTGGCGCTCCTCTGGCCCAGGTACCCGCGCGTCGCCACCCTCGGCATCCCGCTCGGGTACATCGCGCTCGTCGTCCTCCTCCGCGACGCCGCCGGCGGATCCTCGTCGGGCTTCGGAGGCCTCTTCCTGCTCCCCGTCCTCTGGCTCGCCCTCACCGCGGGCCGCCGTGAGCTCGCCACGATCCTGGCCGGAATGGCAGCGGCCCAGGCCGTACCGCTCGCAGTGTTGGGCGGAACGGTGTATCCGGAGTCGGGCTGGCGGGGCGCCTTCGTCCTCACCACCGTCGCCGCGATCACCGGTCTGATGGTGCAGCGCCTCAGCAGCGAGGCGCACGAGCGCGCAACCCAGCTGGTCGCCCAGAACGAACGCCTCCTCGAGCTCGACCGCCTCAAGGACGAGTTCGTGGCGACGGCTTCGCACGAGCTGCGAACGCCGCTCACGTCGCTCAGCGGCTATCTCGAGATGTCGCTCGACCCTGCCGAAGGGCCGCTCTCGCCGACCCGCGAGGGGCACCTCAGGATCGTGCAGCGGAACGCCGATCGCCTCGCGGTGCTCGTCGACCAGCTCCTCTTCCTCGCGCGCGCCGACTCGCATCCGCTCGAGCTCGACCGGCAGCCCGTCGATCTCGACGGGATCCTGGACGAGGCTGCCGAGACGGCCGGCCCGGCGGCCGGGGCGAAGAGCATCACGCTGGCCGTCGCGGCAGATCCGGCTCCGGGAGTGCTCGCCGACCGGCCGCAGATCCTCCGGATCGTCGACAACCTGGTGGCGAACGCGGTCAAGTTCACCCCGGACGGCGGCAGCGTGCGGCTCGTGGCACGGCGCGAGGGCGACACCGCGATCGTCGAGGTGACGGACACCGGGCTCGGCGTCCCTCCCGCCGAGCAGCCGGAGCTCTTCAATCGTTTCTACCGCGGCACGAACGCGATCGAGAAGGCGATCCCGGGCAGCGGCCTCGGCCTGGCGATCTCACAGGTCATCGCCGAAGCCCACGGCGGGAGGATCCAGCTCGAGAGCACCCCGGGCGCCGGCTCGACCTTCCGCCTCCTGCTCCCGCTGCCGAGGTGAGAAGCCGACGGGGAGACTCGAACTCCCGACCCCATCATTACGAGTGATGTGCTCTACCAGCTGAGCTACGTCGGCGGGGGCCATCCAGTTTAGCCGCGTCCGGCGGCGCCTCTTACTCGAGCGAGCGGTACGAGACCGTCTCGCGCCGGCCGGCTTCGCCGGAGCGGACGATCGCGTCGCAGACCTCGGAGGCGCGGTAGCCGTCCTCGAAGTCGGCGCCCGTACGGCGCGACGTCGTGTTCCCCGGCGACTGCGCCGAGGAAGTGGTGAAGCTCGTGCACGAACGTGTCGCCCCAACCGATGATGTGGCCCGGCGGCCACCAGTGCTGCCAGAACGGATGGTCCGCCTCGGAGACGAGCACCGTCTTGAAGCCGCGCGCGCGATCGCCGTCGGCGCGGAAGACCTGGAGCTCGTTCAGCCGCTCCATGTCGAAGGCGAGTGAGCCCTTCGTGCCGTTGATCTCCCACTGGAACGCGTTGCGGCGGCCGTGCGCGAACCGGGTCGCCTCGAGCGTGCCGACTGATCCGTTCGCGAACCCGACCGCGGCCTCGACCGCGTCGTCGACCGCGCGTGCGGGCAGGAACGTGTGCGCGAAGCCGGAGACGGTCTCGATCTCGCCGTTGAGGAACCGCGCGAGGTCGACGACGTGCGTCATCAGGTCGCCGAGGGCGCCGGAGCCGGCCGCGCCCGCGTCGAAGCGCCACGTGTCGAGCGAGGGGTCGTCGCCCCAGTCCTGCAGGTAGCGGCCGCGGAAGTGGCGCACCTCACCCAGCTCGCCGGCCTCCACCAGCTCGCGCGCGAGCCGCACCGCCGGGACGAACCGGTAGTTGAAGCCGCACATGTGCCTGACGCCGGTCGCGGCCACCGCGCTCCAGATCTCGTAGCTCTCGTCCGCGTCGCGGCCGAGCGGCTTCTCGCAGACGACGTGCTTGCCCGCCTGCGCCGCCGCGATCGTCGGCTCGGCGTGGAGCGAGTTCGGCCCGCCGTTGTCGAACAGCCCGATGCGTTCGTCCACGACGAGCGTCGCGCCAGTCGGTGGTGGCGTACTCCCAGCCGAAGCGACGCGCCGCCTCGCCGACGGCCTGCTCGTTGCGGCCGGCGATCCCGACCAGCTCGGGCTCGAGCGGCGGCGGCCACGTGATGTAGGAGATCTTGCAGGAACGCATTCGGTGGGCCTTGCCCATGAACGCGTAGCCGAGCATGCCGACGCCGATCTCGCCACGTGCGAATAGTACGCGTGTGGGTTCCCTCGTCAAGTGGGGAATCATCTCGACGGCCGACATCAACCGGAAGGTCATTCCCGGCGCGCACGCGTCGGCGAAGGTCGACCTCGTCGCAGTCGCCAGCCGCGACCGGCGCGGGCCGAGGCGTACGCCCGCGAGTGGGACATCCCGCGCGCCTACGGCTCGTACGAGGACCTGCTCGCCGATCCCGAGATCGAGGCGGTCTACATCTCGCTGCCGAACACGATGCACTGCCGAGTGGTCGATCAAGGCGCTCGAGGCCGGCAAGCACGTGCTCTGCGAAAAGCCGATTCACGCGCCACCCGGAGGAGGTGGAGGCGGCCTTCGACGCCGCCGAGCGGAGCGGCCGGCTGCTGAGCGAGGCGTTCATGTACCGCCACAACCCGCAGACCGCGAAGGCTCGTGGAGCTGGTCCGGGACGGCGCGATCGGCGAGCTCCGGCTGATCCGGTCGGCATTCAGTACGGCCTGTACGACGTGGAAAACATCCGGCTCCGTACGGACGTCGAGGGCGGGGCCCTGATGGACGTCGGCTGTTACAACGTCTCGGGCTCGCGGCTGCTCGGGGGCGAGCCGGAGCGGGTCTGGGGCGAGGCGTGGTACGGCCCCTCGGGAACGGACTGGGTCTTCAACGGCACCCTGCGGTTTCCCGGCGACGTGCTCGCCAGCTTCGATTGCGCCACCGCGCTCGCAGAGCGCGACGAGCTCGAGGCGATCGGCAGCGAGGGCTCGCTCTTCCTCGACGATCCCTGGCACTGCCAGCACCCGGTGATCGAGCTCCGCCGGGACGGAGAGGTCGAGCGGATCGAGCTCGAGCCCGAGGATTCGTACCGGCTGGAGCTCGAGAACGTCAGCGACGCGATTCGCGGCGAGGCCGAGCTGCTGCTCGGGCGGGAGGACGCGCTCGGGCAGGCGCGTGCGCTCGAGGCGCTGCACCGGTCGGCGACGACCGGCGAGCCGGTCTCGCTCTAACCGGCCGCGCCTGTTTTCATCAGTTCCCTAGGGGACTAGCATGGGGCGGGCGAATGAGCGCGCAGGCCGTACCGGCGCCTTCGGGGCCGTCCTTCGTGATCCGCGGCAGGCCCTACCCGGTGCTGCTGCCGAAGCTCGGCGATCCGCGCCTCCATCTGGCCGCAGTGATCATCTCGCTTCAGATCATCGGCCAGATCGGCTTTCACTTCGAGCTCTCGATCGCGCAGATCCTCCTCTCGATCGGCACCTGCGCCGTGCTCGAGGTCGCGATCGCGATGCGCTCCCAGCACGTCATCCTCTGGCCGGCGAGCGCGACGCTGACCGGCAACGGGGTCGCGTTCGTCCTGCGCGTTCCCGGCACGGTCCACGGTGACTGGTGGAGCCTGCGCGGCTGGTGGATCTTCGTCGGGACCGCGGCTGTCTCGCTGCTCTCGAAGCACGTGATCCGCTGGCGCGGCGAGCACATCTTCAATCCGTCCAACATCGGGCTCGTCCTCTGCTTGTCCTGCTCCCCCGGACTCGCGCAGCGCCGCTCGACTTCTGGTGGGGCCCGATGTCGGTCTGGCTGGCGCTCGCGCTGGCGGTCATCGTCGCGGGCGGCTTTCTCATCCTCCGGCGGCTGAAGCTCCTGCGGGTGGCCCTCGGCTTCTGGGCCTCGTTCGCGGTGGCGGTCGGCGTGCTCGCGCTCGCCGGGCACACGATGACCGCACGCTGGCACCTCGGCCCGATCTCCGGCTTCCAGCTGTGGTGGGTGCTCATCACCTCGCCCGAGGTGCTCGTGTTCCTCTTCTTCATGATCACCGACCCGAAGACGGCGCCCCGCTCGCCGACGGGCCGGCTCGCCTACGCGGTCTCGCTCGGCGTGCTCGCGGCGGTGCTGATCGCGCCGACGATCACCGAGTACGCCGCGAAGGTCGCGCTGCTCGGCTCGCTCGCGCTCGTCTGCCTCGCCCTGCCGTTGCTGCGCCTCGTCCGGTGGCCGCTCGACCGGCGGCTCGTCATCGGCCTGGCGACGCTCGCGCTCGCGGTCTCGATGGGGGCGATCGTCGTCGGGAACGCGCCGGCGATCGCGGACGCCTCGCCCACGGTCCCGTCCGGTGCGCTGCCGCCGATCACGATCCTCCCCGCCCGGGGCGTCCAGACGACGCTCGACGTCCAGACGGCACAGCTGATCGCCCACGACCTGATCGCCGCGAAGCCGTCCGCGGGCGCCGGCCCGCTGCGGATCTGGCTCGTCCAGGGCGTGGAGCAGGGCCCGCCGACGGCGACCGTGCAGCAGGCCGGGCTCACCTACCAGCTGCACCAGACCGCGACCGGGCACTGGGCGCTTCCTTCGGCCGTGCAGTCGGGCCCCGTCGAGACCGCACCGGCGCCCGTGAGCTCGGCGCTGCGCGGCATCCGGCTGACGAACGTCGCGCCGGCTGCCGGCCTCGCCTTCCGCCAGGACTCGTTCCGCTACGGGGTCTCGAACGACTACACGGCGATGATGGGCGGCGGCGTCTGCTGGCTCGACTACAACGGCGACGGCTGGCAGGACCTGTTCGCCGTCAACTCCTACACGAGCCCGACACGGCGCGAGTGGCAGAAGCACGGCGGGCTGCCGCGCACGCAGCTGTTCGAGAACGTCCACGGCAACTTCCTCAACGTGACCGCGAAAACGCACGCGGGGCTCCGGGTGCAGGGCGACGGCTGCGTCGCCGCGGATCTGAACGGCGACGGCAAGCCCGACCTGATCGTGACGACGACGACCGGGATCAAGCTGCTCTGGAACAACGGCAACGGCACCTTCAGCGAGGGCGCGCGCGCCGCCGGGATGACCGCGTCCGGCTGGTACACGGGCGTCGCCGTCGCGGACGTGAACGGCGACGGCCGCCCGGACGTCTTCGTCGCCGGCTACGCCCGGCCGTACGACTCGGTGCCGAACTCGCTCTCCGGCTTCCCGACGAACCTCGCCGGCGTCCGCGACCTCCTCTACCTGAACGAGGGCAACGGCCCGGACGGCCGCGCCCGCTTCCGCGAGGTCGGTGTCCAGGCGGGCCTCGAGGCGTCCGGCTTCTCGCACGGTCTCGGTGCGACCTTCCTCGACGTCAACGGCGACGGCCGTCCCGACCTCTACGTCGCGAACGACGAGGATCCGAACCAGCTCTACGTCAACGTCCCGTGGCCGGGCGGGGCGAAGGCCGACCCGGCCGGGCTCGGCTTCCGCTTCGAGAACCGCGCCGCGGCCTCGGGAGTGGCGGACCCGTACGCCGGCATGGGCGTCGCCGTCGAAGGCGCCGCGAGCGGTCCGCTCGACCTCTTCGTCACCAACTCGCGTCACGAGCCTCCCGCCGCGTTCGCCAGGACGGCCGCATCCTCGTTCGCGAACGCCCGTCCGGACTTCGACCCCGCGCTCGGAGCGAGCTTCGCGGGCTGGGGCGACTCGTTCGTCGACCTGGGCAACTCGGGCAGCTCCGACCTCGTGCTCGCAACCGGCGGCATCCCGGTCACGAACCTGGAGAAGGACGCAGGGCCGGTGAAGGTCGTCGCGCCGATCTCCGACCAGGGCGGCACCCAGTACGGCGTCGCGAAGGGCGTCGCGCCCGCCGGGCTACGCCTGAACGGGCGCGGGCTCGCGGCGGCCGACGTCGACAACGACGGCCGCATGCAGATCGCGGTCAACTCGATCGGCGGCAAGCTCCTGCTCTCTGAAGCCGACCGGCACGGTCGGTCACTGGCTCGACGTGCGGCTCTCGCGGTTCAGCCCCGGGGCGGTGGTGACGGTCGTGTCCGCAAGCGGGAAGGCGACGCAGTCGCAGGAGGTGCGCGCGGGCGGCAGCTACCTGTCCTCGGAGGATCAGCAGCTCCACTTCGGCCTCGGCTCCGACACGCGCGCGGGGAGCGTGAGCGTCCGCTATCCGTGGGGCGGCGAGAGCGTTCTGCGCAACGTCCGCGCTGACCGCGTCGTCACGATCGCGGTCCCGCCTCAGCGGGCCGTGCGCGTCGCGGCGCCTGCCTCGTACCGCGCTCCCGGCCTGCACGCCGGCGACCGGCGGCCGCTCGATCGCGACGGTCTGGGACGAGACGGCGGTCGAGGCGCTCCGGTCGGGCGCCGCGAGCGAGCCGGTCCAGGCGCGCGACCTCTTCGACGTGTCCTCCGCGATGTGGGACGCCTGGAAGGCGAGCGCGCGGGACAGCGCCTCCGCCCGCGACGCGGCGATCAGCTATGCCGCCTACCGGGTGCTCGTCTGGGACGCCTCCTTCGACTCGAACCTGAGCCGGACGTTCGCTCTGCTGACGAGAGAGCTGCGCGCGCTCTGCTACTCGCCGGACTTCACCGCCACGAGCGGACGATCGCCGGCGGTGCTCGGAAACCGGATCGCCGCGGCCGCGATCGCCGCCGGCCGGCACGACGGCTCGAACGAGTCGCTGCACTACGCCGACCCGACCTTCACGTCGCCGAACCAGCCCCTGATCGTCCACGTGGCCGGTTCCACCGTGGAGAACGCGGCGTTCTGGCAACCCCTGGCGCTCGCGGCGATCCAGCCGCACAGCCTGGCGGCGGTGCCGGCGGACGTGCAGAGCTTCGTCGGCGCGGAGTGGGGCCGCGTCCGCAGCTTCGCGCTCCCACGTTCGCGCCGCGGCCTTCCCATCGACCCGGGCGCGTCGCCGCTGCAGGATCCGTCGAGCGCCGGGTACAAGCGCGCCGCGGTGGCCGTCCTGCGCGCGACCTCGGCGAGCGGAGCCGCGCCGCGGGCGTGGTCGCCGCTGACCTGGAGCTCGCTCGCCGCCCACCAGGCGACGGGGGATCTGGCCAAGGACGTCCGGCTCTACCTCGGCCTCGACGGCTCGCTCAACGACGCCGCGGTCGCGGCCTGGGGAGCGAAGCGCGCCTACCAGCCGCCGCGGCCGATCTCGATGATCCGCTATCTCGCGTTCCAGGGCCAGTCGACCGACCGCAAGCAGGCGCACTACAGCGCCGACGGGCTGCCGCTCGTTCCCGGCCTCGTCGAGCTCCGCAGCGGCAAGGTCGAGGTGCTCTCGCGGGGCCGCTGGGTCGACGGCGCCGCCTGGTCGCCGCCCGTCTCCACGCCGCCGTCGCCCGGCGACGTCGCCGAGGGAAGCGCGTTCGCGTACGCGGCGGGCGGGGTCCTGAGTGCGCTGACGGGGCACTCGTACGCCGCCGAGATCCGAGCGGCGTCCACGGCGCCGCTCGCCGACGGGATCGACGTCCCGACGGACGTGACTGCCGGACGCGGGTCGGCGAGCGCGTCGCGACGCTCGTCCTGCGCCGGCTCCGTCGCTACGGCTAGCGGCCGGAGCGGGCCTGCAGGCGGACGCGCGACCGTGTCGAGCGTCACGGCGCCGAGCAGCACGAGCCCCGTGATGATGTAGATCCAGCCGTTCGAGACGTTCAGCGGTGTCGAGGCCGTTCTGCAGCGTCCCGATCAGCAGCGCGCCGAGCAGCGCGCCGCGCACCTCGCCGCGGCCGCCGAAGAGGCTGACCCCGCCGATCACCGCGGAGGCGATCGCGTTCAGCAGCAGGTTGCCCGGCGGGAACGTCAGCGCCGACGGAGTTGACCTGCGCGGCGAAGATGATCCCGCCGATCGCGGCCGTCGCGCCCGAGATCGTGAAGACGAGGACCCGGATGCGCGGCACGTTGATGCCGGCGCGCCGCGCCGCCTCGGCGTTCCCGCCGACCGCGTAGACGTGGCGGCCGAACGTCGTCCACTTCGCGAGGAACGTCAGAGACGACGAAGAAGAAGACCATGATCACGCCGGCGAGCGGCAGGCCGAGTCGCCGCGTCTCGATGACGCCGTGGTTGCAGATCGCGACCGTGCCGAACGCGGCGATCGCGACGCCGACTGTCTTCAGCACGCCGACCGTCCAGCTCTGCTGCGGCGATCTGCGTGCCGCGCGGCGGCGATCTTCTTGTACGAGGACGCTGAGCGGGTAGAGAGCCGGTGACGATCGCCGCGATCAGCCACCCGGCCGAGCGGCGAGAAGATAGTAGTTCGTCGGTGTAGTTGATCCAGCGGTCCTGGATGATGATCGAGCCGCGCTGCTCGCAGCGTGTTCAGGATCACGCCCTGCCAGATCAGGAATCCGCCGAGCGTGACGACGAACGAGGGGACGCCGACGAAGGCGACGATCGAGCCCTGTAGCTCCGCCGATCGCGCGCAGAACGGCGACGGCGATGAGCGATCGCGAGGAGGCCGTTCATCTGCAGGCTCGCTACCGGGGAGCTGGAGCTCCGCGACGATGCAGCGCACCGATGCCGGCGAGGTAGCCGATCGAGAGGTCGATCTCGCCCGAGCAGCAGCACGAAGACGACGCCGTACGCGAGCATCGCCGTTCCCGCCGTCTCGCTCGATCAGGTTGACGAAGTTGACCGACGTGAAGAAGTTCGTCGCGGTGAACGCGAAGAAGATCGACGACGGCGAGCTCGCCGACGATGATCGGGATCGGCCCGAGGTTGCCGGTGCGGACGTTCAGCCACATGCGCTCCCGAGCGCCGCGAAATCCCCCGGGAAGCTGCTCCTCCTCGAGCGGCGGCGGCGGCGCCTGATCCGCGCCGATGACGTCTGCCGAGCTCACGCGTCGGCTCCTGCGCCGGCGGTGGCCGGGATCCCGGAGACCTTCGTCGGTACGCCGGCGGTGATCGCCTCGACGACCGCCTGCTGCGTCGTGTTTCGTGCGCTCGAACACGCCGACGTTGCGGCCGAGCCGGAGCACGGTGATCCGGTCGGCGGTCTCGAAGATGTCGTGGAGGTTGTGCGAGATGAGCATCACGCCGAGGCCCTGGCTCGCCGAGGCGGCGCACGAGCTCGAGCACCTGCTCGGTCTGCGCGACGCCGAGAGCGGCGGTCGGCTCGTCGAGGACGACGAGCTTCGAGTTCCACATGCACCGCCTGGCGACGGCGACGGACTGACGCTGGCCGCCCGAGAGGGTCGCCACCCTCTGGCGGACCGACTTGATCGTCGTGACCGCCAGCGACTTGAGCGTCTCGGCCGTTTGCTGCTCCATCGGCGCTTCGGAGAGGATCTGAGCTCGGTTGATCTCGCGGCCCAGGTACATGTTCTGGACGACGTCGAGGTTGTCGCAGAGCGCGAGATCCTGGTAGACGACCTCGATCCCGAGCCGCGCGGCGTCCTTCGGCCCGTGGATGTGCACCTCGCTGTCCCTCGAACAGGATCGCGGCCGCTGTCGGCCGAGTGGGTGCCGGCGACGCACTTGACGAGCGTCGACTTGCCCGCGCCGTTGTCGCCGACGAGCGCCATGACCTCGCCCGCGCGGACCTCGAAGTCGACGTCGTCGAGGGCCTGCACCGAGCCGAACGTCTTCGTGATGTTCTGCAGCTGGAGAAGTGGCGTGTCGCTCATCGAGGTCCGCTCCTGGACGAGGAGAGTTCCGGTGGAGGCGCCCGCTTGGGCGCCTCCACCATCTCACAGTGAACGAGCTGCTTCTACTTGCAGTACTTCGCGTACTGGCCCTATGCATACGTCGCTCTTCTTCAGCCAGTGCTGCTTGAAGAGCGTCGTGTAGTTCTTCTTCGTGATCCACGTGATCGGAAGCGTCAGCGTCGGCTCGTGCTTCTTGCCGTTCAGCCGGAACCCGTTCGTCTTCGGCTTCTTCCCGTGGAGCAGCGCGATCGCCGCAGCGGCCGCTGCGTTCGCCTCCAGCGACACCTTCTTGTAGACGGTGCCCGTCTGCCAGCCGGAGATGATGTACTGGACGCCCTGAATCGACGCGTCCTGGCCGGACAGCGGGGTCTTGGGGAGGTGTTTGGCCTTCTCGTCGGCGACCACGGCGCCCGCGATGTTGTCATTCGCCGCGATGACGCCCTTGATCTTGTTGTTGGTCTGGGAGAGCATCGAGTTGTAGATGGTCGCGGCGTTGTTCGCATCCCAGTCGGGCACGAACTTCGCCGGCCCCTTCGTCAGCTTGTGGTGCTTGAAGAGCGGGTTGACCACGGCCTGATTGCCGCTCCTGAACCAGTACGCGTTCTGGTCGGTCTGGCCGCCCCACAGCTGGGCGAGCTTGCTGCTCTTCTTGTAGGTGTGCTTCGCCTTCATCGCGTTGACCACACCGTTGGCCTGCGCCTCGCCGACGAGCTTGCCGTCGAACGTGTCGTAGACCGAGGCCGTGCCGCCGACCACCTGGCGGTCGTAGTCGATCGCCTTGCCGCCCTTCGACGTGAAGGACTTCTCGATCGAGGCCGCCGAACCGGGGTCGAGAGCCGTCTCGATCACGACTGTCGCCCCGTCGTTCAGGCACGCCTGCGCCTGTGACTGCTGCGTCGTCGCGCTGCCGAGCGCGTTGGTGATCAGCGCCGACACGTGGGCGTTCTTGAACGCCTTTGTCAACAGCGGCTTGTCGAACTGCTGCCAGCGGACCGACGACTGCGTGTCCGGCAGGAGCACGCAGACCTGCACGCTGCCTGCCGACTTCTTCTTGGTGCTCGCAACCGCGCCCGCGGAGACTGCCAGGGCGGCGATCCCGACTGCGAGCACGAGGATCAGACCCTTTCTACCGAAGCTCTTCACCCTCTTTGCCCTCCTTCGTGCCATTGGCCTGCACTCGAGAGCGCCGTCCGGCGCCTCCTTTGACGTGCCTCCCCGTCGCCTAGCTCGGGGTCGATCGGCACGACGAATACTACTCCCCTATGGGAATAGTTCAAGCGGGGTAACGGACCGCTAGCGGACTGGATACCGGTCGCGGCTCGAGCTGCCCTCGAAGCGGCTCTGCGTCGTCAGGTAGCGGCCGACGTTCGCATGGGTGACGAAGTTCAGGCCCGTGTTCGTGTCCGCCGGCGCGACGAGGTGCCCGCTGTAGCGGTAGAGGAACATCTGCAGCACCGGAACGAACCCCTGCAGATAGGGCTGCTGGTCGATCGTGAAGTCGAGATCGCCGCTCGTGGATCGCCCGGAGCGTGTCGGGCAGCAGGTCATAGCCGCCCGCGCGCACGCCGCGCTCGTGCAGCCGGTACTTCGCGCATCACGGCGGCGACGCCCGCGGTCGAGCCTGCGTCGACGGCGAACAGGCCGCGGAGATTCCTGTTGGCCAGGTAGGTCGCCTCGATCTTGGTCCTCTCGTGATCGACGTTGACGCCGGAGGAGACCACGTGGACTCGGATCGGCTTGCCCGAGTCGCGGAGTCGCGTCGAGGGCACCGTCGATTCGCGGCTGGATGTTCTCCTGGCCCGGCGTCGCGATGAAGAGGTACACGTCGCCCTCCGAGCAGAGGCGGGCCACCGTGCGCCGAGCTCGAGCCCGGACTGGTAGTTGTCCTGGCCGACGTAGGCGAGCCGCTTGTTCTGCTTGCCGCCGTCCGCGTTGTAGGAGACGAACCGGGATCCCGCGCCTGAGTGCGAGCGCGGTCGCTCCGTTGAAGGCGGTCGGGTCGATCAGCGAGACGGCGATCCCGCCGGCGTCTGCATCGATCGCGTGCCGCATCGCCTTCACCATCTCGCCGACGTCGCTCTTCGCCGAGCCGGTCCACTTCACGTCGACACCGAGCAGCGACGCCGCGTCGTGGCTTCCGTACTTGGCGGGCACGAAGAACGGGTTGGTCAGCGCGTGGTTGACGAACACGAACTTCCAGCGCGGGTGCGGCTGCGGGAAGCCGTGCGAGGAGAACGCCTGCTGGAGCGCCTCGGAACGGCGCCGACGGCAGCGGCACCGGCGGCCAGGCGAAGCAGGTCGCCGCGGTCGAGGCGCTCCTTCACGCCGGCGTCCGCCGAACGAGCCAGAGCGCGACGAGCGACGAGCGCCGACGGCGAGCGCCGCGAAGAGGCCCGGCCTCGATGACCTGGAACGTCCAGAACCTGCCGGCCGGCTGGTAGGAGACGATTCGCCGCCAGCCCAGCGTGACGATGTAGGTGTGCGGGTCGATCCCGGCCTGCTGGGCGTGCAGAATCGCGAGGTCTTCGCGGCCGGCGGTGATCCGGCGGCCGCCTCCGTCGACGAGCGTGTTGCTCAGCACCCAGTCGCCGGGGGCGCCGCTCGACGCTGTCGGCGGCGAGCACCGGTGCAGCGGCGCCATGAAGTGCGGCCGGACGAAATCGGAGCACGAGCAGGCGGGTCGAGCCGAAGACGACGAGGGTCGCGGTCATCGCCG
This sequence comes from uncultured Actinomycetes bacterium, assembly GCA_963720065.1. GTDB lineage: Bacteria > Actinomycetota > Thermoleophilia > Gaiellales > Gaiellaceae > Palsa-739. The sequence continues at coordinate 117,078 of CAVREH010000026.1, forward strand.
CCACCGTCCGCCGAAAGACGAGGCCGGCGAGCACGCCGAGTGCGAGCGCGAACAGCGCGTACGCCGGAACGACGAGTCCCTCGAGGTCGAAGCCGCTCGGACCGATCCGGCCTTCGAGCGTGTCGAAGGGGGAGCGCCACCACATGGACACGAGGCTCACGGCTCCCGCCGCGACGACGGTCCCGGCCGCGAGCAGAGCCGTCTTCGACAGCAGCCAACGCCGGCGACTGACGCCCTGCGTCCAGGCGAAGCGGTAGGTGCCGAACTCGAGCTCGCGGGCGATCAGCGGGGCGCCGACGAAGACGCCTGCGAGCAGCGGCAGCACGGCCATGAAGCGCGTGGCCGTGACGAGCCCGCCGAACTCGCCTTCGAAGTGCGGCACGATGATGTCGCAGCCCGGTTCGCGTCGAGGGCGGAAGGCAGGCCGGCAGCGCGTCGTGGTCGAAGGCCGACACGATCCGCAGATGCGTGCAGGACGGCTGCGACGGCAAACGCGACGACGAGCGCCGAAGCCCGCCGAGCGACTGCGACCGGTGCTGCCGCCATGTCACCCATGCCATCGCAGCTGGATCCTCTCCTCCGTCCGGGGCCCCGGTAGCCGCTCGGGCGCCATGTAGGCGAGCAGGAGCTCCTCGAGGCTGACGGGGCTGACGGTCCAGGACGGGTCGACGATCGGGCCCGTCGCTGACGGACGAGCAGCGTCAGCTGGCGGCCGCTGTGCCGCTCGCGCACGATCTCGCGCACGCCGCGGATCGTGCCGAGGGGACGGCGGGGGCCCATCAAGAGCCGGTGGGACTCGAGCAGCTACTCGACGTCGCCCTCCAGCCGGACGCAGCCGCTGCTCAGCAGCACGATGTCGTCGCAGATGCGCTCGATGTCCGCGACGACGTGCGAGCGCCACGACCACGGTCGCCCCGAGCTCCGCCACGCCGTCCATCAATTGCTGCATGAACTCCCGGCCGGCGAAGGGGTCGAGGCCCGCGAACGGCTCGTCGAGCAGGACGAGCCGCGGCCGCTTGCCGAGCGCGAGCGCGAGGGCGAGCTGGGCACGCTCGCCGGCGGAGAGGGCCCCCACCTTTGCGCGCGAGTCGATGCGCGTCAGCAGCTCGACCGCGACCTCGCGGTCCCAGCGCGAGTTCGTGCGGCGCGCGTACTCGATCGTGTCGGCGACGCGGAAGGAGCGATAGAGAGGTGCGCCCTGGGCGACGTAGCCGACCTCGCCGAGGACCTCCGGGCTGCCGAGCGGGTCGTGCCCGAGCACGGCGATCGAGCCCGCGCTCGGCGCGAGCATGCCCGCCGCGAGGGAGAGCAGCGTCGACTTTCCCGCCGCATTCGGCCCCGCCAGCCCGACGATCGCTCCCTTCGGGATCGTCAGCGTCAGTCGCGAAGCGCCCACTGACGCCGAAAGCGCTTGCCCAGGCCTTCTGCGCGCGAGCGGCTGAGCGCTCATGCCACGCGGCGGGCCTGAGCTCCCGGAGCGTGGCGGAGATGAGCGCGCGGATGCTCTCTTCGTCGAGTCCGGCGCGCTGAGCGGAGGCGAGCCAGCGCTCGAGCTCCTGCCGAAGCTCGGCGTGGTGCTGTAGCGAGGCGGGAGCCAGGGTGCTGGCGATGAAGGTGCCGCGCCCCTGCCGCGCGACGACCAGACCCTCGCGCTCGAGATCGCGATACGCCTTCGCGACGGTGTTCGGGTTGACTGCGAGATCCGCGACGACCTCCCGCACGGTCGGCAGCTGGTCGCCGACGTCGAGCGTGCCGAGCCGGAGCGCGTCCTTCACCTGCCGGACGATCTGCAGGTACGTCGCGACGCCGGACTGTGGGTCGAGGTGGAACTCGATCACCGCGCCATCGTATCGCCTCGATTTGCAGGGAGACAATGACGCGTTAGGGTCGACTCGTGAAGACAAGTCTCGGAATCTGGGCGTTCGGTGGAATGGCGACGCGGTTCGACCCCGGCGGCTACAAGCCGGAGCTCGTCGGGCGATCTCGACGGCCGACAAGGTCGCGCACCGCGGTCGAGGGGCTCGGCGACCTGATCGACGACTACGAGTTCCACTACCCGCAGGAGCTCTCGCCCGAGAACCTCGAGGCGGTCCGCGGCGCGCTCGACGGGCACGGCATCTACTGCATCGCGAGCGGCCTGCACCTCGATCCCGCGCTTCGGCAAGGGAGGCTTCTGCTCGCCCGACGACGAGACGCGCGCGGAGGCGCTGCGGCTCACGCGCGAGGCGATCGACTTCGCCGCCGAGCGTCGGCGCGCACATCATCATCTGGCCCGGGATCGAGGGCTACAACTACCCGTTCCAGACGCCGTACGCCGAGTCGTGGGCGCGTTTCGTCGACGGGATCGCCGAGGCGGCCGCACGCATGCGAACGAGCGCGGCGTCACGTGTTCCTCGAGCACAAGAACTCCGAGCCGGCGATGAAGATCCTGATGCGCAACGTCGGCATGACGCTGCACGTGATCCACACGCTTCGCACGCCGCGGGCATCGACAACGTCAAGGTCAACATGGACTGGCAGCACCTGATCATGAACGGCGAGAACCTCGCCGAGTACGCGGCCCTGCTGGCGGCCGAAGGCCTGCTCGGCCACCAGCACGCGAACTCCGGCTGGGGCACGTTCGACGACGACAACATGGTCGGTGCGACCGCCTTCATGGAGACGCTCGAGCTCGCGGTCGAGCTACGGCGGGCCGGCTACGGCGAGCACGGCGAGCGGCTCGGCTTCGACCTCTACCCCTACACCGAGGACGCGGTCGGCGCGGTGAAGCGCTCGGTGCTCCAGTGGCGGTTCATCGACGGGATCGCGGCGCAAGATCGACGAGACCGAGCTGCGGCGAGGCCCAACAGGCCAAGGACGCCGTCCGCGCCTACGAGCTCGTCTACGCCGCGCTCGGTGCCTGAGACCCTCGTCGGCCTCGACGTCGGGACCTCCGGGGTCAAGGGCGTCGCGATCGACGAGGAGGGTCACGTGCTCGCGACGGCGAGCGCGGACTACCCGCTCTCGCGGCCACATCCCGGTTGGTCGGAGCAGGAGCCGGAGGACTGGTGGCGCGCGGCCGGGGACGTCCTGGGCCGGTTGCCAGACGGGCCGGTCGGGCTGTCGGGGCAGATGCACGGCCTCGTCGTCCTCGACGCCGAGCAGCGCGTGCTGCGTCCGGCGATCCTCTGGAACGACCAGCGCACCGCCGCCGAGTGCGCGGAGATCGAGGAGCGCGTCGGCTTCGCCCGGCTCGTCGAGCTGACCGGCAACCGCGCGCTGACCGGCTTCACCGCGCCGAAGCTGCTGTGGCTGCGCCGGCACGAGCCGCAGATGTACGGCCGAATCAGCCATGTGCTGCTGCCGAAGGACTACGTCCGGCTCCGGCTGACCGGGGAGCTCGCCGATCGACGTCTGCGGACGCCTCCGGAACACTCCTCTTCGACGTCCGCCGGCGCGCCTGGTCGGAGGAGGTGTGCGCGGCGCTCGAGATCCCGCTCGAATGGCTCCCGACCGCGCACGAGTCGACCGAGATCGCCGGCGCCGGCGACCAGGCGGCGGCCGCGCTCGGGGTCGGGATCGCGCGCCCCGGGCCGGTCTCGGTCGTCCTCGGCACCTCCGGCGTCGTCTTCGCGGCGCTCCCTGCCTACGAACACGACCGCGCTGGGCGACTGCATGCGTTCTGCCACGCCGTCCCCGACACGTGGCACGCGATGGGCGTGATGCTGAGCGCGGCCGGCTCGGCCGCCTGGCTCCGCGGCGTGCTCGCCGCCGACCTCGCCGACCTCGAAGCAGAGGCTGCGCAGTGGCCGCCCGGTAGCGAGGGATTGCTGTTCGCGCCGTACCTCGTCGGCGAACGGACGCCCCACCCCGATCCGGACGCGCGCGGCGCGTTCGTCGGTCTCTCCGTCCGCCACGACCGCGGCGCGCTCTGGCGGGGGATGTTGGAGGGCGTCGCCTACGGCCTGCGCGACTCGCTCGAGCTGCTCCGCGAGCTCGGAGCCCGGCCCGCGAGCGGCCGCGTCTCGGGCGGCGGCGCACGGAGCGAGCTCTGGCTCCGGATCCTCGCCTCGGTGCTCGGCCTGCCGCTGGAGACGACCGAGTCGGAAGAGGGATCGGCGTTCGGCGCCGCCCTCCTCGCCGGCGTCCGCGCGGGCGTCTTCTCGGACGCCGACGACGCGGTTGCGCGCTGCGTGCGGCCGCGGCGTCGAATCGAGCCGGAGTGGGATTACGACGACGGCTACCGGCGCTTCCGCCGGCTCTACCCGACCCTCAAACCCCTGGAGGAGCCGTGACCGACCTGAGTGGCAAGACCGCAGTGATCACCGGCGCGAGCCGCGGCATCGGCGCCGCCGTCGCGCGCATGCTCCACGACCGTGGCTGCAACCTCGGCCTCGCGTCGCGCAGCGGCAGCGACCTCGGGCTCGAGCGCGCCGTCGCTCGTCCCTGTGACGTACGCGACCTCGACGCGCTGGTCGAGCTTTGCGACGCGACCGCCGAACGCTTCGGCGGCATCGACATCGTCGTCCCGAACGCGGGCGTGGGCGCGTACGGGCCGTTCCTCGATCTCTCCCGCGAGCACCTCGACGAGATGCTGGACGTCAACCTCAAGGGCACCGTCTACACCGTCCGGGCAGCACTGCCACACATGCTTGGACGCGAGGGCGACCTCGTCACGCTGGCCTCGGAGGCCGGACGGCGCGGTCTTCCCTACGAGGCCGTCTACTGCGCGTCGAAGTTCGGGCAGGTCGGGCTCACGCGCGCGCTCGACCACGAGCTGCGCGAACAGCGGGATTCGCTGCACCAACGTCTGCCCCGGCGGGGTCGCGACCGACTTCGCGCTCGAGGAGGGACGCGGACGACCGCGAGACGCGCTCGCCGGGATGATGAGCGCCGAGGACGTCGCCGAAGTCGTCGTGTTCGCGCTCGAGCGACCGCGGCACCTGCGGATCCTCGAGACGGCGCTGCGCCCCTTGAGCGAGGACTCCTGGGGCTAACGGCGCCGCATGGCGGCGAACGAGTAGCCGCCCTCGAGCATGGCCGGCGCTCGCACGATGGTCCGGTCCCAGCTCGGCACGTCCCAGCCGAGCGAGTCGGCGAGCCGGGTGATCATGTTGAAGAGCGAGCAGACCGTCGCCGCATCGCGCAAAGCCTCCCGCGAGACTCCGGCGGCGTAGACGGCCTCGGCGTCCGCCTCCGTCAACTCGTCGGGACGCTGCGTCAGGACCTCGAGGAAGGCGAGCGTGGCGCGCAACTCGGGCCGCAGCGGAGCCGTCCGCCAGTCTGCAACGACGGCGTTCCAGACCTCCTCACCGAGGGCGTACGACGCGACCGCGCCGTGGGAGCCCGCTCAGAACGGACACTGCCGGAGAACTGACGTGAAGCCCGCAAACAGCTCGCGCTCGCCGGGGCTCCACTCGGACGACCCGCGCATCGCGACGTCGAGCGCCTCCGAGAACGGCTCGCCGAAGAGCTCCGGCCGGTAGAGCAGCGTCTTGACCACGCCGAGCGGCTCGGCTCCGGTGCGCTCCCGGATCGCCGCGAGCATCGCCGCTTCGGGCGGCGCATGACCCTCATCGAGGATCGCGAGCCTCATCCGATCACCTCGGTGGCGCGGTCGAGCCTGCGGAGCCCCTCGGCGATCGCGACCGCGACCGTCTGCTCGAAGATCTCGTCCTCGGAGAGCCCCGCCTCCTTCAGCGCCTCGACGTCCCGGTCGGTGACCGCGTACGCCCGGTCCCGGACCTTCTCGAGGTAGTCGGCCATCTCGGCCGGCGCGGGGGAGCCCGCGGAGACGACCTCACGTAGTTGCGCGATCGGGTCGGACATGGTCAGGACTCGATCGTCACGAGCGTCCCGATGGGCGTGTAGGGCCAGACCTCGGCCGCCGCCGCCTCCGGAAGCTCCACGCAGCCGAGGCTCTGCGGCGTTCCGAACGACGCTCGCGGGAACTCGTGCAGCGCGTCGCCGCCGTGGAAGTAGCTGATCCAGCGGATCCCGGGATCGTGGTAGTGCGAGCCGTCGGGATTCGTCCCGCTCATAGTCCCGGTGGGAATGTGCTCGAACACGGGCCACGTTCCCTGCGCGGTCGGTGCCGACGCGATGCCGGTGTTGCCGGGTGAGGTGACGATCACGCGGCCGTCGTGCCAGAGGCTGAGCGACTGCGGCAGGGTCTCGTGCACGAAGACGTAGTTGTACCCGGCGTCCGATTGCCGGTTCGCGAGGTCGTCGTGCAGCAGAGCCCGCCAGACCTGCGGGCCTGCGACTCCGTCGGTGCCGAGACCGTGCTCCTCCTCGAAGCGCATCACGGCACCTTCGGTGACGACGTTCCAGGCGCCCGGCTTCCAGAGCGTCTGGAGCGACGCCGGCGTCTCCGGGTAGCGCCAGGAAAAGGTGCCGTGCGGCGCCGAGACGGCAGCCGCCATTTCGGCGGCAGGCGTGGTGGCCGCGGCCCCGCGCCAGCGGACCGGCAGGTAGCCGAGGCGCGCGAGCAGCTGCTGCAACCGCAACGTCGAACCTGGCGCGACCCTCCAGGCGAGCGTCTGCCCCGGGAGGTGGACGTGCACGATGCCGCCGAGGCCGAAGCCGAGGCCGGAGGGCCGGAACGCGAGCGTGTTCGCGTTGACCTGCGCCCAGTGACCGGAGACTGCCGGCTCGAGCCGTGGCAGCCGGGAGCCGAGCACGGCGCTCACCGGCTTGGCGAACGTCAACGTCAGGACGGCAGACGGCGAGATCCGGCTCCCCGTCGCGGGCTGGGAGACGACCTCTCTGCCGGCGCCGGGGACGAACCACGAGACCAGAGTGGGCTGCGGGAGCGTCTCCCAGGGGCGCACCGCAGCCGCCACGGTCGTCGTTCCCGCGGTCGCCCGGCCGGAGGCGCGGACGCCGATCGGCACGATGCTCCGGCCGCTCCCCAGTCTCCGCAGCCTGCCGCCGCCGATCGCGACCCGGCTCACCGGCTGGTCGAAGCTGACCCTCACGGCGGCGCCGCGTCTCGGGCTGAGCAGCGCGGAGCGGATGCGCGCCGCGGGGGTCACGACCGTCAGCGTGCGCTCTTCGCTTCGGCCGACGAGCCAGCCGATCCAGCTCGGCCGACCGATCTCGACGTGGACGGTCACGCGCTCGCCGGGTGCGAGCCGAACGCGCGGCCAGACGGTGCCGCCGCGCAAAACGATCGGCACCGGCTGCCCGCGCTTCCCGGTCACGGAGATCCGCTCGACGTGCCCCGAGAAGCCGGGCAGCGAGACTCCCGCGAGGCCGCTCGGCGACGCGGCGACGCCCACGCTCGGCCAGGCCAGCAACGCCACAACGGCGGCAGCCCCGACGACGAGGCCGAGACACACCAGTGTCAGAAACCACCTGCGCAACACGACCATTCAGTATCGCCTACGCTCAGGCCGAGATGGCAGGTCCCGACGGGGGCAGAGGGATCCCGCGCGAGCTCTCACGCGCCGAGATCGACGATTTTCTGCGCAGCCAGCGGATCGCGCGGCTCGGCTGCCACGGCGGCGGAGTCACCTACGTCGTCCCACTCATCTACGCCTACGAGGACGGCGCGGTCGTCGCGGTCACGACCGAGGGCCGCAAGACCGCGATGCTGCGCGAAAACCCGCGGGTCTGCGTCGAGGTCGACGAGTACGACGCCGACGGCAAGGGAAGCTGGCGAAGCGTGATCGCCCACGGCAACTACGAAGAGCTCGCAGGCGACGCGATCGAGCCCGCACTCGCCCTCCTGCGCGAGCGCTTCGCCCGCACCGCCGGCCGCGCCGCCGAGCCGCGGCCGCTCGCCCCGAACGTCGTCGTGCTCCGCATCGATCTCGAGGAGATTTCGGGCCGGGCCGTCGAGCGGTGATTTCTCTGCGTAAGCAGGGAATGAGACTTTGTACGGAAATAGAAAAACACTCGGTTTGGGAATGGACTTCGGTGCAACGCCGTTCTATAACTCGTATGGGTGGCGGCGCCGCGGGGGATAGCCGTGTAACGCCGCCGGGGCGCCGGGCCGAGAATCCGGCAGCCCACCACAAGCGAAAGGAATAAGACACTGAGCGACACGATTCACCTGCACGACCTCTCGCCTGTCGAGCGCCTGCTCGAGGAGGCCGCCGAGCGCGGTTTCGTCGAGGAGAAGGACATTCAGGCTCTCGCCGACGAGCACGAGCTGACCGAAGACGACGTCACCGGTCTCCGCGCCGCGCTCGAAGAGCGCGACGTCATCGTACGCGAGGAGACGCCGGAGGAGACGCGCCCGGTCGCAGCCGCACCGGTCACCGGCACGCTCGACCCGCTGCAGCTCTTCATGGACGCAGCGGGCCGGCACAAGCTGCTCACTGCAGCGGACGAGGTTGCGCTCGCGAAGCGCATCGAGCGCGGCGACCTCGCAGCGAAGGAGAAGATGATCAACTCCAACCTGCGCCTGGTCGTCTCGATCGCGAAGCGCTACCAGGGGCACGACGTGCCCCTCCTCGACCTGATCCAGGAGGGCGTGATCGGCCTCAACCGCGCTGCGGAGAAGTTCGACTGGCGCAAGGGCTACAAGTTCTCGACCTACGCGACCTGGTGGATCCGTCAGGCCTGCCAGCGCGCGGTCGCGAACCAGTCGAAGACGATCCGCATCCCGGTTCACGTCCAGGAGCGCCGCATCAAGCTCAACCGCGCCTCGGCCGAGCTGCAGGCCAAGCTGGGCCGCGAGGCGACGGCGGAGGAGCTCGCCCAGGCGACGCGGCTCAAGCTCGAGCACGTCGTCGAGGCACTCGACGCGGTCGACTCGGTCTCCCTGAACCAGGGCCTCGGCTCGGACGGCGACTCGGAGCTCGGCGACCTGTTCGCCGACGAGTCGACGGTCGATCCCGCCGAGGAAGCGGTCGAGTCGGTCCGCCGGCAGCGCGTCCAGCGCGCGGTGGCGGATCTGCCCGAGCGGCAGCGGCGCATCATCGAGCTTCGCTTCGGCTTCGAGTCCGAGCCCGCCTCGCTCGAGACGATCGGCAAGGAGCTCGGCCTGACGCGGGAACGCGTCCGGCAGCTCGAGAGCGACGCTCTCGCGCGGCTCCAGCTCGCGCTCGGCGACGAGCTCGTCTTCGCCGCCTAGCAGAGAGGTCAGAGACAAACCACGAAGGGCCGGGAGCGATCCCGGCCCTTCGTCGTTACGTGCCGACCGCGAGCGTGGTCGCGGGCTCGTCCTCGTCGGCGAGCACCGTGCAGAACAGCTCCACGACCTGCGGATCGAACTGGCGGCCCGAGCAGCTGCGAAGCTCCGCAACCGCTTCGGCCGGCGTGCGGGCGTCGCGGTACGGGCGATCGCTCGTGATCGCGGAGTACGCGTCGCAGACGGCGATGATCCGCGCCGCCAGCGGAATCGCCTCACCCGCAAGGCCGTCGGGGTAACCGGTGCCGTCCCAGTTCTCGTGGGTCGAGCGGACGACCGCGCCGATGGGCCGCAGGGCGGCAGCGGCGCCGAGGATCCGTTGCCCGATCAGCGTATGGGAGTGGATGAAGCCCCATTCGGTCGGGTCGAGCGGTCCCCGTTTCTGCAGGACGACGTCCGGGACGGCGAGCTTGCCGACGTCGTGCAGCTCGGCGGCCAGCCGTAGCTCCTCGAGCTCGTCGGGCGCGAGACCGAGCCGCTCCCCCACGCGCCCCGCGAGCGACGAGACGTCGGCCACGTGAGCACGGAGCTCGGGCTCCCGCTCGGCGAGCGTGCGCAGCAGCGGCTCGTGCGCGGTCCCCCGGCTGATCTCGGCCAGCAGCTCCTTGTGGGCGTACAGGCGCTCGTCGGCGAGGCTCAGCGCGGTCGAGACCGTCGTCGCGTCGTCCGGAATCAGCGCCGCGCCGTAGGCGCTCGTGACGTCGAAGCCCTCGCCGCTCTCCCAGAGCGCCTGGGCGATCAGGTGGAGGTCGGGCTCGCGCGTCGGCAGCAGCACGCAGAACTCGTCGCCGCCCATGCGGTACGCAGCTCCGTCGGGCTCCACCGCCGCAGCGAGCTTCCCAGCGAGACGGGCCAGCAGGGCGTCTCCGGCGGGATGGCCGAAGGTGTCGTTGTACGTCTTGAAGCCGTTGAGGTCGAAGAGCACGAGCACGCGCGGGTCGCCCTCACCGGCCACCTCGATCTCCGCTTCGAGGTCGACGAGGAGTTTCCGCCGGTTGGCGAGCCCTGTGAGCGAGTCGGTGAGCGCCTCCCGGCGGCTCGCCTCGAGCAGCCGGGAGTTCTCCCGGAAGGTCAGCGCCGTTCGCGCCAGGACGAGCACGATCGTCGCGCTGGCGAGAGCGAGCGTGACCGGATGCGCCGGCCGCTGAGATGCCGCGACGAGCACTCCCGTCGCGATCAGGCCGCAGAGGATCGGCGTGCCGAGCAGCGCCCGATCCTTCAGCTCCACCCCTTGTGCACGACCCGGCCGCTGCCAAGCTGCGAATGCGATGAGGACGAGCGAAACCGGCCAGACGAAGTCGAGGTACGTGCCCTCGACGTAGCTGCCGACCGCGGTTTGGTAGAGGAAGACGGCGTCGCCGATCGTGTTGAGCAGCAGTCCGGCGGCGATCAGCGCCCAGGCACGGCCGGGTTGCCAGCGCGTCACCGCGAAGACGAAGACGACGAGCGCGAGCAGGAGCACGTCGCCGATCGGGTAGGCGATGTTCGTCAGCACGACCAGCGGGCTGCCATGCGTGGAGTTGACGACGACCTCCACGAGCACCGAGAAGCCGACCGCGCTGGCAGCTGTGGCTGCGAGGAGCCCGTCGAGCCACAGGCTGGTGCCGAAGGCAGAGACGCGCCGGCGGAGGAGCAGCGCGATGCCGACGAAGAGCAGCGGGTAGAAGGAGAGGTAGGCGACGTCGGCAGCGGACGGGAAGGGCGGATTCCCGCCGTACCAGAAGTCGTAGAGGACATCGCCCCAGGTCGTGGCGAGCAGCGCGGCGCCGATGAAGAACCACGCGGACCGCTCGGCGCGCACGAGGATGGCGCGCGCGATGCAGCCCAGCGCGGCGAGCAGCTCGAGCCCTTCGTAGAACCATGTCTCGTACAGCCGCGAACCCCCCTCCGAGACATGGCTGACGTAGTGAAGGCCGAGCACGGCGAGGCCGGCCACGAGAATCGCGTGCCAGAGGCGGACGACCGCAGGCCCCCGGGTATGAACAGCCGCAGCTTCCATGTGTGTGAAGCCACATATCGACAGCTTTCGGCTGCCGCTTAATGGCGCAGATGCGCCTACGTAACTGCCACTGAGGCTCCGAGCTCACCTCGAAGCCGGATCAGAAGCGCCTCGAGGGCGAGCGACGTCGAGACCTGCAGCTCCTCGGCCTGCCGCCAGGCGGCGCGCACGAGCTCGCAAGCGTCCTCGGCGGCGTGCATCCGCTCGAGGGTGGCGTCCGTCCGCAGCTCCCCGATCCGGTCGACGTGGACTGTCGCCGCCTCGGCGCCCGCGGCGACCACGACGAGGTCGCGGTACCAGGACTCGAGCTCCTCGAGCAGGGCCAGGAGCTCCTCGCGCTCGGCTCCCCGCTGGGCGCGCCGGATGCGCTGCTCCGCCTCCCGGCCGGTCAGCTCGAAGGACTCGACCTGCAGCTCCGCCGCCGCCCTGGCCTCCGCCCCGCGCTCGCCGATCCCGGCGAGGAGCGCTTCGGCGCCGTCGGCCGGCTCGAACGCGGGGTCGGCGTAGACCGCGCGCGCGACCCCGATCAGCGCTTCCCGCCGCGCCGCCGCAGCCGGGTCGAGCAGCTGGAGCGCGCGGCCGAGGCGCCCGCCGGAGACGCGCGCCAGAGTCGTCAGCTCCTCGTCGCCGAGCTCGGGCGCGCGCGCGCGGATCGCCTGCCGGATCGCGGGCTCCGAGAGGCGCCGGAACGGAACGAGCTGGCAGCGGGAGCGGATCGTCTCGGGCAACGGCCCCAGCCGCTCGGCGACGAGGACGACGACCGCGTACGGCGGCGGTTCCTCCAGATCCTTGAGGAGCGCATCGGCGGCGTCCTCGTTCAGCGAGTCGGCGCCGAAGATCAGGTAGACGCGCCGCTCGCCCTCGAACGGCCGCATATGGAGGTCGCGGCGCAGCTCCCGCACGTCGTCGATCCGGATCTGCTCGCCGAGCGGCTCGAGCAGGTAGAGGTCGGGATGGCTGCCCCGTTCGACGCGCGCGTGGTCGCCGAGCAGCTCCGCGGCGAAGCGGCGCGCGAGCTCGCGCTTGCCCACCCCGGCCGGGCCGTGGAAGAGATAGGCGTGCGCCGGCCCTTCCTGCAGCGCCGCCGCCAGCAGACGCTTGGCCTCGTGCTGCTCAGGAACGGATTCGAAGCCGCTCACGGACCTCCCTCGCAATCGCCTCGGGCTCTCCGGCCGCGTCGATCGTGACGATTCGGTCCGGGAAGCGCTCGGCCAGCTCGCGGTAGGCGGCGTCGACGCTGCGCCGGAAGGCGTCGCCCTCACGCTCGAGCCGGTCGCTCTCCCCCGCCCGCGCGGCGGCCGTCTCGGAGTCGACGAGCAGGAGCACGGTCGTGTCGGGCAGGAGCCCATGCGTGGCGTGCAGGTTGAGCTCGAGCACCTCGTCCACGCCGAGCCCGCGACCGATGCCCTGGTAGGCGAGCGAGGAGTCGACGAACCGGTCGCACACGACGTCGGCGCCGCGCTCGAGCGCCGGCCGGATCACCTGCTCGACGTGCTGCGCGCGCGACGCGGCGAAGAGCGCCGCCTCGGCCCACGCCGACATCTCGGGCCCGTCGAGGAGGAGCGCCCGGATCCGCTCCCCGAGCTCCGTGCCGCCCGGCTCGCGCGTGAGGACGACGTCGCGCCCCTCGGCGGCGAGCGCAGCGCGCAGGAGCTCCGCCTGCGTCGACTTCCCCGAGCCGTCTGCTCCCTCGAACGAAACGAACACCCCTCGACTCTACGGCAGGAGGAGCAGCCGTTCGCAGGGCGAACGGTGACGGTCCGTGGAGCACGCCCCATCGCTCAACCGCCCGTTCCCCTGGCGCCTCGCGGCTCTCGTCGCGAGCGCCCTGGCTCTCGTGATCCTGGCCGGGCTCGTGCTCACCGACCGGCCGGGACAGACACGTCCGGTAGCAGCTACCGGCCGTGTCCCGAAGGGACATCCGGCGACGCCGCCCGTACCGCTGCGGCCGCGTTCCTCCATCTCGGTCGGCGTCCTCAACGGCAACGGGATCTCCGGTGCCGCCGGCAACGAGGCGACGAGCATTCTCGCCCGCGGTTACCGCCACGCCATCCCGGGCGACGCGCCGAGCCTCGACTACGCGCGCTCGCTCGTCCTCTACCGGCCAGGCTGGCAGCGCGAGGCCGAACGGCTCGCGCGGGACGCGAAGATCCCGACGGTCGCGACGCTCGACGGCAGCGTCGCACCCGAGTACGCGCACGTTCCGCTCCTCGTCATCCTCGGCGCGAAGTAGCTCCAGAAGCCCTTTTCGGTTTCCGTCCGATGCGGGGTCTACGGTCCCGTTCCCCGTCGGAGGATTCGCGTGCCGGCGGCGCGGTCGAGCAGCAGTCCGAGACTAGGATTCAGGAGGGGAAGATGGCAAGCGTCGAGCAGATCCAGGGCAGCGAAACGACGGCCGAGGAGGTCGTGAACACGGTCGTCGAGGAGGGCGCCCGGCTCGGCGTGAAGCGCTTCTTCACGATTCCCGGCCGCGACCCGTTCGACGAGATCGAATGGGAGACGCGCGACGCGATCATCCCCGGCCGCGACGGCCCCGCCTTCGAGCAGCGCGGCGTGGAGTTCCCGAAGTTCTGGTCGCAGACCGCCACCAACATCGTCGCGCAGAAGTACTTCCGCGGCCGGCTCTCCTCGCCGGAGCGCGAGTCGAGCGTGAAGCAGATGATCGGCCGCGTCGTCGACACGGTCGTCGCCTGGGGCAAGCAGGGCGGCTACTTCGCCGACACCGACGAGGCCGAGTCCTTCGAGGCGGAGCTGAAGGCGATCCTCGTCAACCAGTACGCGTCCTTCAACAGCCCAGTCTGGTTCAACGTCGGCTTCGAGGCGACGCCGCAGTGCTCGGCCTGCTTCATCCTCTCGATCGACGACTCGATGGAGTCGATCCTCGACTGGATCCGGCGCGAGGGCGTCATCTTCCGCGGCGGCTCGGGCTCAGGCGTCAACCTCTCGCACCTGCGCTCGTCGAAGGAGCAGCTGTCGAAGGGCGGCTACGCCTCCGGGCCGGTCTCGTTCATGCGCGGCGCCGACGCCTCCGCGGGCACGATCAAGTCGGGCGGCAAGACGCGGCGCGCGGCAAAGATGGTCGTCCTCGACGTCGACCATCCCGATGTCGAGGAGTTCATCTGGTGCAAGGCCAAGGAGGAGCGCAAGGCGCGCGTCCTCGAGTCGGCCGGCTACGACATGTCGCTCGACTCGCCGGACTGGGCCTCGATCCAGTACCAGAACGCGAACAACTCGGTCCGCGTCAGCGACGCCTTCATGGAGGCCGCGACGAAGGACGAGGAGTTCAACCTCACCGCGCGCACCGACGGCACCGTCCTCGCGACGGTCGAAGCGCGGGAGCTGCTGCACCAGATCGCGCACGCCGCGTGGGAGTGCGCCGATCCGGGAGTCCAGTACGACACGACGATCAACTCGTGGCACACGCTCCCCAACACGGGCCGCATCAACGCGTCGAACCCGTGCTCGGAGTACATGTCGATCGACGACTCCGCCTGCAACCTCGCCTCGCTCAACCTCATGAAGTTCCGGCGGGAGGACGGCGAGCTCGACGTCGAGGCGTTCGAGCACGCGGTCGACGTCGTCTTCCTCGCCCAGGAGATCCTCGTCGGCTACTCGTCCTATCCGACGTCCGAGATCGGCCGCAACGCGAAGCGGTTCCGCCAGCTCGGCCTCGGCTACGCGAACCTCGGCGCGCTCCTGATGGCGCGCGGGCTGCCGTACGACTCCGACGAGGGCCGGGCGTACGCGGCCGCGATCACCGGCCTCATGACCGGCCGCGCCTACCGCAAGTCGGCGGAGATCGCCGCACGGATGGGGCCGTTCGACGGCTACCAGGCCAACCGGGCGCCGATGGTCGGCGTGATCGCGAAGCACCGCGCAGCGGTCGGCAACATCGAGCACGCCGACTCCGTGCCGGCCGACCTGCTCGGCCACTGCCGCAAGGCGTGGGACGACGCGCTCGACCTCGGCGAGATCCACGGCTTCCGCAACGCGCAGGCCACCGTGCTCGCGCCGACCGGGACGATCAGCTTCATGATGGATTGCGACACGACCGGCGTGGAGCCCGACTTCTCGCTCGTCAAGTCGAAGAAGCTCGTCGGCGGCGGCGAGATCACGATCGTCAACAAGACCGTGCCGATGGCGCTCGAGCGGATGGGCTACGCACCGCGCGAGGTCGAGGAGGTCGTCGCCTTCGTCGACGAGCGGAATGCCGTCATCGGGGCGCCGTACGTGAAGACGGAGCACTACCCGGTGTTCGACTGCGCCGTCGGCGATCGCGCCATCCACTACCTCGGCCACGTGAAGATGATGGGCGCCGTCCAGCCCTTCATCTCCGGCGCGATCTCGAAGACGGTGAACCTCCCCGAGGAGGCCACGATCGAGGACGTGATGGGCCTCTACGTCGACGCCTGGAAGCTCGGCGTCAAGGCGATCGCGATCTACCGCGACAACTGCAAGGTCGCGCAGCCGCTGTCGAGCTCCGGCAAGGACGGCCAGACGGCCGTCGCGACGCCGCCGGTCCAGGTGCACGAGCGCAAGCGTCTGCCGCTCGACCGCACCGAGGTCGGCCGGAAGTTCCAGGTCGGCGACCACGAGGGCTACATCCACGTCGGCCTCTACGACGACGGCAGCCCGGGCGACATCTTCGTCGACATCGCCAAGGACGGCACCACGATGGCCGGCCTGATGAACTCGCTCTGCCTCGCCGTCTCGATGGGCCTCCAGTACGGCGTGCCGCCCGAGGTCTACGTCTCGAAGCTGAGCCACATGCGCTTCGAGCCGAGCGGTCTGACGAACGACGCCGACATCCGCACCGCGAAGTCGATCGTCGACTACATCTTCCGCTGGTTCGGCAAGCGCTTCCTCACGCCCGAGCAGCAGGAGGAGGCCGGGATCCTCTCGCCCGAGGTGAAGGCAAGGCTGGCGGAGCGCTACGCAAACGGCGAAGCTGCCGCGCCGACGGAGCCCACCGAGGCGCCGCCGCCCGGCCAGACGGCCCTCTTCAACTCGTGGGAGGACGCGGTCGAGTGCGCCCGCTGCGGCGGGCGGATGGTCCGCACCGGCAGCTGCTACACGTGCCGCGACTGCGGCACGAACACCGGCTGCTCCTAGGAGGAGCACCCACCGTCGAAGTCGAAGGGGCTCCAAATGGGACCCCTTCTTCGTCTGGCCACGGCGCTCGCAGCCGCACTCGTGCTCGGCGGTCTCGTCGTCACCCCGGCGGCGCACGCCGCGATCACCGCGTCCCAGATCACGTCTCCGTCCAACCCCTCGTTCTTCATCGCAGACGAGGACGCCAGCTCGCAGACGTTCGCGGTCTCCGGCACGACGGCCGGCGCCGGCGGTGGCGACAAGGTCGACTTGCGCTGCTATTTCGGGGGCGGGTCCGTGAAGGTCAAGGGCAACGTGCCGGTCAACTCGAACGGCTCGTTCTCCGTTCCTGCCGCCGACCTCAACAAGCTCCTGAATCTCACCTGCCAGCTGAAGGCCGTCCCGGCGGGCAAGAACCCGGCGGACCTGACGCCGTACTCCGGGCCCGTGGTCGGGGTCGGGGAACGCGAGACCTCCAAGATCAGCGGCGGCGCCAACGACGGGAAGGCCTACGACTACTCCCTCGACGCCCAGCAGCTGACTGCGTCCTTCGACTACGCCTCGCTCGGCAGCTGCGGCCTCCACAACGGCTTCCTCTACGACTCGACGTACGCGAACACCACGGTCACGTTCGCGTGCAACGCAGGCCTCGTCGGCGCCGACACGCCGTCCGCGCCGACGCGCTCCGAGCTGCGGATCGACGGCGCGAACGCGTACCCGCCCACCCAGGCGTTCTTCATCAACCCGGACGGAGCCGGCCTGCCTGCTCTGACCGAGAAGTACACCGTCGACAAGGCGACCGGCAACGTCGTGATCCAGGAGACGGATCCACTCGTCAAGTGCAGCAGCGCGACCTATCCGCCGACCGCGGGCAGCTGCGCGACCTACGTGTCCACCGGCGTGACCGACGACCGCACCATCAGCCAGGACCACGACGGTCACATCAGCTGGATCACCGACACGTTCAAGAGCACCGACGGCAAGCCGCACTCCCTCGACCTGCTCTGGGACGACAACCAGCAGTTCTTCGGGCCGTCGGGCGACTCGTCGCAGCTCGAGTACGAGTTCCCGGGCGAGAGTAGCTTCTCGACCCACCCGACCGGCAGCACCGTCTCGCTGCCGCACGTTGCGGGCGCAATCCTCATCCGCATGCACGGCGCCGCAGACGGCGACACGGGGACCGGCCAGGGCGCGATCGTCTACGACCGGCCGGCGACCGCCGCGAAGTTCACCCGGGTCACGACGATCGACAGCGAGTTCACGCTGCACCAGACCGGCAAGGTGCCGGCGGGAGGATCGACGAGGTTCCGGTTCGCCTTCGTGCAGGACTACCGGGCGGCGCTCGTCGCGACGCGGGCGAAGACCGCGAGCGCACTCTTCCTGAACCGGGTCACCGTCTCGAAGGCAGGCAGGGGCACGGTGACGAGCTCGCCGAGCGGGATCGCCTGTGGTAAGACCTGCAGCCACGGCTACGCCTACGGGACGCCGGTGACCTTGAAGGCGAAGGCAGCCAAGGGCTCGAGGTTCTCGGGCTGGTCGGGCGCCTGCAAGGGCGGCAAGCGCTGCAAGGTCACCGCGAACGACGACGTGGCCGTCCAGGCGAAGTTCGTCCTCCGGCCCTGCCTCGTGCCCAACCTCGTCGGCAAGACCCTCAATGCGGCGAAGGCCGCGATCAGGAAGGCGTTCTGCTCCGTCGGCAAGGTGACGATGGTCGCGTCGTCCAGGGCAAAGGGAGAGGTCATCTCCCAGAAGCCGCCACACGGCAGGCGGCTGAAGCAGCACGCGAAGATCAGCCTGGTCGTCAGCAAGGGCTGACCCGCCGCGGCGAGGATCGCCCGTTCGCGGCATTGCGTTGCCTCAGGGCCTGTGCTTACGTCCATCGACAGCACGGCAACCGGTAAGGGGGATCAGATGCGAGGCCTCAATGTCACGATCGCGGCAGCCTTCGCTGGCGCGCTGCTCGTCGGCAGCCTGGCGGTGACGTCCACCGCGGGCGCCGCGGTCACGGCCTCGACGATCACGACACCGAAGGATCGTTCCTACTTCATGTACACCAACGACACACCGAACACCTTCGCGATCTCGGGCACGACGACGGGCGGCACGACCGGCGACCACGTCGACATCAACTGCTACTACGGCACCCAGAGCCGTGCGGTGGCTACAAACGTGGCCGTCAGCCAGGACGGCTCGTTCTCCGTCCCCGCGGCCGACCTCTCGAATGCCAACGTCTATAGCCCGTGCCGCCTCCGCGCCGTTCCGGCAGGGACGACGCCGTCGGACCTTTCTCCCTACGCCGGGCCGCGCGTCAACGTCGGCTACGACCACACGTACAGGATCTCGGGCGGCCCGAACGACGGCACGCCGTACGACTTCTACCTGTTCGGGCAGCAGCTGGCCGGAGGCTTCGACTACCTCTCCCTCTCGAGCTGCGGCGTCGACGACGGCTATCTGTCCGACTCGACTCTCGCCCTCACCACGGTCACGTTCTGGTGCAACGCCGCCCTCTTCAACCAGGAGGCGAGCCCCGGCACGCGCTCGGAGCTGCAGATCGACGGCATGGATGCCTGGCCCAGCTGGTCGGCGCAGCACATCAATGCGGCCGCGACAGATCTCCCGGCGTTCACCTACACGTACCACCTGAACCCGCAGAACGGGAACCTCGTCATCCACGACACCGAGCAGCTCGTCGAGTGCGCCGACAAGACCTATCCCCCCACGAGCTCCACCTGCCCGAATTTCGTCAAGGCCGGTGTCACCGACCACCGGACGATCACGCAGAACCACGCGGGCCTCGTGGCCTGGGTCACCGACGTGTTCACGAGCACGGACGGCAAGAAGCACTCGCTCGACCTCCTCTGGGCCAACAACCAGCGTTTCCACCGCTCGACCGGCGACTCCACGCAGCTCGCCTACAAGTTCCCCGGCCAGAGCGCCTTCTCGACGCACGCGTTGAAAGACACCGTCTCGCTGCCGAGGTCGGCACCCGCCAGGATTCTGGTCAACATGAAGGGCGCGGCCGACGGGGACACGGCGACCGGGCAGGGGGCGATCGTCTACGACCGGCCGGCGACGAAGGCCACGTTCGTCAGCGTGGGGTCGTCCGACAGCCAGTTCACGCTGCAGCAGACGGGCAAGGTGCCCGCCGGAGGCTCGACGAGGTTCCGCTTCGCCTACGCGCAGGGCTTCACGGCCGCCGGGGTCGCCAAGCTCGCCACCCTGGCGACACACACCTTCACCAACTGCGTCGTGCCGAAGGTGATCGGCAAGACGGTGACGGCGGCGAAGAAGGCGATCACGCACGGTGCGTGCACGGTTGGGAAGATCCGCAGCGCCTTCTCCTCGAGGGTGAAGAAGGGCCACGTGATCTCGCAGCGGCCGCAGGCGAGGAAGAAGCTCGCCTACCACGCGAAGGTCTCTCTGGTCGTCAGCAAGGGCTAGCCCGCGGGCGCGGGGCCTCAATCCGACAACGCCTCAAGCTCGAATCCGTTGCGATGGGACCGGAGCGCTGCCAGGATGCGGGAATGTCGACGTGCCGTGCCTGCGGCCAGGAAAACCCCGAGATCGCCCGTTTCTGCCTTGCGTGCGGGGCTTCGCTCGCCGCCGAGACGCCGCATCGCGAGGAGCGGCGGATCGTCAGCGTCGTCTTCGTCGACCTCGTCGGCTTCACGTCGCGGTCGGAGCAGCTCGACCCGGAGGACGTGCGCGCGATCCTCACCCCGTACCACGGGACGGTGCGCGACGAGCTCGAGTCTTTCGGCGGCGTCGTGGAGAAGTTCGTCGGCGACGCCGTGATGGCGGTCTTCGGCGCGCCGACCGCCCACGGCGACGATCCGGAACGGGCCGTCCGCGCTGCGCTGGCGGTGCGCGACGCCGTGGCGACGCTCAACACCGAGCAGCCCGAGCTCGAGCTGCGGATCCGCGGCGCCGTGAACACCGGCGAGGCGGTGGTGACGCTGACGGCGCGACCGGCGCTCGGCGAAGCCATGGTCGCGGGCGACGTCGTCAACACCGCGTCCCGTTTGCAGCAGCACGCGCCGGTCGGCGAGATCGTGGTCGGCGAGGAGACCTACCGCGCGACGCGGAGCGCGATCGAGTACGAGCCCCTCGAGGCGGTGACGGCAAAGGGCAAGGCGGCTCCGCTCGAGGCCTGGCGCGCGGTGACGGCGACCTCGGCAACCGGCGAGCGGCACCTGTCGAGCACGCCGTTCGTCGGCCGCAGCCGGGAGGTCGACCTCCTCGCGGCGACGTGGGAACGCGTCGAGCTCGAGCGCCGGCCGCACCTGATCACCATCCTCGGGCCGCCGGGCGTGGGCAAGTCGCGTCTCACCGTGGAGTTCACCGCCGAGGTCTCGAGCCGCAGCGGTCGGATCGTCCGCGGCCGCTGCCTCCCGTATCGCGAGCGCAGCCCCTACGGCGCGCTGACCATGCAGGTCAAGGACCTCGCCGGCATCTTCGACAGCGACGGCGTCGACGTTGCCGTCGGGAAGTTGCGTGCGTCTGTCGCCCGGCTCGTGGGGCCGGAGCAGGCCGAGGCCGTCGCGAGGAACCTCGCGATCCTGCTCGGCTTCGAGACGCAGGCGACCGCGCCCGACCGCAACAGCCTCTTCCAGTCGGTCCACGTGTTCATCGAGGCGGTGGCGCGCGACCAGGCGACGGCGTTTGTCTTCGAGGACATCCACTGGGCCGACTCTGCGCTCCTCGACCTGATCGAGCTTCTCGCCGCCCGCCTGCACGAGCTGCCCGTCCTGTTGCTCACGATCGCGCGGCCGGAGCTGCTCGACGTGCGGCCCACCTGGGGAGGCGGGCTGCTCGCCTACAACGCACTCCCCCTGCAGCCTCTGGCGAGCACGGACGCGGCGGAGCTCGTGCTCCACCTGCTCGGCGCGCACGCGAAAGCGACTCAGGTGGCGGCGACGGCGGAGGGCAACCCGCTCTTCATCGAACAGCTCGCGGCGGTGATGAGTGAGCGTGGCCCGGAGGAGGCCGACACGCTGCCGACGACGATCCGCGGCCTGGTCGCGGCTCGCCTCGACGCGCTCCCGGCCGAGGAGCGAGCCGTCATCCTCGACGCCTCGATCGTCGGCCGGCTCTTCTGGCGCGGCGCGCTGGAGCGACTCGCACGGGACCCCGCCTGTCTGGACGCTGCGCTGGCGGCGCTCGAGCGGCGCGACCTGGTCCATCGGGACGCGGTGTCCCGGATCGAGGGAGACGAGCAATGGGTGTTCAAGCACGTCCTCATCCGCGACGTCGCGTACGACCTCCAGCCGCGCGCCCGCCGGCGCGAGGGTCATCGCCACATCGCCGAGTTCATCGAGGCGTCGACGCCGGAGGTCGGCGAGGCCGGAGCGGCGCTCGCGCGCCACTGGCGCGGCGCCGGCGAGCTCGAGCGCGCCGTCAAGGCCTTCGTCGCGGCCGCAGAGGAGGCCGAGCGCGGCTGGGCGAAGCAGTACGCGGTCACGCTGTACAAGGAGGCGCTCGACATGACTCCCGCCGACGACGTCGAGCGGGTGCGGTTTCTCCGCAAACGGCTTGCGGTCGCGCAGCAGACGTACATCCACTTGGACGACGCGGAACTGCTCGGGCTCGGCAGTGGGGAGAGCTAGGAACTCGTCTCGGAGTGACCACGCGCTGACCGGGTGCGATGGTCGAGTGCGAGACAAGGACGCAGGGAGCGTGAATAGCAGCGCTATTCGCGCGACCGAGGATGCAGGATCGCGCCGACCAGCGCGGCCGGCAGCCCGTGCTTCAGTTCGAGACGAGTTCTAGACCGGCGGGAAGTCGGCCGGCGTCACGTCGCCCGCGATCTCGTGCAGCGCGTCGATCGTGTGCTTGCCGAGCTTGGTCCACGTGGGCGCGGACGACGTCCTCGTTCGGTGCCTCGTAGACGCAGTACGTGTGCACGAGCCCCTCGTCGTCGACGACGACGTGGCTGTGCTCCCACGTGATCTCGGCGAACTCGGCCTCGGTCAGTTGCCGGGAGCGGCTGCCGAGCGAGGGCATCTGGTCCTCACCGACCTCGAAGCTGCGGATGATCATGTAGCGCGGCATGGCGCGAGTCTAGCGCCGCGCGTCCACGCGCAGCAGGGCACGGAGCTTCCCGCGGTAGACATCCATGTCGGCGTGCTTCCAGTCGGCGTGCGTCTGGTGCGCCCACGGCTTGTACAGCTCCTTGTGGTACGGGCTCGAGAGGCTCTCGTTGTGCCCGATCACGTTGCGGATCTTGATGTGGAAGCGATCGACGAGCTACGCCGTGAGCTCGAGCGAAGCTTGGATCTGCTTGCGGTCGTGCAGGATCTCGCGGTCGGACGTGCCGACGTGCTCGATGCCGATGGCGACGTAGTTGAGCCCGACGGTGTGGCGGCACATGACGTTCAGGTGCACGAGCTGGTAGATCGTCCCGTCGTGGGCCACGATGAAGTGGGCGCACGTACCGGGAAGCTCGCCGAGCTCCGGGTCGGGCGTGTTCGCCGCAAACGTGTTCCACGCCGCCGAGAAGCTGTTGCTACCGGTGTAGTGCTCGACGATCACCTTCGGGTGAAGGTGCCACGAGTCGATGCCGTAGTGCTTCTTGGCGTAGGCGGCCATCTCGGCCTTCCGCCTCGGCCCGTACGGGATCGGCTTCCAGACGATGTGCGGCTTCGGGGCGACCGCGAGCGAGATGGTGAGGGCGAGGGCGGCGAGCACCGGTCAGCAGGCTAGCCGGTAGATCCGCTCGTCGACCCGATCCGCCTGAAACCGCTCGAGGAACTCCTTCGCGTACGGGCGGCCGGGCTCCGCCAGCAGCACCTCGCCGCCGAGCTTCGGAAGGAGCTCTGCGAGCTGCTCGGCGTTGCGTTCCTCGTAGAGCAGGTCGGCACCCAGCACGAGCTCCCAGGGCGCTGCGCGGAGCAGCGGCTCCGGATCGCTCCAGCGGACCCGCGCCACGCGCAGGAAGACGCCGTTGCGCTCGGCGTTCCGCCGCAGCAGCTCGATCGCATCCTCCGCCCAGTCGGTCGCCAGCACCTCGGCGCCGCGGAGCGCGGCGGCCAGTGCCGGCAGACCGAGGCCGCAGCCGAGCTCGAGCACGCGTAGTCCTTTCAGCTCCCGCGCAGCGACGTGGCGCGCGAGCGCGAGCCCGCTCGGCCAGAGCTCGGCCCAGTACGGCAGGAACTCCTCCTCGTCGAACGCCGCCTCGTCGATCAGCTCGTCGGCGCTGGGCGGGCGGAGGATCTCGAGGCGCAGTCCGTCTCCGAGCTCGACCTCCTCCTCGACGAGGTTCAGAGCGCGGCGAACAGGTCGATCACGACGCCGTCGGGGTCGCGGAGCTGCGCGTAGCGGTAACCCCAGAACGCGTCCCACGGCTCCTTCTCGCCGTCGAAGCCGGCACCGGCCACGTTCGCGTACAGCTCGTCCACCTCGGCCGGGCTCCCGCACGCGAAGGCGAGCGCAAGCTGGTTGCCGGTCTCCCGCTTCCAGTCGGGCTTGAAGCTGCGGATCACGTCCTCCGTGTCGAGCATCAGGCGCAGCCCGTTCGGCATCGTCGCCTCGACGTGGTCGTCTCCCTCGGCGAAGACGATCCCGAGCAGCGCGTAGAAGGCACGCGTCCGAGCGAGGTCGGAGGAGACGATCCCGATCGCATCGAGCTGCGGCATAGCGCTGGAAGCTAGCCGTTAGCGTCGGAGCCATGCGTAGAAGAAAACTCGGCTCGAGCGACCTGATGGTGTCCGAGATCGCGCTCGGATCCTGGCTCACCTACGGCGGCGGTGTCGAGCGCGAGCGCGCCGAGGCGTGCGTGGCCAAGGCGTTCGAGGTCGGGATCGACTTCATCGACACCGCGAACGTGTACGCGCACGGCCGGGCCGAGGAGTTCCTCGGCGAGGTGCTCGCCGACCGGCCACGCGACTCGTACGTCCTAGCGACCAAGCTCTACTGGCAGGCGCCCGACGGTGGCCGCGGCCTCTCGCGCGAGCAGGTTCTCAGGCAGATCGACGCGTCGCTGAGCAGGCTCCGGACCGACTACGTCGACCTCTACCAGTGTCACCGCTACGACTGGGACGTGCCGCTCGAGGAGACCATGGAGGCGCTGACCGAGGTCGTACGGCAGGGCAAAGCGCGCTACCTCGGCTTCAGCGAGTGGCCGGCGGAGAAGATCCGCGAGGCGCAGGCGATGCCTGGCGTGGAGCACTTCGTCTCGAGCCAGCCCCAGTACTCGATGCTCTGGCGCGGCCCGGAGCGCGACGTCATTCCGGCGTCCCGGGAGCTCGGGATCTCGCAGATCGTCTGGTCGCCGCTCGCCCAGGGCGTCCTGACCGGAAAGTACAAGCCCGGCGAGCCGCCGCCCGAGGGGACGCGCGCGACCTCCGAGACGATGGGCGGCTTCATGGAGCGTGCGCTCGACCGGCAACTGCTGGAGCGGGTGCAGCAGCTGCGTCCGGTCGCCGACGAGCTCGGCCTCTCGATGGCCCAGCTCGCGCTCGCCTGGGTGCTGCGGGAGGAGAACGTGGCCTCGGCGATCATCGGCGCGAGCCGGCCCGAGCAGGTCGAGGACAACGCCGGCGCTTCCGGCGTCCAGCTCGATGCCGAGACGCTCGCGCTGATCGACGAGATCCTCGGCGACAGCGTCGCCTGGGAGCCTCCGGACTCGGTCCGCTAGGCGCCCGCGTCGCCGTTCCGCGAGGCCAGCACCGAGTCGGCGAGCCCGTAGTCGACTGCCTCCTCGGGGGCGAGGAACCGGTCGCGGTCGATGTCGTGCATCACCTGCTCGACGTCCCGGCCCGAGTGCTGCGCGATCACCTCTGCGTAGCGTCGCGTGAGGGAGAGGATCTCGCGCGCGGCGATCTGGATGTCGGCGGGAGTCCCACGGAAGCCGCCCGATCCCTGGTGGATCATCACCTTCGAGTTCGGCAGCACGAAGCGCTTCCCGGCCGCACCGCCGGCGAGCAGCAGAGCACCCATCGACATCGCCATCCCGATGCAGTAGGTCTGCACGTCCGGCTTCACGAACTGCATCGCGTCGTACATGGCCATTCCCGCGTAGACGTCGCCGCCCGGGGAGTTGATGTAGAAGCGGATGTCCGTGTCGGGATCCTCGGCGTCGAGGAAGAGGAGCTGGGCGACGACGAGATTCGCCGCCGAGGCCTCCACCTCGGTGCCGAGGAAGACGATCCGCTCGCGCAGGAGCCGCGAGAAGATGTCGAAGGAGCGCTCGAAGCGGCCGTCCGACTCGACCACCATGGGCACGAGGTGGTTCGATACGCTACTCATCGGTTGCACATTAATACGCAACTAGGAGGTTGCGCAAATGGAGGTCGAACGCGAGATCGTCGTACCGGAAGAGCCCGGCGAGGTCTGGGAGTCGCTGACCGATCCGGAGCGGCTTGAGGAGTGGTTCGCGTCGGAGGTCGAGCTCGACGCACGTCCCGGCGGCGAGGGTGTCTTCCGCTGGGGAGACGGCGACGAACGGCGCGCGGTCGTGCGGGAGCTCGAGGAGGCCGAGCGGCTGGTGCTCGACTGGGACGACGGCGGCAGCGTCGCGATCGAGCTCGAGCCTGTCGTAGACGGCACTCGCGTGCACGTCGTCGAGTCCTCGCCGCAGTTCGCGCCGGCGTTCGAGATGCGCGCGCTGTCGCTGGGAGCGTCGGCGTGGACGGCGCTCGCGGCGGCGTAGACCGCGTCTTCGCCGCGCTCGGCGATGCCGGACGGCGTTCACTCGTCGAGGCGGTTGCGACGCGAGGCACAGCAACCGCGACCGAGCTCGCGGCCGAGCTACCGGTCACGCGGCAGGCCGTCGCGAAGCAGCTCTCCGCGCTGGCCGACGCCGGCCTCCTCCGGGCGACGCGCGCCGGGCGCGAGACGCGCTACGAGGTGACCCCGGCGCCGCTGGAGGACGCCGTGGAGTGGATGGTCGCCGTCGGCGCCGCCTGGGACGAACGGCTGGCCGCCCTGCGTCGCACTCTCGCGAGCAAGACGTGAACATCACGTCGGGGTGGCTGCCACCGTGCCGTGAGCGTCACGGGAAGAGCCGCGCGATCCGCCAGCCTCCCGCCGGTTCCGGCTCGTAGCGGAAGCGGTCATGCAGGCGGCTGGCGCGGTGCTGCCAGAACTCCCAGGCCGTCGGCGCGAGCCGGAAGCCGCCCCACGTCGGCGGCCGCGGCACGGGCCCGCCGCCCAGCTCGCTCTCCAGCTCCGCCAGCCTCTCGTCCAGCTCCGAACGGGACTCGAGCGGCTCGCTCTGCCGCGAGGCGAGCGCACCGAGCTGCGCGGCGCGCGGCCGGGTGGCGAAGTACGCATCCGACTCCTCCGCGGAGACGTGCTCGACCGTCCCCTCGACCCGCACCTGGCGGCCGAGCGGCGGCCAGTGGAAGAGGAGCGCCGCCTGCGGGTTCGCCTCCAGCTCGCGTCCCTTCCGCGAGGTCTGGTGCGAGTAGAAGACGAGCCCGCGCTCGTCGAAGCCCTTCAGCAGCACCATCCGCACCGACGGCGCGCCGCCGGCAGCCGCAGTCGCGAGCGCCATCGCCTCCGGAACCTCGAGCGCCGCGCCCGCCTCGGCGAACCAGCTCCGGAACTGCTCGAGCGGATCGGAGGCGAGGTCGGCGCGCCGGAGCTCGACCTCCCCCGACACGCTCAGAGCTTCGCCCGCAACTCCGCCGGGCGCAGGATCTTCGCGCCGAGCTCCACGTCGGTCGGCACCAGGTCCCGGACGACGCGGAGGACGACCTCCGCCTCGTCGCTCAGCGGGCTGAGGATCTTGTTGCCCTTGAGCAGCGCCTTGCCGCGCGGCCCGGTGTGCACGGCGAGGTCGCGCTCTGCATAGCCCCGCTCCTGGAGGAGGGCGTTCGCCTGCTCGATCGCGTCGGCCATCGAGCGTGTTCTAACGGAACAGATCCGTCTCCGGCGGGATGACGATGTCGGCGCCCCGCCCGTCGCCGCGCACCGCGAGGCCTCGGACGACCGCCACGGGCACACGATCGAGCTTGCCGAAGACGAGCTGGGCCGCACCGGCGATCTCGTCCGCGACCGCGATCCGCGTCGCGTGCAGCTCGTAGCCGTTCGGATCGCGCTCGCCCATGAGGTCGCGCACGACCTCCACGCCGGCCGCGCCGATCGCGACGTCCGTGGTCGCGGCGCGCCACGGGCGGCCGAAGGAGTCGGTGACGATGACACCCACGTCCGCCCCGGCGCGCTCGCGCAGCTCCTCCCGCAGCCGGGCGGCCGAGGCATCCGGATCGACGGGGAGCAGGACGACCGTCTCCGGCTCCGGCGCGTTCGAGGCGTCGACTCCCGCCGAGCCGCAGACATAGCCGTGGCGCGTGCGCGCGATCAGGAGTGGAGGCCGGACTCGAACGAGCTCGACGGCCTCGTCGAGGATCACCTGGATCCTGCGAGGATCGGCCTCGTCGCCCGCGAGCTCGCGCGCCTGCTCCGACGGCTCGATTCCGGCGAGAGCCACGACCTGGCCCTCGACCTTCGAGACGGCCTTCTGCGCGATGACGACCACGTCGCCGTCCGCGAGCTCGGTCCGCTCGGCGATGAGGCCGGCGAGGTCGTCTCCCTCGCGCAGCTCGGGGATCCCCTCGACCGGCAGGACGGTGAAGCCGCCCCCGACGTCCTTGACGAGGATCAGCGTAGGGTTGTCGTGGCTCCAGAGCCCGTGCAGCTCCTCGAGCGCGACGAAGCCGACAGCCTCGTAGAACGCGCGGGTCGCGTCGTAGCTCGTGTCCGGACGCGAAGGGCCGAGCGTCTTCACCTGGAGGTAGCGGATGCCTTGCGCCCGGCACCAGCGCTCGGCCTCGGCGACGAGCGCCCGCCCGATGCCGCGCCGGTGCTGCTCCCGCCGAACGCCCATGACGTAGACCTCGGCCGAGCGTGGCGTGTGCTGCTTGAGGCAGAGGAAGCCGAGGTCCGGCTCGACCGCGAACGTCGGCAGCGTCGCCGCTTCCTCGATGTACGCCTGCGTGGACTCCTCGATCCCGAACCACTCGGGCAGGTCGCGGAGAACGGCCGCCGCGATGCGCGACCGCTCGGCCGCGTCGTGGATCTCGACGACCGGTGTCACGGGAGACCGGTGACGCGGACGCCGGCGTGGCCCTTGTAGCGCTTGTTGAGGTTGACGATCACCGCGGTCAGCCCCTCGAGCGCGCGTGCGCTCGCCAGCGGCCCGGCGTCGAGCGCGCGGCCGGCGACGACTTTTGCCGCGAGCTCGAGCGCGAGCGATTTCGCCTCCTCGTCGTCGCCGCAGACGAAGGCGTCCTCGTCGGGCCGGCCGTGTGCGAGCTTGCCGGCGGCGAGCGAGTGGAGGCCGGCGGCCACCGGGCCTGCGAGGAGATCCTGCGTCCGTTGCGCGAGAGAGAGCGGTCGGTCGAGCGCAGATCGCTGGCGACGCTGAGCACGGGCGTCGTGCCGATCGCTTCCGCGAGGTCGGTCGCGGTGGAGAGCGCCGCGCGGCATTCGTCGCGAGCACGACGAGGTCGACGCCGCGGACGGCTTCCTCGTTTGCCGCGCCGCGCGGCGCCGACCTCGGTCGCCTTCTCCTGCGCACGCCCGGCATCGCGGGAGCCGAGCACGATCTCGTCGCCCGCTTCCACGAGTCGGCGCGCGAGCGCAAGGCCGAAGTCGCCCGTGCCCCCGACGATCGCAACCTTCATGCCGGCACGGCTCCCAACGCGACCTCGGCCAGACGGCGGCGCGCGTCGGCGTCGCTCATGAGCGTCCGGGTCACGATCGGCCGGACGTCGCCGAGCCCGTCGAGGTCGTCGGCGTCGGCCTCGTCCACCACGAGCGCGTCGATCAACCCCTTGTAACAACTTGTTACATGCCGAGGTGAAGTGCCGCCCGCCAGCCGCCGCAGCATCCGGTCGGCCGGCCCTTTCACCGCGCGGCCGCCGATGAGCGGGCTGACCGCGACGCACGGCACGCGCCGCCGCGCGACCGCATCGTGCAACTCGGGCACCGCGAGGATCGGCCCGACCGAGACGTACGGATTGCTCGGCGCCAACAGGATCAGATCCGCCGCGGCGATCGCGCTCGAGCACGCCCGGCGCCGGCCGCGCCGCCTCGCTCCCCTCGAAGCGAACGGCGTCGACCTCGTCGCGGTGGCCGCGCGCGACGAACCATTCCTGGAACGGGAACGTCCCGGCCGGCGTCTCGAGCCACGTCCGCAGCCCGTCGTCGGTCGCAGGCAGCAGCCGCACGGCGACGCCGAGCGCCTCCGCGAGCCGAGCGGTGACGGCGGAGAGCGGCTCGCCCGCCCGCAGCGCCTGGGTGCGCACCAGATGGAGCCCCAGGTCGCGGTCGCCGAGCGCGAACCAGTCCTCGCCGCCGAGCGCGCCGACGGTCTCGCGCGCGTTCCAGGTCTCGCCGCTTCGGCCCCAGCCGCGCTGCTCGTCGGCCAGGCCGGCGAGCGCGTACAGGATCGAGTCGAGATCCGGCGAGATGTGAAGGCCGAGCACCTCGACGTCGTCGCCGACGTTGCCGATCACGCTCGTCGCCGGCGCGCCCGACGACGTCGACGACGCCGCGGACGAAGCGCGCGCCACCCACTCCTCCCGAGAGGACGGCGACGTTCAGACGAGGCTCCCCTCGAGCTCGGCGAGGCAGGCCTGCGTGCGCGGCCCGACGCGCAACTGCAGCCGCGTGAGGTCGTCCATGGTGTCGACGTCGTCGGCGAGGTTGGGCACCGCGACGGACACGACCTCCAGGCCGAGCGACGCGCCGTGGGCGCGGAAGCGGTCCGAGCTGCTCGGCCCGTAGAGCGGCGCGAACGTGTCGCGCGACGGGAGGCTGAGCGCGTTCGTCGTCCCGTCGAGGGCCTCGACGAGCGCGAGGCAGCCCGCAGGCGTCGCGGCGAGCAGCGAGCGGAGATCCATGCGGCACGACGCACGGGACGTCGGCGTTGACGACGAGGATGCCGCCCGGCTCGACTCCTTCGAGACCCGCCTGCACCGCCGCGCCCTGTCCCCCGCCCGGGTCGGCGACAACCTCGGCTCCCGCGTCGCGAGCCGCCTCCGCGCCCTCGTCGTCGGGCGTCACCACCCGGGTGCGTCCGACCGCGGCGCAGGCGGCGAGGACGTCGCAGAACATCGCCTGCGCGAGCGCCCGGCGGATTCGGGCCGACGCGTGGAGCCGCGTCTTCCCCTCCGCACCCGCAAACGGGATCACAACCGTCGGCATGGGGAGACACTAGATACTCCGGCCGTGACGATCGCAGCGACGCAGACCTTTCCCGGGCCCGCGTGGGACGAGCTGCCGGACGTGGCGCTGCTCGAGTCCTGGCCGCCCGCGGGGCCGCTCCCCGGAGTCGAGATCCTCGTCCAGGCCGTCGTTGTGGTGGGCCCGGACGAGCTCGACCTGCTGCCCGACCTGCGGCTCGTCGCGAACTACGGCGTCGGCTACGACCGCGTGGACGTCGCCGCGTGCCGCGAGCGCGGGGTCGCCGTGACGAACACGCCGGGCGTGCTCGACGCCGCGGTCGCGGACCTCACGCTCGCGCTGATCCTGGCGTGCCGCCGCCACCTCGTCGAGTCGGACCGGTTCGTGCGCGAGGGCCGGTGGCAGCGCGGCTGGGCGCGGCCCGAGCTGCTCGGCCGCGATCTCGCGGGCTCGACGCTCGGCGTAGTCGGCTTCGGCCGGATCGGCCGGCAGGTCGCGACACGAGCGCAGGCGTTCGGGATGCGCATCGTCCACCATCGCCGCAGCGACGGCCTCTCGCTCGACGAGCTATTGCGCACGGCCGACGTCGTCTCGCTCCACGTCCCGCTGACGCCCGAGACGCACGGCCTGATCTCACGCGAGCGGCTCGCCCTCCTCCAGGACGGCGCAACGCTCGTCAACACGGCACGTGGAGCCATCGTGGACGAGGACGCGCTCGTGGAGGAGCTCGCGTCGGGCCGCATCTCGGCCGGCCTCGACGTCTTCGCGGACGAGCCGCGCGTGCCGGAGCGGCTGCTCGACCTCCCGAACGTGGTGCTGGCGCCGCACATCGCGAGCGCAACGGTCGAGACGCGGGCTGCGATGACGCGCGTGCTCGTCGACAACGTGCTCGCCTTCGTGCGCGGCGAGCCGTTACCGAACGAGGTTGACGCCTAGAGGGTTTGGCGAAATCAGTCTGTGCTGCCGGCGAGCGGTCTTTCGCCAAACCCTCCTAGAGCGAGCCCGGGCGTCCGGCGGCGACCCAGTCCCGGACTTCGAACCAGTGGCTCGCCCTGAGCGCCTCGGCTACCTGCTCGTCCGTGTGTCCCGCGTAGAACACGTGGCGCTCGAGGTCGCAGCAGATGGCAACCTCCGAGAGCAGGATCTCGGGAACGTGCATGAGCACGTCCGCGGGCAACTTGGCCTCGGCGACCGTGTAGTGCTTGAACTGGAGATCGGGCGAGATCTCCATCAGCTCAGGCCAGTCTGGGCAGGTGCGCGAACTCACGCAGCTGAAGGTACCGACAGGGCTCTGCGCACGATTAGCCCAAGCGTGCCCACGAACTGCGGGTCGGAATTCGGCATCTCGATCCGCTCGAGCTGCAGTCCCAGCTCGGCCGCCTTCTCCTGCGCCTCGACGTCCAGGTCCCAGCGGATCTCCAGGTGGTCGGAGACGAACCCGACGGGGCAGACGAGGACGCGCTCGACGCCCTGCTTCCGCAGCGACTCGAGGTGGTCGAGGATGTCCGGCCCGAGCCACGGCTCGCCGGTCGGCGACTCGCTCTGAAACGAGAAGCTCCAGGCGGACAGACCCGCCGCCTCGGCGACGAGCCGCGACGTTTCCAGCAGCTGATCACGGTACGGGTCGCCGGCCTCGATGATCCGCGCCGGCAGCGAGTGCGCGGTGAAGACGACGTGCGCGTCGGTGCCGCGCACCCGGTCGGCGAGCAGCTCGACGAAACCGGGCTCGTCGTGCCAGCTCTCGACGAAGCGGAGCTCGGCACGCCCAGCAAGCGCACGCTCGAGCTGCTCGCGGTAGCCCGCGATCGAAAGCGCGGAGTAGTGCGGCGCGAGGACGAGCCCGACCACCTGCTCCGCTCCCGAGGAAACCGCCGAATCGGCCGCCTCCGCGATACGCGGCGTCCAGTGCTTCATCCCGGTGAGGACCGGCAGGCCGAGCTCGCGCCTCGAGCGCCGCGCGGGTCTGCTCGGTGATCGCGTTGAGCGGCGAGGAGTCCTCGATGCCGAGCCGCCGGTAGCGCTCGACGAGGTCGGCGAGATGCTCGGGCGCGATCGGGCGGCCGCCGCGGATGTCGGCGTAGTACGCGGGGACGTCCGTGAGCCGCTCGGGCGAGCCGTACGCCATGAGAACGACCGCGCTCTTCACGGCGACTGACCGTAGCTGCGCACCAGCTCCGCGAGCCGCGTGAGCACGTCGGGATCGGTCTGCGGGAGGACGCCGTGCCCGAGGTTGAAGACGTGGCCCGGCCGGCCGCCCGCGCGGCGCAGGACGTCGAGCGCCGCCGCACTCGACCCGCTCCCACGGGCCGAGCAGCAGGCCGGCTCGAGATTCCCCTGGACGCCCGCGCGTCGCCCACGATCTCCCGCGCGACGTCGAGCGGGATGCGCCAGTCGACGCCGAGCGCGCTCCCGCCCGCGACGCGCCATCTGCGCGAGAAGCGCGTCGTCGCGCCGGTGCCGAAGTGGATCGTCGGGACGCCCGCCGCCTCGAGCACGCGGGCCGAGTACGGAGCCACGAACTCCCGTAGTCGGAGGCGAGAGCACACCGACCCAGGAGTCGAAGAGCTGGATCGCGTCCGCGCCTGCCGCCGCCGTCGCGGCGACATAGCGCGTGAACTGCTCGGTCAGCCGCTCCATCAGCGCGTGCCACGTCTCCGGCTCCCGGTACATGAGCGACTTCGACGCGGACGAAGTCGCGGCTCGGCCTGCCCTCGACGAGGTAGCCGGCGACCGTGAACGGCGCGCCGCAGAAGCCGACGAGCGCCCGCTCGGGCTCGAGCTCGGCCCGCACGAGCCGCACCGCCTCGAGGATCGACGCCGCCCACTCCTCCGGCTCGGCGACCCGGAGCCGCTCGACCTCCTTTGCCGAATCGATCCGCTCTTCCACCACCGGCCCGACGCCCTCGACGAGCTCCACGTCGACGCCCATCCCGAGGACGGGCGACATGATGTCGGCGAAGAGGACGGCGGCGTCGACGCCGTGCCGGCGCACCGGCTGCAGCGTCACCTCCGCGCAGAGCTCGGGGGTTCCGGCAATCTCGAAGAAGCCGTGCTTCTCTCGCAGCGCGCGGTACTCGGGCAGCGAGCGGCCGGCCTGCCGCATGAACCAGACCGGCGTCCGCTCGGCCGGCTCGCGCCGCAGCGTGCGAACGAGAAGAGGCTCGGCGCTCAGACCCTGATGGGCTCGCGGCCCTGCTCGCGCAGCAGCCGGGAGAGCCCTTCCTCGAGCGAGATCTCCGGCTCCCAGCCGAGCAGCTGCTGCGCCCGGGTGATGTCGGGCCGGCGCTGCATCGGGTCGTCGACGCGGCAGCGCCTCGAAGACGATCTCGCTCGACGAGCCGGTGATCCGCTTCACGATCTCCGCGAGCTCGAGCATCGTCAGCTCTGTCGGGGTTGCCGATGTTGACGGGCAGGTGCTCGCCGCTCTCGCGAGCAGGACGAGGCCGCGGATCAGGTCGTCGACGTAGCAGAAGCTCCGCGTCTGCGATCCGTCGCCGAACACCGTGAGCGGCTCCTCCGCGAGCGCCTGGCGGACGAAGTTCGAGACGTCGCGCGGCCGTCGTTCGTCCGCATCTTCGGGCCGTACGTGTTGAAGATCCGGACGATCGCCGTGTCGACGCCCTGCTGGTCGTGGTAGGCCATCGTCAGCGCCTCGGCGTAGCGCTTCGCCTCGTCGTAGACGCCGCGCGGGCCGATCGGGTTGACGTTCCCCCAGTAGGTCTCGGGCTGCGGGTGGACGTGCGGGTCGCCGTAGACCTCGCTCGTCGAGCTGATGAGGAAGCGGGCGCGCTTGCCACTTGGCGAGGCCGAGCGCGTTGTGGGTGCCTTGCGAGCCGACCTTGAGCGTCTGCAGCGGCAGCCGCAGGTAGTCGATCGGGCTGGCCGGGCTCGCGAGGTGGAAGACGAAGTCGACCGGCTCGTCGATCCAGATCCCGTCGACGACGTCCTGGTGGACGAACGAGAACGCGGCGTCGCGGAGGTGCTCGATGTTCTCGAGCGAGCCGGTCTCGAGGTTGTCGACGCAGATGACCCGGTGGTCCTGCGCGAGCAGGTAGTCGCAGAGGTGCGAGCCGAGGAAGCCGGCGCCGCCGGTGACGAGCGCGGTTGGCACCCGCCGATGCTAGCGCGCGAAGCGTGAAGCGCGAAGCAACGCGCGTCGAGACTGAAGCTGCCGTGTTGCGCCGAGGTGTGAATGAAGAAACAGGCGCGGTACGATCCCTTTTGTGAGGGCGAACGGCTTCGCCTCTCCCTTCTGCGTCGCGACGGCCGACGAATACCTTCGTGGGCGGCGTGCAGGTTGGCACCGTGCTTGCCGGCCGGCGGGAGCGTGCCGTGGGCCGTCGCTCCGGTCGACACGTTGACGACGTCCGCGCGAGCGCGAAGAAGCGCTTTTCGGCGCTGCAGGCGACGGAGCCTGGCGGTGCATCGCGATGGTCGAGCCACTCCGGCGCCATCTTCGCACCCTGGCGACGCCTGGAGCGTCAGCGGCCGCTGCGAGCCGCCGAACGCGACCGCGGCGACGACTCCGGCAACGGCGACCAACGCGAGCACTGAAAAGGACTTGACCTTCATCGTGGGAGCCTCCGATCTCGTGCAAGGGTGCCCCCGCCGCCTCGGCGAGCTACCTGAGGTCCTTGTTGCTTTCCATGTCGAACCACATGGCAAAAAGCGTGAACTGGAGCCCCGAGATGACGAGCAGCGCGACGAGGACGACGGTGGCGATCGGGATCGAGTAGCCCGCGATCCGGTAGCCGACGACGACGAGCCCGAGCAGCACGCCGGCCACCATCGCGATGAACCCCATCACGTAGAAGAACACGAGCGGGTGGAAGTCGCGCTTCACGTACTTCTCCCACAGCCGCCAGAAGAAGCCCTTCAGCAGGAGCCAGGCGATCCGCGGCACGACGTGGCGGTAGCGCATGTTCGAGCGCTCGCCGACGCCGTAGATCGGACGGGACGGAAAGTCGCGCACGCGCGCGTTCCAGACGTTGAGGTGGACGAGCATGTCGTTCGGGAAGCCGTAGTTCGTGTAGATGTGGTCGAGGTCGAGCTGCTCGAGCATCCCGCGCGAGACGGCCGTGTAGCCGGATTGCGAGTCGGCGACATGCCAGTAGCCCGAGGCGACCTTGGTCAGCATCGAGAGGATCGCGTTCCCGAAGAACCGCGTCTTCGGGATCAGCTGCCACGCCTGGCCGGTGGAGAGGCGGTTCGCCTTCGAGTAGTCGAGCTCACCGCGGGCGACCGGCTCGACGAGCGTCGGCAGGTCCTCGGGATCCATCTGGTTGTCGCCGTTCATCACCACCACGACGTCCATCCCGTCCGCGAGCGCCCGGCGGTAGCCCGTGACGGTCGCTGCCCCGACGCCGCTCCGGCGCTCGTGCGACAGCACCTCCACCCGCGGGTCGCCGAGCTCGAGGGCCCGCTCGCTCGTGCGGTCGGTGGAGCCGTCGTTCACCACGACGATCCGGTCGACGAGCGGCGGGATTGCGCCGAGCGTGGCGGCGATCAGCGCCTCCTCGTCGTACGCGGGCACGACGACCCCCACGCGCTTGCCCTCGAACACCCCTGGAGACTAAGTCAGTCGCCGTTGCGAGGCGCGACCCGAGCCGCGACGGGCTCCCACAGCAGCGCCGCGAGCGCCCCGAGGATCAGCCCGATCAGCGCGGAGATGACGACCGTGTTGCGGCGGCTGCGGGCGGTGATCTTGGTCGAGGCCGCGTTGGCGAGGACCTTGGGCGACTCGACCTGAGTCGCCAGGAGGAGCAGCTGCGAGTTCGTCGTCTTGTCGAGCTGGTCGTTGCGCAGCGTCTGCTGGAGAATCAGCTTGTTCGTGTCGGAGATGCCCGGGTTCGCGATTGCCGCCTGGATCGTCTTGATGTCCCCGTTGTCGAAGGCAATGTGCGTCTTGAGGGTCTTGATCGTCGCCGCCGGGTACGTTCCGATCTTCTGCACGACCTCGTTGGCGAGCCCGTTCGCGGCGCACGCTGCAACCTTCCCCTTCTTCGATTGGACGCTGACCTTGACGAGCGGGCTGGCCGTCGTCGCCCCGTTGCTCTTCGTCGACGCGCTACCGGCGACTGCCTGCGAGGAGATCCCCTTCTTGAACACCGCCGCCGACTTCAGGTGGCAGAGGTTCGCAACCGTGTTCTGCACGGATGCCGACTGGATGATCGACCCGACCGACGAGGGATTCGTCTGCTGAGTGATGATCGGAGCGCCGCCTTGCGGGTTGTACGGCTGGCCGAGATAGACCGTCGCGGTGGCCGAGTACACCTGCGACCCGCCGAGCGAGATGAGGTAGCCGATGACGGCGCCGACGACGAGCCCCGCGACGAGCAGCCACCAGCGAGAGCCGAGCAGCCGGACGTAGCGCGCGAAGTCGACTTCCTGCTCGGCCTCGGGGTCCAGGCCGCGCTGAGGGGGAGCAGGCGCAGTCACGAGGGGCGACGATAGCCGACCGGCATGAGGGCGCTCTTAGGAAACGCGCTCAATGGGCGAGCCGGCGGCGCCTCGAGTGGCGCGGCTCGACGGCGTAGATGCGCGAGAAGCCGTTGAAGAGCAGACGCCCCCCGTTCCCCGAAACGGGGACGTACTCGCCGTGCGGGAACGTCAGGAGGCGCCGGCCTGTGTGGAGGTTCACGCCGATGATGCGCCCCGCGAAGCTGCCGACGTACGCGACGCCGTCCACGATCACGGCCGCTCCCGAGATGGCGCCGCCGGTGGGGATGCGCCAGAGGGCGCGACCGCTCCCGGCCGAGACGCCGTAGAAGAGGCCGTTGTACGCACCGAAGCACACGACGCCGTCCGCGACGGCAGGCGACGAGTAGACGTACGAGCCGGTCGAGACGTGCCAGAGCCGCCGCCCGCTCGTCGAGAACGCCCAGAGCGAGTATGCGACCGAGGGTACGAACACCCGCCCGCCCGCGACCGCAGGCGTCCCGTAGATCTTGCCGTTCACGCGGCCGACCCAGCGGGTCGCGCCGGACGCCGGCGAGAGCGCCCAGAGCCGGCCGTCGTAGTCCCCGATGAAGAGCGTGCCGCCGGAGATGGCGGCGCTCGACGTGATCTTCGCGCCGAGGTCCTTCTGCCACTTCAGCCGGTGCGTGCGGAGGTCGAGCGCGAACATCTCGCCGGCCGCATCGCCGAAATAGTCGATCCCGTCGACGACGATCGGCGACGACTCGATCGGCGAGCCGGCGTTCCAGCTCCACTCGAGGTGCCCCGTGTCACGGTCGAGGACGTAGACCGCGCCGCCCATCGTGTGGTAGACGATCTCGTTCCCGTCGACGGCCGGCGAGGAGGCCATGCGCGGGAAACCCGGCGTGAGGTGTGCCCACGCGAACTGGCCGGAGCGCATCGAGATGGCGCGGACCGTCCCGCGGGCGTTCCCGATGTACGCGAACCCGTCGGCCACGACGGCCGGGAACTCGATCAGGTGGCCGAGGCCTCGGCTCCAGACGAGCCGGAACGGCGGGCGCAGCCGGATCCCGGTCGGCGCCTGGGTGCGCGCTTCCGTCGCGCCGTACAACGGCCACTGCAAGTCCGGCTGGTAGACGTCGACCGTCTGCCGTCGGCTGTGCCGGAAGTCGACGCGCTGGCGGACGGGCGCATAGCCGCGCGCCACGACGGAGACCGGTATCCGTCCCCGCGGCGCCTTGATCACCGTGACACCGTGACGGTTGGTGCGTCCGGTCTTGCCCGCGACCCTCACGCGCGCCCCGCGCACGCGCACCCGCTGGTCGCCGTCGAGGATCGTGATCACGAGGTTCGTCGGCTTGCCGGCCCGGTGCGTGGGCTTCGGCTTGGGCTTGGGCTTCGGCTTCGCCCGGGTCGTCGCCGGCGGCGGCGTGGCCCGATGCGCGCCGCCGCAGCCGGCGAGCAGCGCGACGAGCGCTGCCACGACGAGGAGGCGCGGGATCACGCGTGCTCCCCGACCGCGAGCTCGCGGTAGCCGGTGAGCAGGAGCGGAGCGCCGTCGATGTCGCGCAGGATCACGTTGTCGTCGGGGAAGTGCGGGACGGTCTCGCCGATCTCGTCCAGCCGCCCGAGCGTCGCCAGCACCTGGGCCTCGGCCATGTTGGCACCGCCGTCGGCGAGCGCCGAGGTCGCGGCGACGTGGCGGACATTGATCTCGGTGACCTTGAGCGCGCCCGTGCGGTCCTCGCGCAGGTCGACGGTGAGCAGCCCGTGCGCCTGCTCCCCCGCGAGACCGGCGACGAACCGCACCGCCTGCTCGGCGAGCGTCCGCGCCCGCTCGTCGTTGAGCAGCCGGCCGCGGTTGATGTTGCCGGTCACTCCCGAGACGGCGAGATGCCCCATGAAGTACTCCAGCCGCTCGTAGCAGCCCGCCTTGAGCAGCTCGTCCCCGCTGAAGAGCAGCGTGCAGGCGATGTTCCGCCCAGGCAGGTGCTCGGCGACCATGTAGCTCGAGATCTCGGGATTGAGGTAGGCCCACGCGTACGCCTCCTCCGGCTCGGACACCTGGATCGAGCCGATCCCGCTCGACGACGCGTCGGAGTAGTCGCGGAGCCAGACCGGACCGCCGTCGAAGTCGACCCCGCGCCGTTCGAGCAGCTCGTCGCGGCTGACGATGCGGTACCGCGGCACCAGACCCGTCTCGCGCAGCGCCTCGTACAGCTTGCCCTTGCTGATCGCGATCTCGACGAGCCCGCGCGGCGGCAGCAGCGTCGGCACGGGGAACTCGCGCCCGCTCCAGAAGAGCACTTCCGCCTCGGGCCCGACGAGCGCGGCGTCGATCCGCTCCCGCTCGCAGATGTCCGCGACGAGCTCGGGGTAGCCGGAATCGGCCGGCTGGTGCACGCGGTAGACGCGGTCGTAGAGCCCCTCGTAGAAGCCGTACCAGTTGCCGCCGCGGTCGGCTCCGACGAGCGTCGCGTCGGAGAACGCGGTGCTCGCGCGCAGGGAGCGGGCGATGGCTCTCGGCGTGACGCCGCACGCGCCCGTGACGAGGATGTTCAGGGGCGTCACAGGCTCCGAGGATAGCCCGGACTTCTCACGACACAGACTTCCATCGTCGACGTCCCGCCCGGGTGGCTCGATGCTCGACCGCTCGCTCAAACGCGATCACGTGCGAATCTGCACAGCGGTCGAGGTTGAAATCTGTCACCGCACGGAGCCGGGCAGCCTCACCCATTTGTCGATGGCGCGCCGGGTCGTCGAGAAGCGGCTCTGTCGCTGCCACGAGGGCCTCCGGATCTCGTGGAGGAACGAGGAAGCCGGTCTCTCCATCGTCGACGATCTCGCGGACACCTCCGACGTCCGCCGCCACGACGGGGATCGCCAGGGCCATCGCCTCCTCCACCGTCGTCGGGATTCCTTCCGAGCGAGGCTCCGACGTCAGCCAGAAGAGATCGAGGGCCGGAGCGAGCTGGGACACGCGCGAGCCCGGGTCGACGATGAGAAGGTCACTGCCTACGCGGAGACCCAAGGACTCGGCCTCCTCGACAAGCATCTGGGTGTAGTCCGATCGGTGCTGGTAGGTCGCGCCGAGTAGGACGAAGCGGACGTTCGGCCTGCGCAGCCGCAGCTGAGCCGCGGCACGGATGAACGTGAGGTGTCCCTTCATCGGGTTGAGGTTGTTGACCGTTCCGACAACGAAGTCGGTCGGCCGCAGGCCGAGCTCTGACCGGGCGGCAGAGATGCGTCGAGCGTCAGGAGTGAACTCGCTGACGTCTACCGGCGGCAGATACGGGACGAGCCGGTCTCCGAAGGCGAGCGCGCCTGGATGGACGCGAGCGACCTCGTAGCCCGTGCTCATGATCACGTCCGCAAAGTGCGTCACTGCTCTCATGGCCAAGCGCCTGAAGGCGACGGGCGAGTTCGTATCGAGTATCTGCCAGACGACTGCCCGTCCGGCCCGGCGCGCTGCGAACGCGGCCTGCGAGTTGTGGACTCCGCCGATCAGAGCGAGGTCGGCACCTTCGCTCTCGAGCATGTTCGCGATGCGCCTCACATCGTTCCGGAAGTCTCGGGCCAGTCGGAGATGGGGCTCGAGCGACCGCGTCGCACGGATCCTCGCGAGGGGAACGGTGAACGTCTCGACACCTGCCGCCCGCAGCCGATCGGCGGCGTTGCCGGGCTCGTCCGGTAGCAGTACGAGCGTCTCCCATCCCCGTTCACGGAGCGGCCCGGCAAGCCGCAGCGCCTGGTTGTGTGGCCCGCCGTACACGCTGTAATGGATGATCGAGAGGAAGCGGCGCATACCGGATCAGGTGGGAGACTGCCAACCGCCGGTCTCGCCCTTGTACGTGCCGCCGAAGAGGGCTCTGGGGGTGCGCGCGAGAATCCGCAGGTCGAGGCGCGGCGAGCGGTGCTCGACGTACCAGACGTCGAGCTCGATCCGGTCTGCCCACGGCAGCTCGGCCCGGCCGTTCACCTGTGCCCAGCCCGTGATGCCGGGCCGCACGTCCAGCCGGTGGCGCTGCCGGTCGTCGTACTGCTCGACCTGGTAGCGCAGCGTCGGCCGCGGCCCGATCACGCTCATCTCCCCGCGGACGACGTTCCAGAACTGCGGCAGCTCGTCGAGCGAGAGCTTGCGCAGCAGCCGGCCGGCTCGTGTGATGCGCGTGTCGCCGCGGTTGACCGAGAGGCCGGCTCCCATCGTCTCGGCGCCGACGACCATCGTCCGCAGCTTGAGCAGCTCGAAGTCGACGCCGTCCCGGCCCACGCGGGTCTGCCGGTAGAGGACCGGGCCGCCGTCGGAGAGCTTGACCGCGAGGGCGGCGAGGGCGAGAACCGGCGAGGCGAGGACGAGCGCCGAGCCGGCGATCGCGACGTCCGCCGCCCGGTTCACGCGAGCTCCTCCCGCTGCGGCGCCCACGTCGCGGGGACGCCGCGCCGGAGGTAGTTCCACAGCGCCACCACCGTCGCCCAGGTGATCAGGACGTAGTAGCGCGCGATCCCGACCCCTGCGAGCGCCGCCGCGAGCAGGCCGAGCTGCAGCCCGAGGACGACCACGTAAACCGTGCCGGAGTCGAACAACGCGATCGAGCTTCCGAGCAGGATCAGGTGGAGCAGCCCGCTGGCATAGCGAAGGTGCCGGTGCGAGACGAGCGCGAGGAAGTAGCCGGGCGGCTGACCGCGGAGCATCCGGCCCCGCAGCACGATCAGCCACGAGTGCTCGAACATCCGCACCTTGCGCCGGTATTCGCTCTCGTTGGTCGGCGTCGGCCGCTCGAACGCGAGCGCCTCCGGCTCGTACACGGCGCGCTTCCCGCGCTGCACCATGAGATACGGCAGCGAGAGGTCGTGCCCGAAGCGCGGATCGACCTCCGCGTAATCCGACCGGCGCAGCGCGTAGATCGCGCCGTTGCCGGCGGTGACCGAGCCGAGCCGCGACTCGCCCGCGCGCGTCACGAGCTCGTAGCGCCAGTAGACGCCCTCCTTGTTCGAGCCGTCCGGAGCCTCGAGCCGCAGGCGTCCGCAGACGTACGCGACGGCCGGATCGGCGAGGTTGCGTACGAGCTTGCGCAGCGCGTCGGGCGCCCAGGTCGCGTTCGCGTCCGAGAAGGCGACGACGTCGGCGCCGGTCTCGCGGACCGCGGCGTCCTGCGCCGCGACCTTGCCGCCGCGCGGGTTCCGGATCACCCGTGCTCCGGCCGCCTCCGCCAGCTCCTCGGTCCGGTCGGTGGACGCGTCGGACGTGACGACGAGCTCGAGCAGCTCCGGCGGATAGTCCAGCGCGCGCAGGTTCTCGAGTCGGCGCTCGATTGCGCTCTCCTCGTTGTACGCGGTCACGATCACCGCGACCGACGGGAGGTAGCCGTCGTCGAGAGCGACGCGCTTCGTGCGAACGCGCGCGACCAGCGCAACCGTGGCCGGGTAGAGCGCATGCGTCCACGCGAGCGCGGCAAGCGAGCCCCAGAAGAGGACGACGGCCGCGATCATCGCAGGAGAACGCTAGTACACGCGTCCGTACGTTCGGTTGCTTTCCGGCGCCTGGCTCGTCGTTCGTGGCAAGGACGCAAGGAGCCCCGATAGCGGTACCTATCGGGGCTCCTGAGGACGCCGCCACGGGCGACGAGACACCGCCGGGAAGTGGCCATTACGTGCGGACGCGTGTACTTAGCGGCGCGGCGGGGGTACTCCGCCCCAGGCGCCGATGTGCGGGTTGCGCGGCACCGTGAGCGAGAAGGCGAGCGACTTGCCGGAGCCCGGCGCGACGGCGCGCAGCGAGTCCTGCTTCGTCGCGCTCAGCCTCAGCGTCGCTTTGAAGATCCCGCTGCTGTTCGCGACCACGTACGCGACCGTGCGCCAGCTCTTGCCGTGGCGAAGCTGGATCGTGACGCGCTCCTTGTCGCTCGTCGCGTCCCGTCCCCAGACGCTCGCCGTCGAGCCGTGCAGGTACGCGACGAAGGGGAACCGGAAGGCCGTCAGCACCGGCTTGGGCCGCGCGCGCGAGAGCGACGACGCATGGAAGTACAGGCCGCTCTTGTACGGGCCGCTGCCCGACTGATCCTCGAGGTCGAACCACGTGAAGAGCGAGATGCCCGAGCGCCAGGCCTGGTACAGCGACTCGGCGGTCCAGCGCGTGGCGAGGCTCATCGGTGCCGCACCCGCGCGCGGCGGCCTCGTGTCCCAGCCGAACTCCGTCACCCAGAACTGGACCGACTGCGACGAGACGACGTGGTGCAGCCGGATGCCCGCCTGCAGCACCGCGCGCATCCTCGGCAGGTCGCCAAGCTCGACGTCGTCGGACACCGTCGCCTTGCCGAACCCGCCGCCGAAGCTGTACGGGTGGTGCGCCCAGACGTCGAAGTGGACCTTGGCGCTGCAGGTCGAATGCGGATGCGGCCCCTTCGAGATGCAGAGCATCGAGCGCATGAAGGCGAGCGGGTACGCCGAGTACCACTTCTGCCTCTTGCTCTTCGGGTGGCCGAACGGGTCGAGGTCGCCGGCGACGACGAGGTTCGAGGGGTCGACCGAGTGCACGCCGGCGGCGACGTCGTTGACCATCGCCCGGAAGATGGAAGGGCTCGCCGGGGAGAGGTCGAGGCTGAGGTTCGGCTCGTTCCAGACCTCGTAGATGTTCACGTCCGGCAGGCCGTTCTCGCCGTCGTAGTGCGTCGCCAGCGCCTGGGCGAAATCGCCCATGTCGGTCGCCTTCGGCGTGCCGGCGTTGACGCCGGTAGCCCGATGCGAATAGGCCCAGTTGGGCGTGGAGAGGATGTCGAGGATCGGCGTCAGCCCAGCG
Source organism: uncultured Actinomycetes bacterium (assembly GCA_963720065.1). Classification (GTDB taxonomy): domain Bacteria; phylum Actinomycetota; class Thermoleophilia; order Gaiellales; family Gaiellaceae; genus Palsa-739. Next base: position 160,632 of record CAVREH010000026.1, read on the forward strand.
GCCTGGGCGGCTTCGACCGTCGCGTCGAGCTTGCTCCAGGTGTAGCCGGGGGACGTCGGGTCCGTAGCGACGAAACCGTTCGGGCGCGAGGCCGGCGCGATGGCCGCCCAGTAGGCGCTGAGCCGGACGTACCGGGCGCCCGCGCTGCGTGTCATCGTGAAACCGCGCGGCGCTGCACCGCTGAGATGGAAGGGGTCGAACACGGCAGTCCGCAGCGGTCGCGTGGCCGGCGTGGTGTACGTCCGGTGGCTACCGCTCGCGGCGAGGCCAACCGAGGTTGCGGGGGCCGCGACACCGAGAACCACGATGGCGAAGGAGACATGCCTCAACGAGAACCGCACCGCGGCAAGGTACAAGCGATCTCGACTGCGCCGCGCCGGTCTTTGCGGAAGCTTTACGACCCGGCCTCAGTTGCCCCAGGGGCCGATGTTCGGATCCTTGGGGCGGGTGAGCGAGAACGCGAGCGAGTTCCCCGAGCCCTCGGCACTCGCGCGAAGCCAGTCCTTCTTCGTCGCCTTCAGCTTCAGCGTCGCCATGAAGATCCCGTTCGCGTTCGACGAGATCAGCGCGACGGGCCGCCAGCTTGCGCTCTTCCCGTGCCGGAGCTGAATCGTGACGGTCTCCTTGTCGCTCGTCGCATCCCGGCCCCACACGCTCACTGTCTTCTTCTTGCCGAGGTAGGCGACGAAGGGGAAGCGGAAGGCGGTCAGGCTCGGCTTGGCCCGCGCGTCCGCGAGCGAGGACGCATGGAAGTAGAGGCCGCTCTGATACGGGCTCGGGCTCGGGAAGTCCTCGAGCAGGAACCAGGTCACGAGGGTGACGCCCGACAGCCACATCTGATGCAGCGACTCGGCCGTCCAGCGAGCGGCGAGGCTGAGCGACGCCGCATGCGGCCGAGGCGGGTTCGTGTCCCAGCCGAACTCCGTCACCCAGAACTGAACCCGACGCGTCGAGACGACGTGGTGGAGACGCTCGCCGGCCTGCAGCAGCGCGCGCATCCGCGGCAGGTCGCCGAGCTCGACGTCATCGGGGAGCTTCGCCTTCCCGAAGGGGCCGCCGAACGTGTACGGATGGTGCGACCACACGTCGAAGCGCGCCGGGTTGTGGCACGTCGCGTGAGGATGTGCACCCTTTGAGAGGCAAAACATCGACCGCATGAAGGCCAGCGGAGCGACGGAGTACCACTTCTGCTTCTTGCTCTTGGGATGGCCGAAGGGGTCCAGGCCTCCTGCCACGACCAGGTTGTCCGGGTCGACCGCGTGCACCGCGTCGGCTACGGCGTTGACCATTCCCCGGTAGACCGCCGCGCTGACGGGGTTGAGATCGAGGCTGAGATTCGGCTCGTTCCAGATCTGGAAGACATGCTCGGCCGGAGCTCCAGCGGTGAGCCCGTCGTAGTGGGTCGCGAGCGCCGTCGCAAACGCTCCCAAGTCGGAAGCCCTCGGGTCCCGCCGTTGACCCCATCGGGCAACTGCTCGTACGCCCAGCCGGGTGCTCCCACGATGTCGAGGAGCGGCGTCAGCCCGGCGCCGTCGGCCGCTTCCAGCGTCGAGTCGAGCGCAGTCCAGGAGTAGCCCGGCGACATCGGATCAGAGGCGTCGAAACCGCTGGGAGGCGTCGCGGGTGCGATTTCGCTCCAGTACACCTGGATCCGGACGTACTGCGCACCGGCCCCGTGCATCATCGCGAAACCCGTCGGCTGTAAGTCGTAGTGGGGGACGAGAAACGCCGTCCGGAGCGGCGGAGTTGGCTTCGTCGCGTGAACTCGCAGCGGGCGCGCGGAGCCTTGGGCCGCCGTAACGCCGAGTGCGAGCGCGACGGCTGCTACGGCGGCGACGCGAATCACTGCGCCCAAGGTAGCAGCCCCCTCGGCGCGAAACCCTAGTCCAGATGGGACTTCGCAGGCTGTCCTCCGGCAGCGAGGGCTATCGTGCCCCGATGCCGAACCAGGTGCGGAACCGCGGGACATGAACGGCTTCAGGAGCCTGCTGGGACGCAGCCGTACCCGCGCCGTGCTGCTCGTCTCGGCGTCGACTGCGATGGGCCTCTCGGAGGCGGCGGTGCTCGCGGTGGTCGCTCGCGCTGCGACTTCGCTCGCCAACGGGAGCAGGACGGTTGACGCAAGCCTGGGCCCGTTCCACGTCCACACTTCCCTCGCACATTTTCTCCTCGCCGGGGCCGCACTGGCCTGTCTGCGGCTCGTCCTGGCGGTGCCGACATCGACGCTCGGCTCGCGCATCACCGCAGACGTACAGGCGACGATGCTCCACGGCCTCTTCGACAGGTTTGCCCGCGCGAGCTGGTCCGTGAAGTCCGCCGATCTCGAAGGCCACCTCCAGGAGTTGATGACGAATCAGGTGACCCAGTCGGTCCAGGGCGCAACATGGGCAACGCTCCTCCTGACGAACCTGTTCGCCTTCCTGGCGCTCGTCGCCGGCGCGCTCGTCATCAGCCCGCTTGCGGCCACGATCATCGTCGCCGCGTCTGCAGTCCTCTTCGCGCTGCTCCGCCCGTTGAGCCGAGCCGGTACCCGCAGCGCGCGCGAGTTGTCGGCCGCGCAGCTCGATCAGGCCGGAGGCGTGAGCGAGGCGACGCGTTTGGCCGAAGAAACACAGGTCTTCGGCGTCGCCGAGGCTCAGCGGCAGCGGGTCGACGAGCTGATCGACCGGAACAACTCGCTGCTCTACAGGACGCAGCTCGCGTTGAGGCTCGTGCCGAGCTCCTATCAGGGCGCGGTGTACCTACTGCTCGTCGGCGGCCTCGGCTTGATCTACGCGGTCGACAAGAATGGCCTAGCATCCCTCGGGGCCGTCGTCCTCCTCCTCGTGCGTGCCGGCACCTACGGCAACGTGGCACAGAACGCGTACCAGGTGGTCCGACAGTCACTTCCATTCGTCGACCGCGTCCAGGCCGCCGAGGAGCGCTATGCAGACGCGGCCATCGAGGAGGGATCACGAGCGTTCGGGCAGCTGGAGCACCTGTCGTTCCGCGAGGTCTCCTTCGCCTATCCGGGCGGAGAACGCGTGCTGTCGCAGATCAGCTTCGACGCTGCCCGCGGCGAGACGATCGGGATCATCGGCCCGTCGGGAGCCGGGAAGTCGACGCTCGCGCAGCTCCTCCTGCGGCTGCGTGAACCGAGCGAGGGCGCCTACCTCGTCAACGGCGAGCCCTCGCGCGAACTGCGGCAAGCGGACTGGACGACCCGCGTCGCCTATGTGCCCCAGACCCCGCAGCTCCTCTACGCATCAGTGACCGACAACATCCGCTTCTTTCGCGAGGTGAATGCCGCAGAGGTCGAGCGTGCCGCACGGCTCGCAAGGATCCACGACGAGATCATGAGCTGGAAAGACGGCTACGACACCATCGTGGGCCCTCGCGCCGCCGCCGTCTCCGTCGGCCAGGCACAGCGGATCTGCCTTGCGCGTGCCCTCGCCTGCAAACCGGAGCTCCTGCTGCTCGACGAGCCGACGAGCGCGCTCGACCCGACATCCGAGCGCCTCGTTCAAGAGTCCCTCACGGCGCTCAAGGGGAGCTTGACGCTCTTCGTCATCGCTCACCGGATGTCGACCCTCGACATCTGCGACCGGGTGATGGTGATCGTCGACGGCCGGATCGACGCGTTCGAGCCATTCGCATCCCTCCACGTGAGCAGCGCGTACTACCGCGGCGCAACCGGCGCGATGGGATAGTCCAGGGCCCCCGGATACTAAACGGCTTGTTCTATCGGCCGTGAGGCAACGACTCGGATCAGTCGAAACCGGTAGGCGAGGCCATACATGCGCGCAACGCCGTGGAAGCCACGCGAGCCAAGAACCGATCGGATCTTTCCGTAGCCTGGTGGCCAGGCGTGGCGGATCGAGTCGACGCGTTCCACCATGAAGCCGGCTGCGCCAAAGAGGTTGCCTGCCGACGCCGGGCTCCACGAGTACAGATGCTGGTCGATGTCATCGGGCTGGTAGCGCGAGCGGATCTCGTTCGGAACGACGAAGACAAGCCTTCCGCCCGGCTTCACCTTCGCACGGAGCCGGACAAGCTCGTCATACGGGCGCAGCACGTGCTCCAAGACGCTATTCGAGATGATGACGTCCGCCCAGTCGTCGGGAACCTCGTCTGTGTCGGCGACCGTTTGAATCCCGTTCGCGGCCGCGCGTTCTCGTGCCGCCGCATTGATCTCGATCCCGAGCTTCTCGGGAACCTCGAGGCCCGCCAGAAGGTATCCGGCACCGCATCCCCAGTCGATGACTCGGGTGGCCCCTTGCAAGAAAGGCGCAAACTTGAAGCGATTCGCCCATCCGCCGAACTGGCTGATCGGGTCAACCGAAGCCGCGTATGCCGCGTCATAGTGGGAAGTTTGGTTGTCGTCGAGATCCGCCGGCTTCACCGCGCGCAGGATACCCGGGTCGCTGTCACCGTCATCTGCAGCGGCATTCTGGCGCCGCAGTCGATCCGGTCTTGTGGAAGACCCAGCTCGGTGCGATAGTCGCCTTCTCGGTTCTCCGAGGTGCACGACGAGTAGCGACACCGTCGCCCGAAACGAGGCGGAATCCCCCTGGCAGAAGACAACCTACGAGCCACCGAGCTCGCATAGCCGCGAACGTGGGCTCGGCCATACGTCTTTTCGGCTTGCTGCACACCGCCGCGGGCGAGTCGAACATCGCGAACGTAAAGATCAGCAACGAGTCGCTGATCCCGGAGCTCTACGTACGAAATGCGATCACGCTGTGGCGGTCGCTCGAGCGAAGGGGGATTGCGTTCACCCTCGTCTGCTCGAACCGGCGTCGTATCGAGGCACTTTGCAGGCGCTTCGGCGCTCCGGGCATCGCGCTGCAGGAGATCGTGTTCCCGCTCGAGATCCCGTCGGGCATCCCGTTCTACTCGGCTCACCACAAGCTCGACCTGTTTCGCCATCTCGGATCGCTGCCCGACGGCGAGTACGTGGGCGTCGTCGATCTCGACGTGATTGCGCTGGGGGATCCGCCGCCCGCGCTCGCGCGGGCCATCGACCGTGGCACCCCGCTCGCATACGACATCACTCACCAGGTCGCGCCGGCCTATGGTCACGCCGCGCTCGCCCGCGACCTCGAGGCGCTCGCTGACATCCCCAGCCAGGGACGCTGGCTCGGCGGCGAGCTGCTCGCAGGCCGGCCGTCGTTCTTTCGAGCGCTCTGCGACGAGATCGATCGGGTCTATGGAAACTACGTCCGCGAGTGGCCTCGCCTCAATCACCAGGGCAGCGAGACCCTGACGAGCGCGGGCGTCGAGGGGTTAGGTCGCCGCGGCCTGGAGGTCACCGACGCGGGTTCCCTCGGAATCGTGACGCGCTTCTGGAGCATCCTGCCGCGGCACCCACAGCCGCGATTCGGCCGCTTGTCCCATCCGTTCCTCCTGCATCTTCCGGCGGACAAACACTTCCTCGCGACCTTGCGTCCGGAGGAACAGGTCGATGACGCACGCTTCCTGACCGCGTACCGGCGTCACCTGCGGCGGCGCGCGGTGCCGAATCTCGCGCGCCGCGTCCTCAGGGCCTAACGGAACACGGCTAGCGTCCAGATTTGCCAACGTCTCATTTGGTAAGAGGTGGGAATGCGCACGGACCTCACGACGCTCAACGAGCATTACGCCGGCTTCTACGCAGACGATGCCCGGACGGCCTGGCGTGAGCTCGGAGCGCTCGAGAAGGCGCGAAGCGTCGAATTGGTCGTCGACCGTCCGGTCGGGCGCGTCGTCGACATAGGCTGTGGAGAGGGAAGCGTCATCGCCGCTTTGGCAGGTTCGCTTGGCGCCACCGACTTCTCAGGCGTCGAAGTCGCTCCAGCTGCGATCGAGGTCGCTCGCAGCAGGCGCTACGACTCGCCGGTCGAGTTCAGCCTGTTCGATGGTCGAAGGATCCCGAGCGAAGACGGGGCCTACGACGTCGCGATCCTGTCTCACGTGCTCGAGCATGTTGCCGATCCGCGGGCACTGCTGCACGAGGCGGCTCGCGTCGCCTCGCGCGTCGTGATCGAGGTCCCGCTCGAGCTCCATCTCCGCACACGTCGCTTTCAATGGGACGACACAGGGCACATCAACGTGTTCAACCGTCGCTCGATCCGGCATCTCGTCGAAGGCTGCGGTCTGAACATCATGCGCGAGCGCATCTATTGCCCCGGTCGCGATGTGCATGCCTTCTTGCGTGGACGTCGCGGGGAGGCGAGGTGGGCAGTGAAGGCTGCGGCACTCCGCCTCGGCGGTCAGGCGATCTTCACCTATCACTATGCGACTCTGGCGGAGCCTGGAGATCGCGAACGAAGGTCACGTTCCACCCCGCCGAGTGCGCAGGCACCAATCCCGCCCGCCTGATTCGCCGGATCAACGATACGACATCCCGAAGCGGCCGCACCTTGTCGAGATGTCCACGGTCGTGTCGCCCAGTTCGCCGGCAAGGGTGGCGACGCGCCGCACCGGAATGACGAGGGCCCGGCTTCCACTCTCCCGCGGCTGCGGTCGGGGTCCTCGCTCCCACGGCCTTCAAAATCTCGCGCGCCGTACGGAACCTAGAATGGCGCGTTCATGCACCTCGATTCGCTCGCCTCCTCGCCGGTTCCCGCGGCGGGAGTGGAGCCTCCCGCACGTCCGTTGCGCATCGCCGTTATCGCCAACATGGTCGACCCGAACCGGGTCGCACTTTTCGAGCGGGTCGCTCGTCAGGAGGAGGCCGAGCTGCTCGTCGTCTACGAAACCGGGATGGAGGCAAACCGGTCCTGGGCGATTCCGACCGATCTGCCCTACCGGCACGTCCGCCTGCGCTCCGCGTCGATCGACCTTCGACGCCTCGGCACCGACACGTATCTGCACCTTGCGGCACGCCCGCTCGAACCGATCAGCTCGTTCCAGCCGGACGTCGTGGTCGGCGCGGGAGGCGGGGTTTGGAGCTCGCCTGCGAACATCGCCGCCTTCGCAGCGAGGCGAAGAAAGGGTTGGGCGTTCATTCCGTGGTGGGGAAGTTTCCCCAGGGACCACCCTCCCATCCCCCGCAGGCTCAGTGAGCCGTGGATCCGCCACTTCGTCTCCCACAGCGATCTCTGCCTTGCCTACGGGACTCGGGCGGCGGGAGAGCTACAGCGGCTCGGAGTCGCTCCGGCCGCAATTCGCTGCGTCCCGAACGCGGTGCCGCCCGGCGAGCCGAGCACACCCCGTCACCGCCCGGCCCAGCCAGTGCGATTCCTCTTCGTCGGGCAGCTGATCCCGAGAAAGGGCATTGCCGAGCTCCTCGATGCGTTCTCGCAGGTTCCGGAAGGACAGCTGTACATCGCCGGTGACGGGCCTCTCCAACCCCTCGTGAACCGCGCGGTACAGGGTGGACGTGTGACGTACACCGGTCAGCTTGATCGCCCCGCTCTGCAGAGGCTCTACGCCGACTCTGACGTGCTCGTCCTCCCGTCCCGCTATGAGGTGTGGGGCCTCGTGATCAACGAGGCGCTCGAGCACGGACTCCCGGTCATTGCGACCCAGGCCGTGGGAGCCGTGGACGACCTTGTGCGCGGCGACGTAAACGGCTACGTGACCCGGACCGGCGACGTCGGCGAGTTGCGGGAGGCCATGGTGAGGATCGCGGGCTGGGACGATGCTCGCTGGCGCTCGGCCGCGACCACCGGTACCGAGATTGCTGAGCGCTGGTCGATCGACGCCGCGGCGGCGGCGTTCGTCGACGCCTGCCGGGCCGGGGCGGAACGCAGAGGTCGCTGGACAACCACTGCCGTCGGTTGAGTGACCGTCTGTCCCATAATTCCCGGCTAGTGCGCTCTATCGATACCGAGAACGCGCCGGGGTCGGATGCATCGGTCGCTCGTCTTAGATCGCTGCTCGTCTGTCCGGCGTGCCGCGGAGGGCTCGACTGGGGCGACCGTGACGTCCGCTGCATCGGCTGCGGCGCAACCTACGAGCTGGCCGACGGGATCCCGTTATTCCGAATCGGGGGGCGAGCCGGCGACGATGCGCACAACCTGCGGCAAGCGGCGTTCTTCGATGACGCCGACCCCGAGTTCGAGATAACTCGCCCACACGGCACGCCGTGGTTCTACAGCTGGCTCCTCGGCGAGAAGTTCCGGCGCAGCCTCGACGGCCTGACAGACGTACCGACGACCGCCGTGACGATCTGCGGGGGGTCCGGCATGGACGCCGAGTTTCTCGCACACACCGGGGCAGCGGTCATCTCGACCGATGTCTCACTTGGAGCCGCCAAGCGGGCGCGCGAACGTGCCAACCGGTACGGGCTCGCCATCCTGTCGGTCGTCGCCGAGGCTGAGGCGCTCCCGCTCGCGGATGAGTCGGTCGACCTCGCCTACGTCCACGACGGGCTCCACCATCTCGAGACGCCGCTTGCAGGGCTCGGTGAGCTCTCCCGCGTGGCGAGACGAGCGGTGTCGGTGAACGAGCCGGCGCGGGCAGCGGCCACGCAGCTCGCCGTCCGCGTCCGACTCTCGGAGGAGACCGAGGAGGCTGGTAACCGCGTCGAGCGGCTCGATCCCGCCTCGATCGTCGGCGCACTCGAGCGCAACGGGTTCTCGGTGGTGCGCTGCGAGCGGTACGCGATGGTTTACCGGCATGAGCCGGGCCGCGCAGCTCAACTCCTTTCCCGCCGGCCGCTACGGCCCATCGTGCGCCTCGCGACCAACGGGTTCAACGCATTACTCGGGGGAATCGGCAACAAGCTGACCGTCCAGGCTGTAAGGCGGTAGGCCCAAGGAGGCTGCCACCAGGGCGCGTCACCTCCGGCGAGGGACGGCGGCAAGAGCTCCTGGACGAAATCGTCGTTGCCGAGACGCCAGGCTCCGCCCTGACGGACAAGTTGGAACACGTGCGCGGACGCCTGGTCCACGACCTTGCCGTCAGGCAGCTTCGCGCGGTACGCGATCTCGGTGTACAAGGCAGCGCTCGCCCGCGTCCGCTGGAAGTCCAAAACCCTGGGCGCCGCGTTGATGGTGAAGCCCGTGAAATCCTTGACTAAAAACATCCATATTCTCCGGGTCCACCGCCACCTTGCGCCGAACTTGCGCCGCGAATCCGGATAGATATCCCTGGTAGTCCGCCGGAGTTTGCCGCCCTCCACCACACCAGCAGCGCGTGTTGCGGGCTCGCGGCGGGATTCCTGCGTCTACCTGTCGCTGCGTGAGGAGTGCTGACGGCCGGCCGGCCGTCAGCTCAGCGGTCGTGGTCGGTGCGGTCTTTTCTAATCGTTCGCATGGGTCGCGACGGCGTAGGTGGTGCCGACGAGCGCAGCAGCAACGACGGCCGCTGCCAATAGCAGAGCCGTACGAGACGTTCTCCCCAACGCGGTACGATGCATCAGCTCCCTCGGAGCCTAGCCCGCCCGGCTGTGCGACGTCGGGCGACGGTTGCGCATCGGATCGCAAACCTGCTGGCGAACCGCACGCGGGGCCGCATCAACACGGGCTGCGCAAGCGCGATCAGGAGGAGCGTCGGGACCCGGCAGTACCGCCGGTACAGCGCCGGATTCGCCAGCGCGTACACGGTGAACACAGCGGCTGCGGCGGTCAGTCCGATCACCAGCGGCCTGACATCGGGCCTCGTCCGCAGCAGCCCGACAGCGACCACAAACGGCGCGACGAGGCAGAGCGCCACGCCGAGCATCGCCAGGAAACCGAGACCCGCCCGGGCGCCGAGCAGCGTGCCGTGTACGTAGGTGCCAGGCACGAACGTGTTGTGCACGAAGTGGCCGGGCACGAGCCCGAGCGCGTCCGGGTTCAGGCCCGCCCCGAAGACGGGATGAGCCTCGATCGTGCTCCAGCCCGCCTTGAGCGTCTTGACGCGGAACCAAAACGTCTCGTGCTGCTTCGCGAAATCAGTCGCACCGTTCGTTGACGTCGACGCGATCAGGTGTGTCCAGGGAGCCGTGACGAGGCCGTCGGCGACGGCGACTGCCAACCCGACACCGAGGACGGCCGCCGCCGCACCCATCCCAATGAGGATGCGGCGTTGCGCCAGCAACCGCAGGAACGGCCATCCGGCGAGCACGACTGCGACCACCGCGCCGACGAACAGTCCGGCGATCGCGCTCAGGGATCCGGACAGGAGCAGGCCGCCGATCAGCAGCAGGCCGATCGCCGCCAGCAGACGGCGATCACGTCCGCGTGTGAGGACAAGAAGCCCGACCACCGGGATCACCGCCGTCGCGGTGATCGCGCCGAACTCGTTCACTTGCCCGCCGAGGCCGGTCATGCGGTGATACGACGGGCTCGTTCCGACGATCACGTCCCCGAATGCGAGCTGCACGAAGCCCGCGATCGACGCGGCGGCTGCGGAAATCGACCAGGCGAGCGCCGCGACGCAGACCTGGTACACGCTTTCCAGCACCAGTGCTCCGAGCCAGATCCAGCCGACCGTCACGGCGAGGAACTTGACGCCGGCGCTGAGAGCGGATCCGGGCGTGCTCGACGAGACGGCGGACAGCAGCGACGCGAGCGCGAAGAGCGCGCCGCCCGCGAGCAACCAGAACGGGGGCACGCGGAGCGCCGGCGCGCGCCCTGCAAGAGACTCCACGACGACTGCCACGAGCGATGCAGCGAAGAGCCAGTCTGCGGTGGTCGTACCGACGAGCAGCCGAAGGATCGGAGCGCCGACGAACAACAAGCCGCCGTAGAACAAAGCGCGGGACGGCCGGAAGCTCCAGCGCGGAGGGCCGGCCAAAGAGCCGCGATTGCCACGCCGGCGAAGGCGATGCCGAGGACGACCCCGCCCCAGTTCCGCACAAGCTGCGGGAGGCCAGAGCGCAGAAGACCGCCGGCAGGGCGATCCAGGTCCTCGCATCGAAACGGATAACGCGAACAGGCTCGACGGATGCGTCCGCCGGTGACGGCTCGGACGCAGCGCTCATGGTTCCAAGAGAAGGAAGCGGCCGACGCAGGTCGTCGAGTGTAGACGCTCTCCCTGCGAACGGCGCGCGGCTCTGCTCCCGATGGCCCTCGTTACTATCGCGCTGGCATGCGGGTCTCGGATACGGCGCGCTCGCAGCGCGCCAGGAACTCATGGCATACCTGGCGGGGAGGCCAACACCGCCTCCACCGGACGCGCGTACGCTGAAGCGGCTGGCGCGGCGCGTCGTCCCATCGAGAATGCGCCCGTTCGCGGCTCGCATCGCGACGGACGCTCTCCGACCGCGTGAGCGCCGCTCGCCCGGAGTCTCGCCAAGCCGCCGCTACGCCTGCACCTCGGCAGCGCCGCCTCGGTGAAGCAGGGATGGGTCAACGTCAACTTCGCCGGTCATCCCGCGGAGCTCGCGTGGAACCTGCTCCGCCCCCTGCCCTTTCCGAGCGCGACCGCGGACGCCGTCTTCCACGAGCATGTGCTCGAGCACTTCTCCCTCTCCGACGGCTTGCGGCTCATCGACGAGTGCTTTCGCGTCCTCCGCCCCGGTGGCGTGTTGGGGGTGGGCGTGCCGGATGCCGGGGCCTACGCGCATTCGTACGCGCGGGCCGGCGACGGGATCATCGAACGGGAGCGGCACCGCCCCACACCGATGATCGCTCTTGCGGAGATCTTCTACTCCCACGGTCACAAGTGGATGTACGACGCAGAGACGCTACGCGTACGTCATGTCGGCCGCCGGCTTCACCGACGTCGTGGAGCGACCGTTCGGTGAGAGCGCGATCTCACCGGCGCCGGACAGCGCATCCAGGCGCGGCGAGACGCTCTACGTCGAGGGCACGCGGTGAGTAAATTCGCC
>CAVREH010000027.1:0-90857 GCA_963720065.1 uncultured Actinomycetes bacterium
TGTTGACCGCGGTCCCCGCGGTGATCACGACCGGTCGCCGCTCTCGACGATGCCGGCGTCGCGCGCCGCTTCGACCGCGAGGCGCCAGAGATCCTCGACGTCCGCGGTCTCCGAGATCAGGATCGGCGTCACGCCCCACTCGAGCGCGAGCTGGCGCATCGCCCAGTCGACGTGCGTCAGCGCGACGATCGGGCGGCGGGGCCGGAGCCGCGCGACCGCGCTTGCCGTCCGGCCGGTGAAGGTCGGGACGAGGATGGCCTTCGCCTGCAGCGCCTCGGCGATGTCGCAGGCCGCGTTCGACATCGCCTGCCCGATCGTCGGGTTGTCGGTTGCCTGCGGCAGCTCGTGCCGGTAGTCGAGGCTCGGCTCGACCGCCCGCGCGATCCGGTCCATGTACGCGACCGCCTCGACCGGGTACTCGCCGACGGCCGTCTCGCCGGAGAGCATCACGGCGGAGGTGCCGTCGAGGACCGCGTTCGCGACGTCGCTCGCCTCGGCCCGCGTCGGCTCGGGCGAGTGCACCATCGTCTCGAGCATCTGGGTCGCCGTGATCACGGGCTTCCCGCGCTCCAGCGCCTTCTGGATGATCCGCTTCTGGATGAGCGGCACGAGCGCCGGCCCGATCTCCACTCCGAGGTCGCCGCGTGCGACCATCACCGCGTCGGTCTCGGCGAGGACGTCGTCGAGGACGTCTACCGCCTCGGCCTTCTCGATCTTCGCGATCACGTGCGCGTGCGAGCCGGCCTTAGTGAGCAGCGCGCGCAGGTCGCGGACGTCTGCCGGCGAGCGGATGAAGGAGAGCGCGACGAAGTCCACACCGGTCTCGAGGGCCCAGTCCAGGTCGGCGAGGTCCTTGCGCGTCAGCGACGGGATCGGCACCGGCACGCCCGGCAGGTTCACGCCCTTGTGCGAGCTGACGAGCCCCCCGACGACGACCGCGCACGTCGCGCGGCCTCCCTCGACCTCGTCCACGCGCAGCCGGACGAGCCCGTCGTCGATCAGCACCTCGTGGCCGGGCTCGAGCACGTCCCCGATCACCGCCGGCGCAATCGGCAGCTCGCCGTCGGTCGCCGCCTCCTCCGCGCAGACCCGGATCTGGTCGCCGGTGTGGAGGACGACCGGCTCGGCCAGCTCCCCGATGCGCAGCTTGGGGCCTTGCAGGTCGGCGATGAGCGCGACCGGGCGGCCGGCCTCGGCCGCGATCTCGCGCACGAGCCAGGCCCGCTGGGAGTGCCCTTCGTGGGTGCCGTGCGAGAGGTTGAAGCGGACGGCGTCGACGCCGGCCTCGATCAGCGCGCGCAGGCGTTCGCGCGACTCGGAGGCCGGCCCGAGCGTCGCCACGATCTTGGTGCGGCGGTCGATCGCCATACGGCTCAGGGTACTAATGCGAGCGTCGCGGGAATGCCCCCCAGCCGGGGTACACCGCATCGTCACCAAGCTCCTCCTCGATCCGGAGCAGCTGGTTGTACTTCGCGACGCGGTCGCTCCGGGCGGGCGCGCCCGTCTTGATCTGGCCCGTGCCGAGCGCGACCGCGAGATCGGCGATCGTCGCGTCCTCGGTCTCGCCCGAGCGGTGCGACATGACCGCCGTGTAGCCGTGCTCGTGCGCGAGCCGTACGGCCTCGATCGTCTCGGTCAGCGTCCCGATCTGGTTCACCTTGACGAGGATCGAGTTGGCGACTCCGCGCTCGATGCCGAGCTGCAGCCGTTCCGGGTTCGTTACGAAGATGTCGTCGCCCACCAGCTGGAGACGGTCGCCGAGCTGCTCGGTCGCGGCGCGCCAGCCGTCCCAGTCGTCCTCGGCGTTGCCGTCCTCGAGCGAGACGAGCGGGAAGCGGTCGGCGAGGTCGCCGTAGAAGCCGGCCATCTCCGCCGGTGCGAGCTCGCGGCCCTCGAGGCGGTAGCGGCCGTCGGAGAAGAACTCGCTCGAGGCCGGATCGAGGGCGATGGCCACCCGGTCGCGATGGCCGGCCCGCTCGGCAGCGTCGAGGATCGCCTCGATCGCGAGCCTCGCTCGACTCGAGGTCGGGTGCGAAGCCGCCCTCGTCGCCGACGGCGGTCGAGAGCCCGCGCTCGCCGAGCAGCTTCTTCAGCTCGTGGTACGTCTCGGCCGCGATCCGCAGCGCCTCGGCGAAGCTGTCCGCTCCCGCGGGGACGACCATGAACTCCTGCAGGTCGATCGAGTTGTCGGCGTGGACGCCGCCGTTGATCACGTTCAGCATCGGCACGGGCAGCGTCGTCGCGCCCTCGCCGCCGAGGTGGCGGAAGAGCGAGACGCCCGCGCCGGCGGCCGCTGCCTTCGCGGCGGCGAGCGAGACGCCGAGGATCGCGTTGGCGCCGAGACGCCCCTTGTTGGGCGTCCCGTCGAGCTCGATCAGCACGCGATCGAGGCCGGCCTGGTCCAGCACGTCGAGCCCCTGGACGGCGTCCGCGATCTCACCGTTGACGTTGGCGACCGCCGCGGAGACGCCCTTGCCGTTCCACGCGGCCCCGCCGTCCCGAAGCTCGACCGCCTCGTGCACGCCGGTCGACGCCCCGGAGGGCACGATCGCCCTGCCGAGCGCCCCCGCGACCACCTCGACCTCGACGGTCGGATTCCCGCGCGAGTCGAGGACCTGCCGCGCATGGACCCTGGTGATCACTCCCGCTCCTTGGCCTGGTCGAAGTACGCGTCCTGCCGTTCGAGCGGCAGGACGCTCCAATTCTCGCCTGCCTCGCGCGCCAGCTCCTCGGCGATCTCGACCCGGCGGCGGAAGCGCTGCGCAGCTCGCCGCACCTCGAGCTCGGGATCGACCTCGAGCCGGCGAGCGACGTTCACCGCCGCGAAGAGGACGTCGCCGAGCTCGTCGCCGGACGGTTCCTCCTCGAGCTCGCGCAGCTCGTCCGCGAGGTCGGCCATCGCCCCGGCGAGATCCGGGTACTCGAAGCCGACCGCCTTCGCGCGCTGCTGGATCTTGCGCGCGTAGAGGAGCCCCGGCAGCGCCTCCGCGACGTCGTGGAAGATTCCCTCGCGGCCTTCCTGCTCGCGCTTGATGCGCTCCCAGTTCGAGCGAACCCGCTCGGCCGTCGCGGCCTCGACGTCACCGAAGACATGCGGATGCCGGCGCACGAGCTTCTCGTGCACGCCGCCCGCCACCTGCGCCAGGTCGCCGGCGCCGCGCTCCTCGAGCAGGAGCGCGAGGAAGTAGACCTGGAAGAGCAGGTCGCCGAGCTCGTCGAGCAGCTTCTCGTCGTCGCCGGCCAGCGCGGCGTCCGCGACCTCGTACGACTCTTCGACGGTGTGCGGGACGATGGTCGCCGCGGTCTGCTCGCGATCCCACGGGCACTCGCGGCGCAGGCGCTCCGTCAGGGCCTGGAGCGAGAGGAGGGCCTCGCTCAAGCTGGAAGCGCCGGCGGCAAAGCCGCCGGCGCCCAGCGGGGAACCCCCGCCTTCGGCGGCGGGGCCTTCCATCTCAGCCAGTGGTCGTCGGCGCGGGCGTCGTCGGCGTCGTGGTCGTCGCCGGCGTATAGCCCGTCTGGTACGTGACCTTGCCCTTGTAGTCCTTCGCCATCTTCGCGAGCCAGGCCTGCCACGCCGTCTGCTTCTGCTGCGAGGCAAGGTTCGCCTGGATCTGCGCCTTGACCTCCTGGAAGGTCTGGACATGGGCGGGCTTGATCGGGCCGATCGCCTGGATGACGTGCCAGCCGTAGACGCTCTTGACGGGCTGCGAGATCTGGTTCGTCTTGAGGGAGAACGCCGCCTTGTCGAACGGGGCCACCGTCTGCTGGCAGGCACCGCTCGAGCCGCCGTGGGCGACGCAGAGCTTGCCGCCCTGGGCCGCGGAGCCGGTGTCCTTCGAGTACTGCTTGGCGAGAGCCGCGAAGCTCGCTCCGTTCTGCAGCTTCGTCTCGATCGTCTGGGCGAGGCTCTTGCTGTTGACGAGGATGTGCCGCACCTCGCGCGTCTTCGGCGTCGTGAACGACTTCTTGTTCGCGTTGTAGTACTTCTGCGCCGCGGCGTCGGAGATGTTGACGTTCGACGTGACCTTGTTCTGGACGTCCTGGCCCAGCAGGTTCGGCCGGAGCTCGTACTGCTCGAGCTCGGACAGCGTGATGTCGTCCTTCTTCAACGCCGCGTCGAGCTTCTGCTTGCTGCCCTGGTAGTACGTCTTCGTGATCTGGGCGAGCTGCTTGTCGATGTCCTGCTGCGTCACCGCCACGCCGAGCTTCTTGGCCTCCTGCGCCAGCTCCTCCTGCTGCACGAGGAAGGTGACGGCCGAGTCGCGCAACGACGAGTAGGTCGGCGTGCCGACCTTCGGGCACGGCTGCCCCTGAGCCTTGTAGCGCGCGCAAGCCACGCTCATCAGCGCGGTGAAGCTCGTCTTCTGAATCGGTATCCCCCCGACCTGCGCAATCGCGTCGGCGGGCACTTGGCCGGAGTTGCCGCCTCCGCCGCACGCGGCGAGCAGGGAGACGAGCAGGACAGTCAGGAGCAGGAAGGGCAGGCGAGTCTTCATTTCCATCCAGTGAGGTCGATGTCGCGGGAAGCGCCGTTTGCGGCGAAAGGCGGCCTCAGGCCGCTCGGCGCGCGTCCAAGATAGCATCGACAAGCTGAACCGCTTGGGCTAGTTCCTCCTGCCCGCGCATGCTTACTTCCTGCTTAGACGAGACGTAGACGGCGGTTTTCGCGCGGTCGCGCAGCTCGCGCAGCTCGCCCGACCCGAGCACCAGCCGGCCGACCGTCGCCTTCGCGTTCTGGAAGACGAGATAGTCGGCGCCGAGGAGCGCGACCTTGATCTTCGCCTCCTGGATCCGGAAGAGATTCTCGACCGGCTCGGGCAGCGGCCCGTAGCGGTCCTCGAGCGCGGCCTGCAGCTCCCGCAGCTCGTCTTCCGTCTCGGCGAGCGCCAGCCGCCGGTGGACGTCGATGCGGAGCGCCTCGGAGTCGACGTAGGCGGCGGGGACGTAGGCGTCGACTCGCGCATCCACCCGCACGGGCCGCGCCGCGACGCGCTTCTGGCCCTGCAGCTCCGCGACCGCCTCGTTCAGCAGCTCGACGTAGAGCTCGAAGCCGACCGCCGCGACATGTCCCGACTGCTCCGCACCGAGCAGCTCCCCCGCGCCGCGGATCTCGAGGTCGCGCATCGCGATCGCGAACCCGGCGCCGAGCTCGGTGTGGTCGGCGAGCGTCGCGAGCCGCGCCCGCGCCTCGGGGGTCAGCTCGCGGGCGTCGGGATAGAAGAGGTACGCGAACGAGGTGGCGTCGGAGCGGCCGACGCGCCCGCGGATCTGGTAGAGCTGGGCGAGGCCGAGCATGTCCGACCGCTCGACGATCAGCGTGTTCGCCTGCGGGATGTCGATCCCCGACTCGATGATCGTGGTGGAGACGAGCACGTCGGCGTCGCCGCGCAGGAAGGAATGCATCCGCTCCTCGAGCTCCTTCTCGCGCATCTGGCCGTGCGCGACGAGGAAGCGAAGCCCGGGACAGAGCTGTTGCAGCTGCGCCGCCCGCTCCTCGATCGTCTCGACGCGGTTGTGGAGGAAGAACGCCTGGCCTTCACGGGCTCCCTCCCGCTCGAGCGCGAGCTTCACGAGCTCCTCGTCGTACTCGCCCACGGTCGTGCGGATCGGCCGGCGCCCTTCGGGCGGCGTCTCGATGATCGAGATGTCGCGCATGCCGGCGAGCGAGAGGTGCAGGGTGCGCGGGATCGGCGTCGCGCTCAGCGTGAGCACGTCGACCTCGAGCCGCAGCGACTTGAGCAGCTCCTTCTGCGCGACGCCGAACCGCTGCTCCTCGTCGAGGATCACGAGCCCGAGCTCCTTCGGGATCACGTCGCGGCTGAGCACCCGGTGCGTGCCGATGAGGACGTCGACCTTGCCCGCGCTGAAGTCGGCGAGGATCCGCTTCGTCTCCTTCGGCGGCACGAAGCGCGAGACCATCTCGACGCGCACGGGGAAGTCGCGGAAGCGCTCGCGGAACGTGTTGTAGTGCTGCTCGGCGAGGATCGTGGTCGGCGCGAGGAGCAGCACCTGGCGGCTGTTCACCGCGACCGCGAAGGCGGCGCGCACCGCGACCTCGGTCTTGCCGAAGCCGACGTCGCCGCAGACGAGCCGGTCCATCGGCCGCGGAGCCTCGAGGTCCTCCTTCACCGCCTCGATCGCGGCCTCCTGATCCGGCGTCTCGCGATACGGGAAGCTCGCCTCGAGCTGCGGCAACCACTCGCTCGAGAGGTCGTACGCCACGCCCTCTTGCGTCTGGCGCTGGGCGTACAGCTGGATCAGGTCGCCCGCGAGTTCGCGCACCGACTCGCGTGCGCGCGACTTGAGCGTCTGCCAGGCCTTGCCGCCGAGCTTCGAGAGCGCGGGCGCCGCGGCGTCGGCGCCGACGTAGCGCGAGACCTTGCCGAGCTGCTCGTGCGGGACGTAGAGGCGGTCCTCGCCCCGGAACGCGAGCAGGAGATAGTCGCGCGTGATGCCGGCGACCGTGTTCGTCTCGAACCCGAGCAGCCGGCCGACGCCGTGATCCTCGTGCACGACGTAGTCGCCGGTGCGGAGGTCGGCGAAGGACTGCAGCGCCCGGCCGCCGAGGCGGCGCTCGCGCGGCACGCGGCGGCGGAAGACCTGGTGGTCGGGCAGGAGGACGAGGCCGAGGTCGCGCCAGACGAAGCCGCGGCGCGCCGGCGCGATTGCGAACAGGAGCTCGGGCTCGTCCGGCAGGTCGTCGCCCGGCTCGAGCACCCGCGCCTCGACGCGGCGGAGGAGGTTCTGGGTGCGCAGCGCCTCGCCGCGATGCGGGAAGGCGACGACGACCCGCTGGCCCGAGCGCAGGAGCGCCGAGAGCTCGTTCTCGGCCTCGGCCAGGCCGCGCGCGGCGATCGCCGGGCGCTGCGCCTCGAAGGCAAACGACTGGGCCTGCGGGAACGGGTCGAGCTCCGTCGAGCCGGCGAGCGAAGGCGGCCCGGCGACGCCGTCCTCCTCCCAGACGCGGCGCACGTCGTCCGGCTGGAACACGAGGTCCGGCGGCCGCTCGAGCGGCGGCACGAGATCGGCCGGAACCGCCGGCTCGGCGACCTCCCCCTCCTCCGCAAGTAACAGACTGTTACGAAGTTCGACAGTGTCCAGTCGGCGCTCGGCCGCCGGGTACAGGGTTGCTTCGGACACGGGGTGGAGCGCGCGCTGCGTGAAGGGCGAGAAGGCGCGCACCGACTCGATCTCGTCGCCGAAGAACTCGATCCGGAACGGCTCGCGGCCGGTCGTCGGGAAGACGTCGACGATGCCGCCGCGCACGGCGAACTGGCCGCGGTCGTCCACGCGGTCGACGCGCTCGTAGCCCGCGAGCGCCAGCGACTCCGTCAGCCCATCCACTCCCGGTTCGAGCCCTGCCCGAAGCTCGATCGGCTCGGGACGCGCTTCCGCCGGCGGCAGCCCCTCGGCGAGCGCCCTCGCCGACGCGCATACGAGCCCGCCGTTCGCGAGGACGTGCAGCGCCCGAGCCCGCTCGCCCACGAGGTGCGGCGGAGGCACCAGGCCCGACTCCCACGTGACACCGCGGCTCGGCAGCAGGCCGACCGCGCCGTCGCCGAGGAACCAGGCCGCGCTCTCCGCTGCGTCGCGGGCGTCCGCGTCCTCCGGCAGGAGGACGACGAGACCGCGCTCGAGACGCGCGTGCAGGGAGGCGAGCAACAGCGGCAGCGCCGACTCCGACACGCGGGCGCGGATGGGCATGGCCTCCGCGAGCGCGGCGACGCGCTCGTACTCGACGAGCTCCCGGACAAACGCGTGAAGTACCGGACGGTCCATGGCGAAAGGCGGAACCGGCGGGTTCCGCAAATGTCGATGGTAACCGGCCGTCACGAGGCGTACATTTCGATGACGTGCAGGGGGTCGGCCGCTTCGGACCGCTGAGAGAACGCCAGTTCAGGCTGCTGTGGTTCGCGCGTACCGGCTCGGCGGTCGGCGACTCGCTCATCCCGGTCGCGCTCATCTGGGCCGTGGGTCACGACCTCGGCGCCGGCGCCACGGGCGTCGGCATCGTCCTCGCCTCTAACGTGGTCGGGGGAGCCGCCGTCACGCTCGCGGGCGGCGTCTGGGCGGACCGCCTGCCGCGGCGCGCGCTGATGATCGCGGCCGACCTGGTCCGGGTCGGCACGCCAGTCCGTCACTGCGGTGCTGCTCTTCAGCGGGGCCGCGCACGTCTGGCAGCTCGCCGTGTTGCAGGGGATCGCCGGAGCGGCCGCCGGCTTCTTCAACCCGGCCTCGAAGGCGCTCATCCCGCAGACGGTCAGCGCCGGCCGCCTGCAGCAGGCGAATGCGCTGATCTCGCTCTCCCGCAGCACGACCCTCGTCTTCGGCCCTGCCCTCTCGGGTGCGATCGTCGCGGTCGCGGGAGCCGGCTGGGTGTTCGCGATCGACGCCGGCAGCTTCCTGTTCAGCGTGATCTTCGTCGCGCTGATGCGCGTCGTGCCGTACGCGAGGCCCGCCGCGCAGCGCTTCTGGCGGGATCTCGCGGAGGGCTGGCGTGAGGCGCGCCGCCACCGTTGGCTCACCGCCGGCTTCCTCGGCTATGCCGTGGGCAACTTCGGAGTCGGCCTCTACATCGTGATCGGGTCGCTCGTCGCCATCCACGAGCTGGGCGGCGCCCCGGCCTGGGGGCTGATCGTCGGGTCGGCCGCGTTCGGCGGGGTGCTGGGCGGCTTCATCGCGTACCGGATCCGGCCGAGCCATCCGGTGGCCATGGCCTTCGCGGTCTGGACACTGTGCGCCCTGCCGCCTTTCGCGCTCGTCCGCCCCTTCCCCCTCCCCGTGGTGATGGCCTGCGCCCTGCTCTTCGGCGGCTCGGTCCTCGTGGGAAACACGCTCATCGAGACCGCGATGCAGCAGGAGGTGGAGCCCGGCCGGCTCGCGCGGGTCGCCTCGATCGACCTGCTGCTCTCGCTCTGCCTGATGCCGGCGGGCCAGGTGCTCGCCGGGCCGATCTCGGATGCGATCGGGGTCGACGCGACGCTCATCCTCGCGGGCACCCTGATGTGCGTGCCGAACTTCCTCGTGCTCGTGCTCGTGCCGGAGGTGCGCAGCGTGCGGCGCCGGGATGCGGAGCCCGAGGCGAAACCGGCGCCCGCGCTGTCAGCTCTCTAGGGCCGCCTTCGGCGCCTGCTCCCGCTCCTCACGGATGAACAGGGCGCGCCGCGTCCAGTGCGGCAGCCACCAGTTCCACTTGCCGAGCAAGGTCATCAGCGACGGCACGAGCAGCGCCCGGATCACGGTCGCGTCGAAGATGATCCCGGCCGCGAGGCCGATCGCGAACACCTTGATCTCGAAGCCCGGGCTCGACGAGAGGACGAGGAACGCGAACATGAGGATCAGCGCGGCGCTCGTCACGAGCTTGCCGGTCCTCGCCAGGCCGAGCTCGATCGCCCGGCTCGTGGAGTGCGTCTCGTCGTACGCCTCCCGCATCCGCGAGAGCATGAAGACCTCGTAGTCCATCGAGAGGCCGAACAGGAAGGCGAAGATCATCAACGGGATCCAGGCGGTGATCGCCCCCGTCGCCGAGATGTTCCACAGCGAGGAGCCGTGCCCCTTCTGGAAGATGAAGACGATGATCCCGTACGTCGCGCCGAGGGAGACGAGGTTGAGGAGCACCGCCTTGATCGGCAGCACGATCGACCGGAAGGCCCGCGTCAGCAGCACGAAGGTCAGGATCAGCACGAAGGCGAGGACGTAGACGAAGTTCCCGTAGATGGCATGCACGAAGTCGCGGTCGACCGCGGGCACGCCGCCGAGAGTTCCGCTCGTCCCCTCCAGCGCCGTGTTGACCCGGTTGATCACGCCCTGGATGCCGGGCGCCGCCCCGTCGATGGCGGGGAACGCCTCGACGAGCGTGTCCTGGCCGCGGTGCCAGCCGGGACCGGGCGGCACGGTCGCGCCGACGATGCCGGGGACGGACCGCTCCCTGGCGGCGACCGTCTGGGCGTTGCCACCGTGCTCGACGAGCGTCACGAACGGCTTCATCACGCCCGGTGAGAGCCCGGCGTCGGCGAGCATGGCGCGGCCCGCAATCGCGGTGCCCGTGCCCGGGAAGTTCTTCAGCTGCGACTCGTTCGGGTTGAGCTGGATGCCGAGCGCGACGAGCACGACCACGATCGCCATCCCGGCGCCCGCGACCGCCCACGGGCGCCGCAGGACGAGGCGCGCCCAGCGCCCCCAGGCGCCGTCTTCGGGATGGCCGCTGTCGGCGAACCGCTGCGGCAGCACGCGCACGCTGTTGATTCGCTCGCCGAGCACCGAGAGGAGCGCCGGCATGAGCGTGATCGCCGCCAGCACCGAGACGGCCGGGATCAGCATGCCGCCGAGCCCGATCGAGCGGATGAACGGCAGCGGCAGGATGACCATCGAGAGGAGCCCCACCGCGACGGTCGACCCGGAGACGATCACCGAGCGCCCCGCATGGGTCATCGTCTCGACGAGCGCCGTCTCGACGTCCTCCCCTTCGCGCAGCTCGTCGCGGAAGCGGAAGATCATCAGCAACGCGTAGTCGATCGCCACACCGAGGCCGACGAGCGCGATCAGGAACTGGACGATGATCGAGACGTTCGTGATGTAGGTCAGCGCCCAGACGAGCGTGAACGTGTTGAGGATCGCCGCCGCGGCGACGGCGACCGGCATCAGGATCGCGGGCAGCGTGCCGAAGACGAAGAGGAGGATCACGAGCGCGCCGAGGCCGCCGATCATGGCCTCGACGAGCACGTTCCCACCGCTCCCGCCGTGCGAGCTCGCCTCCTCGAGCGGATCGTGGCCGGTGACCTGCACCTGGGTCCCGGACGGCAGCCCGCGCGCGGCCGCGGCGCGCACCGCCGCAGCGCCGCTCCTGGTGGAGAAGGTCGCCGACCCCGGCGGAAAGATCTCCTCGAAGGTCGTGTGCCGGTCCTGCGACACATACATCAGGTCGTGCGTCGAGAAGTACGAGCTCGTCCGGGCTCCCGGCACCGCCGCCGCCGCCCGCTTCATGGCAGCCTCGATCGCGCCGCTCTTGGTCGCGTCGCCGCTCGTGTGGAAGACGACGACGTCGGGCGGACGCACGCCGGTGCCGAAGGCCTTCAGCGTGCGCTGGTTCGCCTCGTACGCCGACTTGCCCGGGATCGAGAAGCTCTGGTACCAGCGCTTCGAGACCTGCCCGGCGGCGAACGCGCCGAAGAGCGTGAGGGCGACCCAGACGGCGATGAACTTCCAGCGATTCCGAGAGACCAGATGAGCGAGTCCTGCGAGCAAGCCGAGATCCTTTCGTTCGCTTCTCGATTAATCGTTCGGTGACTGAACCGTTCGGTAGGTGTATCATACGCACGTGGCCTTGCGCAACCCCGATACCGCCGAGGTGGAGACACCGCCGTTTCGAAGTGTCGCCTTCCTGCTCTCGAGCCTCGGCTACGCGATCTCGCGCCGCTTCCACCACATACTCGAGCCGCTGGAGCTCGAGCCCGGCGAGTTCGCCCTGCTCCGTGCGGTCGCGGCGAGCGAGGGCGAGGCCCAGAGCGCGCTGGCCGAGCGGCTGCACATCTCCCCCAGTTGGATGGTCGCCGTCGTCGACGAGCTCGAGCGGCGTGAGCTGCTCGAGCGTAGACCCCACGCGCGCGATCGCCGCGTCCGCAATCTCCACCTGACCGCCGGCGGGAAGAAGCTCCTGAAGCAGGCGGAACGGAGGGCGCAGCAGTTCGACCGGCAGGTGACCGACCCACTGACGGAGCCGGAGCTCCGGCAGCTTTTCGAGCTGCTGGAACGGGTCGGGGCGGGCCTCGACCTGCAGCCCGGCGCGCACGCCGCGCTCCGCGAGCGCTGAGCCGACCTTCGCTAGCCCGGCCGCCGGTTGACCTGAAGCTGCGTCTGCTCGACGCCCTCGGCGGCGAGCAACTCGACCGCGTCCGCCGCGCGCGCGACGAGCTCGTCGGGGTCGTCGTGCGGCTCGAAGTCCGCCAGTACCCAGTCGGCCAGCGGCCGCCGATCGCCCCGCTCCGGGCGGCCGACGCCGATGCGCAGACGGAGGAAGTCCGGCGTCCCGAGCTGCTGCGCGATCGAGCGCAGCCCGTTGTGGCCCGCAAGGCCGCCGCCCACCTTCAGCTCGAGCCGGCCGAGGTCGAAGTCGCCCTCGTCGTGGACGACGAGCACCTCGCTCGGCTCCAGCTTGAAGAAGGCCGCCGCGGGACCGACCGAGCGGCCGGAGTCGTTCATGTAGGTCTCCGGCTTAAGCAGGGCGAGGCGCTGGTCGCCCACTCGCACCTCTGCCATCTGGCCCGAGAACTTGCCGCGCCACGATCCGCCGTGCCGCCGCGCGAGCTCGTCGACGACGAGCCGGCCGGCGTTGTGCCGGTTCCGGGCGTGCTCGCGGCCCGGGTTCCCCAGACCGGCGACGAGATACAAGAGGAACTACCCCTCGGCGGTGTCTTCGCCGCCGGAGGACTCCGCCTCCGGCTCGGCTGCACCTTCCGCAGCCTCGCCCTCGGCGCCCTCCTCGCCCTCGGCCAGCTCGCCCTCGGCCTCCAGCGCGGCGAGCTCCTCCTCGGTGGGCTCGGGCTCGACGACCTTCGTCGGCGCGGTGACCGTGGCGACGACCATCTCGGGATCGTCGAGGAGCGTGGCGCCTTCCGGCGCGGTGAGGTCGGAGATGCGCAGCGTGGCGCCGATCTCCATGCCGGAGACGTCGAGGTCCAGATGCTCCGGCATCTCGAGCGGCAGCGCCTCGACCGTCACCTCGCGCAGCGGCTGCGAGAGCACGCCGCCCTCGCGCACGCCCGGCGCATCGTCGCCGCCGTGCAGCTGGACGGAGACGGAGGCCTGAATGGCCCGGTCGAGCCGCACCTCCTGCAGGTCGACGTGCGTCACGCCGCCCCGCACCGGATCGACCTGGTACTCCTTCAGAATCGACGCGTGGGTCTCCCCCTTGCCGTCGATCTCGACGTCGAGGATGGAGTGCAGGCCGGAGGCACCGGTCAGCGCGCGCCGGAGCTCGCGCTCGGCGATGGAGATCGCGACCGGCTCGCCGTTGCCGTAGAGGACGCCCGGGATGAGCCCCTCCTTGCGCAGGCGGCGCGACTCGGCCGAGCCGAGACCTTCGCGCTGGACGACCACCAGTTTGGTGCGTTCTCCGGCCATTCCGGCGGGGGAGTGTACCGAGAGGGGCTTCGGTACCGTCCTTTCCATGGACTTCGAGAGCCTGCTCGAGCACTGGGAAGGCGAGCACGCGGTCGTCCGCCGCGACGCCGAGAGCGGAGCGTGGATGTTCGTGTGTGTCCACTCCACCGTGCTCGGCCCGGCCGGAGGCGGCACGCGCATGCGGGTCTATCCCGCTCCGGCCGACGGCCTCGCCGACGCCATGCGCCTGTCGGGCGCGATGACGTGGAAGATGGCCGCCGCCGGGATGCCCCGCGGCGGCGGCAAGGCCGTCCTCGCAGTGCCCGAGCTGCCGACCGGCGAGCCCCGCAAGCGCCTCCTCCGGCGGTACGGCGAGCTCGTCGCCTCGCTCGGCGGCACCTACCGCACGGCCGGCGACATGAACATCTCGCCGGAGGATCTCGACGTCGTCGCCGAGACGTGTCCGTGGGTCTACGGGACGACCGGCCGAGGCGGCAACAGCGGCCGCGGCACCGCCCGCGGCGCACTGCACGCGATCCGCTCCACCGTCGAGCACGTCTACGGCTCGCCGGACCTCGCGGGCCGCAGCGTCCTCGTCCAGGGCGCGGGAGCCGTCGGCGCGGTCCTCGCGGGCGAGCTGGCGGAAGCGGGCGCACGCGTGCTCGTCAGCGACGTCGACGAGTCGCGAGCCGCCGCAACCGGCTGCGAGACGGTTCCGCCGGAGCTGGTGCTCGAGACGGAGGTCGACCTCTACTCGCCGTGCGCCGTCGGCGGCACCCTCAACGCCGAGTCCATCGCCCACCTGGCCTGCCGCGCGGTCGCCGGCTGCGCGAACAACCAGCTCGCCGAGCCCGAGGACGCCGAGCGGCTGCGGGAGCGCGGCATCCTCTACGCGCCCGACTACGTCGTGAACGCAGGCGGCATCATCCAGCTCATCGGCCTCGAGGACGAGGGCTGGGACGAGTCGCAGCTCGAGGCTCGGCTCGCGGGGATCGGCGCCACGCTGCGCACGCTCTTCGCCGAGGCCGGCGCCGAGGGCGTCACGCCCGCCGAGGCGGCCGACCGGCTCGTGCGCCGGCGGCTCGCCTCGACTCCGTGACGTTCGCCCGGGCGATCAGCCGCTCTGCGAGGCGGCCTTGCCCCGACTGGGCGACTCGTCGGCGTCGGTGTCTTCGTCGCTGTCGTCGCGCGCGGCCCGGTACTCGATGCCGTTCGCGTCCTCCATCTCGACGTGGGCCTTGAAGCGCGCGAGGTCGGCCTGGACGGCCCGCTTCACGAACCGCAGCCCGGACGCCATCTTCTCGACCATGCCGTTCGGCTCGAACTCCATCTCGACCATGACCCGGGTGAGGTTCGGCTCGATCTTGTGGAAGCTCACCACGCCGCGGTGAGACATGCCGCTCGTCGTCTTCCAGACGATCCGGTCGTTCGTCCGGCGCTCGGTGATCGTCGCCTCCCACTGGCGCCGGCTGAACCAGATCTTCTCCTGCCAGCGCAGCTTGTTGCGACCGACCTTCTCGACGTGGAGGACGCGGTGCATGAACTTCGGGAACTCCTCGAAGTCGGACCAGGCCTTGTACGCGTCCTCGACCGGCACGGCGACGTCGGTCCAGCGCTGGATCGGCAGGCGGCGCGTCTTCTTGCCCCCGCTCCCGCCGCCTCCTCCGGCGCTGATCGCCTTGGAGAGCAACTTCCCCGCCAGGCCGCCCTGGGTCTCCAGCCGGTCCTTCGCGGTGTCGAGGACCTTCTCGCCCACCTTCGCCTCGGCACGCTCCTTGGCCCCGTCGAGCGTGTCGGTGAGCCCCTTGACGAGGTTCGGCCCCTTACCGGCGGCCAAGGCGCCCGCAGCGCCGAGGGCAGCCGGAACGATCACTCCTTTGTTCATCGACGTCGCACCCCTTTGCATTCGTGTACTTCACGAGGCAACGGGCGACCCGCAGATGCGGGTTCGGGGCGCACCTAGAAGAGCTGGTTCTCGCCGCCGAAGATCGCCGAGACCGAGTCGTCGGCGAAGACGTTCATGATCGCCTCGGCGAGCAGGCCGGAGACGCTGAGGACGGTCATGTTGTCGGGGCGCTTGCGAGGGTCGACCGGGATGGTGTCGGTGACGACGATGCGGTCGATCTCCGAGTTGCCGATCAACTCGAGCGCCTTGTCCGACAAGAGCGCGTGCGTCACGAACACGTTCACCTCCGCCGCACCGTGCTCCTTCAGCGCCCGGGCGCCGGCGACGAGCGTGCCTCCTGTGGTCGAGACGTCGTCGCCGACGATCGCCCTCTTGTCGCGCACCTTGCCGGTCACCTCCGTCACCTCGACGTGGTCGGCCGCGACCCGCATCTTGTGCATGATCGCGAAGCTTCCCTCGATCATCTCCGCGAAGCGGACGGCCTGCATCGCCCGGCCCGCGTCCGGCGCGACCGCGACGACCCCCTCGCCGGTCAAGCCTAGGTCGCGGAAGTGGGTCGCGAACAGCTGCAGCGCAGTCATGTGATCGACCGGGATCGTGAAAAATCCCTGGATCTGGCCCGCGTGGAGGTCCATCGTCAGGACACGATCGACGCCCGCCAGCTGGAGCATGTCCGCGACGAGGCGGGCCGAGATCGGCTCGCGCGGCTTTGCCTTCCGGTCCTGGCGCGAGTACGCGAACCAGGGGATCACGGCCGTGATTCGCTTGGCCGACGCGAGCTTCGCCGCCTGGATCATCAGCAGGAGCTCCATCAGGTTCTTGTCCACCGGCGGCGCGCCTGTCTGGACGATGAAGACGTCGGCGCCGCGGATCGACTCGAGGTAGCGGCAGTACGTCTCGTCGTTCGGGAACGTGCTGAGCTCGACGTCGCCGAGCTGCACGTCGAGCTTCTCGGCGATCGCCCGCGCGAGATAGGGATGCGAGCGGCCCGAGAAGACCATCAGCCGCTTCTCCGGTCCCCGGACGATGTAGTGCTGAGGCTGCGGCTCGCTCACCACGCTGCCTTCGAGGCCCGGGAGGGCCAGCTCAGTCGCCGTCGGACTCTCCATGCTTGTCGCGGACCCATCCTTCCTTCGTTTCCTGGCGAGGAGCAAACCCGGCGAGAGAGCCGGGCGGGACATTCTCCGTTATGACCGCTCCGGGTGCAATCCAAGAGTCGTCGCCGATCTCGACAGGCGCTACGAACGTATTGTCGACCCCGGTCCTGACGTTGCTCCCGATCCGCGTCCGGCCCTTCGGCTCTCCCGGCTTGTGCGGGTAGTTGGCGGTGATGTTGCCAGCCGCGACGTTCGTGCCCTCCCCCACCTCCGCGTCCCCGACGTACGAGAGGTGCGGGATCTTGGCGTCGGCGCCGACTGCGGCGTTCTTGACCTCGACGAAGGTGCCGATCTTCGCGCCCTCGCCGATCACGCTCACCGCGCGGACATAGGCGAACGGCCCGATCTCGGCGCCTCCCTCGATGCGGACGCCGCCGCGGATCACGGTGTACGGATGCACCGTGACGTCGGGCTCGATCTCGACGCCGGCCTCGATCCAGGTGGTGGCCGGGTCGACGATGGTGACGCCCGCGAGCATGTGCGCCTCGTTGATCCGGTCGCGGAGGGAGGCGGCCGCGAGCGCGAGCTCGACGCGGGTGTTCACGCCCTCGGCCTCGAGCGGATCGTCCGCGAGCTGGACGGCGCAGGGCTCTCCGTCCGCCACGAGCAGGCCGAGCGTGTCGGTCACGTACAGCTCGCCCTGGGCGTTGTGCGGGTCGAGCCGCTCGACCGCCGGCCACAGCTTCTCGGCGCGGAAGACGTAGATGCCGGAGTTGACCTCACCGAGCGCGAGCTCGTCGGGCGAGGCGTCGGCGGCCTCGACGATCCGGGCGAGCCGGCCGTCAGCGTCGCGGACGACGCGTCCGTAAGCGCCCGGGTTCGCCGGCTCGAAGGAGAGGACGGTCGCGGCTGCGCCGGCCGCCCGGTGCGCGTCGACGAGCGCGCGGATCGTCTCGGGCCTGAGCGCCGGGACGTCGCCGTTGAGGACGAGGATGTCGCCGCCGAAGCCCTCCAACGCACTGCGGGCGGAGCGGACGGCGTCACCCGTGCCGAGCGGCTCCTCCTGCACGGCGACCTCGACGTCCTCGAGCAGGTCGCTCGTCTGCGGCGAGACGACGACGACGAGCCGCTCGACGCCGGCGTCATGCGCCGCGTCGACGACCCAGTCGACCATCCTCCGGCCGAGGATCGGATGCAGGTGCTTCGGTGTCGCGCTCTTCATGCGCGTACCGATCCCGGCGGCCATCACGACTGCTGCGAGCTCGTCTGCCATGTCAATGAGAGGTGGCTGGGGCGCCAGGATTCGAACCTGGGATCACGGGACCAAAACCCGTTGCCTTACCACTTGGCTACGCCCCAGGGGCACGAAAGTCTACCGGCGGTCGAACCAGAGGAACACGAGCGCGATGACGGCGCACGCGATGAGGCCGAGGATCAGCAGCCACTTGAAGAAGACCGCGAACAGGACGAGCACGACGGCGATCAGCTGCGAGACGAGGAAGATCCACAGGGCCTGCCGAATCCCGCGCGAGCGGCTGTTCCGGCCCAGCGCCCAGGCGACCGCCGCGATCGCCGCGAGCGCGACGACCGTCCACTTCGTGAGGTCGTGGGAAACCGCGACGAGGATGCCCTCGCCGACGGCGACCCAGAGCGCGAGACGGTGGCGACGAGCCCTCAGCCAACCGCCGGGGCCGCGTTCGGCCGGGGACGACGACGACTCGCTCAGCACCGTTCAACCGTACCACGCAGGTGCGGCCAGCCAGGTCCGCCCGAGGCGGCGGAGCGCGCGACTCGCGGCCTCTGCGTCGCGGCGGTGATGGAAGAGCCCGTAGAGGGCCGGCCCCGCCCCCGAGACGTCG
Source organism: uncultured Actinomycetes bacterium (assembly GCA_963720065.1). Taxonomy (GTDB): domain Bacteria; phylum Actinomycetota; class Thermoleophilia; order Gaiellales; family Gaiellaceae; genus Palsa-739. The sequence continues at coordinate 17,961 of CAVREH010000027.1, forward strand.
GCGCGGAAGGCACCGGCGGCGCGCACGTCCTCCGCGAGTGGCGAGCTCACGAGGTCGTTCGGCGGCAGGGCGGCGAGATCGCGCGGCCGCTTCACCCCGGCGAGCCCGTCGAGCAGCGCCTGGCGCCGCTCGGCGAAGCCGGCCACGTCCTTCCTCTCGTCGAAGGCGGCGTACACGTCGGCCGTCGAGGTCTTCACCGCTTCGCGGGGGAGGAGGACGAGGACCCAGAAGTCCTGCGGCAGGTCGAGCGGCGCCAGCTCGCTTCCGTCGCCCGTGCCGAGCTGCGGGCCGTCGGCGAGGAAGAACGGCACGTCGGCGCCGAACTGCGCGGCGAGCTCGCGCAATTCCTCAGCCGGCAGCGGCTCGGGGAGCGTCTCGTTGGCAAGCCGAAGCGCGGTCGCCGCATCGGAGCTGCCGCCGCCGAGACCCGCGGCGACCGGGATCCTCTTCTCGATCCGCACGCGCCAGCGCGGTCGACCCCGGCGCTGCGGGCGAGCTCGCTCGAGCGCCGCGCGGACGAGCGTGTCCTCGGCGAAGCCCTCGACCGCGGAGCGTCGGCGCTTCGTCGAGCTCGATCCGGTCGACGAGGTCGATGCGCTGCAGGACGGTCAGCGACCTCGTGCTTGCCGTCGTCGCGCGGTCGGGCCGACGACGAGCGCGAGGTTGATCTTCGCGGGGCCGGGGCGCGCTTCACTTCAGCGCCTCCGCGAGCGCGACGAACTCCGGCGGTGCGAGCGCCTCGGCGCGCGTCTCCGCGGGACGGCCGATCGCGGCGAGCGCGTCCGCGGCCTGCTCGCGCGTGGCGAGCGCTGCTGAGCGCGAGCGAATTCGGCGAGCGTCTTGCGCCGGTGCGCGAACGCCGCCGTCGACGACCTCCTTCACGCGGGCGAAGTCCGCGGGAAGCTCGGTGCGGCGAAAGGCGACGAGCGCCGAGTCGACGTTCGGCGGCGGCCGGAAGACATCGCGTGAGACGGGATGGAATCCCGTCCGCTCGCGCGGCGAGCTGGACGAGGACGGAGACGGCGCCGTAGTCCTTCGTGCCGGGCGAGGCGAAGAAGCGGTCGGCGACCTCCCGCTGCACCATCACGCACCAGAGGCCGACGTTCGGCAGGCCGTCGAGGCTCTCGACGATGAGCGGCGTGGCGACGTTGTACGGGAGGTTGGCGACGAGCTTCGTCGCGTCCTGCGGCAGCTCGAGCTTGAGCGCGTCGCCGAAGACGACGTCGACGTTCGTCGCCGAGGTCGCGCAGCTCGGGCTCGAGCTCGCGGTCGATCTCCACCGCGTGGACGTGGCGGACGCGCTCGGCGAGGTAGCGCGTCAGGACGCCCTGGCCGGGGCCGATCTCGAGCACGACGTCGTCCGGCCCGAGCTCGGCGAGCCGGCCGATCACCTCGAGGATGTTGCGGTCGGCCAGGAAGTGCTGGCCGAACTGCTTCTTCACAGGCCGAAGCACGCCGCGTCGCGTTCGCGTCGATCTGGGCGTTCGAGCTCGGCCGGCTCCTCGCCGCGCGCCGCGCGAGCGCGGCGAGCGTGTGGACGACGTACGCGGGCTCGTTCCGCTGCCCGCGGACCGGCTGCGGCGCGAGGTACGGCGAGTCGGTCTCGGCGAGGATTCGGTCCGCCGGGACCTGGGTGGCGGCCAGGCGTAGGTCGACGGCCTTCGGGAAGGTGGCGTTGCCGGCGAACGAGACGTACCAGCCGCGCTCGAGCGCCGTCGGCAGCAGGTGCGGCGACGAGAAGCAGTGGAGCACGACCGTGCCGTGGAAACCGGCGAGCGCGGCGAGCGTGTCCTCGTCCGCGGCGCGCGTGTGGATCACGATCGGCTTGCCGATGTCGGCCGCGATCGAGAGTTGCGTCTCGAAGAGGCGGCAGCTGCGCCTCGCGTGGCGCGTAGTCGCGGAACCAGTCGAGGCCGATCTCCCCCACCGCCACCGCCTTCGGATGGTGAGCAGACGCGCAGACTCGTCGACAGCGCCTTCCGTCGCGCGGCCAGCCTCGTGCGGATGGATGCCGAGGATCGCGAAGACGCCTTCGTGCTGCTCGGCGAGCGACAGCGCGCCGCGGCAGTCGTCGACGTTGGTGCCCGACCGTGAGGATGCGCGTGACTCCGGCCTCGCGCGCGCGCTCGATCGCCTCGTCGGGGTCGTCGAGCGAGGTCGAGGTGGGCGTGCGTGTCGATCACGCAGCGGGCGCCGGAAGCTCGATCCGCGGGAAGAGCGGCTCGGCGGCCGCGATCCCGTCCGCTTCGTCCGCGACGCCGTTCGCGGACGCGCTCCCAGGCGAGAGTCGACCGGCTGGCGGAGCGCGGCGAGGATCCGCGGCGCGGTCTCCGGCAGGAACGGGGCGAGCGCGACGGCGAGCTGCGGTCAGTCCGTCGACGAGGTTGTAGAGGACGCCGTCGAGCCGCGCCGCGTTCGCCTCGTCCTTTGCGAACTGCCACGGAGCCTCGGCCGTGACGTACTGGTTGAGCGAGCGCACGCCTTCCCAGATCCGGTCGAGCGCGCCGGTGACGTCGAAGCGGTCGAGGCGCTCCGCCACGTCGTCGCCCAGCGCTGTCAGGTCGAAGGGCCGGCTCGGCGTCACCGCGCCGCAGGGCACCGCCGCGGTATTGCGCGAGCATCGCGGTCGTACGCGAGAGCAGGTTGCCGAGGTCGTTGGCGAGCTCGTTCTCGTAGCGCTCGCGGATCCCCTCGATCGAGCCGCTGCCGTCCTGGCCGAACGAGATCGCGCGCGCCATCCAGTAGCGGACGGCGTCGACGCCGTAGCACGTCGATGAGCTCGAGCGGCTCGACGACGTTGCCGAGCGACTTCGAGATCTTGCGATCGTCGAGCAGCAGATAGCCGTGCACGAAGAGCTGCTGCGGCAGCTCGTAGCCTGCCGAAAGGAGCATCGCCGGCCAGTAGACGCAGTGGAAGCGCAGGATGTCCTTCGCCGAGCAGATGGTCAGCCACTGGCCAGAACCGATCGCGAAGATCCTCGCCGGGCCGCGCGTAGGTGAGCGCGCTGAGGTAGTTGACGAGCGCATCGGCCCAGACGTAGGCGACCTGGCTCTCGTCCCACGGAAGCGGGATCCCCCAGGGCTGTCCCGCGCGCGAGATGCTGAAGTCGCGAAGTCCGCCGGCGATGAACGAGCGGGCCTCGTTGTAGCGAAAGTCCGGCCGGACGAAGTCCGGGCGCTCGTCGTAGAGCGCCAGCAGCCGCTCCTGGTAGGCGGAGAGCCGGAAGAAGTAGTTCTTCTCCTCGATCCACTCCGGCGGCGACGAGGTGGTCAGGGCAGAGGCCGTCCGGGGTCAGCTCGTCCTCGGTCTTGAAGGCCTCGCAGCCGACGCAGTACAGGCCGGCGTAGACGTCCTGGTAGATGTCGCCGTTGTCGTACATCCGCTGCAGGAAGTCGCGGACGAAGGCCTTGTGCCCCTCGTCGCTCGTACGGATGAAGAAGTCGATCTCTGCGTTCAGGCGCCGCGGGAGCTCGCGCCAGGGCACAGCGATGCGGTCCGCGTACTCCTGCGGCTCGAGCCCCTGTTCCTCGGCGACGCGCCACACCTTCGTCGCGTGCTCGTCGACGCCCGTGAGGAAGAACGTGTCGTCGCCGCGCTGCCGGTGGTAGCGGACGAGCATGTCGCCGATCGCCGTCGTGTACGCGTGCCCGATGTGCGGGCTCGAGTTGACGTAATAGATCGGCGTGGTGAGGTAGAAGCGCACTCAACCATGATACGAAGGCGTGGGCACCGGGTCGGGCGCGCCGTTGCCGGATCAGGCGGCGCGCGACGCGTGGCGGTGCTCGTCCGCTGATGGCGGCAGGTGTAGAACCTCCGCGCACGCCATCGGGCTTGCGTTCCGGCGCCGTCGTCTCCGACTCGTGGCGAGCACCAGAGCAAGCGCGAACACGGCCGCCGCCCCGTTGCACATCAGGTGGGAGAGCAGGTTCGACGGGTCGGGATGCGGCTGCGCGACGTGCGCGCTCGGCCGAGGCTCGTGGCCGGCGTCGAGACCGATCGGCCTGGGAACCGTCGGCTCGGCGAGCGGCCGCCGGAAGGAGCTCGCGGCCCGCTCGCTCGCGCGGTCTCGCACCGCAGAACGGTGCTGCGACCGGGTCGTTCGAACGTGCGCGCGCGGCTTCTGGGCGCGCTCGTGCCGTTGGACGCGCACCCGGACCCGGCTCCGGACGCGCTGGCGCGCGATCCTCGGGCGTTTGCCACCCGTGGGCTCGTTCGGCGCCGCCGGAACCGAGCTCGCGGGCTTGCTCTTGGGTGCGGCCGCGGATCCTGCGCCCGGCTGCGACGCGGTCGTGCCGGTCTGCGTTCCACTGCTCGCCGCGGTCGGAGGCAGGAGGCTGAGCGGGTCGACATAGCCGTTCGGATCGGCCGAGACGCGAATCCCGAGGTGGACGTACGGCCCGTCCACCTCGGGCGTGCCGCTCGGGCCGACCGTGCCGACGGCCTGCTGCTCGGCGACCGTCGCGCCCTCGGTGACGGCGATCGAGCCGAGGTGCGTGAGCGTGACGGAATAGCCGTCCGCGGTCGCGATCGTCACCGTCTTGCCGTTCGTGGGCACGGATCCCGCGAAGCTGACCGTGCCCGCTGCCGGCGCCACCACCGTCTCGCCCGTCGCGTCCGCGCCGATGTCGATGCCGCGATGCTGCCCCGACGCGTACGGGTGCGACTCGTCGTAGGAGAACGGCTGCACGACCGGGCCCTGCACGGGCCAGCTCCAGGCGTAGGCGACCGGCGTCCACACCAGGAAGGCGAAGAGAATGACCGCCAGCCGCCGTATCGTTGTCAGGATGAGCAACAGGCGACGCAGGGTAGCGCGACCGCTCTTCGTTGTCAAATCTGCTTACAGCGACTGCTTGTAGAGGCGGTTCCGCGGGATGCCCACGAGGCTCGAGACGAGCTCCGCCGCCTGCCGCCGGGGCACGCCCGCAGCCACGAGCTCGGCGACGGTCGCGAGGGCGCGTTCCTCGTCGCCCGATGCGCGAGCCACCCCTGGCCCGAGCACGAGCGTGATCTCGCCCTTCGGCGGTTCGTCGAACCGCTCGCGCGAGCTCCGCAGCCGTTCCCCGCACGACCTCCTCGAACCGCTTCGTCAGCTCGCGGCAGACGGCCGCCTCTCGCTCCGGATCGGCGGCCGCGAGCGACCGCAGCGTCGCGGGCAGCCGCTGCGGCGACTCGAAGGCGACCGTCGGCCACGGCCAGCCGCACAGCTCCTCCCACAGCGCCGCCAGCTTCGTCTCGCCGCGCGGCAGGAAGCCGACGAAGCGGTACTGCTCCGCGACGAGCCCGGAGGCGACGAGCGCGGTCTCGACGGCGGACGGCCCCGGCAGCACGGTCACGTCGACGCCCGCCGCGAGCGCCGCGCGCACAAGCCGCGCCCCGGGGTCGGACACGCCCGGCAGGCCCGCGTCGGAGACGAGCGCCACTCTCTCGCCCCCCTCGAGCCGCGGCAGAAGCTGAGCGGTCCGCCGTGCCTCGTTGTGCTCGTGATACGAGAGGAGCCTGGCCTTGATCCCGTGGCGCTCGAGCAGGACGCGCGTGTGGCGCGTGTCCTCGCACAGCACGACGTCGGCGGCCGCGAGCTCGGCCAGCACTCGAAGGGTGACGTCCTCGAGGTTCCCGATCGGCGTCGCGCAGACCGCGAGCGGCATCAGCTTCCTTCGCCCAACGAGACGCGGCCGGAACCAGGTACCGGCCGTGTCCGAGAAGGCCACCGTCCGGAACCAGGTTCCGGACGAGTCTGCGGAGGACATGACGCGAGCTCAGACGACATTCCAGTCCTCGGGTAGCGGCGGCATTACGCGCTCTCGGCCGCGTCGAGCGCCTCGAACGCGACGAAGGCGGCGCCGATCAGGCCCGCGGCCGTGCCGAGCTCGGCCTTCGCCAACCGCAGGCTGTTGCGCATCGGCTCAAGCGCCTCCCGCCGGGCGACCTCCTCGGCCGGCCCGCGCAGGTAGTCGAAGGCCGCGACGCCGAAGCCGCCGCCGAGGACGACGAGCTGCGGCGCGAAGACGTTGACGAACGAGCCGATGCCCGAGCCGAGGTAGCCGGCGACTTCCTCGAGCAGCTCCTTCGCCCGCGCATCGCCCTCGTTCGCGAGACGCACGAGCCGGTGCGCATCCGCCGATGGCCCGAACGCCTCCTGCGCCGCCGCCGTCGCCGCGCTGCCGCTGACGTACGCCTCCAGGTGGCCGCGCCCGGTGCACGCGCCCTGGCACGGCCGCCCGCCGTGGACGATCACGACGTGCCCGAACTCGGCCCCGATGCCGTTCCGGCCGCGAAACGGCCTGCCGCCGGAGATGACCCCACCGCCGACGCCCGTCCCGAGGGTGAGCATCAGGAGGTCGTCCTCTCCCCGCCCCGCGCCCGCCCGCCACTCGCCGATCGCGGCCGCGTTCGCGTCGTTGTCGAGCCCCACCGGGACCCCGAACCGCTCGTGCATCCGGTCGCGCAGCGGCGCGTTCTCGAGCGGCAGGTTGACACAGCGGACGACGATGCCGTGCTCCTGGTCGATCGGAGACGGCGCGCCGAAGCCCACAGCCGCGACGGACTCGTCCACCAGCTCAGCCACGGCGGCCTCGAGCTCGGCGAGGAGGTGCTCCTGCGAGTCCAGCGGGGTCGGCCGCTCGTGGCGCCGGACGACGGTCCCGTCCCGGGCGACGACGCCGGCGAGGATCTTCGTGCCCCCGAGGTCCACTCCGATCGCATGGCCCGCCTGCACAGTGGGTACCGTAATCCTCCGCATGGCCGCCCCCGGGGAGAAGCCGTATCGCGTCTATCGCGGCGGCCGGACGAAGGGCAAGGTGCCGCTGCAGCGGCGCGACCGGGCTACCCGGCGCGCGGTCCGCAGCGACGGCTCCGGCCCGGGCCGGGTCGTCCAACGGCCACCGCGCCGCCGGCGCCTCTGGCTGGGCTGGACGTGGCGCCGCTGGACGCTCGTCTCGATCCTCGGCCTGCTCGTCCTCTTCGTGATCTGGGGAGCGCTGGGCTACCTCTCGGTCTCGAGCGGCGTCAGCGACGCGAACAAGCGGCTGCCGCAGAGCGTGCGGCCGGTTCTGACGCCCGACAGCGGACTGCTCCTCTCCAGCCCGACCACGATCCTCTTGCTCGGCACCGACCATGCCACGGGAAAGGGGAGCACCGGCCGCTCCGTGGACCAGCACTCCGACTCGATCACCCTCCTCCACACCGACCCGGGCCACCACCGCCTGTACTACCTCTCGGTCCCGCGCGACCTGCAGACCGAGGTGCCCGGCCACGGCGAGGAGAAGATCAACGCGGCGATGCAGTTCGGCGGGCCGAAGCTCGCAGTCGCAGACGCTCGACAAGCTCCTCGGCAAGTCCCTGCCGGTCAACCACGTGGTGATCGTCGACTTCAACCAGTTCGAGAAGCTCATCAACGCCGTCGGCGGGATCACGGTCGACGTCCCGGAGAACATCCTCTCGAACCGGTTCGACTGCCCCTACAAGTCCCAGCAGCAATGCCTCCGGTGGAAGGGCTGGCGGTTCCACAAGGGCCCGACGCACCTGAACGGGCACCAGGCGCTGATCTTCTCCCGGGTGCGCGAGAACCAGCTCGATCCCTCGTGGACCGACTTCAACCGGCAGCACAATCAGCAGCTCGTCGAGCAGGCGACCCTGACCAAGCTGGGAAGCCCGTCGCGGTTCTTCTCCCTGCCGTTCAGCGGCAGCTCGCTGCTGAAGCCGATCGCGACCGACCTCTCGACCTGGGAGCTCATGCAGCTCGCCTGGGTGAAGTTCCGTGTCGGGAGCACGGTCCACTGCCGGCTCGGCGGGACGGGGATCACGAACTCGCTGGCGACGTGATCATCGGCAGCCCCGAGAACATCCAGGTGATCGACACGGTGCTCGGGCGGTCAGCCCCCCAGGCGCCACCGAAGGGCAGCCCCTACGCGCCGGGCTGTGTCGTCGGCAACGCCAACTACCCGAAGTAGCCGCGCGCTACGAGTCGCCGCCGGCGGCGGCTTTCTTCTCGGCCGGCTTCGAGTCCGTCTTGCCGCTCTCGCCGCCCTTGCTTTCGCCGCCGGACGAGCCGCCGTCGCCGTCCTTCTTCGCGGCCTTCCCCTTGCCGTAGTCGGTCGTGTAGAAGCCGGAGCCCTTGTAGTGGATCGCAACCGGGTAGAGGACGAGCTCGACCGGGGACGCGCCGCACTCGTCGCACTTCTCCGGCGCCGGGGCCGTCATGGACTGGAAGCGCTCGAAGTGATGTCCGTTCGGGCAGCGGTACTCGTAGATGGGCACGCGTGCGGACGGTACCAGCGGGCCAGGCGAGCTCAGCCTGGCGGCGGCTTGGCCGTGGCGCGCACCACGCCGGGCGCGGCGCGCATGCGCGAGCACCGGCACCCTGACCCGCGCACCGGTCGGAGTGAAGCGTGCGACCGACGAGGCACAGGCGATGCCGGCCGTGAGCATGAATCCGGTCGCGTCGTTGATGAGCAGAGAGGCGACAAGTCCGGCGGCAAGCGCAAGGAGAAGGTCACGCGCCGCCGCCGCGCGCGTCACCCGGAAGGCGAGTGCTGCGCTGACGAGCAGGAGGACGGCGAGCGGGAGCGTCAACGTCCAATCCTCCACGGCAGGCGCGTAGACGAGCGGCACGCGATGCGCGGCGACGTCGACGAAGCCGCCGACCCCGCTCCCGAATGCGCTCCGCAAATGGTTCGGGCCCGGGGAGGCCAACCCGTGCTGGACGATGGCCAGCACGATCACTCCGGCCGCCGCCACGGCTCCGACGAGCGCGACCACACCGCGCCGGGAGAGGCGTGCGCCGAGCAGTGCGAGGGCGAGCCCGAGCCCGATCGCGCCTCCACCGTTCGCGCCGAGCCGGTTGTCGGTCATCACGAAGATTCCGAGCAGCGAGAAAGCGGCGAACCCGAACCAGCCGAACCGCTGACGTGCGATCACCGCGCCCATCAGCAACGGCGCCAGCAAGAGCGTCGCAATCTGGTCGCCGATCCCCCAGTAGCGCAGATTCTGGTCGGGGCCGAGCGGCGTCACCGCCGCCCATTCGGGCCGTCCCGTGTACACGAGCACGTAGGCGACGAGGACGAGGACGATCAAGCCGAGCAGCGCAAGGTCGTTGCGACAGACTCGGGCCAGCCACAGAGCTCCCAGCACGCTCGCAGTCGTGAACAGCGCGACGATTGCCACTTCGTTCGTGACTTGCAGCACGCCGACCACGAGATTCGCGAGGAGCGCCGCGGGGATGGCCGCGTCGCGCGGCGGCAGTCCAGCCGAGCAGCGCGAGGAGGATCACGATGCCGGCGACGATGAAGACTCCCGCGTACTTCAGGCGATCCTCTCCGTGGATCTGCGCGCCCAGGCTCGAGAGAGCGGCGACCGACGCCGCTGGGCTCGCGGGAGCCCATGACATGCTGCCGCGCACATGGCCCAACGCCGTCGGTGCGATGTCGACGATCGAGACAAGGCCGGGGATGCGCGTCGTCGGAGAGGTGAGGAGCCCGTGGTAGCCGCGCCCGATCATGGCGATTCGATACAAACGGTTGTTCGCGGCCGGCGCACCGCGTGGCGGCAGCTGGAGAACGATGCACATGTGGCAGTTCGGGAACGTGGTGGCCCGGTCTGCGTTGAGCAGCGGGGTGCCTTTCGGGACGCCGCCGAGCCGCGCGTTCGTCTCCGATCCGCGCACGAGCTCGGCCAGCGCGCGACGGCGATTCGTCGTCGGGCCATAACCGGGGCGCACAAGACCGACGGCGCCGCGCTCTGCGAGCGAGGCGAACGTGGCATTGCTGATCTTGTCGAGGATGATGACGTGGAACTGCGTACCGATCGGCGACAGGCGAGCGGATGCAGGCGTCGGCGCGGCGAGCGCGACGGCGGCGGAAGCGAGAACCGCGAGCAGAGCGACGAGGCGGACCGGCCGGACCATCAGTTGAGCATTCTCACCGAACTGCGCCGCGAAACGAAGAGTTCAACTGGATTCATCTTTCGGCTGCCGACGCTTGCTCCTCGAGCAGCTCCTCGAAGCACGGTGCGCCCTCGAACGCGGCGAGCCCGGCCGGGCGTTCCAGCCGCTGCTCCTGACGCCGCCGCACGAGCCGGCGGCGACGGGCAGCCGCGACCGCGGCCGCGCCGCCGACGAGCCCGCCCAGCAAAAAATCACGCGCTCTCGCGCTCGTCCTCCCCGACTGCATGGGACGATTGTGCCTTGCGGATCGCGACGCTCGGTGACGTACTGCTCGATGTGGTCGTGTTGCTCGAGGAGCCTCTCGCTCCGGGCGCCGACGTGCGCGCGTCGAACCGGGCGGGAGCGGGTGGCCAGGCAGCCAACGTCGCGGCCTGGGCGGCCGAGCTCGGAGCCGAGGCGCGGTGCATCGCGAAACGGGGCGACGACCCCGCCGGCGAGCTGGTCGCGCGGGAGCTCGACGCGCACGGAGTCGAGCTCGTCGGCCCGGTGGGCGAGGGCGCGACGGGCGTCGTGGTCTCCGTCGTCCACGGCGGCGACCGCTCCCTCGCCTCCGACCGCGGGGTCGCGCCGTCGTTCGCGCCGGACGAGCTCGACGGCTCCTGGGTCGCGTGCGACGTCCTCCACCTCTCCGGCTATGCACTCCTGCGGGAGCCGATTGCCGCGACGGCGGCTCTGGCCGCTCGGCTCGCGCGCGAGCAGGGTGCGCGCATCTCGGTCGACCTCGCGGCGTGGACCGAGATCCGCCGCTACGGGCCGGTGCGGTTCCGGGAGCTGCTCGACGAGCTCGCGCCCGACGTCCTCTTCGCAACCGAGGCGGAATGGGAGCTGCTGGGAGGGGCGTACCTGGCCGCTCCGGTCGGCGTGCTCAAGCGCGGCGCGCGCGGCTGCACCGTGCTCACGCCGGACGCGAAGCTCGACTTCGCCGCCGTCGACGCCGCGGTCGTCGATCCCACGGGAGCCGGCGACGCGCTCGCGGCCGGCTTCCTGGTGGGCGGCTCGCTCGAGGAAGCCGCGCGCCGAGGTCTCGACGCGGCGGCGCGCTGCGTCGCGAACGTAGGGTCGCTCCCGTGATGGTGCAGCCGATCACCGACGACCAGGCAGCGGCGATCGCCGGGTGGCGGTACGAGTTCCCGTACGAGTGGTACGACACGTCGGCCGACCCGCGGCGCGTCGAACTGTTTGCGAACCCGGCCCGGCGGACGCATCTGCGCGCGGTCGTCGACGACGACGGCGAGCTCGTCGGCTTCTTCAACTTCGTGCCCGAGGGACACGAGGTGCGGCTCGGGCTCGGGATGCGCCCGGACCTGACCAGCCGCGGCCTGGCGCAGCCGTTCATCGAGGCAGGGCTGGAATACGCCCGCCGCGAGTGGCGGCCGCGCACGTTCCGGCTCTGGGTCGCGCGCTGGAACGAGCGGGCGCTCGCGGGCCTACCGGCGCGCCGGCTTCCACGAGGTGCGGAGCGGCGAGGAGAGCCGCTTCGCGGAGATGGAACGGTCGGCGTGATCCGCGTCGCCGACGAGGTGCGCGAGGCGCTGGCCGCCGGCGGCGCGGTCGTCGCGCTCGAGACGACGCTCGTCGCGCACGGCTTCCCGCCCGGCGAGGGGGTCGAGGTCGGGCTCGAATCCGAGCGTCAGGTCCGCGCGGCAGGCGCCGTTCCGGCGACGGTCGGAGTTCTCGAGGGAGAGGTGCACGTCGGTCTGACCGAGGAGGAGCTCGGCCGCTTCGGGCCGTTCGCCCGCAAGGCCGGGCCGCGCGACCTCGCCGCCGCCGCTGTCCAGGGAGCGATCGGCGCGACGACCGTGGGAGGCACGCTCGCGGTCGCGCGCGCAGCCGGGATCCGCGTCCTCGCGACCGGCGGCATCGGCGGCGTCCACCGCGGCTTCCCGGAACCGCCGGACATCTCGGCCGACCTCGCGCAGCTCGCGCAGACGCCCGCACTCGTCGTCTCGGCGGGCGTGAAGTCGCTCCTCGACGTCCCGGCCACGACGGAGTTGCTCGAGTCGCTCGGCGTGCCGGTGCTCGGGTTCCGCGTCGACACGCTGCCGCTCTTCTACGCCGCCGAGGACGGGCCGCCCGTCTCGGCGCGCGTCGAGTCGGCGCAGGAGGCGGCACGCATGGCCGAGGCGCACTGGCAGCTCGGCGGTGCCGGGCTCCTGCTCGGCAGGCCGCCGGACGAGCCGCTCGAGGATGTGGAACCGCTCGTCGAGGCGGCGCTGGCCGCCGCCGAGGCGGCCGGCGTGAGCGGCCAGGCGGTGACGCCGTACGTCCTCGGGCACCTCCACCGCGAGAGCGGCGGCCGCACCGAGGCGGCGAACAAGGCGCTCGTCGCCCAGAACGCGCGGCTCGCGGGCGAGGTGGCGCTAGAACTCGCGTCGGAATGACCACGCGCTGACCGGGTGCGATGGTCGAGTGCGAGCCAAGGACGCAGGGAGCGTGAATAGCAGCGCTATTCGCGCGACCGAGGACGCAGGATCGCGCCGACCAGCGCGGCCGGGCAGCCCGTGCTTCATTTCGATGCGAGTTCCTCTAAAGATCGCGGCGCTGGAACAGGAACACGGCTAGCGCGAGCGCGACACAGAGGTACCCGACGGACCAGATGCGGACGCCCCAGCCGTGCACGAACGCGCCGCCGAACGGCCCGAGCTGGAGCAGGAAGCCCGTAACCCCGGTCGCGTTGCTCGAGATGATCCGGAGCCCGTCCTGGTAGAGCGCCTCGAACGGGAGCGCCCACGCCACGTCTCTGGAGGCGTGCTCGATCGTCGGCGAGCTCAGCGCGTGGCCGATCGAGCCGAGCAGGCCCGCGGTGAGGCCGGCGCCGAAGAGCATGAAGACGGCGATCCCGTTCGCCGTCGAGGAGAGGACGATGGAGCCGAGGATCGAGAGAGCGATCGCGATCACGACGGCGCCGGCGAGCTCGAGCCCCGGCGCGAGCGGAGACGGGGGCACCCAGTTGCCGGACACGTCGATGATCGCGAGGGCGATCCCGTAGACCGCGAGCACGTAGACGATGCAGACCGCCGCGGCGCCGAGGAAGCGCGAGAGCAGCAGGGTCGCCCGGCCGACCGGGCGCACGACGAGCGGCTGCAGCAGGCCGCGCTCGGCGTCGCCGGAGACGACGCCCAGGGTGAGGAAGACCGCGAGCACGACTCCCAGGAACAAGGTGGCGAACATCGCGAGCCCGAGCAGGAATGCGCCGGCGAAGGTGCGCGGGTCGACGTTGATGTCTCCGGGGTGGATGCTCGAGAGGCGCGAGAAGACGTAGCGCGTGGCGAGCCAGAAGAGGACGAGGAAGGCGGCCGTCAGCAGCACGACGACGGTGAAGACCTTCCGCCGCACCGCCTCGCGGAAGCCGTAGCCCATGATCGTCAGCACCGCGGTCACGAGACCTCGTCCCCCACCGCTTCGAGATAGGTGTCCTCGAGGGTCGAGGTGAGGACCTGGACGCCGTAGACCTGCCGGCCCGCCGCGACCGCCTCGGCGACGAGGTGCGGCGCGTCCTCCCGCGTGGCGCCTTCGATCAGCCGCGTCCCCTCGTCGGTCTCGAGCTCCACCCCGCGCGGCCGTGAGAGCTCGGCGGGCGAGCCGGCGGCTACGACCTCGCCCGCGCGGAGAATCGCGACGCGGTCGCACACGAGCTCGATCTCCGAGAGCAGGTGCGAGTTGAGCAGGACGGAGACGCCGCGGTCGCGCAGCTCCTCGAGCAGGACGCGGACGACGCGGCGGCCGGCGGGGTCGAGCGCCGACGTCGGCTCGTCCAGGACGAGCATCCGCGGCGAGCCCACCAGCGCCTGCGCGATGCCGAGCCGCTGCTGCATCCCCTTCGACATGCCGTCGACCCGGCGGGCGCGGGCGTCGTCCAGGGCGACGAGCTCGAGCAGGCGCGCGCGCTCGGCGGCGCCGCCCTCGGAGTGCGCCAGCCGCTGGTGAAGAAGGAGCACCTCGTCCGCCGTGTACCAGCCCGGGAAGCGGAAGAGCTCGGCGAGGTAGCCGAGCTCTGCGAGGGCGGCGCGGCTGCCCGCGCGCGCGCCGACGACCTCTGCGCTACCGCGCGTGGCGCGCACGAGCCCGACCGCGATCTTCACGAGCGTCGACTTGCCGGCTCCGTTCGGGCCGAGCAAGCCCACGAGCTCTCCCTCCTCCACCGAGAGGTCGACGCCCTTGAGCGCCTGGACGGGCCCGTAGCGCTTCTCGAGCGCGTGGACGGCGAGGGCGGACGGCACGTGACGAGGGTACGGCACTACGCTCCCGCCATGCCCCGCGGCTACATGGAGGGTCCCGCCGCCGAAGAGGCCGAGCGGCGCGCGGAAGAGGCGGCACTGGGGAAGGACGAGCCGCCGCCGCCGGAGCTTCAGGCGGCGGTCTACGGCTGTACCGCGGACAACCCCGAGCCGCACTTCCTCGGCTGGGCGGACGAGGTCGATCCCGACGAGCTGTTCGCGAGCGGGACCGCCTGGGGCGTCACGGTGCGCCGCGTCGCCGTCGCGGACTAGCTACTGGATCGTCGAGACGAACTCGTCGATGGTGAGCGCGGGCAGCGTCTGGATCTTCGTCGATCCGCGGGCGCCGAGCGCGACCGAGACCTTGGCGATCGTCGCGGTGTCCGGTGCCTCGACGACGTTGACGAAGTCGAACTCTCCGAGCGTCGCCCACTGGTGGAGCACCTTCGCTCCGAGCTCCTCGACGTCGCGGTTGACTTCCTGGAGGCGCGCGGGGTTGCTCTGGAGCGTCTGCACGCCTTGCTGGGAGAGCCGCGAGAGCAGGATGTAGATAGGCATGGCGGCAACCTACTCGACGCGCGCCGCCTGGTCCACGTACAGCAGCGCGGAACCGACGAAGAGGAGCGGCGAGACGACGACGCTCGCGAGGAAGTACGCGATCCAGACCGCCGCGTCGCCGAACCCGCGCAGGACGAATGCGAGGACGCCCTGGGTGAGCAAGACGACGATCGCGAGGGTGATCAGAGATCCGACCTGGTGGAGAAAGTCGGCCCGGGCGAGCCGCCAGGCGCGCGGGACGGCCTCCCTCGGCGAGACGCTCTCGACGACCAGGACCGGCACGAGCAGCGCGAACGCAGCGAGCCAGAGGATGCCGGGCACGAGCAGGGCGAGCACGAGGAACGGCACCGGCGCAAACGCGATCCAGCCGGCCAGCCCGGCGACGACGAGCCGCTCCCGCGACGGACGGTTCCCGAGCACGAGCACGCTGGCGTAGACGTACGTGGCGCTGAGCAACGCGGCGAACAGCGTCGGCGAGAGGATGAATGCGGTCCGCCGTGAGACGTTCGCGCTGACCACGGTGACGACCGCCGGCACGAGCCCGAGCGCGAGGCACGACCAGAAGTTCTCGCCGTAGAAGCGGATCGACTCGGCGACGAGCTGGCCGATCGTCCGCTCGGCTGGCGGCAGCGCGGCTGGACGCGGCTCGGCCATCGGCGCGGAGGGTATCGTCGGGCCGTGAGCTGGGACGTCGTCCACGAGGGAGAGCTCGAGTGGGAGGAGCGGCCCGGGCACGAGGGCCAGGAGCCGCGCCACGCCGCCACACTGACGGAGGCCGCGGGCATGACCGAGTCGCGGGCGCGAATGTGGCGTTATCCGGCGCACACGCGCGGACGGCGCCACCTCGATCCCGACCAGGAGGAGGTCTTCGTCCCGCTGCGCGGCACGCTCACGATGCTGCTCGGCGAGCCGTGGGAGCGGGTGGACGTCGAGCCGGGCGGAGTGGTGGTCGCGCATCCGGGCACGCCGCTCCAGATGCGCAACGAGAGCGACGAGGAGATCCTCGTCTTCGTCTACGGCGCGCCCACCCGCCACGGCAACGCGGAGTTCCTAGAGGACGTCGAGTCGCTGTAAGGCCCCGGCGAGCGCGGCGAACGCGTCGTCGAAGCGCCAGTTCCTGCGATCGGCCTCGTCGGGCGAGTTGGAGGCCGCGCGCAGCTCGACGGCCGGCACGCCCGCGAGCTCGCAGGCTCGGAGCACCCCGAACCCCTCCATCGCCTCGACGTCGAAGCCGGTTCCGCCGCCGACCTTGCCGCTGGTCGCGATCGGCAGGACGTGCGCCTCGGGGAGAGCGGCGCGCGCGCGGTCGAGCAGCGCGGCGTCCGGCCGAGCCCGCTCGATGCGCGGGAGGGTCGAGCCGGGATCGATCACGTCGCAGTAGACAGCCTCGCTCCCCAGGACGAGCGCCGGCGGCTCGAGCGTGCGCGAGCCGGCGATCCCCACGTGGACGACGGCGTCCGGCCTGCGCTCCCCGAGCATGCGCGCGGTCTGCAGCGCCGCCTCGACCGGCCCGATCCCGCAGCAGAACGTGTCGAGCCCGTCGAGGAGCGCGAGCTCCCGCTCAGTCGCGGCGACGACCAGCATGGCAAGAGGCTAACCCGAGACCTGTCCCTTGACGCTTCCGTCAGTCTTCCGTCACGGTGGCTGCCACCGGTCGCCCGCTCCCTGAGCGGTTGCGTGCCCTTCGGGCGCAGTCTCGTGACGGTGTCGTCGCGGTGGCTGCCACCGGCCTCGCCGGCGTCAGGCCACCGCGACCGGGGCCGCGGCGCCGACCTTCTCGAAGCGGATCTCGCCGTCCTCGGCGTCCACGCGGATCGTGTCGCCGTCGGCGAAGTCGCCCTCGAGCAGGCGCAGCGCGAGCGGGTTCTCGAGGAGCCGCTGGATCGCGCGCTTCAGCGGCCGGGCGCCGTACGCCGGATCCCAGCCTGCCTCGGCGAGCGCCTCCTTCGCCGCGTCGGTCAGCTCCAGCTCGATCCGACGCTCGGCAAGCCGCTCGCGCAGCCGCGCGAGTTGCAGCTCGACGATTTCCGCGATCTGCTCCTTCGACAGCGGCTGGAACTCGATCACCTCGTCGATCCGGTTCAGGAACTCCGGCCGGAAGACGTCGCGCAGCGCCTCCACCGAGCGCACGTTCGAGGTCATGATCAGGACGGTGTTGCGGAAGTCGACCGTGCGGCCCTGCCCGTCGGTGAGGCGCCCGTCGTCGAGCACCTGCAGCAGGACGTCGAAGACCTCGGCGTGGGCCTTCTCGATCTCGTCGAGCAGGATCACGCTGTACGGCCTGCGGCGCACCGCCTCGGTCAGCTGGCCGCCCTCGTCGTAGCCGACGTAGCCGGGCGGCGCGCCGATCAGCCGGGCGACCGTGTGCCGCTCCTGGTACTCGCTCATGTCGAGCCGGACCATCGCGTGCTCGTCGTCGAACATGAACTCGGCGAGCGCGCGGGCGAGCTCGGTCTTCCCCACGCCGGTCGGGCCGAGGAAGACGAACGAGCCGATCGGCCGGTTCGGATCCTGGAGGCCCGTCCGCGGCCCGCCGCAACGCGTTCGCGACCGCCTCGACCGCCTCGTCCTGGCCGACGACCCGCTGGTGCAGCCGGTTCTCCATCTGGACGAGCTTCTCCGTCTCGCCCTCGAGCAGCCGGTCGACCGGGATGCCCGTCCAGCGCGCCACGACGGCGGCGACGTCGTCCTCGTCGACCTCCTCCTTGACCATCGAGCCGGCCTGCTGCGAGTCGCGCTCGGAGAGCTCCTTCTCCAGCGCGGGAAGCTCGCCATAGCGGATCTCGGCGACGCGCTGGAGGTTGCCCTCGCGCTCCGCCCGCTCGGCCTCCATGCGCAGAGCGTCGATCTGCTGCGTGATCTCGCCGATCCGGTCAAGCGCCTCCTTCTCGCGCGCCCAGCGCGCAGCGAGACCGTCGCGGCGCTCCTTCGCCTCCGCGAGCTCGGCCTCGAGGGGCGCGCGTACCTCGTCCGACTCGCCGCTCATCGCGGCGAGCTCGATCTCGAGCTGCGTCACGCGCCGGTTCGCCTCGTCGAGCTCGACCGGCGACGACTCGATCTCCATCTTCAGCCGGGAAGCGGCCTCGTCGACGAGGTCGATCGCCTTGTCCGGCAGCTGCCGGTCGGCGATGTAGCGGTCGGAGAGTACCGCCGCGGCGACGAGCGCGGCGTCGCGGATCCGCACCTTGTGATGCGCCTCGTAGCGCTCCTTCAGGCCGCGGAGGATCGCGATCGTGTCGGCGACGGACGGCTCGCCGACGAAGACGGGTTGGAAGCGCCGCTCGAGCGCGGCGTCCTTCTCGATGTGCTTGCGGTACTCGTCGAGCGTCGTCGCGCCGACGCAGCGGAGCTCGCCGCGCGCGAGCATCGGCTTGAGCATGTTCGCGGCGTCGACGGCGCCCTCGGCCGCGCCCGCGCCGACGATCGTGTGCAGCTCGTCGATGAAGACGATGATCTCGCCGGCCGCGTTCGCGATCTCCTCGAGCACGGCCTTGAGCCGTTCCTCGAACTCGCCGCGGTACTTCGAGCCGGCGAGCAGCCCGCCGATGTCGAGCGCCCAGACGCGCTTCCCCTTGAGCGACTCGGGAACGTCGCCGGCGACGATGCGCTGCGCGAGGCCCTCGACGATCGCGGTCTTGCCGACGCCGGGCTCGCCGATCAGGACGGGGTTGTTCTTCGTCCGGCGCGAGAGCACCTGGATGACGCGGCGGATCTCCTCGTCGCGGCCGATGACCGGGTCGAGCTTTCCGCTCTCCGCCGCTTCCGTGAGGTCGCGGCCGAACTTCGAGAGCGCCTGGTACGTGCCCTCGGGGTCTTGCGACGTGACGCGCCGGCCCGCCGTGACCTCGGCGATCTTCGCCAGCAGCTGGTCGCGCGGGGCGCCGCCCTTGGAAAATGGGTCGAGCGCGAGCAGGAGATGCTGGCTTGCGACGTACTCGTCCTCGAGCTTCTTCGCCTCGTCGGCGGCGCGGTCGAGCACCTTCGAGAACTGCGCGCCGACCTGCGGCTGCTGCTGCGAGCCCTCGATGCGCGGCTTCTGGGCGAGCGTCGCCTCGGCCTGCGCACGGAGCGTGTCCGCGTCGGGCACGAGCTCGCGCGGCAGCTCCTGGTCGAGCAGCGCAAGGAGCAAGTGCTCGGGATAGAGCTCGGGATTGCCGTTCCGGCGCGCGAACTCCTGCGCTGCCGCCACGGCCTCCTGGGCCTTGATCGTGAGCTTGTTGAAGTCCATGCGTTACCGCCTTTCCGGTAGCCGCTCGTCCCGGACGTGCACGAGGTCGCGGCGGTAATGGCGGTGCACGTCCTGCACCTCCCGGCGCAACTGCTGCTGCAGGCGCACGACCTGTCCGTGCGCCTTCCGCAGCTCGTCCTCGAGCCGCAGCACGAGCTCGACGCCGGCGAGGTTGAGGCCGACCTCGGAAGTGAGCCGCTGGATGACCCGCAGGCGCACGATGTCGGCATCGGAGTAGAGGCGCGTCCCGCCCGGCGTCCGGTGCGGCCGCACGAGGCCCTTCGTCTCGTACATCCGCAGCGTCTGCGGGTGCATGCCGACGAGCTCGGCGGCGACCGAGATCATGTAGATCGGCCGGTCGGAGGTCTCCATCAGCCGACCGCCTTCTGCAGCTCCTCGAGGAGCTGGCGTTCTTTCTTGTTCACGCGCTGCGGCACCTGGATCCGGACGCGCGCGAGCACGTCGCCCTTGCCCGAGCCCTTGAGACGCGGCGCGCCGCGCCCCTTGATCCGCAGCAGCTTGCCGTCCTCGGAGCCGGCGGGAATCTTGAGCGAGACGGCGCCCTCCGGCGTCGGCACCTCGACCTTGCCGCCGAGCGCCGCCGTCGGGAAGGACACGGGCACCTCCACGATCAGGTCGTCGCCCCGCCGCTCGTAGAGCGGCGACGGCTCGACCCGCGTGACGACGATCAGGTCGCCGTTCGGGCCGCCGTTCTGGCCGGCTTCGCCCTTCCCCCTGAGCCGGATCTTCGTCCCATCCTTGACCCCCGGCTTGATCTTCACGCTGTACGTGCGCCGCCGGCGCTCGCGGCCCGATCCCTTGCACTTCGAGCACGGCTTCTCGATCACGGTGCCGTTGCCGCGACAGCGCGGGCACGGCTGAGAGAGCGCGAACAGCCCCTGCGACTCGGAGATGACGCCGCGGCCGTTGCAGTCAGGGCAGATGACCGGGGCCGTCCCCGGCTCGGCGCCCGTGCCGCCGCACTGCGAGCAGGCCACGGTCAGCTCGACCGGAACCTTCACCTCGGTTCCCTGCAGCGAGTCCTCGAAGGAGAGCCGCACCTGGGTCTCGACGTCGGCGCCGCGGACCGGCTGAGGCCGACCACGTCCTCGCGGGCCGCCACGGTTGCCGAAGATGCCGCCGAGGATGTCGCCGAGGTCGCCGCTCCAGTCGAAGTCGCCGAAGTCGACGTTCTGGCCGCCGGGGCCGGGGGCGCCGCGGCCGTTCGTCGAGCCGAAGCGGTCGTACGTCTTTCGCTTCTCCGCGTCGGAGAGGACGTCGTACGCCGTCTGCACCTGCTTGAAGCGCTCTTCCGCGGTCTTGTCGCCCTGGTTCGTGTCCGGGTGGTACTGGCGGGCGAGCTTCCGGTACGCCTTCTTGATCTCGTCGGCGGAGGCGCCCTTCTTGACGCCGAGCGTGTCGTAGAGCGACTCAGGCATCGTGCTCCGGCTCCTCCTGCGCCGGCGGGGCCGCCGCGACCACGACGCGGGCAGGCCGGACGACGCGCTCGCCGAGCTTGTAGCCCTTCTGGACGACGTCGAGCACCGAGCCCTCCTCTGCTTCGGACGGCTGGGAGAGCAGCGCCTCGTGCACGTGCGGGTCGAATTTCCCCTCCGTGGAGATCGACGTCAGCCCGTGGCGCTGGAGCAGCGCCGCGAGGGAGCGGTGGACGAGCTCGACGCCCTCCTCGAGCTGTGCTTCCTGGTGCTCCTCGGCCGCCGCGAGCGCCCGCTCGAGGTCGTCGAGGATCGGGATCAGCTCGGCGATGAGCCGCTCGTTCGCCAGGGCGATGTACTCGACCTTTCCCGGGCCGCGCGTTTCTTGTAGTTGTCGAAGTCCGCCGCGAGGCGCAGCAGCCGGTCGTCTTCCGGCTGCTGCTCCTCTACCCGTTCGGTCTCTTCCTGCTGCTCGACCTGCTCCTCGCTCACGAGGTGGGCGCCTCCTCGTCGACGACCTCGTACTCGCCCTCCTCGACGACCTCGTCGCCGCCGGAGTCGGAGGACTCGCCGTTGCCGCCGCCCGCGGACGCCTGCGCCTGCTGGGCCGCCTCGGCATAGAGCACCTCGGCGAGCTTGTGCGAGGACTCCTGCAGCGCGTCCATCTTGGTGCGGATGTCGGTGAGATCGTCGCCCTCGAGCGCCTGGCGCAGCTCCATGACCCGGCCCTCGATCGTCGAGGCCTCGGACTCGTCGAGCTTGTCGCGGTGCTCGGAGAGCGAGCGCTCGGTCTGGTAGGCGAGCGTCTCGGCGAGGTTCTTGGTGTCGGCCGCCTCGCGGAGGCGATGCGCCTCGTCGGCATGCGACTCCGCCTCGTGGATCATCTTCTGCACCTCGTCGTCCGAGAGGCCGGAGCCGCCCTGGATCTGGATCTGCTGGATGTTCCCGGTGCCCAGGTCCTTCGCGGACACGTTGATGATCCCGTTCGCGTCGATGTCGAAGGTGACCTCGATCTGCGGCATGCCGCGCGGCGCGGGCGGGATCCCGACCAGCTGGAACTTGCCGAGCGTCTTGTTGTACGCGGCCATCTCCGACTCGCCCTGGAGGACGTGCACCTCGACCGAGGGCTGGTTGTCCTCCGCGGTCGTGAAGACCTCGGACTTCTTGGTGGGGATGGTCGTGTTGCGCTCGATCAGCTTCGTCATCACGCCGCCCCTCGTCTCGATCCCGAGCGAGAGCGGGGTGACGTCGAGCAGGAGGATGTCCTTGACCTCTCCCTTGAGCACGCCGGCCTGGAGCGCGGCGCCGACGGCGACGACCTCGTCGGGGTTGACGCCCTTGTGCGGCTCCTTGCCGATCAGCTGCTTGACCTGCTCCTGCACGGCCGGCATGCGGGTCATCCCGCCGACGAGGACGACGTGGTCGATCTTCGAGGAGTCGAGGCCTGCGTCGGCGAGCGCCTGCTTCGTCGGCTCGACCGTGCGCTTGAGCAGGTCGGCCGTGATCTCCTCGAGCTTCGCCCGCGTGAGCTGCAGGTCGAGGTGCTTCGGGCCCTCCGCGGTCGCCGTGATGAACGGCAGGTTGATCTGCGTCGTCATCGTCGACGACAGCTCGATCTTCGCCTTCTCCGCAGCTTCGTAGAGGCGCTGGAGCGCCATCTTGTCCTGCGTCAGGTCGATGCCCTGGTCCTTCTTGAACTCGCCGGCCATCCAGTCGACGACCGCCTTGTCGAAGTTGTCGCCGCCGAGGTGGTTGTCGCCCGCGGTCGACTTGACCTCGAACACGCCGTCGCCGAGCTCGAGCACCGACACGTCGAAGGTGCCGCCGCCGAGGTCGAAGACGAGGATGGTCTGGTCGGAGCCTTCCTTGTCGAGCCCGTACGCGAGCGCCGCCGCGGTCGGCTCGTTGATGATGCGGAGGACATTGAGGCCGGCGATCTTGCCGGCGTCCTTCGTCGCCTCGCGCTGCGCGTTGTTGAAGTAGGCGGGGACGGTGATGACGGCGTCCGTCACCGTCTCGCCGAGGTAGCTCTCGGCGTCCTGCTTGAGCTTCTGGAGGATCATCGCGCTGATCTCGGGCGGCGCGTAGTCCTTGCCCTCCGCCTTGACGCGCACGTCGTCGTTCGGGCCCTTGACGACCTCGTACGGGACGATGGTCATCTCTTCCGTCACCTCGTCGAACTTGCGCCCCATGAAGCGCTTGATCGAGAAGATCGTGTTCGTCGGGTTCGTCACCTGCTGCCGCCGCGCCGGGGCGCCGACGAGCCGCTGGCCGTCCTTCGTGAACGCGACGACGGACGGCGTGGTGCGCCCGCCCTCCGCGTTCGGGATGACGGTCGGCTCGCCGCCCTCGAGCACGGCCATGCACGAGTTCGTCGTGCCCAGGTCGATGCCGATGGTCTTTGCCATGTGGTGTTCTGCCTCCTGTGGTGAGAAAATCTAAGCCTCTTTATAGCAGATTCCTGGGCCAGCCTGCGGTGGCCGGTGGCAGCCACCCATACGAAAGGCTCACGCGCGATTCACAGACGAATCCCGATCCCTCGTCTGCTCCGCCGCTACCTCCAGCGAGCTGCCGTTGCAGAGTCGCCACGCGCTTGTGACGGTGGTTGCCACCGGTCTAGCGGAAGGCGCCGATGAGGGCGCCGCCGGCCACGATCAGCAACGCGCCGAACACCAGCCTCCTCCCCACCAGCTCCGACTCCCGGAGAAAGAGCGCAGAGAGGCCGACGCCGACGAGCGACTCGATCGCGACGAGCGGCGCGACCACGGTCACCCGGCCTCGGTAGTACGCCTCGAAGAGCGTGACGTACGAGGCGCCGAAGAGGACGCCGGCGGGCAGGAACCCGAGCCAGCGGCGGCTGATCCCTTGCCGTGCCCAGACGGTGATCAACACCAGCCCGCCGAGCAGCGCGGCCGCCGCGGCGACGGCGGGCGGCACCACCGTACTGCCGACCGCGAGATGGCGCACGAGATTGTCCCGGACCGCGAACAACGTCGCGCCCGCGAAGGCGAGCACCAGCCCGAGCCGGTTCAGGTGGGCCGGGCGCTTGCGCTCGCGGGCGAGCAGCACTCCCCCTCCGACCACGAGCACCGCGCCCGCGATGAGCGGCGCGCTGGCCGGCTCGTTGAGGAAGACGAGCGCGATCGTGACCGAGACGAGCGGCGCCGTCCCGAAGATCATCGAGACGCGCGACGAGCCCGATTCGCGGATCGCGACCGTGACGAGGATCTGGGCGGCGCCCGGCGAGAGCAGCCCGGCGAGCAGGAACGGCCAGGCCGCCGAGAGGTGGAGCCCGCGCGAAGGCGTCTCGGCCGCCGCCGCGACGAGCGCGACGACCAGCGCGGTGCCGACGGTCGCGATCGTTCCCAGCGCTGCGTCCGGGTCGCGGTCGAGCGCCATCCGCAGCGCCACGCTCATCGCGCCGAAGAGGAACGCCGACGCCAGCGCCAGGACGACGGCGGCTATACGGCCTCCAACGCGCCCTCGGGCGCCGGCCTGCCGTGCGAGAAGAGCGGGATGAACACGTGCGCCAGCGGCCCGATCGCAACCGCGTACACGACCGTGCCGACGCCGACCGTGCCGCCGAGCAGCCAGCCGACCGCGAGCACCGTGAGCTCGAGCCCGGTGCGGACGACTCGAATCGAGTGGCCGCGCGCCGCCAGCCCGGTCATCAGGCCGTCACGCGGCCCGGGCCCGAGGCCCGCCCCGATGTACGCGCCCGTGGCGATGCCGTTCAGCAGCACGCCGCAGAGCAGACAGGCGATGCGAACCGACAGCAGGTGCGGCGGGCTCACCTGCCCGAGCACGACGTTCATCGTCAGGCCGACGAGGACGACGTTGCTGAGGGTGCCGAGGCCCGGCTTCTGGCGGAGCGGGATCCAGAACAGGAGCACGACGACGCCGACGATGATCGCCCAGGTCCCGATCGCGAGACCGAACGTGCGAGACAGGCCCTGGTGGAAGACGTCCCACGGATCGAGCCCCAGGCCCGCGAGAACGAGCAGCGACGAGCTGACGCCGTAGAGGACGAGGCCGCCGTACAGCTGAGCGAGACGCACGCGCATTCCCCGAACGTACACTCGCGCGATGTCCATCGAGACCAGCCTCGCCGCCCGGCTCGCCGAAAACGCGGCCGAGCGCTTCGTGCGCTACGTCCGCATCGACACCCGGTCGGACGAGGAATCGGACACGTACCCGAGCACGCCCGGCCAGCTCGACCTGCTGCGCCTCCTGCGCGACGAGCTCGAGCAGATCGGGCTCGCCGACGTGACGATGGACGAGCACGGCTACGTCACCGGCACCCTCCGGGCGACTATCGAGCACGAGGTGCCGACCATCGCCTTGTTCGCCCACGTCGACACCGCGCGCGAAGTGAGTGGTGCGGGCGTCTCGCCGCAGCGCGTGCGCTACGAGGGCGGCGAGATCGTGCTCGGCGACTCGGGCCAGTCGATCGAGCCCGAGCTGTCGCCGGAGCTCGCGAACCACGTCGGCCACGAGCTGATCACAACCGACGGGACGACGCTCCTCGGGGCCGACGACAAGGCCGGGATCGCCGAGATCATGGCCGCCGTCTCCTATCTCGTCGCACAGCCGGAGATCCCGCACGGGACGATCAAGGTCGCGTTCAACCCCGACGAGGAGGTCGGGCGCGGCGTCGTCCACTTCCCGGTCGAGACCTTCGGCGCCGCGGCCGCCTACACCGTCGACGGCTCGACCGCAGGGGAGCTGCAGGTGGAGACGTTCTCCGGTGCCCAGGTGCGCATGCACATCCGTGGACGCGCGATCCATCCGGGCTGGGCGAAGGGCGAGCTCGTGAACGCGATCAAGGTGGCCGGCGAGATCCTTTCTCGTCTCCCCCAGGACGGCCTGGCGCCGGAGACGACCGAGGACCGGGAGGGATACGTCCACCCGGTGCTCGTCGAGGGCGACTCGTCGGAGGTCGAGCTGCGCTTCATCGTCCGCGACTTCGACGACGATCTCCTCGCCGGGCACGTCGCCTTCCTGCGTGGACTTGCCGAGGAGGTCTGCGCCGCCGAACCGCGCTGCACGATCGAGGTCGAAGATCGCATCCAATACCGGAACCCGCGCGTCGCGGTCGAGCGGCATCCGGAGATCCTGGGGAACCTCGAGGAGGCGATCCGCCGGGTGGGGCTCGAGCCGAAGCAGACCGCGATCCGCGGCGGCACAGACGGCTCGGCGCTCACCGAGCTGGGCCTGCCGTCGGCGAACCTCTTCACCGGCGGGCACGACGCGCACAGCGAGCGCGAGTGGATCTGCGTCGAGGACATGGGCCTCGCAGCGGCGACTCTCGTAGAGCTCGCCCGCGTGTGGGCCGAGTAGCAACGGCCATACTGAGTAGATGGAGCCGCTCCTCGACCGGCTCGGGCGCCCGCTCGAGACCCTGCGTATCTCGATCACCGACCGCTGCAACTTCCGCTGCGTCTACTGCATGCCGAAGGAGGTCTTCGGGCGGGAGTACGCGTTCCTCGAGCGCCGCGAGCTGCTGACGCTCGAAGAGCTCGCCCGCGTCGGCGGCATCTTCGCCCGTCTCGGCGTCCGCACCCTCCGCATCACGGGCGGCGAGCCGCTCGTCCGCCGCAACGTCGAGCACCTCGTCGAGCTGCTCGCGGGAATCGAGACGCCCTCCGGCGACAAGCTCGAGCTCGCGCTGACGACGAACGGCTCCGTGCTCGCGCAGAAGGCCGAAGCGCTCGCAGCCGCGGGCCTGAGCCGCGTGACAGTCAGCCTCGACTCGCTCGACGACGGCGCGTTCCGCGCCATGAACGACGTCGACTTCCCCGTGCAGCGGGTGCTCGAGGGGATCGACGCGGCCGCGGCCGCCGGGCTCCCGGTCAAGGTCAACGCGGTCGTCAAGCGCGGCGCGAACGACGGCGACGTGCTCGCGCTCGCGGAGCACTTCCGCGGCAGCGGCCACGTCCTCCGCTTCATCGAGTACATGGACGTCGGCTCGACGAACGGCTGGCGCCTGGAGGACGTGGTCAGCGCCGAGGAGATCGTGCGGCAGATCTCGGAGCGCTGGCCGCTCGAGCCGGCGGCCGCGGAGCGGCCCGACGCGACCGCGCGGCGCTGGCGCTACCTCGACGGTGCCGGCGAGATCGGCGTGGTCGCCTCCGTCACCCAGCCTTTCTGCGGCGGCTGCTCGCGGGCCCGCCTCTCGGCCGAGGGCCGCCTCTACACCTGCCTGTTCGCCGCGCGCGGACACGACCTCCGCGCGCCGCTCCGGCTCGGCGCCTCCGACGAGGAGCTCACCGAGCAGCTCCGAGCGATCTGGGAGCGCCGCACCGACCGCTACTCCGAGCTGCGTACGGCGGAAACGGCTTCGCTGCCCAAGGTCGAGATGTCGTACATCGGCGGGTAGTCACGGCTTTGTGGCCCTCCTGTAACCGGACGGATTAGAGTTTGGGCATGGAGCGGGTCGTCGCTCTCGGGCGTAGGTTCCTTCCGCGCGGTTGGCGCGACTTCGGCCTCCAGATCGGGATCTGGTTTGGCTTCTACTTCACGTACCTCGCGGTCCGGCACCTGACCGACGGGGATCCGACCAAGGCGAGGTTCAACGGCCTGCGCGTGATCTCGTTCGAGCTGCACATGACGCATCACCTCTTCGAGTTGAGCGTGGAGCGCGTCGCCGACTCCTCGCGGTTCTTGCTCACGGCGTCGGCCTGGACGTACTGGAACTCGGAGTTCACGGTGATCGGGCTGACGCTCCTCTGGGTCTACCTCCGCCGGCACGAGGCCTTCAGGAGGTTCCGCAACACCGTCCTGCTCGCGAACGTGGTCGGCCTCCTCGGCTTCTGGCTGCTGCCGACCGCGCCGCCGTGGATGTTCCCCGACAAGGGCTTCGTCGACGGCGTCAACCACTCGAGCGCACTTCTGCAGACGTTCGGGAACTCGTACGCGGCGATGCCGAGCCTCCATGCGGCCGACGCGCTGATCGTCGCCTGGTTCATGGTCTCGACGTCGCGGACGATCTGGGCGAAGGCGCTCTGGGCGCTCTGGCCGCTCTGGGTCTGGTTCTGCGTGATCGCGACCGCGAACCATTACCTCCTCGACGTGCTCGCCGGAATCGGCGTCGCGGTCGCCTCGCTGCTCGCCACGGCCTGGCTCCCACGGGTCTTCGGACGCCTTCGCGCGGCCGGCCCGGCTATCGCAAACCTGCTATAGTCGACATAGCAGGATTGCGATGTCGGAGATGAATGCGACCATAAGGCTCCGCCGCGTGCAGCAGGGTTACACGAGCGGCGCGCGCTCCCTGGCCAGCCGCTCGGTGACGCGGCTCGCGCGCACCGGCGTCACGCCGAACGTCCTCACGGCGACCGGCGTCTCGCTCTGTCTCGCGGCTGCCGTCCTCGTCCCGTTCGAGGACCGGGCCGACCAGGTGCTCGTCTACTGGCTCGCCGCCGGGATCTTCGTCGTCGGCTCGCTGCTCGACATCCTCGACGGCGCGCTCGCGCGCGTGGGCGGCAAGTCCACCCCGTTCGGTGCGTTCATCGACTCCACGACCGACCGCGTCGGCGAGGGAGCGATGCTCGCGGCGATCGCGCTCGTCTTCTCGCGGCAGGGTCAGGACTGGGCCGTGGTGGTCGCGGTTGCGGCGGTGGTCGGCTCGTTTCTCGTCTCGTACACGCGCGCCCGCGCCGAGGCACTCGGGCTGAAGGGCGACGTCGGCCTGGGCTCGCGCGCCGAGCGCGTGGTGCTCATCACCGCGGGACTCGTCTTCGCGCCTTGGGGCGGCCTTCCGTGGGCAATCGTCGTGCTCGCCGCGACGGCCTGGCTCACGGTCGTCCAGCGCATCCTGCACGTTCGCAAGCAACTTTCCGGAGGAACCAGTGGCTACGACCAACGGTAGGGCACGTCTCGACGACGGCAAGGTCCGTGTCGCGATCATCGGCGTGGGGAACTGCGCCAACTCGCTGCTCCAGGGCGTCGAGTACTACAAAGACGCGCCGGACGACCAGTTCGTCCCCGGCCTCATGCACGTCAACCTCGGCGGCTATCACGTCAGCGACGTGGAGTTCACCGCCGCCTTCGACGTCGTCAAGGGCAAGGTCGGCGAGGATCTCGCCGACGCGATGTGGGCGCATCCGAACGACACGATCAAGTTCGCAGACGTCCCGCAGACCGGCATCAAGGTCTCCCGCGGGATGACGCACGACGGCCTCGGCAAGTACATCTCGCAGGTCGTGGAGAAGGCTCACGGCAAGACCGACGACGTGGTCGGGATCCTCAAGGAGACGAAGACCGACGTCGTCGTCAACTACCTCCCGGTGGGCTCGGAGATGGCCACGAAGTGGTACGCGGAGCAGATCCTCGAGGCCGGCTGCGCGATGATCAACTGCATGCCGGTCTTCATCGCCCGCGAGGACTACTGGGGGAAGCGGTTCGAGGAGAAGGGCCTGCCGATCATCGGCGACGACATCAAGTCGCAGGTCGGCGCCACCATCACGCATCGCGTCCTGACCTCGCTCTTCCGCGAGCGCGGCGTCCACCTCGACAAGACGATGCAGCTCAACGTCGGCGGCAACTCCGACTTCCTCAACATGCTCGAGCGCGAGCGGCTCGAGTCGAAGAAGATCTCGAAGACGAACGCGGTCACGTCGATGCTCGACTACGACCTCGGCCCGGGGAACGTGCACGTCGGGCCGTCCGACTACGTGCCGTGGCTGACCGACCGCAAGTGGGCGTACATCCGGATGGAGGGCTCCTCGTTCGGTGACGTGCCGCTCAACATCGAGCTCAAGCTCGAGGTCTGGGACTCGCCCAACTCGGCCGGAATCGTGATCGACGCCGTCCGGATGGCGAAGCTCGCGCTCAACAACAACGTCGCCGGCGCGCTCGTCGGCCCGAGCTCGTACCTCATGAAGTCGCCACCGCAGCAGATCGTCGACGACGAGGCATACGAGCTGACCGAGGAGTTCATCGAGCAGAACCGCCGACACGTGCCGGCCGAAGACCGGGCCGAGTCGACGGCGTAGGAAGCCGTGACGCCTCTTCGCAGCAGGGCGGTCGAAGCAGCGGCCGTCCTGCTGCTCGGCGTCGCGTTCTGCTTCGTCATGTACTGGTGGCAGCTGCGCTACCCGTATGGATTCCACTATGCGGCGGGGAACCTCATCCTTGCCCTGCCGTTCGTCGGGCTGGCCATGATGGTCCTCGGCGGGATGGGGCGCGTGGCCACCGCCTCGGCGTGGTTGGTGCTGGCCGGGCTAACGGGAGCGGCCTATGTCTCGGCGGCGACGAGTGCTAGCTCGACCGCTGCGATCGTCTTCGTCGCGCCGTTCGTCTACGGGACGATCGCGAACTCGATCATCTTCGCGGTGGACACGATCCTTCGAAACCGACGACAACGCACGCGTGACGCTTGAGCTCCGGTCGGCGCGCTCGCTCTCACCGGGCGAGCGCGCGGAGCTCTTCAATGCGGCGTACGCCGGGTATCTCCTCCCGTTCCACGTCGACGAGCAGCAGCTCGCGTTCATGGACGACGCCTTCGACCTCGATCTCGACGCGTCGCGGATCGCCTTCCGCGACGGCGAGCCGGTCGGCCTCGGGAATCTCGGCCTGCGCGGCGAAGACGCCTGGATCGGCGGCGTCGGTGTCGTGGCGGGCGCACGCCGCTCGGGCGTCGGCGCGGCGCTCATGCGCGCCCTGCACGAGCAGGCGAGAGAGCGCGGCGTGCGGCGGGTCTGGCTCGAGGTGATCGTCGAGAACACGGGCGCGTTGGCCCTCTACGAGAAGCTCGGGTACCAGCTCGTACAGGACGTCGAGGTCTGGACGCTGCCGGCTGCCGACGGTGTCCACGACGGCCGGGAAGTCCCGGTCGCCGAGGCGAAGGCGCAACTCCCCGAGCGGCGCGAGCCCTGGCAGCGCGCCGACGGCACCCTCTCGCACTACGACGACGTGCGCGGGCTCGTCACCGCGAGCGGCGCGATGCTCTTCTGCGTGCGCTCGACCGCCCAGCTGCAGCAGTACGCCGGTGAGTCCGAGCCTCTGCTCCGGGCGCTGCGCGCCTTCGGGGACGTCCATGTGCTCAACCTCCCAGTGGACGATCCCGCGGCGCAGGTGCTCCGCGAGCTCGGCGGCTCAGTCGTCGTCCGCCAGCACGAGATGCTGCTCGAGCTGTAGGCAGGACTAGACTCGATCGAGTGCGGATCGCGCTCGTAACGCCGTTCGCCTGGTCGCAGCCGCACGACGTGAACGAGCACGTGGACGGGCTCGCGCGCGAGTTGCGCCACCGGGGCCACTCGGTCACCGTCGTCGCTCCCTCGAACCGCGCCCGCGACCTCGCCGCCGGGCGACGCGCACTGCTCGGCTCCTTCGACGAGCCGCCGGAGCTGATCGCCATTGGGCCGGCCGTGCCGATCTCCCGGCGCAGCCGGATGGGAGTGCCGGTCGGAGTCCGCGCGAGCCTCTCGCTCGCACTCGCGCGCGGCCGGCTCGACGTCGTGCACGGCTTCGAGCCGGGCTTGCCGAGCCTCTCGTATCTCGCGCTGCGGGACTCGGCGGCGCTCACGGCTGCGACCTTCTTCTCGCCCGACCGGCTGGGCTACCCGCCCAGCCGCGCGCAGCGGGAGCGGCTGCTCGCGCGCGTCGACGCGCTGCTAGCCACGGGCGAGGAGGTCGCGGAAGCCGCGGACGTCCGCTTCCCGGGCCGCTACGAGCTCGTGCCACACGGCATCGACCCCGAGCTGTTCGCTCCGGCCCAGAAGAAAAGAGTCGTCGTGATGGAGTGGCGGCAGCCCGAGCGTCCGCTCCTGCGCGCGCTCGTCCGCGAGCTCGCCCAGCAGGCCGACTGGGAGCTCGTGCTCCTGCGCACGCGCATCCCCGCCTCCCGGCCGGCCGTCTCGCCGCGGCTGCGGGGGAGGATGCGGGTGCGCACCGCGCGCACCGGCGCCGCCCGTGGCGAGCTGCTGCGGGAGGCCTCGATCTTCGTCCCGGCCGCCGAGGGCCTGCCGCGCCTCGTCGCCGAAGCCCAGACGGCCGGCGTCGCGATCGCAGCGCCGCCGGGTCGCGCGGAGCAGCCCGAGCTCGCCGCCGCCGAGACGGCGCGGATGATCGAGGACGAGGCCTTCCGCAACCGCCGCGCCGCGGAGAGCCTCGAGGCGGCGCAGTCGCAGACGGTCGAAGCCCTCGCCGACCGGGTCGAGGGGGTCTACGAGCGCCTCGCCTCACGCCGGCGGAGCCACAAGCCCCGGGCGGCCGTAGGCGGCACCGGTCTTGGGCCGAACGCCGGTGGCTCCGCCGCCGGCGTTTCCAGCCATCCGGAGCGCAACTGGATCGTCGCCGACCTTCACCTGCACACGAGCTGGTCGCACGACTGCTCGATCGACGTCGACGAGCTGCTCGACCACGCCGAGACCCAGGGCCTCGGCGCGATCGCGGTCACCGACCACAACGTCTTCGGCGGCGCGCGGGAGGCGGTCGAGCGCGCCCGCGGCCGGCGGCTGATCGTGATCCCGGGCGAGGAGGTGAAGACGGCCGACCAGGGCGAGGTGATCGGGCTCTTCCTGCGGGAGGAGATCCCGCGGGGCATGTCCTTCGGCGAGACGATCGCCGCTATCCGCGCCCAGGGCGGTCTCGTCTACGTGCCGCACCCGTTCGACCGCTTGCACGCGATCCCCGAGCCTGCGACGCTGCATCGACACCTCGCCGAGATCGACGTGCTCGAGGTGTACAACGCCCGGCTCCTCTTCGAGGCGTACAACGACGAGGCTCTCCGCTTCGCCCGCAAGTACAACCTCACCCCCGGTGCCGGATCCGACGCGCACGTCCTCGCCGGAGTCGGGACGGGCGCCGTGCGGATGCGGCGCTTCAACGGCCCGGAGGAGTTCCTCGTCTCGCTGCACGACGCCGAGGTGCTGCGCCGCCCGAAGTCGCTCGTCTACCTGCAGGGGCTGAAGTGGGTGGCGCAGGCCAAGGAACGCGTTCGCTAGCAGCGGGCGGGCAGCGGCGCACGCACGAGCGTCTCCGGCTCTTCGAAGCGCAGCTCGAACTGACCGAGCACGCGGCTGAGGACGGCGAACGCCGCGCGATTGTCGCTCCGGACGAGCGCCGTCACCTCGACGTTGCCGGCTGCGCAGGCGTCGTCGACGAGCTCCTGCGTGAGCGCGGAGCCGATACCGCTCGCGTCTACAACGGCGAGCGCGCACAGCTCCTGCTCCCCCAACCGGGGCTTGGAGCCGTTGAAGCGCGCCCGCCTCGAGTCCTCGCCGAGCCGGTCGAAGACCGCCTGGACCGTCGCGGTGTCGCCGTGCCGGAGCGGCCGGACGAGGAGCTCAGGCCCATGCTTCGCTCTCACGACGCGCGTGTGCATGCCTACTCGGACGACCGAGTGCCGCGGGACTTCCCCCCGCGCGAGCCAAGGAACGGATGGGCTGATCCCGAACTTCGTCACCGGGGCATCCTGTGACCGTGGCAAACGACGAGATCTACGAGAAGTACCTGCAAAAAGCGATCACCGAGAGCAACGCTCTCGGTGACGAGCTCGCGCAGGCGTCCGGCGGCGCCCGCGTGCCGGTGCTCGGCTCCGGCCACCCGCTCGCCGACGTCTTCCTGCTCAAGTACGCGCCCCAGGCCTCGGAGCTGCAGGAGGGAGTCGCCTTCTACGGCCGATCGGGCAACGCGCTGCTCAAGTCGCTGCAGCGCCTGCACGTCGATCCGATGGCGATCTACGGGACGAACTGCCTCAAGTTCGCGGGCGGCGACGAGGAGGAGTCGCGGCCCTTCCTGCTGCGCGAGCTGCACATCGTCCAGCCGAAGCTGGTCGTGGTGATGGGCGAGCCCGCGGTCGCCTTCCTCAACGCAGCGCGCTTCCCGCTCGCGCGCGAGCTCGCGCTGGTCGAAGGCGAGCTCCAGGAGCTCACACCGACGATCCAGGGGCTCGTCACGCCCGACATCGACGAGTCGCTCGACGAGCAGCCGGCGAAGACCGCGTTCTGGAACGCCTTCAAGGTGCTCGGCGAGTGGTGGAGCCAGACGCCCCCGTACTGAGCAGGGACGCGCGGCCGCGCCTCCGGGTCGCGGCGTTCGTCGGCTTGCTCGCCGCGGTCGTGACGTGGGACGCCGTGGCGCCCCACCTCGACCCGGTCGGGCTCTGGTGGACGGTCGCGATCATCGCGGCGGGTGTCCTGCCGGCGACGCTCGGGCTGATCTACCTGGCGCTGCCGCTCTGGTCGCACCGGCGGCCGGTCCTGATCGGGCTCGTCGTGTTCGTGATCGCCGCGGTGGTGACGTGGCGCGCGGATGCGCACCTCGCGTCGAACTTCGCCAAGCTCGCCGCCTACACCTGCGGCGGCTGGTTGTTCCTCTCCCTCTTCGAGGAGCTCAGCTGGGTGGTGATCGTCGCCGCGATCATCCCGTTCGTCGACGCGTTCTCCGTTGCCGCCGGCCCGACAAAGGACATCGTCAACCACCACGCAGAGGTTTACTCGGCCGTCGCGGTCGCCTTCGTCGCTCCGGGCGGAATCGCCGCGGGCCTCGGGCCGCCGGACATCCTCTTCTTCGCGCTCTTCCTCGCCACGACGGTGCGCTGGCGGCTCCGGCCCGGCTGGACGTGGCTGGCGATGACCGGGATGTACTCGCTGACCCTCGTACTCGCCAACGCCACGAACGTCAACGGCCTGCCCGCGCTGCCGTTCCTCTCGGTCGGCTTCCTCGTTGCGAACTGCGACCTGCTCTGGCGGCGGCTCAGGCCGCGCCGCGCCTAGCTCTTCTCGTCGTCGTGCAGCGCGTCGCGGAGGCCGAGCTCGCTGCCGGGCATCGGATCGCCCTTGCTCCAGAACCGGACCGGATGAAAGATCGACGTCAGCCAGCCGAACCCGAACGAGAACTGACCCTCGCGCGCCAGTTCCTTGTCCTCTTCATCCCACCCGACCTCGCGAGTCTCTTCGTCGAGCTTCGCGAGCGCTTCCTTCTCCTCGGGGGACTCGGCCACTCCGCGAGCCTACGCCGTGCGCTCCAGGACGGCAACGCACTCGACGTGCGGCGTGTGCGGGAACATGTCCACCGGAGTGACACGCCGCAACTCGTAGCCGTACTCGCCCCGTAGAGCCTTCACGTCGCCGGCGAGCGTCGTCGGGTTGCAGGAGACGTACACCAGCCGCGGTGCGCCGATCCGGCCGAGCCGGCGCAGCGCCTTCCCCGCGAGTCCGGCGCGAGGCGGGTCGACCACCACGACGCCCGGCGGGCCGGAGCGCTCGAGCAGATCCTCGACCACCTCGCCCACGTTGCCGGCGAAGAACGCCGTGTTGGTGATCGTGTTGAGCTCGGCGTTCTCGAGCGCGCAGGCGACGGACTCCTCCGAGACCTCGATCCCCCAGACCGTCAGCGCGTCGCTCGCGAGCGAGAGCCCGATCGTGCCGATCCCGCAGTAGAGATCCCAGACCGTCTCGTCGCCGGTGAGCCCCGCGGCCTCGCGTGCAAGCGCGTAGAGCCGCTCGGCCATCGCGGTGTTCGTCTGGAGGAACGCGTTCGGGCGGACGCGGAACCGCAGTCCGCAGAGCTCCTCCTCGATCCACTCGTCGCCCCAGAGCGGCCGCGTCGGCAGGTTCGTCACCTCGGCCGGCGTGTCGTTCACCGCCCAGTGGATCGAGCGCACCTCCGGAAAGCTGCGCAGGACGTCGACGAGGTAGCCGGTCTCGAACCGCTCGCCCGGCGCGGTGACGAGCTGGACGAGCGCCTGGCCGGTGTTGCGGCCCTGCCGCACGACGAGATGGCGGAGGTAGCCGCTCCCGTCGGCCTGCGAGTACGCCTCCAGCCCTTCCTCGCGCGCCCAGCGCCGGACCGCGTCGCGGATCCCGTTGCCGAGCTCGTCGGTGAGCCAGCAGCGCTCGATCTCGAGCACCTCGTCCCAGCGGCCGGCCCGGTGGAAGCCGAGCGCCGGCCCCTCGGGCGTCGTCGTGAACGAGTACTCGAGCTTGTTGCGGTAGTGGAAGATCTCCGGCTCGCAGGGGAGGATCGGCTCGAGCGGCGGCTCGGCGATGCCCGCGAGCCGCTGCAGCGCGTCGCGCACCTGCATCGCCTTCTGCTCGAGCTGCGCCTCGTAGGCGAGATCCTGGAAGCGGCAGCCGCCGCAGGCGGGGAAGTGGGCGCATGGCGCGTCGACCCGCTCCGGCCCCGGCCTCAGCACCTCGGTCGCGAGCGCCTCCGCGTGGTTGCGCTTGACCTTCGTGACCCGGGCGCGCACCCGGTCGCCCGGCAGCCCGCGCCGCACGAACACGACGTAGCCGTCGAGCCGCGCGACCCCGTTGCCGCCGAACGCGAGCGAGTCGACGTCGAGCTCGAGCTCTTCTCCCTTGGTGACAGGCGCGGCCATGCGCCCACCGTAGCGTCAGTTCTCAGAGCGTCGTGACGTAGATCTTGCGCTCGCGCGGCCCGTCGAACTCGCAGAAGAAGACGCCCTGATACGTGCCGAGGGCGAGGCTCCCGTCCCGCAGCGGGATCAGCACCTGCGGGCTCGAGGCGAGAGAAGCACGAGCGTGCGACGGCGCGTTCGGCCCGTCGGCGTCGTCGTGCTTCCACTCCCAGTCGTCGCCGACGACTCGCTGGAACGCATTCTCGAGATCGGTCACGAGCTCGGGGTCGATCCGCTCGTTGATCGCGACGCCTGCGGTCGTGTGCGGCACGTAGATGAGCGCCGCCGTGGCGCCGTTCGTCGCGCCGAGCGCCTCGCGGATCCGATCGGTGATCTCGATCAGCTGCGTCTTGCGCTCGGTCTCGAGGGAGATCTCCTGCACGGGTCTATCCTACGAACCCGCATGGCGGAACCGCTCGGGCAACGGGAGATCGACGCGCTCAGCGCGGACGCCGACCGCTTCCTCGCCGAGCTCGACGAGGAGTCGTACCTCCACTTTGCGGGCTTGAAGGAGACCTTCGAGCTCGCGCCGATCTACGAACGGCACGAGCGCCTGACGCAGCTCGACACGGCGCTCGGCCTCGGCGCCTCCGTCGACGGGAACCGCCGCCGGCGCGAGCTGTGGAAGTTCGCGTGCGCCGGCTACCTCGGCAACTTCGTGAGCGAGGAGGCCGAGCGCGTCGCCGGGCTCGAAGCGACCCTCACGGCGACGGTCGACGGCGACGAGATCCCGTTCCGGATGCTCAAGCCGCGACTGATGAACGAGGAGGACCGCGGCGTCCGGGAGCGGGTCGAGGCGGCGAGGAACGAGCTCACCGACGAGCACCTGAACGCGCTCGAGCTGCAGGCAGCGCAGGTCGTCCACCGGGAGACGCGGCGGCTCGGCGCCGACAGCTACGCCGACCTCTACCGGAGCTTCGGCTTCCCGCTCGACGATCTCGCGGAGCAGTGCCGGCGCCTGCTCGCCGACACGGAGGACCTCTGGGTGAAGGTCGGCGACCGCTTCTTCCGCTCGCGCGTCGGCCTCGGGCTGGGCGAGATCAAGCGCTGGGACGTCGGCCGCGCCTGGCGCGGCGTCGCCTGGGACGCCGCGTTCCCGCGCGACCGGATGCTGCCGGCTCTCGAGGGCACTCTCGCCGACCTCGGCATCGACCTGCGCGCGCAGCAGAACGTCGAGCTCGATCTCGAGGAGCGCCCCAACAAGGATCCGCGGGCGTTCTGCGCGCCGATCGAGGTGCCCGGCCGCGTCGTGCTCGTGCTGAAACCGCAGGGCGGCCCGGACGACTGGCGGGCGCTGTTCCACGAAGCCGGCCACACCGAGCACTTCGCCCACACCGACGCCTCGTTGTCGCCCGAGGAGAGGCGGCTCGGCGACAACGCCGTGACCGAGGGCTGGGCGATGGTGCTCGAGTACCTGACCACCGATCCCGTCTGGCTGGAGCGGCGACTCGACTTCCCCCGACCGTACGAGTTCGCCGCCGAAGGGGCGGTGCAGCTCCTCTGGATCGTCCGCCGCTATGCCGCAAAGCTCCTCTACGAGCTCGAGTTCCACGCTGCCGAGGATCTGACCGCGCTGCAGCCGCGGTACGTCGAGTTGCTCTCGGACGCGACGAAGGTCGAGCCGGCCGCCGCCGACTATCTCGGCGACCTCGACGACGGCTTCTATGCCTCGGAGTACCTCCGCGCGTGGGCCTTCGAGGCGCAGCTGCGGGCCTATCTCCGGGAGCGCTTCGGCAACGCCTGGTTCTCGCGCCGCGAGGCCGGCTCCCTGCTGCGCGAGCTGTGGGCGGAAGGCCAGAAGCCGACCGCCGACGAGCTCCTCCGCGAGGTAACCGGCGAGACGCTCGAGCTGGCGGCCGTCGCCGACAGGGTCCGCGAGGGCCTCGCCGCGGCCTGAAACCCGGCGCGAGTTTTCCTCCGTTAACACTGAGGATTGGGCCGGAATGCCGGGGGCATGCCGTCCGTTGAAACCGTCATGCGAACCCTCAAAGAGATCCATGCGGAGATCGAGACCCTGAGCGAGGAGCGCACCGAGCTCTGGCACCGGCTCTCGGACCAGCACGACACAGAGGTGCGCGCCGAGATCCACGCGATCGACGCGAAGCTCGACGTCCTCTGGGACGAGCACCGTGCCGTTCGCGCCCGTCTGCGCTTCGGCGACCGCGAGAAGATCGTCGCGCGCGCGCGGGTCGAGGAACGGCTCGAGCGCGCCGCCTGAGCCGAATCGGCCTCTACACTGAAGCTCTCTCGGGGCGTTAGCTCAGCTGGGAGAGCACCTGGTTTGCAACCAGGAGGTCACCGGTTCGATCCCGGTACGCTCCACTTCCGCGGTCATGGTGCGGTTGAGGACGGTAGACGCGTTCGCCGAGAGGCCGTTCACCGGCAGTCCTGCGGCTGTCCTCGTGCTCGACGAGACGCCGCCGGACGGGTGGATGGCGGCGCTCGCGCGCGAGACGAGCCTCCCCGACACGGGCTTCGTGATCCGCGAGGAGTTGCCGGATGCCGACTTCCGGCTCCGCTGGTTCACACCCACCACGGAGGTCGATCTCTGCGGGCACGCGACGCTCGCCTCGGCTCACTGCCTCTTCGAGGACGGCACGCCGGGCCCGATTCGGTTCGCGACCCGCAGCGGCATCCTCACGGTCGAGCGGAGACCGGACGGCTCGCTCGCGATGGACTTCCCGGTCTGGCCGTGCGCGGAGGTCGAGGCTCGGGAGCCGGTGTCGGACGCCCTTGGCGCGCCCGTGGAATGGACGGGCCGCACGGCGAACGGCGCCTTCCTGCTGGCGCTGATGGCCGACGAGGGCGCGGTCCGCGCGCTGAGCCCGGACCTTGATGCCGTCAGCGCGCTCGACTCCTCGGTTGGTCTGATCCCAACCGCTCCGGCGGCAGAGGGTCGCGGCTACGACTTCGTGTCGCGGGTCTTCGCGCCGCAGGCCGGCATCCCCGAGGATCCGGTCACCGGCAGCGCGCACACGGTCCTGGCGCCGTACTGGGCCGATCGACTCGGGCGGACCTCGCTGAGAGGTTTCCAGGTGTCGTCCCGTTCCGGTTTCGTCGGGGTCGAGCTGAACGGCGACCGGGTGACGCTCGCCGGACGGGCGGTCACGATCTTCGACGGTGCCCTGAGCGAGGCCGCCACGAGCGATTGGCGGTTGCCACCAGCCGAAATGGAAGCGACACTGCAACTGTGAGCGAAGGGCTGGACATGCGGGGCCGCTACGAGCAGGCGCTCGCCGAGGTCGAGCAGATGAAGCGGACGCTGCGCGAGCACGCCCAGCGCGTCGCCGCGCGCGAGAAGGAGCTCGAGCAGTTGCGGCTCGACGTGGCCGGACGCCAGGGCCGGCGGCGAGGGGCCGCACCCTCCGCGACCCCTGCCGGACCCGACCGCTCCGACGAGCTCGCCCGCGCGATCGCGGAGGCCGAGAAACGCGAGCGCCAGGCCGTGCAGGAGCTCGCGCTGGCGAAGGCCGAGCGGGAGCGGCTCGACGAGCGCGAGCAGGCGATCCGCAAGGTCGAGCGGGAGCTGGCCGGGCTGCGGCTGCATCTCCAGGAGGAGAAGGCGCAGCTGACCGGGTCTGCTCCGAGCGAATCCCAGCCGTCCCGCGACCCCGAGCCCGAGGGAGAGCCGCCGGCTCCGACGCCGCTGCCGCAACCGCCGGCCGACCCGGATCTCGAGCCCGCCGCACGGGCGAAGCGCCAACGCAGCAGCATGCTCGCGGATCCGCGGCTCAAAAAGCCGCGCTAGGGCCGACGTAAAAGCCGGCCTGCGGCGCTGCTATCGTCGGCGCTAGCTCGACGCGCAGAAGGCGAGGGGCCTTCTCGCGATGGGGTCCTTCGCATGTCTACGTATGTGAGCTCAGTCGACCCGCCCGACCTCGGCCTGCTGCCGACCTTCCGACGCCTGCTCCGGCTCTGGCTCGAGCAGTGGAAGCTCGGCATCTTCAGCCTCGGGTGCTCGCTCGTCTACACGCTGATCTCGGTCACGATCCCGATCCTGATCCAGCGCGCGATCGACAACTCGATCGACACGAGCCACCACCAGCAGCCGCAGGCTCTCTGGCCGTACCTCGCGATCATCGTCGGGCTCGCCGCCGTCCGGGCCGTCGTCGCCTTCAACCGCCGCTATGCCACCGCGAGAATCGGCGTGCGCATCGAGGCGCGGATGCGAGAGCTCCTCTACCAGGCCTACCTCCGCTATCCCCGCGCCTTCTACGACCGGCACGCGACCGGGCAGGTGCTGTCCCGGGCGACGAACGACCTGTATCCGATCAGGTACTTCATGGGCTGGGGGCTCGTGCAGGGGATGCAGAGCGTGATGATGATCGTCGCGGCCGGGATCGTCCTCTTCCTCGTCGACCCGACGCTGACGCTCTACGCGGCGGTGTCGCTACCGCCGATCGGGTTCGTCGCCTACCACTTCGGGCGCCGGGTCTCGCCGATCTCGCGCCGGGTGCAAGCGCGGAAGGGCGACGTGACCGAGGCAGCCGACGAGGCGGTCGTCGGGATCGAGATGGTGCAGACGTTCGGCCGCGAGAACGACGTCCGCGAGCGCTTCGGCGACCGGGCCGAGGGAGTCCGCTCCGCCGCGCTCGACCAGGCGGGAGTCGAGGCGACGCACGTCCCGGGCCTCTACTACCTGCCGGCACTGTCGGTAGCCGCCGTCGTCTTCTTCGGCGGCCGCGCCGTCATCGACGGCCAGATCACGATCGGCCAGTTCGTCCTCTTCGAGACGCTGCTGCTCCAGCTCGTCTGGCCGCTCGAGGCCATCGGCTGGATTCTCGACCTCGCGCAGCGGGCGCTCGCGTCGGCCGGCCGCAGCTTCGGCTGGCTCGAGGGCGTCCGGCCGCTGCCCGAGCCGACGAGCCCGCGCCACCTGCCGCCGACTGGACGGCTCGACGTCCGCTTCGAGAACGTGAGCTTCGCCTACGGCGGCGAGGTCGACGTGCTGCACGACCTCGACCTCGTCGTCGAGCCGGGCGAGATCGTCGCGGTCTGCGGGTCGACGGGATCCGGGAAGACGTCGCTCCTCAATCTCCTCCCCCGCTTCTACGACCCGACCAGCGGCCGGGTGCTCGTCGGAGGCATCGAGACCCGCGACCTGCCGATCGCGGAGCTGCACGCAGAGGTGGCTCTCGTCACGCAACGGCCGGTGCTCTTCTCGGTGCGGCTGCGGGAGAACCTCACCGCAGGTCGCGAGGACGCCGACTGGGACGAAGTGCTCGCGGCGTGCGAGGCGGCCGGCGTCGACGCCTTCGGTCCGAACCTCCCGGACGGCTACGACACCCTGATCGGCG
This sequence comes from uncultured Actinomycetes bacterium, assembly GCA_963720065.1. Lineage (GTDB taxonomy): Bacteria > Actinomycetota > Thermoleophilia > Gaiellales > Gaiellaceae > Palsa-739. Next base: position 59,002 of record CAVREH010000027.1, read on the forward strand.
AGCGCGGCGTCAACCTCTCGGGCGGCCAGCGGCAGCGGGTGGCGCTGGCGCGCGCGCTCGTCACGCGCGCGCGCGTCGTCGTCCTCGACGACCCGCTCTCGGCCGTCGACACGCTCACCGAGCGGCGGCTCGTCAAGCGCCTCCGGCCCGCGCTCGCCGGCCGCACGGTGCTCGTCGCGACGCAGCGCCTCTCGACCGTCGAGATCGCCGACCGCGCGGTCGTCCTGGTCGACGGGCGGATCGTCGAATCCGGGACGCCTGCCGAGCTCCTGCGCGCCGGCGGCCCGTTCGCGACGCTCTTCGGAGACGAGGTGATCGCCGCGTGAAGCGCCTCTGGAGGTACATGGAGGGACGCAAGAGGTTCGCCGCGCTGATGGTGCTGGTCGGCGCGGGGAACGCCGCAGCGCAGACCGGCGGCTGGCTGCTCGTCCGGAATGCGATCGACCAGGGCATCACCCCCGGCAACGAACGCCACCTGACGATCGTCGTGATCATCTATCTCGGCGTCGCCGCCGTGGGCTGGTGGCTGCAGGCGCACCTCATCCGAGGGCTGGCCAAGATCGGCCAGGCCATCGTGATCGGGCTGCGGCGCGGCCTCTTCGACCATCTCACCAGCCTCTCGCTGCGCTACTTCTCGCAGCAGAAGGCGGGCTGGATCATCGCGCGGATCACGAGCGACGTCGACGCCGTCTCGGACACGCTCTCGCAGGGCATGCCCACGCTCCTCGCCAACGTGATCCTGCTGCCGGCGGCGGTGGCCGCGTTGCTCATCGCCGACTGGCGCCTCGGGCTCATCGCGTTCGGGGTTCTGCCGCCGGCGCTCATCCTGTCGCGCTGGTTCCAGCGTGTCTCGCACGCCGCGAACGTCGAGCAGCGCAACACGATCGCCGCGGTGACAGCCCAGATCGCGGAGTCGGTGGCGGGAATGGCGGTCGTGCAGGCGTTCAACCGCGAGCGCCGCTTCCAGGCCGAGTTCGACGGGCTGAACGAGGCGAACCGGGCGCAGGCGACGTACGTCCAGCGGATCTTCTCGGTCTTCTTCCCGTCGATCGAGTTCCTCGGCGTGCTCGCGATGGTCAGCGTCCTCTACTTCGGATCGCATCTCTACGACCACGGCACGCTCACGATCGGAACGCTGATCACGGCGATCGCCCTCCTGCAACTCGTCTTCCAGCCGCTGCAGGAGCTGTCGGACGTCTACGGCCAGCTGCAGTCGGCCAGCGCCGCGATGGTGAAGATCGCGAGCATCCTCGACGAGGAGACCGACATCGGCGACCGGCCCGGCGCGACGCCGCTGCCGCGCCTCGAAGGCGATCTCGAGATCGACTCGGTCGTCTTCGCCTACGGCAAGGACCCGGTCCTGCACGGAGTCTCGTTCCATCTCGCGCCGGGAGACTGCTTCGCGCTCGTGGGCGAGTCGGGTCACGGCAAGTCCACGCTCGCGCGGCTGATCGGCCGCCACTACGACCCCGACCAGGGCGCAGTGCGTGTCGACGGACACGACCTGCGCGACGTCGAGCTCCGCTCGTACCGGCGCCAGCTCGGCGTCGTGCTGCAGGATCCCTTCCTCTTCAGCGGCACGATCGCGTCGAACATCCGCTTCGCCAAGCCCGACGCGACGGACGCCGAGGTCGAGGCGGCGGCCGCGGCGGTCGGCGTCGACCGCGTGGCGGCGCGGCTCTCGGGAGGCCTCGACCACGAGGTGCGCGAGGGCGGCGCGGGCCTGTCGGCCGGCGAGCGACAGCTGATCTCGATCGCGCGGGCGCTGCTCGCCGACCCGCGGATCCTCGTCCTCGACGAGGCCACCTCGAACATCGACCGCCCGACCGAGGTTCTGATCGAGCAGGCGCTCGACCGGCTGCTCAAGGGTCGCACCTCGATCATCATCGCCCACCGCCTGTCGACGGTCCGGCGGGCCGACGAGATCCTCGTCGTGGAGAACGGACAGGTCATCCAGCGCGGCAGCGAGCGCGAGCTGCTCGCGGTCGACGGCCCGTTCCGCCGTCTCGCCCACGCACTCGAGGGCGGCGAGCCGGAGCTCGCGGCCGCCGGCTAGCTCTCTGCGCGTTCCTGGTCGAGGACGCGCAGGGCGACCTCGACCACGTGCGGATCGAACTGGCTGCCTGCACCTTCCGCCAGCCTGCGCACTGCCTCGCGGTGGCTGAGGCGGCGACGGTACGGCCGGTCGGTCGTCATCGCGTGGTACGCGTCGCAGACGAAGATGATCCGCGACTCGAGCGGGATGTCCTCGCCGCCGACGCCGTCGGGGTAGCCGTGCCCGTCCCAGCGCTCGTGGCAATGGCGGACGATCGGCCGCACGGCCTGGAGCCGGTCAATCGGGGCGATGATCCGCTCGCCGAGCTCCGGATGTGTCTGGACGAGCGTCCGCTCGGCGGCGGTCAGCCGTCCCGGCTTCGAGAGCACGTCGCTCGGGATGCCGATCTTGCCGATGTCGTGCAGCAGCGCACCGAGCTCGAGGCACTTCAGCGCGCGCTCGTCAAGGCCGAGCTCGCGGCCGACCCGCAGGGAGAGGTCCGTGATCCAGCGCGCATGGGTCGACGTGTACTCGTCGTTCGCCTCGAGCGCGTTGGCGAGCGCCTCGACGGTGGAGACGAACGTCCGCTCGAGGCCCTCGTAGCTCGAGGCGTTGGCGATCGCCAGCTTCGCCTGCTGCGCGAGGCCGCCGAGCAGCGCGAGCTCACGCTCTCCGAAGTCCTCCCGCTCGACGAGCGCGGCAAGGAATCCCGCCCGGCCGTCGACGGCGAACGGCGCGACCGCGTAGCGCCCACCGGGTACGGGCGCCTCCCTGCCGATCGCCGGCTCGTAGTCGCTCGGCTCGGAGATGTAGGGATCGCGGTCTACGTCGAACGCCGCGAGAGGAACGGGGTGCGCGAGGAGCTCGGCGACCGTCTCCGGCGAATGGCCGTGCTGGCCGTGCAGCGTCAGCTCGCCGTACGTCTCGAGAAAGAAGGACGTGTTGCGGCTGCCGAGGATCTCGGCGGAGAGCTCCGTGACTCGCCCGGCGATGTCGTCGAGCTCGACGAGGGTCGCGAGCTCCCGGCCGAACTCGAGCAGCGAGGTGGCGCTCTCGGCCTCGCGCCGCGCCGACTCGTAGAGGCTCGCGTTCTCGACGGCGACGGCCGCGTGGCCCGCGAGCACCTCGAGCAGCCTCACGTCGTCCTCGTCGAACTGGTTCAGCCCGAGCTTCGAGACGACGATCACGCCCACCACTCGAGTCCCGTAGCGCAGCGGCACGGCGAGCAGCGACTCCTCGATCGGGACGGTGCCCTCGATCAGCTGCCCGAACTCGCAGTTCGCTGCGTCGGCGACGACGATCGACTCGCCGAGCTCGGCGCAGCGGCCGGTGACCCCCTCGCCGACGCGCTTGCGGAGGATGTCGAGCGAGAGCGCGTCCATGCCGGAGGTGAGATCGCCGAGGAAGGCGACCGGGAGGAGCTCGTCGCCGTCGGCCACGAACACGCGGCAGTTGTGGTAATCGACGAGCGACCGGAGCTCCGCCGCGATCGCCTCGCCGATCTCCCGCACGTCGTTCAGCCGGTTCAGCCTGCCCGTCAGGCTCTGCAACATCTTGAGATGCGCAATCGAGCGGACGTCCCGTTCCATCCCCGGCGCGTCAGGCCGTCTCGCCCCGGCCTCGTCGTAGAGGACGACCTGGTTCTTGCCCTGCGCCTTCGCCGTCATCATCGCCGCCTCGGCGCACGCCGCGAGCTCGCGCGGGTTCATCGCGTGCTCGGGACCGAGCGCGAGGCCGACCGAGACGGTCATCCGGCCGATGCCCGGGAAGTCGACCGCCGCCAGCCGGCTCTGAACGCGCTCGGCCACCCGCACGGCATCCTCGCCGCCGCAGCCGTCCATGACGACCGCGAACTCCTCGCCGCCGAGCCGGCAGATCACGTCCTCCGGCCGCACGATGGCGCGCAGGGCCTCGGCGAGGAAGCGGAGCAGCTCGTCGCCGACGGCGTGGCCGTGGACGTCGTTGACGTGCTTGAAGTCGTCGATGTCGAGCATGAGCACCGCGAGGGGCAGGTGCGTGCGGCTCGACTCCTGCAGCGACTGCAGTAGCCGCTCGTAGAAGACGCTGTGGTTGAAGAGGCTGGTGAGCGAGTCGGTGCGGGCCTGGTGCTCGAGGCGCTCCCGGATCTCGGCATTGTCGAGCGCGAGCGCGGCCGCGTCGCCGAAGCGCTTCGCGATCTCGAACTCCGTCTCGCTGAAGGCGACGCCGTCGCCCTCGCGATAGATGTTGAGCGCGCCCTTGATCTGGCCGCGCGCGATGAGCGGGACGCAGATCAGAGCCTCGGGCTCCATCGGCGTTCCCGGCACGGTGCGCACACGCGGGTCGAGGTGCGCCTGGTTGCAGAGCACGGCCTCGCGATGCCGGGTCGCCCAGCCGGTGATGCCCTCGGAGAAGCTGATCGTCGTGCTCATGATCTCGTCCGCGTACACATCTCGAACGAGCACCGGCTTGAGCACGAGCTTCGTCTCGTCGGCCTCGTAGATCGTCAGCGTGTCGAGCGACGGGATCAGGTCACCGACGGTGTCCGCGATGCGGACGAGCAGCGCGTCGAGGCTCTGCTCCGCGAGGACTTCGTGGAAGACGTCGGCGAGCCGCCGGTACGACTCGACGAGGGTGGGATCGCCTTCCGGCGCACCGTCGTCGAGCAGCCGCAGATGGCTGGGCCGGACTACCACCGATCCCCCGATCGATCGCAGCTCAGATGCACGTTCGACGCTCCCGGAAGTGGACCGCAGCGGACGCACGAAGCATCGGTTTGCGAGACCCGGCGCGAATCCCTCGTGCGGGTGAACACCTAGCTCGCGAAGCTGGCGCTTCGCTCGCTGGGACACGGAACTCCGCGGGCCGGAAAGCGCGGTTTCCGGCCCGCTCCGTGCTGTCTTGCTTTGGAGGCTCTGCTGGCCGGAAGGCTTGTGTCGTGCGCTCGCGCGCGGCAGAGGCCGGCGCGAGCGCAGTCCGGCAGCGCTGGTTGAAACGCCTCGAACCTCGTTGGCGTCGAGGCGGCGGCGTAACGGCACGTTACGACGCCGCGAACCAGCGGGCGAGCACGCAAAGCCTGGTCGCCCGCGACAGAACAAAGCGCCGGAACCACACCAACCCAATGTGCCCTCAGCACGGAGCGTTCGCGAGACCGCGTCTCGCGAACGCGGAGTTCCGTTCCCAGCGAGCGGGTGCGCAGCACCCGCGAGCTAGCTAGTCACCCCAGTCGAAGTCGCGCGCGCCGCCGTTGCCCCAGAATGCGGACTCCTCCATGGCGGGCACGGTCGCCTCGCTCGTCTCGGCCGTGACCTCTTCGAGCGGCTCCTCGCCCGGCCAGACGGTGACGTCCTCGAGGCTCGCGTCGCTGAAGTCCGGATCGACGCCGTCCATCGTCTCCTCGATTCGCGCCTGTTCCTCGCTCTTGAACAGCGGATGGTTCTCAAACGGATCCCCGTCCCCCTTGTAGTGCTCGATCGGCATCGTGCCGCCAAGTCGGGCGTTCCGCTCCTTCAGATCGAGGTGCTCTCTGATGACCTGCGCGAAAATGGACGGTGTCTCTACCGGCATAAGGCGTTCCTCCCTGGGTCGTGCTCGTCGTCGGCGCGCATGATAACGGGGATTGCCGAGGTCTTCCGGTTCGAGAGTGTCAAAAGACAGCTTCCGGCGCGCGCTCGACTCGATTCTTGCCGGCGTCCTTGGCCCTGTAGAGGGCACCGTCCGCCGCGGCGACCAGCTGATCGGTGTTCGTCTCCCCCGCGTACTCGGCGACTCCGAAGCTCGCGGTCACGCGGAGGCCCGGCACGCCCGGGATGCTGCGCGCAGCGAGCGCGACGCGCACGCGCTCTGCAAGCTGCGCTGCGCCGTCCTCGTCGGCACCCGGCAGCAGGAGCAGGAACTCCTCGCCGCCCCAGCGGCCCGCGACGTCGGACTCACGGAGCGTCTCGCGCAGAACCTCGGCGAAGGTCCGCAGAACGGCGTCCCCGACCGCGTGGCCGTGCGCGTCGTTCACTTCCTTGAACCCGTCGAGGTCGGCGAGGACGACCGCGAGCGGCGTCTCGAGACGCTGGGCGCGCGCGACCTCGGCGTGCACCGCCTCGGAGGCCGCTCGGCGGTTCGCGAGCCCGGTGAGCCCGTCGACGAGCGCCTGCCGCTCGACCATGCCGTGCAGGCGGGCGTTCACGAAGGCGACCACCGCGTGTGCTGCGAGCGACGCGGCGTTCATGCGCTGTTCCTTGCTGAACGAGTCGCCGACGAGCTCGAGGGTTCCGAAGCGCTCGCCGGAGGCGGTGAGCGGAAGGATCAGCCGTTCTCCTTCGCCGTCCGCATCGCCGCTGGCGACGACGGAGCCGTCGGCCAACACGATCCGGCTGCCGCGCGCGGACGTTGCCTCTGCAGCGGCTGCCGCGACGATCCGGAACAGCTCCTGCACGTCGTGCGTGGCCGCCAGCGCCTCGCCGAAGCGGGTGATGGCCTCGCGCACGCGTCCGCGCTCGGCCTCGAGCTCGGCGAGCCGCGCCTCGAGCTGCACGGCCATGTCGTTGAGCGCAGCACCGAGCTCGGCGAACTCGTCCCGTCCCCGCACCGGGACGCGCTCGTGGAGGTTCCCCTGCGCGATCCCACGGGCTGCGGTGGCGAAGCGGCGGAGGTTGCGGACGATCGCCCGCCCCTGGAGATAGGCGACGACGCCGACGAGCGCCAGGCTTGCGAGCAGCCCGGCGAGCAGCCGGTCGCGCGTGCGGGCGCCGGCCGCGTCGATCACGGCCTTGCGGGTCAGGACGGCAAGCCGGGCGGTCGGCGCCCTCGGCAACGCCGGTGCGACGAACGCGCGGTAGGGCGTACCCCCGACGCGGACGGTTCCGCTTCGCCCGGCCGCGAGAGGAACGTCTCCGTGCAGCGGCGGGAACGACGCCGCGATCCGCGATCCCTCGAGCAGAACGAGCACGTCGCCGGAGCCGAAGGCGGCACCCCGCCGGAGACGCGCGACCAGGCCGGCGTCGAGGGAAACCGTCGCCACGACCTCGCCCAGGCGCCGCGCGCCGGTGACGACGTCGACGGGGAACCGGGCGGCGAGCCGCGGCGCGGAGCCGGCGCGGAGACCGCCGGTGCCGACGACGTAGAGCGAGGGCGTACCGGCGACGATCCGCCGCAGCGTCCGCCTGTCCCTGCGCTCGAGCGCGCGCTGCAGCGGGCGGGAGCGAGCGACCCGCTCGGCTTGCGCCTGCGCGCGATCGGCTTGCTCGGCGTAGAGCGCGAGCGCTGCGCGCAGCCCGGCCTCCTGCCGGAGGGTGACCTGGCGCGACTCGCCGGCGCCGGCGACGGTGCTGAACCCCCAGTACGTCGCCGCCAACGGGACGAGCGAGAGCAGCACGAAGTACGCCACGAGCTTGAGCTTGAAGCTGCTCAGCTGAGACCCCTGGATCTCAAGTGAATCTCCCCTCCTGCCGATAGTCCCTTGGGGAAGTTGTCGGCGGGAGAGGGGAGGAACATGAGCCGGAAAGAGCGCATCGTCGCGGGACTGTTGCTTGCGGTGGCCGTGGCGGGGGGCGCATTGATCCCTCGCCTGCTCGCGTCTCCGTCCACTCCCCTCGGCATCGCGCTCGGACCGGGCCCGGGCCCAAGCGTCGTGCAGGCGCCGAGCAGCCCCAAGCCGGCACGCCACGCAGTCTCCCGGCACGCGACTCCGCCGCCGTCCCGGCCGGCTGCAACTCCGGCCGCCGCCGTGGCGCCGCTAACCGTGCACCCCACGCCGGCCGCGCCGGTCGTCCACCCGAAGCACGCGGCGACGCCTGCCCCACCCACCACTCCCGGCCCGGCACTCTCGCCTCCGCCGCCGCCTCCCGGGCCTCCGGCCACAGCCGGCCCGCAGGCAGCCGGCCCGCCCGTGCTACCCGGACATGCCAAGACGCCACCCGGACACCTGAAGACGCCACCGGGACACGCAAGCGGGCCGCCTCCCGGCCACGGGCCGCCCTCGCCTCCCGGGCACCACGGCAAGCCGAGCGTCCCGCCGGGCCGGCGCAACAAGGACCACGATCTGCCAGGATCAGGTCATGGCAAGAAAGGGTCTCCGCAGGCTCCGCCCCACCCCGTGGGCCCTCACCATCGCGGCGTGGGACATCTGGCGCCGCCTCCCGCCCGCCCAGCGCCGCCAGCTCCTCGTGCTCGCCCGCAGGCACGGCCCCAAGCTCGCGGGCCGCGCGGCCAAGGTGGCCACGGACCGCCGGCGCCGCAAGTAGCGCACGGCCACGGCCGTCACGGCCACGGGAAAAGCCACGACGACTAGCTAGACGCCGAGCGCGGCACGGACGATGCGGTCCTGCTCGCGCAGGTGCGCGGTCGGATAGCCCTCGCTCGGGCTCGCTCGCCAGGGCCGGCCGATGTAGAGGAGCGGCACGCCCTCAGGCTTCGTCTCCTCCAGCCGGTGGCGGATCGCCCGCCACGCGCCCATGTTCTGCGGCTCCTCCTGCGCCCAGACGACCTCGCGCAGGTTCGGGTAGCCGGCGACCAGGGCCCGCGCGCGTTCGGTCGGGAACGGGTAGAGCTGCTCGATCCGGGCAACCGCGACGCCGGCGCGCGTTGGCGCGCTCCTCGTGGCCCGCGATGTCGTAGTAGATCTTCCCCTGGCAGAGGACGAGCCGCTCGACGCGCTCGCGATCCGGACTCGGATCGTCGAGCACCGGCCGGAACTCGCCGCTCGCCAGATCCTCGAGCGTCGAGCCGGCCTGCTTCAGCCGCAGCAGCCCCTTCGGTGTCATGACGACGAGCGGCCGCGCCGTGGCGTCCAGCGCCTGCCGCCGCAGCAGGTGGAAGTACTGGGCCGACGTCGTGCAGTTGGCGATGCGGAGGTTCTCCTGCGCCGCGAGCTGGAGGAAGCGCTCGAGACGGGCGCTCGAGTGCTCCGGGCCGTTGCCCTCGTAGCCGTGCGGCAGGAGGAGCGTCAGGCGCGTCGATTCGCCGCCACTTCGACAGCCCCGCGGAGATGAACTGGTCGATGATGATCTGCGCGCCGTTGACGAAGTCGCCGAACTGGGCCTCCCAGAGCACGAGCGCCTCGGGCGCCGCGGCGGCGTAGCCGTACTCGAAACCGACGCAGGCGTACTCGGAGAGCGGCGAGTTGTAGATCTCGAAGGACGCCGCCAGCGTCGTCGAGATGCTGCAGCGGCGTGTACGTCGCTCCCGTTGTCGACGTCGTGGAGGACGTCGTGCCGGTGGGAGAACGTCCCGCGCTCGGTGTCCTGCCCGGTGAGCCTGATCGGGATCCCCTCGACGAGGAGTGAGGCGAACGCGAGCGCCTCGGCCTGCCCCCAGTCGATCCCGCCCTCCTCGAGCGTGTCGCGGCGCCGCTCGAGCTGGCGCATGAGCTTCGGGTTCGGCGTGAAGTCCTCGGGCACGCGCAGCAGCTGCTCGTTGAGCTCGCGCAGCCGCCCGGCGGCGACGGCCGTCACGACCTCGTCGCCCGTCGCGGCCGGAATGTGCGTGTCGCTGGGCGGCGGCGGCTCGCCCTGCCCGAACGTCTCTTTCAGCGGCCTCGTGCGCCTGGCGCAGCTCGGAGAGGACGTCCCCCTCGAGCTCGTCCGCCTGCTCCTGCGGTGAGGTCGCCCTCGGCGACGAGACGCGCGGCGAACTGCTCGCGGGCGGTCGGATGATCCGCGATCGCGGCCGCGAGGAGCGGCTGGGTGTACGCGGCCTCGTCCTGCTCGTTGTGGCCGTGCCGCCGGTAGCCGACGAGGTCGACGACGACGTCGTGGCCGAAGCGCCGCCGGTACGCGAGCGCGAGCCGGATCGCGGCGAGCGCGGCCTCGGGGTCGTCGGCGTTGACGTGGACGATCGGGATGTCGAAGCCCTTCGCGAGGTCGCTCGAATAGCGCGTCGAGCGGCCGCTCTCCGGGTCGGTCGTGAAGCCGACCTGGTTGTTGGCGATCAGATGGAGGGTGCCGCCCGTCGAGTAGCCGGCGAGCGCCTCGAGGTTGAGGGTCTCCGCGACGATGCCCTGGCCGGCGAACGACGCGTCGCCGTGGATCAGGACCGGGAGAGCGACGCTCGGGTCGTGATAGCCCTGCCGCGACGAGCGGTCGGTCTGCTCGGCGCGCGCCCGTCCCTCGACGACCGGGTCGACCGCCTCGAGGTGGCTCGGGTTCGAGACGAGCGTGATCGTGATGTCGCCGGTCGGCGTCGAGCGCGACCCTGGGCGCCGAGGTGGTACTTGACGTCGCCGCTGCCTCCTTCCTCGCTCGAGACCACGGCCTCGATCGTCCGCTCGCCCTCGAACTCGCGCAGGATCGTCTCGTACGGCCTCCCGACGACGTGCGCGAGGACGTTGAGCCGGCCGCGATGCGCCATCCCGAGCACGACCTCGTGGGCGCCGTCGGACGCTGCCAGCTCGATCGCCTCGTCGAGCATCGGGATCATCACGTCGAGGCCCTCGACGGAGAACTGCTTCTGCCCGAGGAACGCTCGCCGCAGGTAGCGCTCCATCCCTTCCACCTGGCTGAGGCGCCTGAGCAAGCGCACCCGCTCGTCGCGCGAGAGCGGGCGCCGGTAGCGGCCCGACTCGATCGCCTGCCGCAGCCAGACGCGCTCCTCGTGGTCGGAGATGTGCTCGATCTCGTACGCGATCGTTCCCGTATACGTCTCGCGGAGGCGCGGCAGAGCATCGGCGAGCGTCTCGCCCTCGACGTGGAGGCGCAGCAGCGAGGACGGGATGCGCGCCTGCAGCTCCGGTGTCAGCTTCGGGATCAGGCGCTCCGGCTCGAGTGCCGGATCGCCTGGCGGCTCGGACCCGAGCGGATCGAGGTGCGCGGCGAGATGGCCGTGCATCCGAAACGCCTTGACGAGCGCCATGGCCGCGGCGATCCCGCCGAGGAGCTCCTGGTCCTCCTCCGTCTCCGCCGGAGCCGGGGCCGGGGCCGGGGCGGGCGCGGGCGTCGCGACCGGCGCGTGCCCGTCTCCGTTCGCGGCGGCGAGCTCGAGCAATCGCGCGAGACCGGGCTGCCGCTGCAGGAGGAGCTCCGGCTCGCTCTCGAAGAGGTCGCGCCATTCTTCCGGCACCGCGCCGGGGTTGTCGAGGTACTGCTCGAGGAGCAGCGCTGCGTAGCCGGTGTTCAGCCCGTCAACGTCGGGACGTTCCATGTCCACTTCCGTTGTAGCAGCGGGCGGTCGCTACCAGAGCGGCTTGCTGAGGGTCACCGCGATCGTGAGCCCGAGGAAGAGGCAGACGCCGCAGATGAGCACCGCCGCGAATTGCAGGCGTCCCTTGCCGCTGCCCATGCCCGACGCAATGAGTGCCAGAGCAACCGATGGGAGGATCAGGCGGAGCGGGTGCCACGCCAGCCCGACGAGACTCATGAAGATGGCGATCGCCGAGAGGAACCCCGCGACTGTCTCCGACGTCTTGCGGCCCGAGCCCTCGTTGAGCACTTCCCCTTCGGCGTTCAACGGTCGGCGATCCTACCGGCGCGCGCGGCAGCGGCGCGCTCGGTGCGCGCGTAGACCCGGGCGGGGCCGCCGTGCGGCCGCGGCGGCCGCCGGCGGGAGCGACGGCGGAGGTGGTCGTAGCTCGGCGGCGGCGAGTCGGGCAGCACCCGGACTCCCGCCGGGCCGCCGCGTCCCCGGGGCTCCGCCTTGATCGCATACTAAACCACGTAGCAGAGATACGCGATGGGGATCTTGAGGATCACCATCAGGAAGATGAGCTCCCAGAGCGTGTCCGGCCCCTGCACAGTCACTTGAGTCTACCCCGCGCCGCGGCGCCGAACCCGAGCGCGTTACCGAACCGAGGAGGGAGGCAATAGCAACGCCATGAGCCACGACCAGCTTCGCGCCCTGATGGAGCATGCCGAGGAGGCAGGCTGCGTCAACCTGTCCGCGCTGACGCAGGCGGTGACCGAGCTCGACCTCGACGATGAGGAGGTGGCGGCGCTCTACGAGCAACTCGAGGAGAGCGGGATCGAGCTCACCGACGACTGCAGCCTGCCGGACGTCACCGAGACGCACTTCTCCAACGAGACGGTCGCCGCGATGACGACCGACTCGCTCCAGCTGTTCCTCAACGAGGCCGGCCGCTACCCGCTGCTGACCGCCGCCGAGGAGGTCGAGCTCGCCAAGCGGATCGAGCGCGGCGACCGGCCGGCGAAGGACCGGATGATCAACTCCAACCTCCGGCTGGTCGTCTCGATCGCCAAGAAGTACCAGGGCCACGGGCTCTCGCTGCTCGACCTGATCCAGGAGGGGATCATCGGGCTGATCCGCGCGGTCGAGAAGTTCGACTGGCGGCGCGGCTACAAGTTCTCGACCTACGCGACCTGGTGGATCCGCCAGGCGGTGCAGCGCGGCGTCGCGAACAAGTCGCGCACGATCCGGATCCCGGTTCACATCGTCGAGCGCGAGCAGAAGATCGCGCGCGCCGAGCGGGAGCTGACGCTCAAGCTCGAGCGGCCGCCGACCGACGAGGAGATCGCGAAGACGGCGAAGCTGCCGCTGAAGCACGTGCGCGAGGTGCAGGGCGGCGGCGCGCGCGGTGGCGAGCCTCGACAAGCCGCTCGGCGACGACGGCGACACGGCGTTCGGCGACATCGTCGCCACGCGACCGGCCCGACGTCGAGGAGGAGGTCGTCGTCGGGCTGCGCGAGCACGCGCTGCGCGCCGCGGTCGCGAAGCTGCCGGACCGCGAGCAGCGAGGTGATCAAGCTCCGCTACGGGCTGAACGGCGACCGGACCCGAAGTCGCTGGAGAAGATCGGCCGCGAGCTGGGCCTCACCCGCGAGCGCGTCCGCCAGATCGAGATGCAGGCCCTCGAGCGGCTCGCCCGCGAACGCGAGATCGCCGCGCTGGCCCCCGCGTAGGCCCCGGCCGCTCGGGACCCGTCCGGTGCCGACCCGTCCGGTGCCAGGCACCGGTCAGGTCCGGATCAGCCATCCACGCGCGAGTTGCGGACCGTCCACGAACTGGCGAAGCGTTCGGAGCGCTCGGCGCTCGTCACCGTCAAGGATCGCCAGGATCGGCGAGGCATCGACAAACGGGAACGCCGCACTCAACCCGAGGGTCGTTGCGAAGCTGCTCCAGGGCCACTCCTCGGCGCGACGAACGATGCCGGCTCGCACCGGGTTGTCCACGACGTATCGATACACGGTCAACAGGGCGTCCTCGTCGGCCTTCCGACGCGACCAGAAACGGTCGCGCACGAGGTAGCCAACTCGGCCGTGCCGGGCGTTGAATGCCTTCGAATACTCGGAGTTGAGCCAATGCATTCCGATCGAAAGCGAGTCGTCCGGGACCTCCACCAGTGCATGCCAGTGGGTCGTCATCTGGCAGAAGGCAAGGCACCGCCAGCTCAATCTGTCTACGAGGTGGACAAACCGTCTGATCCAATCGAGGTGATCGATCTCATCCCGGAAGTAGGGCGCCGGGCCTGCGGCGTTGACGCCAACGTGCTGAAAGCCGGGACTGCAATCGCGCAGTGGACGAGGCATCTCCCGAGCCTGAATGGCGACGAACCGCAGCACAAGATGGCCGTTTGGGTCAGCTGCCCGGTTCGGACATGTCCGGTGCCTGGCACCGGACGTGGCTGTTTCGGCCTAGGCCGAGACGGCCCAGGCGTTCAGGGCTTCGACCACGTAGCGCAGGCGGCGGCCGGTCTCGGTGAGGCGGTACTCGACCCGCGGCGGGCGCGTGTCGAAGACGTGCCGCTCGAGGACGCCTGCCTCCTCGAGCTCCGCGAGCCGCGCGGCGAGCGTGCGCGGCGGGATCCCCTCGAGCGTCTGCTTGAACTCGTTGAAGCGGACGGCGCCCGCCTCGGCCGCGGCCCAGAGGATCGCGAGCGCCCAGCGCCGCCCGAGGAGATCCGCCGCGCGGGCGACCTCCTCGGGCAGCGGCCGGCAGGCCCTACACCGCATGAAGACTCGGCTTCGCCTTCGGCTCGAGCGCCAGCCCGAGCACTTCGCCGAGGGTCATCACCGGATGGAAGCGCATGGCCTGGCGCACGTCCTCGGGCACGTCGTCGAGATCGGCGCGGTTCCGCTCGGGGACGATGACGTCGGTCAGCCCCGCAGCGTGCGCGGCGAGCACCTTCTGCTTCAGCCCGCCGATCGGCAGCACCCGCCCCTGCAGCGTCACCTCGCCGGTCATCCCGACGGTGTGCTTCACCGGCCGCTCCGTCAGGAGCGAGGCGAGCGCGGTCGTCATCGTGATCCCGGCGCTCGGCCCGTCCTTCGGGATTGCGCCCGCGGGAACGTGCACGTGGAACGCCTTGTCCTTGAACGCGTCGTGCTCGATCCCGAGCTCCTCGGCGTGGGAGTGGACGTACGAGAGCGCGATGCGCGCCGACTCCTTCATCACGTCGCCGAGCTGGCCCGTGAGGACGAGCTCGCCGTTCGTGCCGTCCATCGAGGTCGCCTCGACGAAGAGGACGTCGCCGCCGGTGCCGGTCACGGCGAGGCCGGTCGCGACGCCGGGCACCGCCGTGCGCTCCGCCGCCTCCTGGAAGACCTTCTGCCGGCCGAGCGCGTCGCGCACGACGTCGACGTCGACGTCGACGGGCGCCTCGACCTGCGCCGCCGCGATCCGCGTCGCGGTCTTGCGCAGGACGTGCCGAGCTCGCGCTCGAGCTGGCGGACGCCTGCCTCGCGCGTGTACTCGGAGACGACGAGCTGGATCGTCGTCGTCGGCGATCGAGACCTCGTCCTCGCGCAGCCCGTTCCGCTCGACCTGCCGCGGCCAGAGGTACCCGCGCGCGATCGCGGTCTTCTCGTCGACCGTGTAGCCGTCGAAGCGGATGACCTCCATCCGGTCGAGCAGCGGGCCGGGGATCGTGTCGGCGACGTTCGCGGTCGCGATGAAGAAGACCTCCGAGAGATCGAGCTCGACGTCGAGGTAGTGGTCGCGGAACGAGTGGTTCTGCGCCGGATCGAGCACCTCGAGCAGCGCCGCGGACGGGTCGCCGCGCCAGTCGGCGCCGACCTTGTCCACCTCGTCGAGCAGGATGACCGGGTTCATCGTCCCGGCGTCGCGCAAGGCGCGGACGAGCCGGCCGGGCAGCGCGCCGATGTACGTGCGCCGGTGGCCGCGGATCTCGGCCTCGTCGCGGATGCCGCCCAGCGACATCCGTACGAACTCGCGGTTGAGCGCCCGCGCGACCGACTCGCCGATCGACGTCTTGCCGGTGCCGGGCGGCCCGATCAGGGTCAGGATCGCGCCCGACGCGCTTGTCATTCGGGATCCCGCGGTCCTGGCGGAGCTTCCGCACCGCGAGGTACTCGACGATGCGGTCCTTGACGTCCTCGAGGCCGGCGTGGTCGGAGTCGAGCACCTCCCGCGCGCCGGCCGGGTCGAGCGTCTCGTCGCTCCGCTTCGACCACGGGACGGCGATGAGCCAGTCGAGATACGTGCGGATCATCGAGGCTTCGCCGCTCGCGTCGCCCATCGACTCGAGGCGCCGCAGCTCGCGTTCGGCCTGAGCCTGTGACGTCCTCGGGCATGCCGGCTTCCTCGATCTTCGTCCGGTACTCGTCGACGACCGAGCCCTCGTCCTCGCCGAGCTCCTTGCGGATCGAGTTCATCTGCTGGCGGAGGAACCACTCGCGCTGCTGTTTCTGCGCGCCCTCCTCGACGTTGTCGTGGATGCGGCGCCGCACCTGCAGCTCGGCGAGCCGCTCGCGCTGGACTCGAGGGCGAGCTTGAGCCGCTCGACGACGTCGACCGTCTCGAGCAGCTCGACGCGCTGCGCGAAGGTGATGTCGGGCGCGTAGGCGCACGGTGTCGGCGAGCGCGCCGGCCTCGGTGATCGCGCGCAGGAACTCGCGCACGCGGTCGTCTGCGCTCGCGCAGGTCGAGGATCTCCTCGACGACGGCGCGGTACTCGCGCTCGAGCTCGCGGGTCTGTACGGGCGGCGGGTTCTCGTCCTCGCGCTCCTCGACCTCGGCGCGAAGCCGGCCGAGGGAGTCGGTGTGGGCGGCGCCGATGACGCCGCGGTGCAGGCCCTCGAGGCTCACGGCGTGCACTCCGCCCCGGATGCGCACGTGCTCGGTGACCTCGGCGACGGTGCCGACGGCGGCGTATTCGTTCTCGTGCCGCGGGACGAGCACCACGCGCTCCTCGTCGCCGACGTCGACGGTGAGGGTCACGTTCATGCCCGGGAAGACGACGGTGTCCTCGAGCGGGACAAGCAATAGATCGGTCACGGCAGATTCACACTCCAAGTTGTAGTAGGTATCCGAATTGTACCTACCCTCGGGAGGCTTCGCTAGGCCGTTTCGAGGACGATGCGCCCGGCGCGCAGCAGCATGTCCAACGGGATCGTCTGCAACAGCGGCACGTGGACGAAACCGCCTCGCGCCGCGGGCCGCTCCAGCTCGAGCAGCCGCATCAGAACGTAGAAGGCGTGGTTGCAGAGATAACCGCCGGCATCGCGTGACGCGGCCGCAGGCACTCCTCCCCGGCGGAGCGCGGCGACGATCTCGTCGACCGCGAGGCTCGAGCGGTACGCGACGGGCCCGTCGGGGTCGATCGCCCCTGCCGACGCCGCCACGCCTTCGTTGTCGGGCACGCCCGCGTCGTCGAGGTTGAGCGCGAACCGCTCGACGGAGAGGCCCGTGTCGCCGTCAGCCTGGCCGAAGCAGACGACCAGCTCGGGCTCGGCGGCCCGAACCGCGGCGCGGAGCGCGGCGGCGGCACGCGCGTACGAGACCGGCAGCACGGCCGCCCTGAGCTCGACTCCCTCCGCCGGATCGGCCGAGAGCGCTTCGACGAGCAGCTGCGAGGGGTTCACCTCCGCGGCCCCGAACGGCTCGAAGCCGGTGACGAGTACGCGCGTCACGCGACCTCGTCCTCCAGCCCCGCCGCCTCGAGAGCCGCCTCGAGATGCGGGTGCTCCTCGACCCGAGCGACCCGGCCCTCCCGGATGTAGACGACGGCCGCCCAGCGGCCGAGGAGGTACGAGCGGCGGCTCTGCAACGGCCGCTCGTCGGACGGATCGAGCTCGATCCGCGAGAAGCGCATGCTGACGACGACGCGGTCGGCGAGACCGATCGCGCGGTCGACGACGACGTGGTACTTCTCAGCGGCCCGCTCGGCCACCACCTCGAGGACGCGCTCGCGGCTGATGACGACCGCATCCGACTCGCCGGCGGGCACCCATTCCACGTCGGGATCGAGCAACGACGCCATCGTCTCGAGGTCGCCGTCGACGAAGGCGTGGTAGCCGCGCAGCAGGACTTCGGCGCTTTCGTGGCTCATCCCCTCGAGTCTAGGCGGCTACACTGGGTCGTCCCAGGGGCCCATAGCTCAGCTGGGAGAGCGTCGCGCTGGCAGCGCGAAGGTCGCCGGTTCGAGCCCGGCTGGGTCCACTCGCGGTGGGTGTTGAACCTGAAGAGTGGCGGACGCCCTCGCGGCAACTGCTGACGTTGCGCCGGCTGGAGGTCGGAGTGCCTTCAGTGCTGGCCGCCGTTGCGCTCGCGGTCGTCGGTGCGGTCTCGGGGTCGGGCGTGGCGTACGGGTTTGCGGTCGCGGCGCTCGTCGCCGGAGCGGTCTCCTGGCGCTTCGTCGGCCGCCGCTACGGCTCGTGGGGCTACGCGGAGCGGGAGGACGACCTGCTCGTCCGGCGCGGCGTGATGTTCGCGCGCCTGTCGGTCGTGCCGTACGGCCGGATGCAGTTCATCGACGTGACGGCCGGCCCGCTCGAGCGCGCCTTCGGCCTCGCGACCGTGCGCTTGCACACCGCGGCCGCGGCCACGGACGCTCGCATCCCCGGGTTGGAGCGCGAGGAAGCCGCGCGCCTGCGCGACAGGCTGGCCCAGCTCGGCGAGGCGCAGGCGGCCGGCCTGTGAGCAGCGCCCCGCCCGCGGGCTGGCAGCGCCTGCATCCGCTCTCGCCCGTGGTGCGCGGCGGGCGCGCGACGACGGCCATCTTCTTCGTCCTGATCCTGATCGCCTTCGGCGGCGACACGCTGAGCCGCGAGTGGCCCCAACTCGTGTTCATCGCGCTCATCGTGCTCGCCGGCCTCGTCTCCTGGCTCGTGACGCGGTGGCGGATCGAGGACGACGACCTGCGGATCGAGACGGGGTTGCTGCGGCGGCAGTCGCTGCGGTTTCCGCTCTCGCAGGTGCAGGCGATCGACGTCGTCCGGCCCGGGCTGGCGCGACTGTTCCGCGTCGCCGAGCTGCGTCTGCGGATGGCGGGGTCGAGCGGCGCAACCGCGCGGCTCGCCTACGTCGCCGAGCACGAGGTCGAGCCGCTGCGCGACCAGCTGCTCGCGCTGGCACGAGGCGCTCGCCACGACGAGATGCCGCTGGAGCCCTCCGCGGAGCCGGCGGGGGTGACCGCGGAGGAGCACGTCCTGGCGACGGTCGGGACCGGCCCGCTCGTCGCCTCGATCCTGCTCGAGAACTGGTGGCTGGTCGTCGTTTTCGTCGGCCTGCTCGTCGGTCTTGCGGTCTCGCCCCACACCGTGACGGGGGCTCTGGCCGGAGGCGGCTTCGTCTGGGCGCTCAGCGTGGCGACCTTCGTCTGGCGCCGGTTCAACCAGCAATACCGGCTGACCGTCGCGGAAGGGCCGGACGGCCTGCACCTGCGCGGCGGCCTGGTGGCGTTGACGGCCGAGGTGATCCGTCCCGGCCGCGTGCAGGCCGTGCGGCTCGTCGAGCCGCTGCTGTGGCGGCCGCTCGGCTGGTGCCGGTTGGAGGTCGACATCGCCGGCCGGCAGAAGCGGAAAGGAGAAGGCGAGGCGCAGCGCGGCCAGCTGCACGCGCTGGTGCCCGTCGGCACACGCGCGCTCGGCATGGAGCTCGTCGATCGCCTGCTGCCGGACCGGCCGCGCGAGCTGTCGCCTCCGCCGCGCCGGGTCTTCTGGAAGAGCCCGTTCCGCTACCGAGCGCTCAGCTGGGGCCGCAGCGACACCTGCGTCGCGACGACGAGCGGGCGTCTCCGCCGCGTCACGTCCTGGGTGCCGCTCGAGAAGGTGCAGAGCCTGCGCCAGGTGCAGGGGCCGGTGCAACGGCGACTCCGCCTCGCGAGCATCCACGTGGACACCGCGGGGCGAAGCGCCCATGCCACCTTGCGCGACCGCGACGCGGCCGAAGCCGCGGAGGCGCTCGCCGACCTCACCGACCTGGCCCGCGTGGCGAGACGGAGGCCAGCACTGGCGTAAGCGCATTGGCGCACCGGGCCGGGGTCCGTGACAATGCAGCATGTTCGAGATCGGGGGGAGCCTGCGCGAGGCCCGCCTGAAGCGCAACCTCACGCCGGCCGACGTCCAGAAGGCGATCCGGATTCGCGACCGCTACCTCCAGGCGCTCGAGGAGGAACGCTGGGAGCTGCTGCCCGGAGACGCGTACGTCAAGGGATTCCTGCGCACGTACGCCGACTATCTCGGCCTCGACGGGAACCTGTACGTCGAGGAGTACAACAGCCGCTTCGCCCGCCCCGACGAGCCGCAGCTCGTTCCCGTGCGGTTCGCCAGGACGGGCACCCGCTTCGGCGTCGGCCTCCTGCGCCCGCTCGTCGCCGTCGGCGTCATCGCCGCGATCGTCGCCGTCGCGGCCTGGAAGCTCAGCGGCTCCCCGAGCCCGCAGCAGTCGACGCCGCCGACGACCACTCCGACCACGACGTCCTCGCACCCACCGCCGAAGAAGCACCGTCACAGCAGCCCGCCGACGACCGCGCTCCCGACCCGGGCGGTGGTCGTGGCGTCCCGCGGCAACTCCTGGCTCTGGGTTCGCTCGGGCGCGAACGGCCCGACCGTCTACCAGGGCACGCTGCTCCAGGGGCAAGACGCTGTCGGTGAACCTGAAGAACGGGCCCGTCTGGATCCGGTTCGGGTATGCGCCGGCCGTCGACGTCCGGCTCGGGGGCAAGCTCGTGCACGGCCTGCCCAACGGGATCGGCAACGTGCTCCTGACCCGTCGCGGTATTCGGCCGGCCTAGACGGCCGCGGCGTCGGCGTCGACCGCGGGCACGTCGCTCCACAGGTCCTCGAGCCGGTAGTACTCGCGCGCGTCGGGCGTGAAGACGTGCAGGACGACGTCGAGGTAGTCGGCCACGATCCAGGCGCCCTCGCGCATCCCGTCGACGTTCCGCGGCAGGAGCCGCTCGTCCTGCTTCAGCTTCGAGTGCACCTCGTCCCAGATCGCCGCGGTCTGCCGCGAGTTGCGGCCGGTCGCGATCACGAAGTAGTCGGTGAACGAGCATTCGGGCCGCATGTCGAGGATCACGACGTCCTCCGCCAGCTTCTCGCGGGCGAGAGCGGCGATGCGGCGGGCCTGTTCGAGGGAAGTCAGAGTCTGCTGTGTCCTTGGATCGCTTTTCTTTCTGCAGTGTAGCCCCGGTTCACGGACGGTAAAGGCCGCGCTCCGCGATCAGCCGCGCCACGGCGGCCGGCACCAGTCCGTCGAGCGGCTCTCCGGCGGCGATGCGCGCTCGGACGTCCGTCGAGGCGGCCGGATTCGGCTCGATCTCGAAGAAGAGGACGCGGTCGGGCCGGTCGAGCTGGTCGAGGACGGGCTCCAGCTCGCTACGCGGGAACCCCGGCCGCGTGGCCACCGCGACCCGGGTCCGCTCGAGCACCTCCCCGGGCTCGCTCCACGCGAGCAAGTCCCGGAACTGGTCGGCGCCGATCACGAACACCGGATCGTCGAAGCGCTCCGCACGAAGCAGCTCCACGGTGCGTGGGTACGGGTCGAGTCGGACCTCGTCGCCCGGGAAGGCCGCGACCGCGAGCGCGAGACGATCCTCGGCGGCTGCGAGGACCGTGCGATGGGCGGGGTGCTCGCTCACCAGGACGACGAGCCGGTCGACGCCGAAGTGCTCCCTCGCCGCGCGGGCGAGCGCGACATGGCCGAGATGCGGCGGGTCGAACGCGCCGCCGTACAGAACAGTCATCGGCGGCACTTACGTCGATGACTGTCGGGGAGGGGGTGTGGGGGAACCCGGAGGTTCCCCCACAGGAGAAAGAAGGGGACTCGTGGGGGAAACATGGTTTCCCCCACGAGAGCGAGCGGCAAGCGAGCGACGGCTACTCCCACTCGAGTACCTCCTCCCCCAGCTCCACCTCGTCGCCGGCACGGGCGCCGGCCGCTCGGAGAACCGCCTCGAGTTCGTCGCCCGCCGGCGGCGTGCCCGTGACGCGGAAGCCGCGTTCCGTGCGGTAGACGCGGAAGGACCGACGCGCCGGCCGCGGCCGGTAGACGAGGAAGTCGACGATTTCGTCCCCGGGCGCGGCAGGCTCCTCCTCGGCTTCCGGCGTCACGAGCTCGAACAACGTCCCGCGCAACTCGTCGAGGCCGGCTCCGGTGGCCGCGGAGACACGCAGGACGCGGACTATCCGGTCGTCCTCGACGCCGAACGAAGGCGGTTCCGGCCGCAGGTCGATCTTGTTGAGCACCACGATCTGCGGCCGCTCGTCGAGGCCGGCCCCGTACGCCGCGAGCTCGGCGTCGATTGTGCGCCAGCGCTCGTCGGCGTCGTCCTCCGCCGAGTCGATCACGTGCACGAGCACCCGGGCGCGCTCGAGGTGCGCGAGGAACTCGTGGCCGAGCCCCACGCCCTCGCTCGCGCCCTCGATCAGTCCCGGGACGTCGGCGACGACGAGCTGACGACCGTCGGAGGACTCCACGGTCCCGAGCACCGGCGAGAGCGTCGTGAACGGGTACTCGGCGACCTTCGGCCGCGCGTTCGAGATCCGCGTCAGGAGCGACGACTTGCCGGCGTTGGGGAGACCGACGAGCGCGGCGTCGGCGAGGAGCTTCAGGCGGAGCTCGATCTCCCGCTCCTCGCCGGGCCAGCCGACCTCGGCGAAGCGCGGCGTCTGCCGGCTCGGGCCGGCGAAGTGCTTGTTGCCGCGGCCGCCGCCCCGCCCTTCGCGACGACGACTCGCGCGCCCGGCCGGACGAGATCGGCCGCCAGCTCGTCGCCCTCGAAGACCTGCGTCCCGACGGGAACGGGGAGCACCGCGTCGTCTCCGCGCGCACCGTTCGAGCGGCTGGCCGCCGCCGGCTCCGCCGCGACCCGCGCGCAGCTTCTGGTTCGGCCGGAAGCCCGAGAGGTCGCGCCGCCGCGGGTCGGCGACGAGCACGACGTCGCCGCCGTCTCCGCCGTCTCCGCCGTCCGGGCCGCCGCGCGGCACGTACTTCTCGCGCCGGAAGTGGATCGAGCCGTCACCGCCGCGGCCCGCGACGGCCGTGAGTCGTGCGCGATCGTGGAACATCGCCGGAACGGTACTGCCAAGTAACAGTCTGTTACTTACTCGGACCTGGCCACTTCCGCCGCCCGGCCATGGAAGAAAGCGCCCCCGCCGAGCAGCTAGTAACAGTCTGTTACAAGCGATGAGCCGAGTCGACGCCCGCGGGAGCGCGTCCCGAGGACTCGTCCGGAAGAGCTAGTCGGCTGCGACGACCGAAACGAAGCGGCGCTCGCCGCTCGTGCGGAACGCGACCTTGCCGTCGCGCTTGGCGAAGATCGTGTCGTCCTTGCCGATTCCGGTTCCGGGGCCGGGGCGGAAGCGCGTGCCGCGCTGCCGGACGAGGATCATCCCCGACGTCACGTCCTGGCCGGCGAAGAGCTTCACGCCGAGCATCTTCGGATTCGAGTCGCGGCCGTTCCGCGACGAGCCGAGTCCCTTCTTGTGCGCCATTACTTAGTCCTCCTTCCGCCTCCAGTGCCGATTCGAGCGCGGCTAGCGCGCCCTTCCGGGCCTTGTCGGAGCGCTCGTGCTCGAGCGCTGCCTCGACCTCTCGCGGCTCCAGCCTCCCGCCGCCTCCGTGAGCTGCGCGATCGTCATCGACGCGTAGCCCTCCGGCAGGCCTGCCTCCTGCGGCGCCTCCGCCTTCTTCGGCGCAGGCTTCTCCGCCGCTGCGGTCTTCGGCTTCGCGGCAGATTTCGTGGCGCGCTTGGCGGCGCCGATCGACTCGATCTCGATCCGCGTCAGCTTGCTCCGGTGGCCGTTGTGCTTCTTGTAGCCGGTGCGGCGGCGGTACTTGCCGATGCGGATCTTCTTGCCGAGCTCGTGCCCGACGACGCGGGCCGTCACGGTCGTGGACGGCGAGAGGTCCGGCGCGCCGTTGCCGCCGACGAGCAGGACGCGCGGCTCGAGGGTCGCGCCCTCGTCTGCGCGCAGACGGTCGACGAGCAGCCGCTCGCCCTCCTGGACGCGGTATTGCTTGCCGCCGAGACTGATGATCGCGTAGGAGCTCATGGCGTGGAAACGCGGGCTGGGCGCCCGCGAGTCGGGATTGTAGCTAACCCTTCGACTCCAGCTCGTCGGCCCACTCGGCCATCGGGACGTAGTCGAAATCGCCGTTTTCCACGGCAGGCTCGGGCTCCGGAGCAGGCTCGGCGTTGCCGGCCGCCTCGGCGCCGTTCTGGGACGTCGCGGCGGGCTTCTTCTTCCGGTTCTTGCCGCCACGCGAGCCACGGCGCGTCTTCTTCTTGGCAGGCGTCGACGCCGAGGCCTCTGACGCCTCTTGCGCCGCCTCGGCGGTCGTCGGCGCTTCCGTCGCCTCGGGCCCGGGCTCCGCCGGCGTTACCTCCACCGGCTCCGCCTTGCCGTCGCGGCCGAGATCGTCGCCCGGGACATGGATCGTGACTCCCCGCGAGGACTCCGAAGACTCCGACGCCTCGCCGGTCCCTGCTGCTGCGGCCGTTTCAGCCGTGGCCGGCTTCTTCCGCTTGCGGCCGCCGCGCGAGCCGCGCCGCGTCTTCTTCTTCGGCTGCGGAGCCTCCTCGGCGTCCGAGGTCTCCTCGCTGCCGGTCTCGGTCTCGGCCTCTGCGACCTCGGGCTCCTCCGCTACATCGGGCTCCTCCTCGGCCTCGGGCTCCTCCGCGACCTCGGGCTCCTCGGCGGCAGGCTCGGCTTCCCTCGCCGCCCCTGCGCCCTTCCGTGCGGGCGGCTTGCGGGTCGGCTTCTCGGCCTCGCCCTCCGCCGTCAGCGGCTCGGGCGCCGCCTTGGTCTTGCGGATCGCGACGGCGTAGGCGCGACCGTCGAGCACGCGCTCGATGCGCACCTTGAGGCGTTTGCCGACGAGCGAGGCCGCGTCGGCGACGACGACGTCGAGCCCGTCGAGCTTCCCGACGGCCGCCGCGCCGTCGTACCGGTCGACCTCGACGAGCTGCAACATGACCTCCGCTTCCTCCGCCACGGGCGCCGGCGGGGCCAGGTCGACAAGCTTGCCCTCGCTGAGGACGACGAAGTGGTCGAGGTGCGTCTGGGGCTTGCCCTCGAGGAAGAAGCGCTTCTTCGTGAGCGCCTCGAGCTCGATCAGCCGCCGTGCGCCGGGGCCGACGAGCGCGCTCGCGATCGGCTCGGCGAGCTCGACGCGGAACGCCTGCGACCGCGAGCCCGCCGCGAGCGAGCGCAGCCGCCGCTCGACGTCGATGGCCGCGGAGGCCTCGGAGTAGACGATGCCGTCACCGCCGCACGTGGGGCACTTCCGCGTCATCACCTCGCGCGGGCCGTCGGTCACGTTCTGGCGTGTCATCTCCACGAGCCCGAGCGGCGAGATCTCGACGACGTACGTCTTCGTCCGGTCGCGCTCGAGCTCCGTGCGGAGCGCCTCCTCGACGGTCGCCCGGTTCTTCGGGTTGGCCATGTCGATGAAGTCGATGACGATGATCCCGCCGATGTCGCGCAGGCGCAGCTGCCGGACGACCTCCTTGACCGCCTCGAGGTTGTTCTTCGTGATCGTGTCCTCGAGCCGGCCGCCCGAGTTCTTGCCGCGGCCACCGACGAAGCGGCCGGTGTTGACGTCGATGACGGTGAACGCCTCGGCGTAGTCGAAGATGAGGTAGCCGCCGGAGGGGAGATCGACGCGGCGGCCGATCGTGGACTTGATCTCGTCCTCGACGCCGAACGACTCCATGAGCGGCGTCTTCTCCTTGTAGCGGACGACTCGCTCGGCCATGTGCGGCGACGTCTTCCTGAGGTAGCCGACGACGCGCTTGTACGTGAGCTCGTCGTCGACGTACGCCTTCTCGAAGTCGCCGGTGAAGAGGTCGCGGACGACGCGCAGCGGCAGCTCGGCCTCCTGGTAGAGGAGCTCCGGCGCCTTCGCGTCCTTTGCCTTCGCCTGGATCGAGCGCCAGAGCCGCTGCAGGAAGACGAGGTCGCGCTCGATGTCCTCCTCGGACGCGCCCTCGGCCGCGGTGCGGACGATCACGCCCCCGTCCTTCACGTCGAGGCGCTTGAGGATGTCCTTCAGGCGGTTGCGCTCGTCGTCGTCGAGGCGGCGGGACACGCCCAGCCCCTCTCCTTGCGGGACGAGGACGACGAACCGGCCGGGCAGCGAGATCTGCGTCGTCAGCCGCGCGCCTTTCGTCTTCATCGGATCCTTGACGGCCTGGACGAGGATCGTCTGGCCGCGGGAGATGAGGTCCTGGATCTTGCGCCCGTGGCCCTTCTCGAGCTCCGGGCTGACGATCTCGTCGACGTAGAGGAAGCCGTTCTTCTCGAGGCCGATCTCGACGAATGCCGCCTCCATCCCGGGCAGCACGTTGTCGACGCGGCCGACGTAGATGTTGCCCGCGATCGAGCGGCGCTCGGGCCGCTCGAGGTAGACCTCGGCCACCTGGGAGTCCTCGAGGATCGCGACGCGGCGCTCGCCGACGTCGACGGAGACCAGCAGCTCGCGCTTCGCAGCGGGCAGCGGTGCGCGGCGCGGCGGCTCGCGGCGGCGGCGCTGGGACTGGTCGCGGCGGCGTTCCTGCCGCTGCGACAGCTCGCGGCGCTGCGGCTGCTTCGGCTCGGCCTTCTCCTTGCGTTCGGGCGCGGCCGCGGCAGAGGTCGAGCCGGGCTTCTTGCGTCCACGCCCGCCGCGGCTGCCGCGGCGACGCTTCGGCTTGGTCGGATCGCTTTGTTCGGAGCCGGCCGCCTCGGCGGCCGGGTCGGTCAGCTTGGGTTGCTCGAGCTCCTGGGGCTTCGGCTCGAGCTGGCGTACGTCAGAACGTTGGTCGTCGGAAGATTTCTTCCGGAAACGGAACCAGGGCAAGAAAATGCTCCTTCGTGGGAGCGCGCGCCGGCTACCTCAGGCGAGGTGCGCGCGCGCTCGTTGGGGGTGAAAAGGCTTGGCATGGCCTACAGCCCCAGGGTAGCAACCGCCCTCCCGGGTGTCCGTCCGAGCCCGGACCTACGATCCGGCCAACTCACGACCGGGAGGTGAGCGGTGGTGGCGAAACGCGAGGCAGAGGAACTCCTGCTGATCGAGGAGGCCGATGCGTGGTTCGAGTACCTCGAGGTGACGCGGAGCCAGTCTGAGACCCGCTACCACGAGGTCGAGCCATGGGCCTGGGCCCGCCTGTCGCAGCGCCTGCGCGCGATCAAGGCGCGGCGCGCGCGACTCCGCCCGGCTGCCGCGTAGGAGCGAGCGCGAAACGAGCGCGGGCCACCTCGCCCAGCGCGCGCGTGCCGCCGTAGGCGATGGCGGCCTTGAGGACCCAGCCCGCACCGGGTCTGAGACCGAGAAGCTCGCGCGCCAGGGCGCGCAGGCCGAAGCCGGCGCCGAGCGTTGCCGCCAGCTCCGGCAAGCGGTCGCCAACCTCGCCGGGGGCTTCGTAGGCCTGCGCGAGGCGGAGCACGAGCCGAAATTCGTTCAGCGCCAGCACCGGCAGGTCCGCGCCCGGGAGCCAGGCCGCAGCCGCGACGATCCCGTTCTTCCGCGCGAACGCCGCGACGAGCTGTTCGCTCACGGCGGCGCGCAGCAGAGGCACACGCGCGGCGAACGGGGCACCGTGCTCCCCCAGCCGCCCTGCGATCGCCCGAGCGATCGCCTCGAGCGGAAAGGCTCGACCCGCGCCGACCCACACCACGTCCGTCGCGAGCACATACGGGATCGTCGGGTGGGCCGCGAAGTTCACGGCAACGGCAATCGCCGGCACCCTGGCGCGCCGCGCGCGCCGCAGCACAGCGACGTCCTCGGCGCGCACCTCGCCCGCCAGGACGTGCAGATACGCGCCGGCGCCGTCCGGCTCGCCGAGCCGGACGGCCGCGGGCTCCGCGCCGCCGCGGCGGAGCTGCTGCCGCAGCAGGGGCGCGAGCTCGCGCGCGCCGCCGACGGCCAGGACGTGCTCGCCCGACCCCGAGGCCGCGATCTCGCGCAGGAGCTTCCGGATCGCGCCGGCCGAGACCGGCAGCCGAGGCATCAGCGGCGGCGCGAGTAGCGGGAGACGCGGCCGCGCGCATGAATCGCGAGCAGCACGCCCATCGCCGCGAGGTTCGCGATCAGCGAGGAGCCGCCGACGCTGACGAACGGCAAGGGGATGCCGGTGATCGGCGCGATTCCCATCGTCATCCCGACGTTGACGAAGATCTGGAAGAGCAGCGCGATCACGATGCCCCCGGCGGCGATCGCGGAGAAGAGGTCTCGCGCAACCGTGATGACGCGCAGGCCTCGCCAAAGCACGAGCAGGTAGAGCCCGAGCAGGATCACGGCCCCGACGAAGCCGCGCTGCTCCGCGTAGGCGGAGAAGGCGAAGTCGGACTGGCTCTCGGGCAGGAAGCCGAACTTGACCTGCGTTGAGTTGTTGACGCCGCGGCCACGGAACCCACCGGAACCAACGGTCGTCAACGACTGCTGTTGGTTGTAGCCGGCGGCGGCCGGACACTTCGAGGGATGGATGAAGCAGGTCAGGCGCTGCGCCTGGTAGCCCTTGAGCACGCTGACTCCGGCCGCCGGGCCAACCCAGAGGACGCCGGTCACGACGACCACGACGACGGCCCCGAGCACGGCGAGGTGACGCCAGGGGATCCCGGCCACCCACAGCATCGCCCCGAGCGCAGCCATGTAGACGAGCGCCGTGCCGAGGTCGGGCTGGAGGAAGACGAGCAGCACGGGCACGAGGCCGAGCCCGACGACCTTCAGCGTCGTCCCCCACCGGTTCAGGTCTCGCTGGCGCTCCGCCAGCATCCCCGCCAGCGCGAGGACGAAGAGCAGCTTCCCGAACTCCGACGGCTGGAACGTGAAGAAACCGAGACTGATCCAGCGCGTCGAGCCGTGCGCTGCCTGCCCGACGAGCAGGACGAAGGCGATCACCAGGCAGGTGCCGACGAAGATCGCGCGCCAGTAGCGCCGGTAGAGATCCGGGTCGATCAGCGCCGCGGCCACGAGCACGACGGCCCCGACGCCGCGTAGAGGATCTGGCGGTTGAGGTAGTAGCTCGGGTCGCTCGGAACCGCGAACTTCGTGATGCCCGCGACGCCCCAGAGCCCCACGAGAACGAGCGCCGCGACCCCGACGACCAGGATCCAGTCGAAGGAGCGGAGGACGGCGAGCGGGTGCGGCGCCTCGCGCTCGGCGCTCAGTCCTGCTCGTTGAGATCCGGCGTACTCGAGCATCAGTCGGAGTGGATGTAACCCGTCGGGGTCGACTGGATGTGGAAGAACTTCGCGAAGACCCGCTCGGCCGCCGGCGCGGCTGCCGAGCCGCCCTCGCCTCCGTTCTCGATCACGCGCAGACGACCAGCTTCGGGTTGTAGGTCGGACCATAGCCGCACCACCACGACTGGCTCTCGAGGCGCGGTGAAGCTGGTGCCGGGCAACTGCACGACCTTCTGCGCCGTGCCCGTCTTGCCGGCGATCGGATACGGGAAGGTGCCGAAGACGCCGTACGACGTCCCGAGCGGATCGTGCGTCCCCATGAAGAGGCCCTGCCGGACCGGCTTCAGGTACTTCGGGTCGAGCCCCGGAATCGGCCGCGGCGCCGCCGGTGCGGTCGTGGGCACGATCGTCCCGTTCGGGTTCTGGACGTCCATCAGGACGTGCGGGGTGACGAGCTTGCCGCCGTTAGCGATGGCCGCGTAGAGCCGCGCCATCTGGATCGGCGTCACGAGCAGGTCTCCCTGTCCGATCGCGAGCGTGATCGAGTCGCCCGGCTTCCAGAGGCGGTCGATCCGCCAGTTGGTCGGGTCGGTCTTCCGCGTGAACATGCCGTGCCTCCAGCCGATCGTCGGCACGAGGCCGGGAACCTCGGGACCGACGTCGATCCCCGTCGTGCTCCCGAACCCGAACTTGCGCGCCCAGTGCTGGAGCGGCTGGCCCCGGTCGGGCGGCAGCGCGTAGAACTTGTCGCCGACGGCGTAGAAATACGTGTCACACGACTGGGCCAGCGCGGTCGGCAGATCCATCCCCTCGTTCACGTTCGGGTCCCAGTTGTGGAAGACGTGGTGCGACGTGTCCTGCGGCGCGACGTAGGTGCCGGTGCAGGGGTAGAAGGCGTACGGCTTGATCAAGTGCGACTCGAGCGCGGCGATGGCGGTGAGCGGCTTGAACGCCGAGCCCGGCGGATAGGTGGCGTCGAGGGCTCGGTCGATGCCCGGGTAGTTCCTCAGCTGCGCAGATTGCTGCGAGCCGAGGCCCTGCGCGTCGAGCGCCTTCGTCGTGACCGGGCCCGAGTAGACCGACGGGTTGTACGACGGCGAGGACGCGAGCGCAAGGACAGAGCCGTCTCGCGGGTCGAGCGCGACGATCGCGCCTCCGTCCGCCGCGAACTGGCCTCGGTTGCGGGCGGCCTGGATGCCGTCCCGGAGGGCGTTCTGGGCCGCGATCTGCAGCCCGGTATCGAGCGTCAACCGCACCGACTGCCCTTGCTGCGGCGCCGTCGTCAAGAGGCGCGGGCTGCGCGGCCGGCCGAGCGAGTCGACGCGGACGCGGGCCAGGCCGGGCGTTCCGCGCAGGTAGGCGTTGAAGCCGGACTCGACGCCCGTCTGGCCGATCACGTCGCCGGGCGCGTAGCCGTCCTTCGCGCAGAACCTGGAGCTCGCTCTGGGTGATCTGGCCGACGTAGCCGAGGAGCTGCGCCGCCAGCGTTCCATGCGGGTACTTCCGGACGAAGCTCTGGGCCAGCGTCACGTCCCGGAAACGATGCGGCCCTCTCCTCGAGGTACGCCTTCATCGGGCCTGTCGCTTCGGTACGGACGACGATCGGATCGAGCAGGTCGCCCTCGCGCTTGCGCTGGACGATCAGGTTCGTCACGTGGCGCACGCGACACGCGCGCGACGTGCGCGATCGCGCGGACCTCCGCAGCTCGGCGCGCGTAGCTCTTCGGCATGGCCGCCGGAGAGAGCTCCACGGACGTGACCGGCTCGTTCGTGACGAGGACGCGGCCCTGCCGGTCGAGGATCGGCCCGCGAGGCGCCTGGACGCGCACGCTGCGGACGTGGTTCGCCTGCGCGCGCGCGGCGTACTGCGCCCCGGCGAGCACCTGCAACGCCCACAGGCGCATGAACAGCGCCGCGAACCCGATCACGACGAGGGCGCTCGACGGAGCGCGACCCGCCTCGCGAGCTTCGGCGTCAGGCGGTAGGGCTCGACCACGGCTGGCCGGAAGCCTGGCCGGCGTCGGTCTCCTCCGCAGCCGCCGCGCGCCGCCGCACGGGAGCCGCGCCGGGGGCCAGGGGGTGCTAGCCAAGGAGCTGCACCTCCGTCGTCAGCTCGTCCCGGGCCGACGGCCGCAGCAGCCGCCGCACGAGCGCGTAGATCGGCGCGGTGAGGACCAGGTTGAGGACGATCGCCGGGATGAGGCTGCGGACGACCGCTCCGCCGGGCGCGCTCTCTCCCAGCACGAAGCGCACGACGAGGCAACCCGAGCTGGTAGAGGACGGTCACGACGGCCATCGAGAGGAAGGGCGCGTGCGCCCGGTCGCGGCCGGTCGTCTCGCCGTAGCGTCCGATCCAGTAGCCGGCGAGCGTCAGCACGAGCGAGGTCAGACCGAGCGTGCCGAGGGAGGCCGTGTCGACGAGGAGCCCTGCGAAGAAGCCGCCGACGGCACCTGCGATGCTCCCGCGGAGCAGGGCGAGCGCCACGAGCGTGACGAGCAGGACGTCGGGCACGGCCCCGAAGACGTGGATCTGGGAGAAGACCGAGACCTGAACGACCGCCGCGACGAAGAGCAGGGCGGCGGCCTTGACGCCGTCGCCGAAGCTCATCGGTGCTGTTTCTTGGGGACGAGCGCCGAGACCGCGTCGAGCGAGCCGAGGTTCGCGAAGGGCTGCACCTGCACCTGCAGGAACGCAGCCGTGTCCGTCGCGTTGACGGTCGAGACCGTCCCGATCGGAATGCCGTACGGATAGAGGTCCGGATACTGAGCGTTGTGCGTCCCGGCGGTGACGAGCTTGTCGCCTGCCTTCACCTTGAACTGCTTCCCGACGTCGTCGAGGATCAGTGTCCCGCCCGTCCCGGTGTGGACCATCCCGCGAACCCCGGTGTTGAGGTCGAGAGCGGCAACGAAGCTGTCCGGATCGCTGAGCAGCGTGACCGTTGCCGTGCCCGGGAAGACGTTGGAGACGATCCCGACGAGGGCGTCGCCGCTCACGACCGGCGAGTCGAGCCGCACGCCCGACGAAGATCCTGCGTCGATCGCGAGCGAATGCGCGAACGGCCCACCCGGCGGCGAGATGACCGCGGTGTTGACGGCGCGGTAGTCGTTCGGGAAGCGCGAGCCCTCCACGAAATGCAGGAGCCGCAAGAGGGCCGGAAGCTGCGCAGCCAGCGCCGCCCGGTGGAGGTCCTTCGCGCGAAGGGCCTCGATTTCCCGCTTCAGCTTCTGGTTCTGTTCCCTCGCGTTCGCGAGGCTGCGGAAGTAGTCGTACGCGTCGCGGAACGGCTGCGCGACCCGGGTCGCGGCGATCTGGAACGGGCGCAGCGCGGTCGATCCGGCTCCCTGGACGTCGTGGAGCGCTCCCGCCGTCGGGGAGCGGAACGAGATCGTGATCAGCGCCAGGGCGACGACCACGAGACCGACGACGATCGCCCGGCGAATGAGCGCGCTGCGAGCCTTCGAGGGGTACGGCGTAGGCTTCGAGCGCTGAACCGACGAGGCAAGGACCGCCGCGCGAGCGCTGCGACTTGGTGGAGCCACCCCAACAGGGT
>CAVREH010000028.1:0-123014 GCA_963720065.1 uncultured Actinomycetes bacterium
GGTATCACGGGTCGTCTTGACGTGGTGGTCAACAATGCCGGGATATCTTATATTGGCCCACTTGAAGCTTTCACCCTTGAACAAGTACAACAGCAATTTGATACCAACGTCTTCGGAGTATGGCGTGTGAACCGTGCGGCCCTGCCACAAATGCGTCGGCAAGGGAGTGGTTTGCTGCTGCAAATTGGTTCAGTTGTTGGGCGTCTGGCCTTTCCTTTTCTGGGACTGTACGGAGCGACGAAGTTTGCCCTGGAGGGACTCACCGAGTCGTATCGCTATGAACTCGCTCCCTTTGGCATCGACGCTGCCATTATTGAGCCTGGGACCTTTCCTACCGCCATCTCCGCGAAGCGTCAAATCGCCGCCGATACCGAGCGTTTTGCCCTCTATAAAACCGCTCTCGATGAATTTACGACGCCGTTTTTCGCGGAGAACAGATCCGCCACGCCTCCCGATCCACAGGAGGTGGCCGACGCTGTGGCAAAAATCATCGCCCTACCAGCAGGCGAGCGGCCATTGCGCACCGTTGTTGCGACTGTTGCACAAGAGCGGAGTCACCGCGCCCAGCCCGGTGATGACGACGCGCCTGCGTCCGTTAGGAACCGTTATCCGCTCACTACATTCCAGTCCGCCGTCGACGAGCAGCACGTCCCCCGTGATGAAAGATGCCTCGTCGGAGCAGAGGAAGCGTACCGCCCCTGCGACGTCGCTCGGCTCGCCGAGACGGCCGAGCGGCGTGTTCGTGAGCATCGCGGCGGTCGCCTCCTCGGGCAGAACGTCGGTGAGCTGCGTCTTCACATAGCCCGGCGCGACGACGTTCGCGCGGACGTTGCGGCTGCCGAGCTCGCGCGCGAGCGACTTCGTGAAGCCGATGATCCCCGCCTTCGACGCCGCGTAGTTCGTCTGCCCCCAGTTGCCGTGCACGCCGACGATCGAGCGAGACGTTGACGATCGAGCCGGCGCGCTTCTTCATCATCGGCCGCGTCACGGCGCGGCAGGTGTAGAAGACCGAGGAGAGGTTCGTCTCGATCACCGTGCGCCAGTCGTCGTCGGACATGCGCGCGAGGAGCCCGTCGCGGGTGAGGCCGGCGTTGTTGACGAGGATGTCGAGGTCGCCGGCCTCCTCGACGAGCCGCGCGGCGTCCTCGGCGCGTCGAGACGTCGGCCTGGACGGCGCGGCCGCCGATCGCCTTCGGCGAGCGCCTCCGCTTCGTCGGCGCCGGTGCGGTAGCCGACGACGACCTCGGCGCCCGCCGCGGGCGAGCTCCTCGGCGATCGCGCGGCCGATACCCTTCGACGCGCCGGTGACGAGGGCGCGCTTGCCTTCGAGAGAGGCGAAGCGTCACTTAGCCTCGGCGAGCAGCTCGGGCAGCCGCTCGAGCGACTCGAGGCTGTTGACCGAGACGGCGTTGACGCTGCGGTCGATCCGCTTGACGAGGCCGGAGAGCACGTTGCCCGGCCCGACCTCGACGAACGTGCGCACGCCTTCCCGCATGAGCTCGCGTCGCCGACTGCGTGAAGCGCACAGGCGCGGTGAGCTGGTCGACGAGCAGCGGGCCGATCCGCTGCGCCGACTCGACGCGTCGCGGTGACCGTGGACATGAACGGCGACGCCGGCTCCTGGAACTCGACCTTCTCGATCGCGGGCCGCAGCCGGTCGGCCGCGCGCGCGACGAGCGGCGAGTGGAACGCGCCCGAGACCTTGAGCTTACCGCGCGGCGCGCGCCTTCGTCTGCGCCTGCTCGATGCACTCGTCGACGGCGGCGTTCTCGCCGGAGACGACGATCTGGCCCGGGCAGTTGTAGTTCGCGGGCCACACGCCGAGGATCCGGCGGCAGAGCGCCTCGACCACCTCGTCGGCGAGCCCGAGGATCGCGGCCATCGAGCCCGGGTTGCTTCGCGGCGGCCTCCGCCATCGCGAGGCCGCGCTCGCGCACGAGCGCGATCGCCTCCTCCGCCGACATCGCGCCGGCAGCGGCAAGCGCCGCGAACTCGCCGACCGAGTGGCCGATGACGAAGTCCGGCCTCGACCCCGCGCTCCTGCAGCGCCGCGAGCATCGCGAGCGACGTCGCGACGAGCGCCGGCTGCTGCACCGCGGTGTCGAGGAGCTCCTCGGCGCTCGGCGTGGAAGCAGAGCCGCTCGAGATCGAGGCCGCGCGGCCTCGCTGCCGCGCTCGAAGACGGCCTCGCCGCCGGGATGGCCTCGGCGATGTCGCGGCCCATCCCGGCCTCGAACGAGCCCTGGCCCGGGAAGCAGAACGCGACTTTTCATCAGCTCGCTGCCGTCGCGATGCGTCCAGTCGCATGAGTGCGCTCCCCCAGGTCAGACCGGCGCCCATCCCCGTCATGAGTACGAGCTTGCCAGGCTGAAGCCGCCCGTCGGCGCTGCGCATCCGCCAGCGCGAGCGGGATCGAGCCCGAGGACGTGTTGCCGTACCGGTCGACATTGACCACCACACTTGTCGGACGGGATGCCGAGCTTCCTGGTTGCGTGATCGATGATCCGGACGTTCGCCTGGTGGGGAACGTAGACGTCGACGTCGTCGATCGTCTTGCTCCGCACTGTCGCGAGCACGGCCTCGGCCGACTGGACGAGGATCCGCGTCGCGAACTTGAAGACCTCGCGGCCGTTCATCTTCACGAACTCGTCGCGGATCCTCGAACAATGCGCGAGCCGCTGCCCGGCAGCCAGAGGTGCTCGCCGCCGGCGCCGTCGGCGCCGAGCTCGAACGCCGAGGAAGCCCGGCTCGTCCGACCGGCTCGAGCACGACCGCGCCCGCGCCGTCGCCGAAGAGGACGAGCGTCGAGCGGTCGCTCCAGTCGAGGATGCGCGAGAGGACGTCGCCGCCGACGACGAGCGCGCGCTGCGCGAGGCCCGCCGGCGAGCATCCCGTAGCGCCTGCGCGACCGCGTACATGAAGCCGGTGCAGCCGGCCGAGAGGTCGTAGGCGGCGGCGTCCGTCGGCGCCGAGCTGGTCGGCGAGGATCGCGCGCGGTCGAGGGGAACGCCATGTCGGGCGTCACGGTCGCGACGATCAGCAGGTCGATGTCCTCGCCGGTCGATGCCGGCCTGCTCGAGCGCCTGCCGCGCCGCGGGCAGCGAGAGGTCGGAGAGCGCCTCGCTCGTCCGCCGCGATCCGCCGCTCGCGGATGCCGGTGCGCTCCATGATCCACTCGTTCGAGGTGTCGACGAGCTGCGGCGAGCTCGTCGTTCGTCACCACGCGCTCGGGCGCGTAGGCGCCGAGGCCGGTGATCGAGACGGGGATGTCGCTGCGCGCGTCGCCGATCATCAGTGCACTGACCCTGCTCCCGACGAAGACGGTCAGCATGGCCTCGGCGGCGACGTCGCCGTCGACGCTCGCGCGGCCCTGGCCCTTCGCGATCGGCCCGCGCACGCGGAGGAACTCGCACTCGAGCTCGAGCACGTCGCCCGGCTCCACGACCCGCTTGAAGCGGCAGTCGTCGATCCCGGCGAAGAAGGGGATCTTGCCGCGTGTTCGCCTCGTCTGCGAGCACGGCGACCGCGCCGCACTGCGCGATCGCCTCGATCGTCAGCACGCCCGGCATGACCGGGCGGTCCGGGGAAGTGGCCCGGGAACCACCAGCCGTCCTCGGGCACCGTGAAGCGTCCGCGCACCTTCCGGCCCGGCTCGAGCTCGAGCACCTCGTCGACGAGCAGGAACGGGGGCCGGTGCGGGATGATCGACTCGATCGTCTCCCGCCCGAAGGGAGCTGCCGGCACGGTCATGCGACGTCGCGCGACTCGAGCCGCTCGCGGAGCCTGTTGCGGCCCCGGTGCGCGTGGCACTTGGCCGTGCCGACCGGCATGCCGGCGGCGGCCGCGATCTCCTCGAACGTGTAGCCGAGCCCGTCCTTGAGGACGATCACCTGCGCCTGCTCGGGCGAGATGCCGGCGAGGGAGTCGCACAGCTCGCGCCGCAGCTCCGTGATGCGCGACGCCGCGAGTCGGGTCGTGCTCGACGTCGGCGCCGAGCTCGTCGGGCAGCGGATCGTGGGCGCGCGGCCGCTGCCGCTCGGCCACGTCGCGACACGTGTTGACGACGAGCCGATGCAGCCAGGTGGAGAACTGCGACTCGCCGCGGAACTGCCGGAGCCGGACGCAGAGCTTGGCGAGCGCCTCCTGCGCCGCATCGCGCGCGTCCTCCGGGATCGCGCAGCAGATGTCGCGCGAGTCGCTCGACCCGCGGCGCGTGCCGGGCGCAGAGCGCCTCGAGCGCGCGGGCGTCGCCGGCCTTCGCGCGAGTGACGAGGATCGGGTCGCTGAGGCTCGCGTAGTCGAGACTGCGCTCGCGCAGCGGCTGCGTGATCCGCCCCACGGCCGAACTAGTCTAAGTGGCGATGTCGTCGGATCTCTCCTCCGCAGCTCGGTCGAGCCGCTGCTGCAGGGACGGCTCGGCCGCCCGTATCGCTTCGTCGAGGAGTGCGAGTCGACCCAGCGCCTGCTCGACCCGGACGCGCCCGAGGGCACGACGGTGGCGACCGATCACCAGACGCCGGCCGGGGCGGCTCGGCCGGGTCTGGGAGGACGCCGCCGGGACGGGCGCTCCTCTTCTCGGTCGTCCTGCGCCCGCGGCCGCCGATGGCGGTCTGGCCGGAGCTCTCGCTCGTCGCCGGCGACGCGGTCGCGGCGGCGCTACCGGCCGAGACGGCGCCGGCCGAGTCAGCCATCCCAACGACGTGATGGTCGAGCGGCAGAAAGGTCGCGGGCATCCTGGCCGAGGCGAGCGTCGGCCGGGTCGTGCTCGGGATCGGCGTCAACGTCAACCAGGCGGACGACGAGCTACCGGCGGAGACGCCCAAGCCGCCGACGTCGCTCCGCATCGAGACCGGCCTCGAGTGGCCGCGGGCGCCGCTGCTGGCCGCGATCCTGCTCGAGCTCGAGCGCCGCTACGACGACTGGCAGCGGCTGCACACGAACCGCTGAGACGAGTTCTAAGAGTCCGCGTCGAGGTGCTGCTGGCGAAAGCTGCGCGCCGCTTCGATCGCGGCGCCGAGGTTGAGGCCCTTGTCCTTCGCCTGCTTGATCAGCATCACGGTCTCGAGCGCGTCGATGTCGTAGATCCGCTGCTTCTTGCCCTTGGTCGGGATCTGCGCCTTGTTCGTCCAGTAGTCGAGCTGCATCTTCGAGATCCCGGCGATCTGGCAGACCTGTCCGAGATAGAGCTCGACCTTGTCGAGATGCTCCGCCAGATTGATCGGTTCGAGAAGATCGACCTGCCTGCTGACCGCCAATTTTCGCCCTCACCGCGTTGGGTGCTGACCCCGACTGAAAGTTATAGAGACCCGGCGCGTATTTTGGAAGGGGGTGCTGCGGAAAGCCAGCGCCCGGTTACGCCTCGGCGGGCTCGACCGGCTCGTCGTCGCCGTTCGTCTCGTCGGACTCGACGACGGGGGCGAGCGCCGAGACGGTCTCGTCGTCGCCGCGGAGCCGCATCACGATCACGCCCTGGGTGGAGCGGCCGAGCCGTTTCACGTCCTCGACCGGGACCTTGATCACCGTGCCTGCGGTCGAGATGAGCATCACCTGGTAGCCGTCGCGGACGACACGCGAGCCGACGAGATGGCCGCGCGCCTCGGTCAGCTGCACGGTCTTGACGCCCATGCCGCCGCGGCCCTTGACCGGGTACTCGGAGACGCGCGTGCGCTTGCCGTAGCCGTTCTCGGTCACGACGAGCAGGTCGGCGTCGTCCTCGGCGATGTTGATCGAGATCACCTCGTCGCCCTCGCGAAGCCTCATGCCGCGCGACGCCCGACGTGTCGCGCCCCATCGGCCGCGCGTCGGTCTCGTGGAAGCGGATCGCCTGACCCTTGGCCGAGACCATGAGGATGTCGTCCTCGCCGGAGGAGTGGCGGACGCCGACGAGCTCGTCGCCATCGCGCATCTTGATCGCGATGATCCCGTCGGCCTTGAGCGGCGTGTTGTAGGCGGCGAGCTCCGTCTTCTTGACGACGCCGTTCTTCGTCGCGAAGACGAGGTACTTCGCCTCCTCGAAGTCGCGCGTCTGGATCACCGCGCGCACCTGCTCGTCCTGCCGGAACGGCAGCAGGTTGACGATCGCGCGGCCCTTCGACTGGCGGGAGCCGAGCGGCAGCTCGTGCACCTTGAGCCGGTAGACCTTGCCGACGTTCGTGAAGAAGAGGATGTAGTCGTGCGTCGAGGCGACGAAGAGGTGCTCGATGTAGTCGTCCTCCTTCAGCTCCATCCCCATCACGCCGATGCCCCCGCGCCGCTGCTCGCGGTAGGTCGTCACGGGTAGCCGCTTGATGTAGCCCGAGCGCGTGATCGCGATGACCATGTCCTCTTCCGCGATCAGGTCCTCGAGCTCGAGCTCCTCCTCGGCGGCGACGATCTCGGTGCGGCGGTCGTCGTGGCGGCCGTAGATCTGCTTGATCTCGAGCAGCTCGTCGCGGATGAGGCCGTCGATCTTCGCCGGGTCGCCGAGGATGTCCCGCAGCTCGGCGATGCGCTCCCGCAGGTCGTTGTACTCGTCCTCGACCTCCTTGCGCGCGAGGCCGGTGAGGCGCGCGAGCCGCATGTCGAGGATCGCCTGCGGCCTGGATCTCGGAGAGCGCGAACTGCTCCATCAACTGCTCGCGCGCCTCGTCCCTGTCGGCGGCGGCGCGGATGAGCGCGACGATCGCGTCGATGTTGTCGAGCGCGATCAGGTAGCCCTGGAGGACGTGCGCGCGGGCCTCGGCCTTGCGCAGCTCGTCCTTCGAGCGGCGAGTGACGACCTCGCGCTGGAAGTCGAGGTAATGGCGGACGAGCTCGAGCAGCGAGAGCGTGCGCGGGACGCCGTCGACGAGCGCGACGGCGTTGTAGCCGAACGTCGACTGCAGCGGCGTGTGCTTGAAGAGCTTGTTGAGCGCGACCTGCGGGATGGCGTCGCGCTTCAGCTCGATCTGGATCCGCATGCCGGTGCGGTCGGAGTGGTCGGCGAGATCCGAGATCTCGGTGAGCACCTTGTCGCGGACGAGGTCGGCGATCTTGACGATGACGCCGGTGTCGCCGCCCTTCTTGACGCCGTACGGAAGCTCGGTGACGACGATCGCCGAGCTGCCGCCGCGCAGCTCCTCGATGTGCGCGCGGGCGCGCATGATGACCCGGCCGCGGCCCGTGCGGTACGCGTCGCGGATGCCGCTCCGGCCGACGATGATCGCCGCCGGTCGGGAAGTCGGGGCCCTTGACATGCTTCATGAGGCCTTCAACGTAGATCTCCGGGTCGTCGATCATCGCGACGACGGCATCGATCGTCTCGCCGAGCTGGTGGGGCGGCATGTTCGTCGCCATCCCGACCGCGATCCCGGTCGAGCCGTTGACGAGCAGGTTCGGGAAGCGGGAGGGCAGCACCGACGGCTGGCGCCTCGACTCGTCGTAGTTCGGCTCGAAGTCGACGGTGTTCGCGTCGATGTCGCGCAGCAGCTCGGTCGCGATCCGCGCGAGGCGCGCCTCGGTGTAGCGCATCGCCGCCGCCGGGTCGTCGTCGATCGAGCCGAAGTTGCCCTGCCCGTCGACCAGCGGGTAGCGCAACGAGAACGGCTGCGCCATCCGCACGAGCGTGTCGTAGATCGCCGAGTCGCCGTGCGGGTGGTAGTTCGCCATCACGGCGCCCACCGTCGAGGCGGACTTCTTGTACGGCCGGTTCGGCTGGAGGCCGGCCTCGTGCATCCCGTAGAGGACGCGCCGGTGCACCGGTTTCAGCCCGTCGCGCACGTCGGGCAGCGCGCGCGAGACGATGACCGACATCGCGTAGTCGAGGAAGCTCGAGCGCATCTCCTGCTCGAGCTCGCGCGACTCGATCCGGCCCCTGCCGAGCGCCCCGGTCTCGACCTCAGACACCTGTGCCCCTAGACGTCAAGGAACGCGTCCTTCGCGTTCTCCTCGATGAAGAGACGGCGTGGCTCGACCTGGTCGCCCATCAGCATCGAGAAGAGCTGGTCGGCGGCGCTCGCGTCCTCCACGTCGACCCGGACCATGAGCCGCTTCTGTGGATCCATCGTCGTCTCCCACAGCTGCTCGGGGTTCATCTCCCCGAGGCCCTTGTAGCGCGAGAGCTGGGTGCCGACCTCCCTCGCCAGCTCGAGCGCCTGGTGCCGCAGGCCGGAGAACGTCTCCGGGTCGGCCCTGTGCTTGCCGAGCGCGAGCGAGAACGGCGGCGGCCCGACGACCTCGACGAGCTTCTCGTAGGCCCGGCGCAGGTTCGCGTAGATCGGCGACGCCAGGAGCTCCGCGGAGAGCCCGATGGTCTGCGCGGCCGATGTCTCCTCCTCCACGACCTTCACCTGCAGGCCGTTGTCGTCTCGTTCGAGGACGGAAAGCCTGTAGCCGTTCGGCGGCAGCGAGGCGATCGCCTTCTCGGCAGCGGCCGGCGTCGCAATGTCCAGCTCGACGAGCCTGTGGGAGACCACGAGGTCGGACGCGTGCGGCCCGAAGTCAGCGCGTAGCCGGGCCGACCAGCCCTCGAACTCCGCGAGCGCGCCCGTGAACTTCTTCCAGCGCGCCTCAGTCAGCTTGACGTCGGTGCCGCCGCGGTCGCGCACCTCGAGGTCGCCGAAGCGCTCGCGCACGAGCAGCTCCTCGAGCTGCGACTCCTTCTCGAAGTAGAACTCCTGGTTGCCGAGCTTCACCTTGTAGAGCGGCGGCACGGCGATGTAGATGTGGCCGTACTCGAACAGCTCGCGCATGTGCCGGTAGAGGAACGTGAGCACGAGCGTCCGGATGTGCGAGCCGTCGACATCGGCGTCGGTCATGACGATGATCCGGTGGTAGCGGAGACCCTCGATGTCGAACTCGTCGCCGATTCCGGTGCCGATCGCGGTGATCATCGCCTGGATCTCGTTGTTCGACAGCACCTTGTTGATGCGGTTCTTCTCGCTGTTGATGATCTTCCCGCGCAGCGGCAGGATCGCCTGGTACGTGCGGTCGCGGCCGGTCTTCGCCGAGCCGCCGGCCGAGTCGCCCTCGACGATGAACAGCTCCGCGAGCGACGGGTCGCGGATCGAGCAGTCGGCAAGCTTGCCCGGCAGCGAGGAGCTGTCGAGCGCCGACTTGCGCCGCGTCAGCTCGCGCGCCTGCCGCGCCGCGAGCCGCGCGCGCATCGCCGCGATCGCCTTGTTGCAGATCGCCCGGCCGTCCTGCGGGTTCTCTTCGAGAAACCGGGAAAAGGCCGAGTTGACCGTCGTCTGGACGAGACTCTCGATGCCCGGGTTGCCGAGCTTGGTCTTCGTCTGCCCCTCGAACTGGGGGTTTTGCAGCTTGACCGAGACGACCGCAGCCAACCCCTCGCGAACGTCCTCGCCGTCGAGGCTCTCCTTCTCCTTCAGGAGCTTGAGCTCGGTGGCCTTGGCATTCAGCGTCCGAGTCAGCGCGCTGCGGAAGCCGGACAGATGCGCGCCGCCCTCGACGGTGTTGATGTTGTTGGCGAACGTGAAGACCGACTCCTGGTAGGAGGAGTTCCACTGCATCGCGACCTCGACGGCACCCTGGTCGGCGTCGGCGTCGAAGTAGACGAGCCGCTTGTGGATCGGGTCCTTCGCCTCGTTGATGTACGCGACGAAGTCGCGGATCCCGTTCTCGTAGTGGAACTCGACGGTCCGCCCGTCGGCGCGCTCGTCGACGAGCTTGATGTACAGGCCCTTCGTCAGGAACGCCGTTTCGCGGAGACGCTGCGTGATCGTGGCCGCGTCGACGTCGAGCTCCTCGAAGATCTCGGAGTCGGGCAGGAAGGTGATCGTCGTTCCGGTGGCGTCGTCCTTGCCCATCTTTCCGACGACTTCCATGTCGCCGGTGGGGT
Organism: uncultured Actinomycetes bacterium; assembly: GCA_963720065.1. GTDB lineage: Bacteria > Actinomycetota > Thermoleophilia > Gaiellales > Gaiellaceae > Palsa-739. The sequence continues at coordinate 9,818 of CAVREH010000028.1, forward strand.
CGCCCCGCTCGAACTCCTGGCGGTAGATCTGGCCGTCGCGGCGCACCTCGGCGACGAAGTGCTCGGAGAGGGCGTTGACGACCGACACGCCGACGCCGTGCAAACCGCCCGAGACTTTGTAGCCGTGACCGCCGAACTTTCCGCCCGCGTGGAGCTTCGTGAGGACGACCGTCAGGGCCGGCAGCCCCTGGTCCTCCATCATGTCGACGGGGATGCCCGAGCCCCAGTCCTGCACCGTGACCGAGTTGTCCGGATGGAGCGTGACGTCGATCCTGTCGTTGCGCCCCTGGAGAGCCTCGTCGACGGAGTTGTCGACGACCTCGTAGATGAGATGGTGAAGGCCTCGCAAGCCCGTCGAGCCGATGTACATGCCCGGCCGCAGCCGGACCGGCTCGAGTCCTTCGAGGACGGTGATGTCCCTAGCGGTGTAGTCCGTTTCAGTCATGAAAAAAGCCCTGCAAATTAAGCATTTGCGGGCAGAAGGAAGTGTATCAGACGGAGCGGTCGTGCGACGCCCGTGCGAGCGCCGCTTTTATGACTTTCGCGACAGATTCACGCAGGTTTGGATCCAGGATCCCGGCCGTGAGGTCGGCCGCCTCGCGGGCTTGCTCCGGGGAGGCCTCCGGCGGCGGCTCCGGGGAGGCCTCGCGGGTCGTGTCCGGCAGCGGCCCGGGCGTGAAGCGGAGCCTCGGACGGCCCGGCAGCCGGGCCGAGATCTCGCCGGCGCGCTGGGTCAGCTCGAACCCCCAGATCGCGTCGCGCACGTGGACGACGAGCGTCCCGTCGGGCTGCGTTCGCGCCGGCCACGCGTGGCGCGCGATCTCCTCGCCGACGGCGGCCGGCCAGGCCGTGACGGCGTCACCGGCTGCTCCGCTGTCGGCGCCGGCGCGGCTCAACTCGGCCCGGATCTGAGCGCCGACCGGCTCCACTACGCGGCCGCCTCCAGCACGGTGCCCGGCGCCACCTCGAGCAGCTGGTCCGGCGCCGCCGGCAGCATCGCCGCGTCGGTCGCGGTGACGAGCGCCTGCCCCGCGCTGCGCACGCGGGCGGCGAGGATCCTGCGGCGGCCGGGATCGAGCTCCGACAGGACGTCGTCGAGCAGCAGGAGCGGCGGCACGCCCGTCCGGTCGGCGATCGTCTCGGCCTCCGCGAGCAGCAGGGCAAGGAGCGCGAGCCGCTGCTCTCCCTGCGAGCCGAAGCTGCGGAGATCGCGGCCGCCGGCGGCGATCACGACATCGTCGAGATGGGGCCCGAGCGAGGTCGCGCCGCGGTCGAGATCGCGGTCGAGGGCGGCGGCCAGCCTCTCGGTCGTCGGGGGCTCGCCGTCGTACCGAAGCGACACCGCCCCGAGCCCGAACTCGTCTGCACGGGCACCGAACGCCCGCTCGAGCCATGCGAGAACCTCGAGCCGATCCGCAACGAGCTCTGCGCCGAGCGTGGCGACGCGCTCGCTCCACGGCTCGATCGCGTCGCGGCCGGAGGCTCCCATCGCCGCCCTCCGCAAGGCGGCATTCCGCTGCGCCACCGCTGCGCCGTACTCGGCGGGCAGCGTGGCCCGAGCCGGCGCGAGGCGGCCGAGGACGCGGTCGAAGTACGCGCGGCGGGCGGCGGGCGGCCCTTTGACGACGCCGAGCCGGTCCGGCGTGAAGACGAGCGTGGAGGTCAGCCCCCGCAGCTGCTCGGCGGCGCGGAGCGGACGCCCCGTTCAGCCGCGCGCGCTTGCCCTCTCCCCGCCGCACGGTCACCTCCAGCTCGAGCAAGACCTCACCGCGCCGCCCGGACACCGCGGCTCGCGCACCCTCCGCGCCGAAGCGCACGACCTGGGAGTCGGTGCGCGTACGGGGAGAGAACCCCTGCGTCGCGACGTGAACACCCTCGAGCAGGTTCGTCTTGCCCACGCCGTTCGCGCCGACGACGAGGACGAGCCCCGGCTGCAATCCCAGCTCGAGCCGCTCGTACGAGCGGAAGTCCCTCAGCGCGACCGTCTCGACGATCAGCCGGGAAGGCGGATCGGCATGACGAGGTAGGTGAAGTCGTCGGCCTCGTCGGTGAGAATCGCGGGGCGCAGCGAGCTGATCAGCTTCATCTTCACGTCGTCGCCCTCGACCGACTCGAGACCTTCCTTCAGGAACTCAGCGTTGAAGCCGATCTCGAGCGGCTCGCCGCTGTAGGCGACCGGCATCGACTCCTTCGACTCCCCGACCTCGTGCGTCCGCGCCACGACGGTGACCTCGCCGTCGGCGAAGCGCAGCTGCAGCGGGGTCGCGCGCTGGATCATCACCGCAGCGCGTCGCACGACGTCGAGCAGCTCGCTCCGTGAGATCGTCAGCTCGTGCTCGAACGCCTCCGGCAGGAGCTGCCGGTAGTTCGGAAACTGGCCGTCGATCCGGCGCGTCGTCAGCCACACGCCGCCGGTCGAGAAGAGCACCTGGTTCTCCTGCACGCCGACCGCGATCTCGGGGCCGTCGCCCGGGATCCGTGCCAGCTCCTGCAGCGCACGGCTGGGGACGATCGCCTCGAGCTCGGGCGCCGTCGAGGAGAGGGCCGTCTCCTTCACGGCAAGCCGGTACGAGTCGGTGGCCGCCATCACGAGCTTGTCGCCGGCGAACTGGACGAGGACGCCGGTGAGCACGGGGCGCGCCTCGTCGCGCGAAGCGGCGCGCGCGACGCGGACGATCGTCTCGAGCAGCGCCTCACGGTCGACCGTGAACGTCTCCGCCTCGGTCAGCTCCGGCAGCCGCGGGAAGTCCTCGGCGTTGTACGTGTTCAGCGTGTAGCTCGCGGTCCCCGAGCTGACATGGACGACCGACTCGGCCGCGCGATGCTCGATCGTGACGTCGTCTCCCGGCAGCAGCCGCGCGATGTCGACGAGGGTGCGCCCGGGCAGGACGACCGCACCGTCGCCTTCCACCCGCGCCGGCACCGTGGCGCGCAGCGAGAGCTCCATGTCGGTGGCCGCGAGGCGAAGCTCGTCGTCGTGAGCCTCGAGCAGGATCCCCGACAGGATCTGGATCGCCGTGCGGCTCGACACCGCGCGGCCGACGAGCGTGAGGCCCTGCACGAGCTCGTCCTTCGAGCAGGTAATCCTCAGGCCGGCACCGACTGCGATGTCACTCTCGATCATCTAGGGATTCTCGTAGAAGTCATAGGGAGTGTGGACGACGGGGAAGACGTGCCCGGGGTCGCTTCCTTCCTGCGGTCTGCGTGTGGAGCTTCATTGTGGACGATCCGGAGGGTCCCACAGGAGCCAAGGGTCAGCGCACCTGCTTCACACGTGCGGTGAGTTCCTGCACGAGGTTGTACACAGACCTGTCCTCACGGATCAGGCGGGAGATCTTCGAGGTCGCGTGGATGACCGTCGTGTGGTCGCGGCCGCCGAATTCCTTGCCGATCTTGGGTAGGGACGAGTCGGTGAGCTCGCGGGAGAGGTACATCGCGACCTGCCGCGGATAGACGATGTTCTGGGAGCGCTTCTCGCCGCAGAGCTCGTCGTGCGTTAGCCCGAAGCGATCGGCGACGAGATCCTGGATCCGCTTGATCGAGACCTCGGCGGCCTCTCCCTGGGGGAACACGTCCCGCAGCACGTCCTGGGCGAGCTCGACCGTCATCGGCCGGCCGGTGAGCGAGGAGAACGCGACGACACGGGTCAGCGCCCCCTCGAGCTCGCGGATGTTGGTCGACACGCGGCTGGCGATGAACGTCAGCACCTGCTCGTCGTGGACGTGGATCCCGTCGACCTTCACCTTCTTGCGCAGGATCGCGATCCGGGTCTCGAGGTCCGGCGGCTGGATGTCGGTGATCAGCCCCCACTCGAAGCGACTGCGCAGGCGCTCCTCGAGCGTCGCGATGTCGCGCGGCGGCCGGTCGGAGGACAGCACGATCTGCGCGCCGGCCTCGTACAGCGTGTTGAAGGTGTGGAAGAACTCCTCCTGGAAGCGCTCCTTGCCCTCGAAGAACTGGACGTCGTCGATGAGGAGGACGTCGTAGGTGCGGTAGCGCTGCTTGAAGCCCTCGATCGCGCTTGTCGCGGAGCGAGTTGATGAAGTCGTTGACGAAGGCCTCGCTCGTCACGTAGCGCACGCTGAGCTCCGACGAGTGCTCCGCGACGTACTGCGCGACGGCCTGCAGGAGATGCGTCTTCCCGAGGCCGGTGCTGCCGTAGATGAAGAGCGGGTTGTACGCCTGCGCCGGCGCTTCCGCGACGGCCAGCGCTGCGGCGTGGGCGAAGCGGTTCGAGGAGCCGATCACGAACGAGTCGAACGTGTACTTCATGTTGAATCCGCCGCTCTCGGGTCGGCCCGTGCCGCGTTGGACCATGGGAACGACGCCCTCAGACCCCGCGCGGCCCTCCGTGCGACCGTTCTGCGTCATCCGCGACGCGGAGCTCGATCGACCGCTCGACGCCGACGATGTCGCGCACCGCAGCTCCGATCAGGCCGAGGAAGTGGCCTTCGATCCAGTCGCGGGTGAAGTCGCTCGGGACGACGAGCACCAGCGCGTCCCCGGTCGTCCTCGAGCTCGTGGACGTCGCCGAACCACTTGCTGTAGGTGCCGTCGCTGAGCGCCTCTTTGAGCCGCCCCGAGATCTCCTCCAAAGGTTCTCTGCAGACAGCTCGACTTGGTGTTCCACCGACGCCCTGATCCTCCCCGTCTCCGGCCCGGCGGCCAGCATAACAGCGGCTCGGACGAGGACAAAATACGGCCGCTTGCAGGGGTTTTCTGAGCTGCCAACATCCCTCCACAGGTGTGGACAGGTATGGGGGAAACCCGCTCGAGCCGCATGCCTGCACGGTCTGCGGCTGTGGACAAGACGGTGGACGACCCGCGGCTATACTGACCGCCGCGCCCCGCCGCCGGCGGGGATTTTTCTGGCAAAGCAGAGTCTTCTCGCCGCATGAAGCGCACCTATCAGCCCAATGTCCGCCGCCGCAAGCGCAAGCACGGATTTCGCGCGCGCATGTCGACGAAGGCCGGCCGCGCGATCCTGAAGCGCCGCCGCGGCAAGGGCCGCACCCGTCTTTCGGCGTAGCGGCGGTCGCCACTAAGCTGGCACCTGTGAAGCGCGCGAACCGCCTGTCCCGCTCCCGGGACTTCGATGCGGTGCATCGCCGGGGCCGCTCGGTCTCGTCCCGCTTTCTCGTCCTCTACTGGCTGCCGCAGGAGGAGCCGGCGGAGCCGCGCATCGGTTTCGCGGTGCCGCGCGCGGCCGGCGGGGCGGTCGAGCGGAACCGGATCAAGCGGCGGCTGCGGGAGGTCTGGAACGAGCGGCTCGAGCGGGTCGCCCGCAGGTCACGACTACGTGCTGATCGTCCGCCCCGGCCTCGTGGAGGCGGCAGAGACGAACGGCTTCGCGTGGCTCGGCGAGCGGGTCGACGAGCTGCTCGGGCAGACGGGGGTCCTCGCCGCATGAACGCCCTGCTGCGCCTGCCGAGCAAGCTCGGGATCGGACTCGTCTGGCTCTACCGCCTGACGTTCGGCGCGCTGTTCCCGACGACCTGCAAGTACCACCCCTCGTGCTCCGAGTACGCGGTGCAGGCGCTTCGCCGTCACGGTCTCGTGAAGGGCAGCGTCCTCGCCGGCTGGCGCCTGCTCCGGTGCAACCCGTGGAGCCACGGAGGCTTCGACCCGGTCCGATGATGCTGTTCGCGATCCCGATCCTCAGTCAGCTCGAGGCCGTGATGCGGCACATCCTCAACTTCTTCAACTCGAGCCTCGGCCTGACGTGGGCGTGGTCGATCGTGGCCACGACGGTCGTCGTGCGGATGATCCTCGTCCCGCTGACGATCAAGCAGATCCACTCGATGCAGAGCCTGCAGAAGCACGCGCCGCAGATGAAGGAGATCCAGAAGAAGTACAAGGGCGACAAGCAGAAGCAGAACGAGGAGCTGATGAAGTTCTACCGGGAGAACCAGATCAACCCGGCTGCCTCGTGCCTGCCGATGCTCCTGCAGATCCCGGTCTTCATCTCCCTCTACTACACGCTGAAGCACTTCAGCACGAATTTCCCTCAGGCCGCAGGCTCGGATCTGTCGTGGCTCCATCCCCTCATCCCGGACATCACGGCGAAGACGACCTCCACCTGGGGCGGCTACGTGCTGCTCGTCGTGTACGTGGCGAGCCAGATGGCCTCGACCCTGTTCATGGCCGCGACGGCCGACAAGACGCAGCGGATCCTCTTCATGCTCATGCCGCTCTTCTTCGTCTTCGTGATCGCGCACTTCCCGGCGGGGCTGGTTCTGTACTGGGTGACGACGAACCTCTGGACGGTCGGGCAGGGGCTGATCACGCGGCGACTGGTGGCACGAGCGCCGGCGCCGGTTCCCGAGCGGCGCAGCTCGCGGACGCCGCCGAAGGACGACGGCTCGAGCGGTAACGGCGCGAGCAGCGAGTCCGCGGCGCCGACGCCGGCACCGGCGGCCTCGCAGCAGCCCCGCCAGGTGAGGCGCAAGAAGAAGCGCACGAGCCGGAGATGAGCGAGCTCGCCGACCTGACGGCCGAGGCGACCGGCGAGACGGTCGGCGAGGCGAAGTGGGCGGCGCTGCGCGAGCTCGAGCGCCGCCATCCAGGGCTCGACAAGGGGACGGTCCAGTTCGAGGTCGTGGCCGAAGGTGAGCGCGGGATCCTCGGTGTCGGCTACGAGCCGGCCCGCGTCGTCGCTCATCTGCCGGCCGAGGCCGCGGAGGCGGCGGCCGCCGCCGAGCCCGTGACCGAAGAGGGCGGCCAGGCCGGCGACGCGCGAGCGCTCGTCGCGCAGATCGTCGAGACGCTCGGCGTCGACGCGGACGTCGTCGCGCGCGACGAGCCGGAGGCGATCGTCGTCACCTGCTCCGGCCCCGACGTGGGCCTGCTCATCGGCCGCCACGGCCAGACGATCGACGCGATCCAGTACCTCCTCAACGTGATCGCGTACCGCACCTACGGCGAGGAGAAGAGGGACGTCGTCGTCGACGCCGCGGGCTACCGCGCTCGGCGGCAGGCGACTCTCGAGACGCTCGCCGACCGGGTCGCCGAGCGCGTGCGCGAGTCAGGCAAGCCGGAGGAGCTCGAGCCGATGACGGCGGTCGAGCGCAAGGTCGTCCACCTGCGCCTCAAGGAGGTCACCGGCGTCGCGACGACGTCCGAGGGCATGGAGCCGAACCGCTACGTCGTCGTCCTACCTGAATAGAAGCTCTACCGGCCCGAGCACGGGCTCAGCGGCCGCGCTGAGTACGCCCTCTGCGGCGTCCTCTGTCGCGCCCGTAGCCGCCGGCTACGTCCGCTCCCTGCGTCCTTGCATTGGACGCACTCAGCGCGGCCGCTGAGCGCGTGGTCGACCCGTACGAGTTTCTGAGTGACTGGCTCGACGCGGTAGTCGCAACGCCGGGGCTCACGGCGATTCGCGATCGTGAGCGTGCGCAGGAGATGCTGCTCGAGGACGCACTGCGGGCCGTGCGGATCGTCGAGCAGTACGACGGCCCGGTCATCGACGTCGGCTCGGGCGGCGGCTCGCCCGGGATCCCGCTCGCGGCTGCGCTTCCCGACCGAGAGGTGACGCTGCTGGAGGCCGAGCAGCGCAAGTGCGACTTCCTGCGGCGGTGGGCGCCGCCGAACGCGCAGGTCGTCTGGGGCCGCGCGGAGGAGCAGCCGCTCGAGGCGTGGGACGTCGCGACGGCGAAGGCACTCGCGCAGCCGACCGTCGCCGCGGAGTGGTGCCTGCCGCTCGTCGGCATCGGCGGCGCGGTGATCCTCTGGCTCGGCGAAAGCGTCGACCTCGACAAGCTCGCGCGTGTCTCGGTCCAGCTCGGTGCGCGTGCGCCGGAGCTCTATGACGGCCTGGCGGTGCTGCTCAAGGTGATGCCGACACCGCCCGGCTTCCCCCGCCGCGTCGGGGTCGCGAAGAAGCGTCCGCTGGCCTAGCGAGAACGCCTTTCGGGAGTCGCTTGCGAGCAAGTTCACACGAAGGGTTTCCAGAACGGTACGAAGTTCGTGAATACCGTTCGCTCGTGCGGCGAACGCTAAAAAGGAGTGTCTGGGCGCTCGGGCTCAGGCGGAGCGGCCCTTGTGAACGGGCTCACGTCCGTGGCCGGAAAACCGGCGAGGTGCGCGACGATCTCCTCGAGGCCCCAGCGTGGGTCGATCCACGGCTTGAGCTCGCGACCCGCGCGCGCTTGAATCACGTCGATCTCGTCCTCGGGGCACAGCCACATCACGCTCGTGGTCGGCAGGGCGAGGTGGCCGGCGTGGCGCCACTCGCGCTCCCACCAGAACTCCTTCTGGGCGGAGGGCCACGTTCCCATCTGTTCGATGAATGGGAAGAGCTTCGCCGGCGCCGTGTCGTGGAAGCTTCGGTTGTCTGCGGCGGCGGCTTCGATCATCTGGTCGCGCAGCTGGTCGAGGGCGTCAGCCAGATCCCAGCGGTGGGAGTCGCCCGCCCCCGTCGTCATGTCGACGTACCAGATCGGGTTGATCCCGAGCTTCCGCGCTTTCAGCTTCGGCAGTGCGATGCCGTACGGCTCCATCGCGATGGCGCGGCCGTCGATCGGGCCGATCATCAGGTTGATGTGCTCGAGCGGCGTCTCGCTGAAGCAGACGACGCGCTGACTCTGCTTCGCCGAGTCGCTCGAGTCGTCCTGGCTTTTCGCCCACCCGAGCGCCGTCCGCGCCTCGAGCTGCCCACTGGCCGCGATGCTGACGAGGGCGTCTTGCGCCGAGTACGCCGCCCCCCGGCGTCGTGTGAGGTGAACGACGAAAGTCGAGAGGTCGGTGCGGCGATGCAGAATCGTCCGGATCTCGGCCACGCTCACACCGTAGATCCGGCACCGGACACTGTCCGGCCCCGCCTCAGGGCACGCGCCGGAGCAGGTCGCACGGGTCGGCGTCGTAGACGTCCGCGAGCTTGCCGAGCGTCGACAAGTGAACGCTCTCCCTCCCGGTCTCGATCCGCCGCAGTGTCGAGGCGGTGAGTCCGGCCTGGACCGCGGCCTTGTCCTGCGTCAACTTCGCCTTTCTGCGAAGCCGAAGCGCTTCCGGGCCGTGGACGACGAGGCGCTTGGGCACTTTTGGCTGACGAAGGCCGGGAAGCGCCATGCGCTGCTCGTCCGCTTGGTCACGGACCTGCTTGCGCTCGCACGCGGGCGGTAGCTCGACGAAATGGCGGGCGGCGGCTGTGCTTCGCTGCCCGCCTCCGCCTACGGTCAGGCTTTGTCCGCTGGCGTAGCGACAATGACCACGGCCATGAGCCGCATCTACGCCCTTGCGAACCAGAAGGGCGGCGTCGGCAAGACGACGACCGCCGTCAACCTCGCCGCCTGCCTGGCCGAGGCCGGCGAGCGCGCGCTCGTGATCGACCTCGATCCGCAGGCGAACGCGACCTCTGGGCTCGGGATGCGCGCGAACGGGACCTCGAGCTACGACCTGCTCGACGGTGCGCCGCTCGCCGAGCTCGTGCACCCGACCGCCTTCGCGAACCTCGATCTCATCCCGGCCAAGCCGGATCTCGCCGGCGCCGTCGTCGAGCTCTCGGGCCGCCCCGACGGCGAGCGCTATCTCGCGCAGGCGCTGGCCTCCGGGAGCGAGCGGTACGACTTCGTCTTCCTCGACTGCCCACCGTCGCTCGGGCCGCTCACGGTCAACGCGCTGGCCGCCTCGGACCGCGTGCTCGTGCCCGTGCAGGCCGAGTACTACGCGCTCGAAGGCCTGACGCAGCTCCTCCACTCCGTCGAGCTGATCCGCCGCCGGCTCAACCCGAACCTCGGCATCGGCGGCCTCCTGCTCACGATGGTCGACGGCCGCACGCGGCTCGCGCACCAGGTCGAGGAGGAGGTCCGCCGGCACTTCGGCGACCTCGTCTTCCGCACTTCCGTCCCCCGCTCGGTGCGCCTCGCCGAGGCCCCGAGCTACGGACTGCCCGCGATTGCCTACGACCGTCGCTCCGCCGGAGCCGACGCCTACTGGAAGGTGGCGATGGAGCTTGTCGAGCGCGCCTGAGTCCTCACCCCAACGTCGGGGCCTCGGCCGCGGCCTCGAGGTCCTGATCGGCGGCAACCCCGTGCCGAGCGAGCTGTTGGAGATCCCGGTCGACGCGATCCACCCGAACCCGCGCCAGCCGCGTCGCCGCTTCGAGCCCGAAGCGGCCTCCGGCCTGGCCGAGTCGGTGCGGCGGCAGGGCGTGATCCAGCCCCTCCTCGTGCGGCCGCGCGGGGTGGGCGGCTTCGAGATCGTCGCCGGCGAGCGGCGCTGGCGGGCAGCGCGGGAGGCCGGCCGCGAGACGGTTCCGGCCGTGGTGCGCACGGCCGACGACCGCGACACGCTCCTCCTCGGCCTGGTCGAGAACGTCGCCCGCGAGCAGCTGACGCCGATCGAGGAGGCTCGCGCGTACGCCGTCCTGATCGACGAGTTCTCGCTCTCCCTCGGCGAGGTGGCCGAGCGGGTCGGCCGCTCCAAGCCTTCGGTCTCGAACCGGATCCGCCTGCTCGAGCTGCCCGACGATGTGCTCGGGATGGTCGAGCGCGGACAGCTGACCGAGGGACACGCCCGGGCCGTGCTCGCGGTGCCCGACCACGAGGGGCGCCGCCGGCTGGCGCGCGAGATCGTGCGGCGCGGCCTCTCGGTGCGGGCGGCCGAGCAGCGGGCGAAGTGGGCCGGCGCCCGCCAGCGGCCGCGGACGCGCTCGACCCCGGTCGACCCGACACTCGCGGGCCGGGTGCGCAGCGCGGTCGAGCAGCTGACCGGCCGCCACGCGCGCGTCGTTCCCGGACGGGTGGAGCTGCCCTTCGGCGACGAGCACGACCTCGCCGAGCTGGCCGAGGCGCTCGAGAACGCGGTGGCTACAATGCCGAGCCGCGCGGGCGATTAGCTCAGCTGGTTAGAGCGCCGCTCTGATAAGGCGGAGGTCCCTGGTTCGAATCCAGGATCGCCCATTTTTCTTGCGCTCGCCCGCTTCGCTCGGCGCAGGCTCGCTTCGCTCGCGTGCGCTGTCGCTGTGCTTTCCGCTCGCGCTTGTGCCACGCCCGCCATGCCGGTCGTGGCACGGGCTAGTGCAGGCGGTGCGTGCGGACGAGGTACTCCTCGACCGCGAGCAGGAACGACTCGTCCTGGGCCAGCTCGACGAGCCGGCCCTTCGTCGCGGCGTCGAGCTCCCCGTCCAACGCGACCTCGACGACGAAGTTCTCCGTGCGGCCCGTTTGCGAGAGCGCGGCCATGCGGAGGAAGATCCGGCGGGCGTCCTCGTTCTGCGAGATCGCCTCCAGGGACTCGATGTCGTCCAGCCAGAGCGGGCGCATGTGGGTCCAACGCCACCTCGGACCGGGGATACGCCGGGTTTCCCGTCTCGATGCCTGAGCTACATTAGGGACGAGGTCGCCGCGGAATGCAGGAGATGCTCATCTACGGAGTCAGCTTCGATCTGGTCGGCAAGCAGCCGATCGTTCTCCTGAAGACCTCCGACGGCAACAAGTTCCTCCCGATCTGGATCGGTCACCCGGAGGCTGCCGCGATCCTCACGAAGCTCCAGAGCCAGCCGCCCGTCCGGCCGATGACGCACGACCTCCTCAGCGACATGCTCGAGCAGCTCGGCGCCTCGATCAGCCGGATCACGGTCACCGAGCTGCGCGAGAACACCTTCTTCGCGCAGATCACCGTCGTCCAGGACGGCCAGGAGATCGAGGTCGACTCCCGCCCCTCCGACGCGATCGCGCTCGCCATTCGCGCCGAGGCGCCGATCTACGCAGCCGACGACGTGATCGCGGAGTCGGCGATCGAGTTCGAGGGCGAGGAGGTCGATGAGGAGCAGCTCGAAGCCGAGGTCCTGAAGTTCCGCAACTTCCTCGAGGACGTCACGCCGGACCAGTTCGTAGTCGAGAACGGTGACGACGACGACTAGCTAACGCACCTACCGATGCCCCACGATCACGAGGAGCGCGGTCGCGTTGAAGAACGCGTGCACGAACATCCCCGGGACGACGCTGCGCGTGCGGTCGCGGAGCCAGGCCAGCGCAATGCCGAACGGGACAAGGACGAGGAGCGCCTCCAGTAGCCCGTGCGCGAGGCCGAAGGCGACGCCGACGAGGACGATCGACGGCCAGCGCCCGAGGAAGCTCAGCAGCGACTGGCCGGCGCCGCGGAAGGTCAGCTCCTCCACGAACGGCGCGATCGCCGCGAAGAGCACCAAGTTGGCCGCGAAGGCGCCGGCGTGCGCGGGCTCCCAGTGCACGTTCGTGATCCCTTGCTCCTTGCCGGGGCTCTCCGGGAGCGGCAGGTTCGAGACCACGATCTCCCACGCGAAGATTGCGAGGATGACGAGGCAACCGAGCCCGAGCGCTCGTCCCCAGCTCCGCGGTCGCCGCAACGCGAGCAGGTCGAAGCGGTCGATACAGATCAGGAGGACGATCCCGAGCCAGATCGCGTAGATGACCGTCCCGCCCGCGAAGGTCGAGTACGAGTAGACCTCCTGGTGCGAGATCCCCTTGCTTCCGGCGCCCTTGCCGGTGAAGCGCGCGACGTAGTTGAGGAGCGCGATCAGCCCGACGAAGGCGACCCAGACGGCGAGACGGACCGTCAGCGGGTGCGGGCGTGGCTGGGCAGCGTCGACCTCCACGCGGCGCAGCATAGGGTTCCGGCCATGCGCCACTTCACGCCCGAGGAGGCGAACGCCGAGCTCGAGCACGTGCGGCCGCTGGTGGAGCAGCTCGTCGCGACTCGGCTGGAGCACACCGCCGCGCTCGAGCGCCAGGAAGAGCTCGAGGGCAAGATCCGCGGCAACGGCGGCGGCATCCCGCCCGCCGAGCTTGCTCAGGCGACGGCCGAGGTCGACGCCGTCGCGCGGCGCCTGGCGCGCCTCGTCGACGAGATCACGAGCCACGGGGCCCAGGTGAAGGACCTCGACAGCGGCCTCATCGACTTCCCGGCGCTCCACCACGGCCGGACGGTGCTGCTCTGCTGGCAGCTCGGTGAGGACGAGATCGCCTGGTGGCACCGCGTGGACGACGGCTTCGCCGGGCGCCGCCCGCTGCCGCTCGACTGAGGAAACGCCGGCCGCGCGGCGAATCGGGCGACGATGCCTTTCTGGCACCGGATAGTGGTCGCTGCCGTCGTCCTGCTCGTCGTCATGGGCGTCGCGCGCCTCGTCGACTGGTGGCTCGCGCGTAAGACCGTGCCGCCGGAGGTCGAGACGCGGTACCGCGTCCTCCGGCGCGCGATCACGACGACCATCATCGCCGTCGGTCTCTTCTCCGCCCTGCTCGTGATCCCCCAGGTGCGCGCCGTGGCGGGCGCGCTGCTCGCGTCATCGGCCATCCTCGGCGTGATCATCGGCCTGGCCTCGCAGCAGACGCTCGGGAACTTCATCGCCGGGATCCTGATCGCCATGACCCAGCCGATCCGGATCGGCGACCGGGTCAGCTACAGCGGCGAGGACGGCGTCGTCGAGGAGATCGGGCTCACGTACACCTTCATCCGCACTGTCGACCGCAGGCGTCTCGTCGTCCCAAACAGCAAGCTCGCGTCCGACCCGATCGTCAACTCCTCGATCCGCAGCCGTGAGACGTTCGCCGAGGTCTCCGTGCCGGTGCCCCTGACCGCCGATCTCGACGCCGCGATCCGCGCGCTGCGCGAGGACGTCTCCGGCGAGCGCGACGCCGACGTCTACCTGAGCTCGCTCAACGGGACGGCCACGGTGACGATCCGCGCGGTCGCCGCCGACCAGGTGGCGGCGGAGCGTCTCGAGCACGAGCTGCGGCTGCGGGCGCACAAGCGGCTGCGCGCGCTCGGCGTCTGGACGTGAGCCGCAAGCGGAAGGCCAAGCCGAGGCGGCGACCGAGGCGGAAGCGGCGCCTGCTCCTCGTCCTCGCCGTCGTTACGCCGCTCGTGGTGCTCGCGGCCACGGCGGCCGGCGGGGCCGTCTACTTCAGCTCCAGCTGCGATCTGAGCGCGCTGCGGCCGGTGCGCCAGGCCGACAACTCGCTGGTCTACGGCGCGAACGGCGGCCTGATCGGCGTCTTGCCCGCCGTCGAGAACCGGACGGCCGTCGGGCGCGCCGCGATCAGCCCGTGGATGCCGAAGGCGACCGTCGCGATCGAGGACCGGCGCTTCTACCAGCACGGCGGCGTCGACCCGGTGGGGATTCTCCGGGCGCTGGTCGCGGACCTGAGCGCCGGCCACATCGTCCAGGGCGGCTCCACGATCACGCAGGAGCTCGTGCGGAACCTCTACCTCTCGCGCGAGCAGACGTTGCAGCGGAAGGTCGTCGAGGCGTGCCTGGCGATCAAGCTGGCGCGCGCCTGGCCGAAGAGCAGGATCCTCACGGCTTACCTCAACGACGTCTACTACGGCAACCACGCCTACGGGATCGAGGCTGCGGCCGAGACGTACTTCTCCGTGCCGGCGAGCCGCCTGACGCTCGAGCAGGCGGCGCTCCTCGCGGGACTGCCGCAGGCGCCGTCCTACTACGACCCGCTCCACAACCCGGCTGCGGCGCTCGCCCGCCGCGACGAGGTCCTGCAGGCGTTGCGGAGAAGCGGGGACATCACCGAGGCGCAGTACGAGTCGGCGGCCCACGACCGCAGCCTGCACCTGCGCCCCAGCCCGGCGTACGCGAGCGGGGAGCCGTACTTCGTCGGCTACGTCGAGACCCTCCTGCAGGAGGCGTACGGGGCGGCGACCGTTCGCGCGGGCGGGCTGAAGATCTACACGACGATCCGTCCGCGCCTGCAGCGCGCCGCCGTGCACGCGCTGTCGGCGGAGCTGCACGGCCGGCACGACCCCGCCGGCGCGATCGTCTCGATCGATCCCGCGACCGGCGCGATCCGCGCCATGGCCGGCGTGACTCCCGGCACGACCGGCAACGAGTTCAACCTTGCCACCACGGCCGAGCGCCAGGCAGGCTCGACGTTCAAGCCGATCGTCCTCGCCGCCGCCGTGGCGCAGGGACTGAACCCATGGACGACGCGCTACCTCTCCGCGCCGTTCTACTACCCGCCGCTGCAGTGGCGCGTGCGCACGTATGACGGCAGCTACGCGGGGCCGGAGACCGTCGCGGCGGCAACGCTCCAGTCGGACAACACGGTCTACGCGCGGCTTGCGCTCGACGTCGGCCCGGCCGCGATCGTCGCCATGGCGCGAAAGCTCGGCGTGCAGACGCCGCTGGAGTCGACGCCGGCCCTTGGGCTTGGGACGGGCGCGGTGACGCCGCTGGACATGGCCTCCGTGTACGCGACGCTTGCCGCGGGCGGCGTGTACTCCAAGCCGCTTGCGATCCGGCGGGTCGTCTTTCCCGGCGGCAAGGCCGGCGGCGGTTGGGGGCAGCCGCAGCGGACGCAGGTCGTCCCGGACTGGGTCGCGGCGACCGTGACCCACGTGCTCGAGGAGAACATGCTCCACGGCACGGGAACCGGGGCGCACGTACCGGGACGCGTCGACGCCGGCAAGACGGGGACGACCGACGACTACGCCGACGCCTGGTTCTGCGGCTACACGCCCACCCTCGAGGCGACGGTCTGGATCGGCTACCCGCGAGGCGAGATCCCGATGCTCGATGTGCACGGAGCCGCCGTCTCGGGCCCGACCCTGCCCGCGACGGCGTGGCGGTTGTTCATGGAGCGCGCACCGGCGAGCTCGCCTGCCGCCGCGTTCCCGGCGCCCGCCAGTCCCGCGCAGCTCGCGCCTTGGGCCGGGCGCTACGCCTATCCGATTACGACGACCCCGTAGTCGTCCCCGACGCGCTGGTCGTCGTGGTCGCCGTTGTGGGGTCGGTCGTGGTGGTCGGCGTGGTGATAGTGGGAATGGTCACGGTCGTCGGCGGCGTGATCGTCGTCGCGGGGGTCGTCGTCGTGGGTGGTGTTCTTGTCGTCGCGGGCGGTGTGGTGGCGGGCGTTGTCGTGGTCGGCGGCGGCTGGGTCGTAGGGGTCGTCGGGGTCGTCGGGAGCGTGTGGGTGTGCGTGCCGTGGGCCGTAGTCGAGGGGCCGGGAGGAGCCGGGGCGTCCGACCGCGTCACCGCCCAGGCGAGCAGGCCTCCACCGAGCGCGAGGAGGACCACGATCGCGGCGATCGCCGCCGGCTCACGCCAGAACGGACGCGGCTTCGGGCCCCGGGGAGCCGGAGGCGGAACCGCAGCCGGAACGACACGCGTCACCGCCGTGTCCGCAGGGGCGATGAGCATCGTGGGCGCCTCGCCGCCGAGCGCGGCCAGCAGCGCGTTCCCGTCGGCCGGTCGTTGGGCCGGGTCCTTTCTGAGCGCGGCCTCCGCGAGAGCGGCGAGGTCCGGCGGCGCATCCGGTCGCAAGTCGGTGACGGCGGGAGGAGCCGCGTGCCGGTGCATGTTCAGCAGGGCGAGCGCTTCGTCGGCGACGAACGGCAACGCGCCCGTCAGCATCCGGAAGAGGATCACGCCGAACGAGTAGACGTCGCTCGCCGGCCCGACCGGCTCGGCGGCGGCTTGCTCCGGCGAGAGGTACGCGGCTGTGCCCAGAACGGTCCCGGCCTCGGTCAGCGTGCCCGCACCCGCCACGCGGCGGGCGAGGCCGAAGTCGCCGAGCTTCGGCCGTCCTTCCTCGTCGAAGAGGACGTTCGCCGGCTTCAGGTCGCGATGGACGAGACCGCGGTCGTGGAGCTGCGCGAGGCCCGCCGCGATGCCCTTGGCGATGCGTGACGTCTCGGCGTCCGGTAGAGGTCCGTCCGCCAGACGCTCCTCGAGCGTCCCGCCGGGCAGCCACTCGAGCGCCATGAACGGCCCCGCCTCGTCCTCGCCGTAGTCGTAGACGCGCATGACGTTCTCGTGCGCGAGCGCGGCGAGGGCCTGCGCCTCGCGACGGAACCGGCCGAGGTCGGCGGTCGGCGAGAGGATCTTCACCGCGACGGTGCGGTCGAGCGTGTCGTCGTGCGCCCGCCAGACCTCCGACATCGGGCCGTGGCCCTGTAGCTCAGCGAGCCGGTACCGGCCGGCGACCTCGTCTCCTGGTCTCACGACTACGGTATTCACTCACAGTGGCTTCGCTACTCACTCTCGAAGAAGCGCATGAGCGGGTGCTGAAGGCCGCCCGCCCGCTTCCGGCGGAGAACGTGCCGATCGCCGCGGCGGGCGGACGGGTGACAGCGGAGGACGTGCGCGCCCGGATCGACCTCCCGCCCTTCGCGAGCTCGGCGATGGACGGGTTCGCGGTGCGCGCCGCCGATCTGCCGGGAACGCTGCGGATCGCCGGCGAGTCGGCCGCGGGCCGACCGTTCGAGGCGCAGCTCGAACCCGGCTGCGCCGCGGCCATCTCCACCGGGGCCGTCGTGCCTGCCGACGCCGATGCCGTTGTCCCGATTGAGAACGTTGTCGTACAGGACAACAGTGTGGAGATCCCGCAGGCGGTCCAGCCGGGCGCACACATCCGCCCTCGTGGCGGGGATGTCACGGCCGGAGAAGTGGTGGTCCCCGCCGGTACGAGGCTCACCCCCGGACGCCTCGCGGCCGCCGCGGCTTCCGGCGTCGCCGAGCTCTCGTGTGCGCGTCGTCCGCGCGTCGCCGTGCTCGCCACCGGGAGCGAGCTCGTCGACCCCGGCGGCGTGCTCCGTCCGGGCCAGATCTACGAGACCAACGGCCTCATGCTCTCCTCTGCACTGGCCGCGACCGGCGCGGAAGTCGTGAGCGAGCCGCCCGTCGCGGACGACGAAGAGGCGTTGCGGGAGGCGCTCGAGCGGGGTCTCGCCGCCGACGTCCTCGTCACGTCCGGCGGTGTCTCGGTCGGCGAGCACGACCTCGTCCGCGCGGTGGAGCGCGAGCTCGGGGTCGAGGAGATCTTCTGGCGTGTCTCGATCAAGCCGGGCAAGCCGGTCTCGTTCGGCGTTCGCGGCGACACGCTCGTCTTCGGCCTGCCCGGGAACCCCGTGTCCGCGCTCGTGGGGTGCGAGTTGTTCGTCAAGCCGGCGCTGCGGGCGCTGCAGGGCATCCCGGATCCCCTGCCCAGGTTCGAGCCGGGGCGGCTCACGGCCGCCCTTCGCCGCAACGAGGAACGCGACGAGTTCGTGCGCGCCCGCTCGCGGACGGACGGCGACGCGCTCGTGCTCGAGCCGGTCGCCGGCCAGGAGTCGCACATGATCGTCCGCTCGTCCGGCGCGGACGCGCTCGTGCACGTTCCACGTGGAAACGGCGAGCTCGCGGCCGGCGCGACCGTGCGCTGGCTCCGCCTCGCTACTCGTTGACCGCGCGGCGTGCCTCCGCCGGCGCGGCGCGGCGACGCGGCGCGAAGACGAGCGTGCGGATGAGCTCGCGCAGCGGACCGCGGCGGGGGCGCTCCTGCGGGTTCGGGTACGGCGCGTAGCGGTTCGCCGCGAGCGCGGCGAGCTGCCCTCCCGCCGCGAGCCAGGCGAGGCCGATCAGGAACAGGGGCAGCGGCGCGTAGCCGACGGCGAAGAGATCGAGGACGTACCACGGCGCATCCCAGCCCAGCCCGTAGTGGGTGGCGAACGACCAGACGAGGTAGGCCGGCCCGATCAGGCCGGCGAGGAAGACACCTGCGCGCACAGCCGGCCGGCGGGTCTGCACCTGCGGTAGCCAGAGCCAGGCATGCAGCGACGGGAGGACGAAGATGAGCGCGAACGGATTCGCCGCGGCGACCAGCAGGCCGACGACGCCGAGTGCGAGTAGAGCGCCGCTGTGACCTGCGAGCCGCTCCTCCGGCCGGATCGGTCGTCGTGGCAGGAGGCGGCTGCGCGCGACGAGCCAGCCGGCTCCCGCGAGGAGCATGAGCGCAACGAGCGCTCCGCTCGGCCAGGAGACGGAGTCGAGAGGCGGTGCATGGCCGTCGCTGCGGCCCCAGAGGCCGATCGCGCCGAAGAAGAGGAAGACGGCGCCGACCCACGCCCAGAATCCGAGCCGGCTGCGATAGCTGCGCAGTGCGGGCGCGATGCGGATCCGCCGGCGGCGACAGCGGGCGAAGAGGTCGACGGCGGCCGCCAGGAAGGGCAGCAGCATGGCGACGAGCACGATCTCGATCGCCCAGCCGCGAACCAGCCGCTGGCCGAGGAACACGTAGCTTGCCGGGCCCTGCGCGAGCGAGATTCCCTGCTCCATCCCGTCGACGGTGTCCTCGGCCGCCAGGCCGACGGCGCCGAGATGCGTGACGTCGAGCCTGGTTCCGCGCCCGCGCTCCACCGGGGGTCGCGCGCCGCCGGTCGTCGCCGTCACCGCCGGGATGCCGCGGCTCACGAACGGGGCCTGTTCGTAGGGGTCGAAGGGGAAGCCGAGGCTCACGAGCTGCTGGAGCCCGCTCGGCCGCGACGGCTCGCCGCCGCTTCGGTGCGCGAGCGCGGCCCGCAGTGTCTCGACGAGCCCGGGAGCCGGCGTGCGGGACGTGTCGCCGCCGAAGACGAGCCGGGGCCTGCCGCGACCGCCGACGGAGTCGAGGTTGACGACGCCGAGGATCTTCGCGTGACCCTGTTGCTCGGCCGCGAAGTGCGCAGCGCCCCGCGCGCCGTCGACCGCGCCGTCGGTGGAGAGAAAGACGAGCGTGTCCGGAACCGAAAGCCGCTGCGCGGCTGCGGTCGGCGCGTACGACCGCGCCAGCTCGATGAGGGCCGCGGTGCCCGAAGCGTTGTCGTTCAGCCCGTTGCCGGCCCCGCTGTCGTCGCGATGCGCCATGACGATGATCTCGGGCGGTGAGAGGCCGATCCCCCGCTTCTCCGCCACGAGGTTGACGAGCGTCGTGCGGCGGCCGTCGATCGTCGCCGTGAAGGAGTCGGTGAGCACGCGGAACCCGTACGGTTCGAGCTGGCGCCGGAACCAGGCAGCGGCGCCTCTGGCGTCCGGCGTGCCGGGCCTCCGGTCGGGATAGTTGGTGGCGAGGTCCCTGGCCATCGCCGCGGCCTGCGCCTTGTCGAACGCCGACGGGAGGTGCGGCGCCTCGAGCGCTGGAGGCCGGGCGACGCTGAATGCGAGCAAGAGGAGCGGCAAGCCGACCAGTAGCCAGGAGCCCCGGTAGAGGCGTGAGTTGATGGGGCGCTCGAGCGACCCCGGCCGTGAGCGTCGGCGCTCGGGTGCGGGCGAGGCGGCCGTCACAGCCGTCCAGTCTAGGGTTGGATTCGGGCAGGCCGTTTTCCCGTGGAAACGATCGGGGTTAGGTCTCTCGCCGCGCGGGAAGGTGCGATGCCGAGAGTAAACATCGGACGCTCGCGGCCGATGCTCTCGAGGGGTAGTGGTAGAAATCGGCGGGTTTAGATTCCCGAATCTGTGGGAAACACAAAGAGGTCGAATGGACGAGGCGGCACTGATCGAGACGGAGGACGGGGCGCGCGAAGGGATGCGGAGCGTCCGCCTGCGCGTGCCGGCCCGCGCGGAGTACATCGCCCTGGCCCGCCTCGCGCTCAGCGGTCTCGCCGACATCGTCGCGCTGCCCGACGAGCTGCTCGCCGATCTCAAGCTCGCGCTGACCGAGGCGGTGTCGAACTCGGTCCGCCATGCCTACGCCGACGGAGTCGGCTTCGTCTCGATCGCGTACGAGCTCACCGGCGACGCGCTCGCCGTCGAGGTCCTCGACGACGGGAAGGGCTTCGACCCGGACCGGCCGCCGCCGCTCGAGGGCGAGGAGCTCACCGAGGGCGGTCTCGGCATCGCGATCATCCGCACGATCGCCGACGAGTTCGAGCTGCAGTCCCAGCCCGGCGTTCGCGGCTCGCGTCTGCGCTTCGTGAAGCGCCTGCGCCAGCCGGCCTGACCGTTGTCAGCATCGACAACGTCCCGGCGGAAGCTCCTCGTCGTCTTCAACCGCGCGCCGGTCTCGTACACGCTTGACGCCGACGGGCGTCGCGTGGCGAAGCGTGGCGGCGGCGGTGTCGTCACGGCGCTCGGCGGCCTGCTCGCCCATCACGACGTGACCTGGGTGGCGAGCGCGATGACCGAGGAGGACCGGGCCGTGGCGGCCGAGCAGGACGGGTCGTTCGTCGAGGAGACGGAGGACGGCGCCTCCTACCGGCTGCGGCTCGTCGCGCACGATCCCGCTGCATACGACCGCTTTTACAACCTGCTGGCGAACCCGACTCTCTGGTTCCTGCAGCACTACCTCTTTGGTCTGGGCTCCGCGCCCGACTTCGGACCGGAGCTGCACGAGGCCTGGAGCGACGGCTACGTGCCGGTCAACGAGGCGCTGGCCGCGGCGGCGCTGGAGGAGCTCGAGCGCGAGCCCGACGCGGCGGTTCTCTTCCACGACTACCACCTGTACCTCGCGCCGCGCATGGTCAGGGAAGCGCGACCCGGCGTCGTGACGTCGCACTTCGTCCACATCCCGTGGCCGGAGCCGGACTACTGGCACGCGTTGCCGCCCGAGCTGCGAGTCGCCGTGCACGAGGGGTTGCTCGCGAACGACGTGGTCGGCTTCCACACCGAGCGCTGGCGCCGGGCGTTTCTGCTCTCGGCGGAGCGGCTGCTCGGCGCGCGGGTCGACGGGGAGGCCGGCACGGTCGAGCACGGCGGCCACACCACGCGCGTCGTCGCGCGCCCGATCAGCGTGGACGCGGCGGAGTTCGACCGCCTTCGCGACGACCCGGCGGTGCTCGAGCGGGAGGCGGCCTTGGTCGCGCGGCGGCCAGAGCAGCTCGTCCTCCGCGTGGACCGAACCGACCCCTCGAAGAACATCGTGCGCGGCTTTCGCGCGTTCGGCCTCCTCCTCGAGCGCCATCCGGACCTGCACAGGCGGGTCGGGATGGTCGCGCTGCTCGCGCCGTCGCGGCAGGACATCCCGGCCTACGCGGAGTACGTCCGCGCGGTCGAGCAGTCGGCCCGCGAGGTGAACGAGCGCTTCGGGCGCGACGACTGGCAGCCGGTGGAGCTCGACGTCGCCGACGACTTCCTGCGCTCGGTCGCCGGCTACAAGCAGTTCGACGTCCTGCTCGTGAACCCGGTCTTCGACGGGCTCAACCTCGTTGCCAAGGAGGCGTTCCTCGTCAACGAGCGCGACGGGGTGCTCGTCCTTTCCGAGAACGCGGGTGTCCACGAGGAGCTCGGGGAATGGACGCTGACGGTCAATCCCAGCGACGTCTCCGGCCAGGCCGACGCGCTCTACGAGGCGCTCACGCTCGAGCCTGCCGAGCGACGGCGGCGCGCCGCCGCGATTCGCGACCACGTCCGGGCGCACGACATCCGCGAGTGGGTCGACGCGCAGCTCGACAGATCTCGACGCCGTACGATCCTCGTGATGGACGACCTGTCGCACGTCGACGAGTCGGGCGCCGTCCGGATGGTCGACGTCGGCGGCAAGGAGCCCATGCGCCGTCGCGCCGTCGCCCGGGCCGAGGTCCGGATGGCCGCCGCTACCGCGCGGATCCTGCGCGAGCTCCCGAAGGGCGACGCGCTCGCGACGGCGCAGGTGGCCGGGATCATGGCCGCCAAGCGGACGAGCGAGCTGATTCCGCTCTGCCACCCGCTCCCGCTGACGCACGTCGAGGTGACCCTCGAGGTGGGCGAGGAGTCGGTCGAGATCGTCTCGTCGGTCGAGACCACCGCGCAGACCGGCGTCGAGATGGAGGCGCTGACGGCGGCCTCGGTCGCGGCCCTCACGGTCTACGACATGGCCAAGGCGGTCGACAAGGAGATGCGGATCGTGGACGTCGTCCTCGTGGAGAAGACGAAGGAGCGAGTCGTCTGAAGGCCGCGGTGCTCACGGTCTCCGACGGAGTCGTCGCCGGGACCCGGGAGGACCGCAGCGGCGACGCCCTCGGCGACCTCTTGCGCGGCGAGGGCTACGACGTCGAGCGGCGCGTGGTTCCCGACGAGCGCGACGAGATCGCGGCGGCGATCCGGGAGCTCGCGGGCTCGGCGCGGCTCGTGCTCACGACCGGCGGCACCGGGCTCGCGCCGCGGGACGTGACCCCGGAGGCCACGCGCGACGTGCTCGAGCGCGATGCTCCGGGCATCGCGCAGGCGCTGCGGGCGGACTCGATCGCCAAGACGCCGCACGGCCTCCTCTCGCGGGGCGCCGCCGGCGTGCTCGGCTCGACGCTCGTCGTCAACCTGCCGGGCTCGACCGGCGGCTGCCGCGACGGGTTCGCCGTCCTCCGGCCTGCGCTTGCGCACGCGCTCGAGCTGCTCGCCGACGCTCCCACGGCCCACGAGCAGACGTGACCGCCACCTCCACCCCGGCGCCGCTTCCTGCGCGGTTCGCGCGCCTCGTCAAGATCGAGCACACGGTCTTCGCGCTGCCGTTCGCCTACGTCGGCGCCTTTCTCGCGGTCGACGGCAGGCCGAGCTGGCACGACCTCCTCTGGATCACGCTGGCGATGGTCGGCGCCCGGTCGCTCGCGATGGCGCTCAACCGTCTGATCGACGCGGGGATCGACGCGCGGAATCCGCGCACGGCAGGGCGGGAGATCCCGAGCGGTCAGCTCTCGGTCGCCCAGGTCGTCGTCTTCTGCGTCGCCTCGCTCGCGCTGTTCCTCGCCGCCGTCTGGCAACTCGACCCGATCGTGCGCTGGCTGTGGCCGATCCCGGTCGTCGGCTTCGTCGTCTACCCGTACCTCAAGCGGGTCACCTGGCTGTGTCACTTCTGGCTCGGCGCCGTCGACGGTCTCGCGCCCGTCGGCGCCTGGGTCGCGATCACCGGGAAGCTGCCGTGGCAGTCGTGGCTGCTCGGGGCAGCCGTCGCGTTCTGGGTCGCCGGCTTCGACTGCTTCTACGCGCTCTTCGACGAGGAGATCGACCGGCGGGAGGGGCTGCACTCGATCGTCACGCGCTTCGGCGTGCGCGGCGCCTTCCTCGGCGCTCGGCTCTCGCATGCGGCGACCGTCGCGTGCCTCGTCGCGGTCGGGCTCGGCCTGCCGGTCGGCGTCCTCTACTGGCTCGGGGTCGTCGCCGTCGCGCTGCTGCTGGCGTACGAGCACTCCCTCGTCCGCCCCGGTGACCTGCGACGGCTCGACGCGGCGTTCTTCACGATGAACGGCGTGATCAGCGTCGTCTTCGCCGCGTTCGTGATCGTCGACGCGGTCAGCTGACCGCAACGGCCTATCCTGGGCGCGTGCTCACCGCCCGCCGTCTCGGCAAGCGCTACGGGGAGAAGCGCGTCCTGCGCGGCGATCGACCTCGCGCTGCCCCGCGGCGGGTTCGTCGTCGTCACGGGCCCGAACGGCTCGGGGAAGACGACGCTGCTGCGGATCTGCGCCGGGCTCGCGCAGCCGACCGAGGGCACGATCGAGCGGGCCGCGACGCGCGCGCAGGTCGGGTACCTCGGTCACGAGCCGCTCGTCTACCGGGAGCTGACCGCGCTCGAGAACCTCGACCTCTACGGGCGCCTCTATCGCGTGCCGGAGCGGCGTGAGCGGATCGGGATGCTGCTCGAGCGCTTCGGGCTGTGGGAGGCGCGGCACGGGCGCGTCGCCTCGTACTCGCGGGGCATGAGCCAGCGGCTGGCTCTCTGCCGCGTCCTGCTCCACGAGCCGGAGCTGCTCGTGCTCGACGAGCCGTACAGCGCGCTCGACGAGGCCGGCGCCGAGCTGCTCGACGCGCAGCTCGCGGAGCTTCGCGGGGAGCGCACGTTCCTCGTCTCGACGCACGATCCGGCGCGCGTCGAGCCGCTCGCGAGCGGCGGGCTCGCCCTCGCGGCATGAACTACGTCCGCGACGTCGGTGCGCTCGCGCGCAAGGACCTCCTCCTCGAGCTGCGGGCCCGGGACACGTTGCCGGCGATGCTGCTGTTCGTCGCGGCGATCTTCGTCGTCTTCCACTTCGCGCTGCCCGGCACGCCGTCGAGGCTCGAGACGAGCGGCCTGCTCTGGGTGGCGATCCTGTTCACGGCGCTGCTCGGGCTCGGCCGTGCCTTCGTGCCCGAACGCGAGCAGCGGACGTTCGACGGCCTGGTGCTCGCGCCGTGCGACCGGAGCGCGATCTGGCTCGCGAAGTCGCTGGCGACGCTCGCCTTCCTGGTCGCGGCGGAGGTCGTCGCGCTGCCGCTCTACGCGCTCTTCTTCCATCCGCTCACCGGCGCGACGGTGGCCGCGGTCTTCCTCGCCGACCTCGGGATCTGCGGGGTCGGGACGTTTCTCGGCGCGATGGCGGTCGCCACCCGGGCGCGCGACCTGCTGCTGCCGCTGCTCTTCCTGCCGCTCGCCGTGCCGATCGTCGTGGGCGCCGTCGGCGCGAGCGTCGTCCACTCGCCCGGCCGCTACCTGGCGTTTCTCGCGCTCTACGACCTTCTCTTCGCGGTCGTCTGCTGGGCGACGTTCGAGTATGTCGTCGCCGAGTAGCCCGTCTGCTGCGACAATCTGCGCCGTGGCTCGCCTGCGCAGCATCCCCCTGCCCGCGCTCGCCGTGAGCTCGCTCGTGCTCGTCACGACCGCGCTCGCGTTCGTCTTCTTCGTCGCGCCGAACGACGCCAACCAGGGCTTCTCGCAGCGGATCTTCTACTTCCACGTCTCGATCGCGTTCACGGCCTACGCGTGCTTCATCTGCGGCGCGTGGCAGGCGTTCCGGCACCTGTGGAAGCGCGACCCGCGCGCCGACCTGGCGAGCTACGTCTGCGTGCACCAGGGCTTGATCTTCGGGACGCTCGTGCTGATCACCGGCTCGATCTGGGCCAAGATCTCGTGGGGCCACTGGTGGCTGTGGAGCGAGGACGAGCTCGTGCTCTTCCTCGTGCTCTACCTCTTCTACTGCGCGTACTTCATGCTTCGCTTCTCGGTCGACCCGGGGCCGCAGCGCGCGAATCTGAGCGCGGTCTACGCGCTGTTCGGCGTCGTCCTGATCCCGGTCAGCTTCGCCGCGATCCGGCTCGCGAAGGACGTTCATCCACCCCGAGGTCTTCACGCTCCACGGCCCGAACTTCGGGGGCTGGATCCTCGTCACCTACTGCCTCGCGCAGGCCGCGCTGCTCGTCCTCGCGTACACGCTCTACCGGCTCGAGCTCGGCTCGAAGCTGCTCGACTCGCGGGTGCGTCGAGCTGAGGGAGGCGCTCGCGTGACCACTGCAGAGAAATACGTCACGGCCGCGTACTGCGTCGTGTTCGCCGTCGTCCTCGCCTACGTCCTGATCATGGCGCTCAAGCTGCAGCGGCTCGCGCGCGACGTGGACGAGCTTGCCGGCCGCGTGCCGGACGAGGACGCGGAAGAAGCCCCGCGAGAGGCGGCGCGCGTTGGCTGAGCTGCTCTTCTGGCCCGCGCTGCTGCTCTACGGCGAGGCGGCCGTCGGCTACTTCGGCGAGGTCCGGCGGCCCGGCCGCGCGGGGCGCGTCGCCACCTGGGGCGTCCGGCTCGGCTGGCTCGCGCAGACCGCGCTGCTCGCCGTGCAGGCGACGCGTGACGACGGCTTCCCGTGGGGCACGTGGGCGTCGTCGCTCTCCCTCTTCGTCTGGCTCGTCGTCTCGGCGTACCTGATCTGGGGCTGCCGCCGGCCGTACCGGCTGCTCGGCCTCGTCGTGATGCCGCTCGCGGTGGCGCTGCTCGTGGTCGCGCACGCCGGCGGTGGGACGGGCAGCGGGCAGCGCGAGCCCCTACTCGAACCTCTTCCTCGTCGTCCACGTCGGGCTCGTGCTCGCCGCGTTCGCCGGCTTCACGCTCGCCGCCGCGCTCTCCGGGCTCTACATCTGGGAGGAGCGGCGGCTGAGGACGCGTCCCGCGACGATCCTGCGCAGGCAGATGCCGGCGCTCGCGACGCTCGACTCGCTCGCCCTGCGGACGGTGGCGTGGTCGGTGCCGCTGCTCACGCTCGGGGCCGCCGCCGGTCTCGTGCGGCTGCTCGCCCGGGACGAGCGGCTCGACGCGCTCATCGCGGTGACGGCCGCGACCTGGCTCGTCTGGTGCGCGTATCTCGGCCTGCGCCTGCTCGGCAACTGGACGGGCCGGCGCGCTGCGTATCTCGCCCTGGCGGGCTTCGCGCTCGTCGTCGTCGTCCGGCTCGCCCTCCCCGCAACCCACTTCGCCTGATGCTGCGCCTCGTCCTCGTCGGCACCTCGCACCACCACGCACCGATCGAGCTGCGGGAGCAGGTCGCGCTCGACCGCGAGGACGCGCAGGCACTCGCGGCCCGGCTGGCGGCGGGTGACCGCGAGGCGGTCTGCCTCTCGACGTGCAACCGCACCGAGCTCTATCTGGTCGCTGCCGAGGCTGAGCAGGCCGAGCACGATGCGGCCGCCGCGCTCGCGGCGCTCGGGCCGGAGATCGAGCCGGCGCTCTACCGGCTGCAGGACCGGGCTGCGGCGCACCACCTCTTCCGCGTCGCCGCGGGCCTGGACTCGCTCGTCCCGGGCGAGGGCGAGATTCTCGGCCAGATCCGGGTCGCCCACGACCTCGGCACGACCGGGCCGGTGCTCGACCGGGCCTTCCGGCAGGCGCTGCACGCGGGCCGGAAGGTGCGGGCCGAGACCGCGATCGGCCAGAGCCCGGCCTCGGTGTCGGCAGCGGCGGCCGCGCTCGCGGAGCAGGTCTTCGGCAGCCTCGAGGGCCGCTCGATCCTCCTCCTCGGCGCGGGCAAGGTGAGCGAGCAGGCCGCGCGCAACCTCCGCAGCCGCGGCGCCGAGATCAAGCTCGTCGCGAACAGCAAGACGGAGCGCGAGCGCATCGTCGAGGAGCTCGCACAGGTGGACGTCGTGATCGCCTCGACGAACGCGCCGGGCCTCGTGCTCGAGGCGGCGACCGTGGCGGAGGTGCTGCGGGGCCGGAAGGGCCGGCGGCTCCTGCTCGTCGACCTCGCCGTCCCTCGCGACCTCGACCCCACGATCCGCGACCTCGACGGCTGCTACCTCTACGACATCGACGACCTCGAGGGGATCGTGACCGAAACCCTGTCGCTGCGCCGTCGCGAGGCCGAGCGGGCCGAGTCGATCGTCGCGGCGGAGGCGGAGAAGTTCCACGAGTGGCACGCCTCGCTCGACGTCGTGCCGGCGATCGCGTCGCTGCGGGCGCGGGCCGAGGAGATCCGCGAGGCCGAGCTGCAAAA
This sequence comes from uncultured Actinomycetes bacterium, assembly GCA_963720065.1. Classification (GTDB taxonomy): domain Bacteria; phylum Actinomycetota; class Thermoleophilia; order Gaiellales; family Gaiellaceae; genus Palsa-739. The sequence goes on from CAVREH010000028.1 coordinate 37,686, forward strand.
GGCGGACGCGCTGCTCGGGAGGCTCGACGAGAGCCAGCGCCGAGCCGTCGAGGCAGTCACGGCCCAGATCGTGAACAAGCTCCTCCATCTGCCGACCGTGCGCATGAAGCAGGCAGCCGCGGCAGCCGATGGGGTTCTCTATGCTGAGGCCGTGCGGCACCTCTTCGGTCTCGGCGAGGACGAGCGCTGAACGTCAAGCCAGCGACGGGGCGTCCCCTGCCGCTGCAGGTGCCGACGGCCTTCGTCCGGATCCGGCCGCGCGGCGTCGGGTGCCAACCGCCCGTGCGGAGGCAACCGAGCTCTGCTCCTAGAAGCTGTGCTCCTCCGCGTCGGCAGCCGCGGCAGTAGGCTCGCGCTCACCCAGGCCGAGCGCGCCGTCTCCTCGTTGCGGGCGCCCGGCATCGAGCTCGTGCTGCTGCCGATCACGACGGCCGGCGACCGCGACCGTTCGCGGCCGTTCGGCGAGATCGGCTCGCGCGGCGTCTTCGTGAAGGAGCTCGAGGAGGCGCTGCTCGACCGGCGGATCGACGTCGCCGTGCACTCCGCCAAGGACCTCACCGCCACCGACCCGGACGGGCTGGTGGTCGGCGCGTACCTCCGGCGGGAGGATCCCCGCGACGCGCTCTGCGGCGCCGTCGAGCTGCGACCCGGGATGCGGATCGGCACCGCCTCGGTGCGGCGGAAGGCGCAGCTGCTCGCGCTCGAGCCGACGCTCTCGATCGAGCCACTGCGCGGCAACATCGACACGCGCCTGCGCAAGCGGGGCGAGCGGGGCCTCGACGCGATCGTCCTCGCCGCCTGCGGGCTCGACCGGCTCGGGCTCGGTGGCGAGGCCGGGCTCCGGTTCGAGCCGGAGACGATGCTGCCCGAGGCGGGCCAGGGCGCGCTCGCGCTTCAGGTGCGGGCGGGCGACGAGCACCTCGTCGCGGCCGTCGACGATCCCGAGACGCGCGAACGGGTGGAGGCGGAGCGCACGGTCGTCGCGGCGGTCGGCGGCGGCTGCCTCGCTCCGGTCGCCGCGCATCACGACGGGACGACGCTGACGGGCCTCGTCGCGGCGGAGGATGGATCGTGGATCGAGCGGCGCACGGGGGACGACCCGGCGGCGCTCGGGGTGGAGCTGGCGGGTGCGAGTACTCGTCACGCGTGAGGAGCTCGTCGCCCGCGTCGAGGCGCTCGGGCACGAGGCGGTCCTCTGCGAGCTGATCCGGGTCGAGCCGCTCGGCGACGAGCCGGTCGACGCGCGCGGATACGACTGGCTCGTGGTCACGAGCCGCAACGGCGCGCACGAGCTCGGGCGGCGAGGCGTCACCGCGAACCGCATCGCGGCCATCGGCCCGGCCACGGCCGAGGCGCTGCGCTCGCACGGGCTGTCCGTCGATCTCGTCGCGGCGACCCACACGCAGGAAGGTCTGCGCGACGAGTTGCCGGAGGGAACGCGTCTGCTCGCGGCGGCCGAAGGCGCGCGCCAGGACGTCCTCGCGGCCGACTTCCTGCCGCTCTACCGGACGATCGAGCTGCGTCCCGACGTGCCCGACGCCGGGGTGGCGCTGCTGATGTCCGGCTCCGCCGCTCGCGCGCTTGCCCGGGCCGGTGCGCACCTGCCTGTCGTCGCTATCGGCCCGCAGACCGCGGCCGAGGCGAGGGCAGCCGGCCTCGACGTCGTGGCCGTTGCCGCCGCTCACGACCTCGACGGCCTCGTCGAAGCATTACGTTCCGCTTCGTGGTCATCACCTTCCTGACCGACTTCGGGCTCCAGGACGACTTCGTCGGAACCTGCCACGGCGTGATCGCGAAGATCGCGCCCGAGGCGCGCGTGATCGACGTCACGCACGGAATCCGACCGGGACACGTGCTCCAGGGAGCGCTCGTGCTGGCCAACACGCTGCCGTACATGCCCGCCGGCGTTCATCTCGCCGTGGTCGACCCCGGCGTGGGGAGCAGCCGCCGCGCGCTCGCCCTGCGCGACCGGGAGGGCCGGCTGTACGTCGGGCCCGACAACGGGCTCCTGCTGCCCGCCGCCGAGCGCTTCGGCGGGGTGGCCGAGGCCCACGAGCTCGCGAACGCGGAGTACTCGCTGCAACCCGTGTCCCGCACCTTCCACGGCCGCGACCTGTTCGCGCCGGCAGCCGCGCACCTCGCCGCCGGCGTGGCGCTCGAGGAGCTCGGCCCGCCCGTCGACCCGGACGAGCTCGTGCAGCTCGACCTCCCGCAGCCCGAGGTGGGACACAACCGCATCCGGGCGGTCGCCGTCGCGGTCGACCGCTTCGGCAACGTTGCGCTCAACTTCCGGCGCGAGGACCTCGAGCCCGCCGCCGAGCTCCCGGCCGGCACCCGGGTCGAGCTTCTCTGCCGCGGCGAGCGGTTCTACGCCGTCTCCGCGCGCACGTTCGCGGACGCCCCGCGCGGCTCGCTGATTCTGTACGAGGACAGCTACGCCAGCTTCGCCCTCGCGGTCTCGCAGGGGAGCGCGGCGCAGCTGCTGCGCGTCGAGGAGGGCGCCGAGATCGTCCTCGACCTCGCGGTGCGGTGATCGACGGCCAGCGCCTCGCCCGCTTCGCCACCGACGCGGTCGTGCGGCGGCCGTGGCTCTGGAGGCTCTTCCGCGGCCCGCTGCGCGGCATGTTCGACCGCCTCGCACCGACCTGGGAGACGCGCATCGGCCCGCATCACCTCCTCGCGCTCGACCTCGCGCTCGAGGACGTGCCGCCGCCGCGCCGGGCGCTCGACCTCGGAACCGGGACCGGCGTCGTGGCGCTGGCGCTCGCCGGGCGCTATCCCGAGGCCGAGATCGTCGGTATCGACCTGAGCCCGGGGATGATCGAGGAGGCTCGCCGAAAGCTCGCACCCGGGCTCGCCGGCCGGGTCAGCTTCGAGGTGGGCGACGCTTCGGCGCTCGCCTGTCCCGACGGCGACTTCGAGCTCGTCGTGCTGTCGAACATGATCCCGTTCGCCGACGAGCTCGCCCGCGTCGCCGCTCCGGGAGGGATCCTCGTGCTCTCGTTCTCGCGAGGTGGCGAGACGCCGATCTACGTCGCACCGGAGGTGTTGCGGCGGGAGCTCGGCAGCCGAGGCTTCACGGAATTTGCGGAGTTTTCGGCGGAGCCGGCCACGGCACTTCGCGCCAGGAGGGGGTAGGGTCCCGACGAACGGTCGTCCGCGACACGGTTGCACCGGTCCGAACGACCCGAGGCCCCCGAGAACGCGCAAGCGAGCACGGGGGCCTCACTTTCTCGCAGCACAGGACACTCGCCTGGGCGATGTCGGACTAGTGAGGTGGCCGCGGGCTAGTCGGGACGCCGAGGCCGTTTCTTTACGACCATGTACAACGACGTTGCGGCGATCCCTACACGGAGGAGCCACCTCAGCTTTGCTGCCCTCATTCGCCGAACCTAGCTCCGAAGACGTCTTGCAGCATCCTCCCAGCAGCATGAAGCGGCGGGCTGGCAAACGCAGAGGCAACGGACATGGCTTGCGCCTGAGGGTCGTTTTTCGGAATGACCCCTGACGCTAGGGCTTTGCGGCGGTCGTCGCGGTGTCGGAGTTGACGATGCCGGAGGCCAAGTAGGAGGTCCAGCTGATGAGCGTTCCGGGATGAAACGGATCGAGCCGGGAGCGCCGGGTGACGCTGGTTTGCTCGGCGAGTAGGGCCGAGGTTTGCGGGTCGAAGATCAGTTCGTCGCGCTGCCCGCCGAAGTCATAGGCAACTCCGGTGCCGGGACGGCCGAGCTGATCGTGGGTTGCGCCGACGAGCCGGACCCCGGGCAGCTGGGAAGCGATCGTGTAGAGGGCTGCGCGGAGGTCTGGTGGGGCGTCCGTGTCGCGAAGGAGGTCGCCGATGATCTGGAATGTCTCAAAGTCGCCAGGCGGTCCGGATTCGACCTTACGGTTCTCGATCAGCTGTTTCAGCTGAGCCGGGTCGGTCGGGAGGTTGCTCAGCTGGTTGTAGTTGGGCTGCCCCGGCCCGTGTTTTTGGTTGTCGATGTAGCCGTCGATGTATTGGCGCGAGTAGTGCTTGTAGGCGTAGGCGCGGTCGCGGCTCCTGATGAACTTCAGGTGTCCGCCGACCTCGCGATATCGGCCGCTGCCATCGGGGCGGATCCAGTCTTCGCGCGTCACGGGCCGAAAGTCGATCGTGACGAGATGCGGCGGACCCACAAAGCGCGGCCGCCGAGAGCCTTTGCGATGAACCTTGGTTAGGCCGTCCGAGATTCCCGCCCACACCGCCTTGATCTTCGTGTAGATGAACTGGTTCGGCCCAGGTGCCGGGGGAGTGGGTTGGCCGGCAGCGGTACGAGCCGCCCGGAGCAACACCGCTGCTGCTGCCGTGCTCGGACTGCCACTCTCGCCAGCCGGAAGGAGCGCCATGACCGCGATCACAGCTACCGCGACCGCAGTGGCAGCGCCAATCGCAAACACCCAACGACGGTGGCGCATCGGTCGACGAACCCGCCCTTGCACGTCCTTCCAGTCGCCCTCAGCGCCAGGCGGTAGCGGGTCTAGGACGGCGAATCCTTCCCTGATCAGCGACTCGACATCGATCATCGCTGCACCTCCTGAACCGAACGACGCAAACTCTGATGAGCCGAATTGAGCGTGGCCGAGATCGTGCCCACCTCGACCTCCAACACCTCGGAGATCGCGCGATAGTCGAGATCGGCCTAATAGCGGAGGAAGACAGCTAGCCGCTGTCGTTCCGGCAGAGTCCGCACCCAGACCGCAACCTCCGACGGGTGGTGCCCGTTCGCGGAGGCTTCCTCCGGCGCCATGGTTGTCTCGGATCCTTCCCTCGCCGTACGCATGCTGGCCGTCTTCGCAGTGTTAACAACGATCCGCCAGACCCACGACTCCAGCGGACACTCGCCGCGAAACGCTTCCCGCTCCTCGATCGCGCGAGCGAACCCTTCCTGGACGGCCTCCCTACCGATATCGACGCTCCCGGCGATCGAGATCGCAACTCGGGCGAACGTGGTCCACCGCTCCCGATAGAGCGCCTCGATCTCAACGAGCCGCTGCTGAGAACTACGCACCACACATAGGACTATCCAGCGGTCCCGTTTGTTTAGCCCCCCGGCAACACTCGCCTGGGCCAGGGTCCTCTCACCTGAGGGATTCGTGCGCGTGAGAACGTCGGAAGAGATGGCGAGGGCCGGACTCGAACCGGCGACACCCCGGTTTTCAGCCGAGTGCTCTACCAGCTGAGCTACCTCGCCGCGGCTGGGCGGCGGTCAGTGTAGCCCGGGCGCGTCGGCAGATGGCCGCGTTAGCCTCCTCGCTTGTGAGCGTTGAGCACCCCGTGCGCGAGGTCGACGTGATCGGCGCACCGCTCGATCTCGGCGCGGGGCGGCGCGGCGTGGACATGGGGCCGTCCGCCATCCGCTACGCGGGCCTCCACCAGCAGCTTTCGGAGAAGCTCGGGGTGCAGGTCAACGACGTCGGCAACGTCATCTCGCCGGTCGTGGAGACGACCGACATGGGAGACGAGCACGCGCGCTATCTCACCCAGATCCTCGACCTCTGCGACCGGCTGTCGGGGCTCGTGGCGGAGGCGGCGGAGCGCGGCGCGCTGCCCCTCGTCCTCGGCGGCGACCACTCGGTGGCGCTCGGATCGCTCGTGGGGATGGCGAAGGTGCGCGGCACGGGCGGCGTGGTGTGGATCGACGCGCACGGCGACCTCAACACGCCCGCGACCTCGCCGACCGGCAACGTGCACGGGATGGTGCTCGCGGCGGCGCTCGGGCTCGCAGGCGACTCGTTCCGGCGCGACGGCTGGGTGCTGCCGGCGGTCGAGCCGGGCAAGCTCGCGCTCGTCGGCGTCCGCTCGCTCGACGACGGAGAGCGGAAGCTCCTGAACGGCATGGACGTGAAGGTGTTCACGATGAGCGAGATCGACCGGATCGGGATCGAGCCGTGCATGCGCGAGGCGCTCGCGCACGCGGCCGGCGCGGCGTTCCTCCACGTCTCGCTCGACCTGGACGTCGTCGACCCCGATTACGCGCCGGGCGTGGGCACGCCGGTGCGGGGCGGGCTCTCGTACCGCGAGGCGCACCTCGCGATGGAGACGGTGGCGGAGTCGGCGCTCATCGACTCGATGGACGTGGTCGAGGTCAACCCGATCCTCGACCGCGAGAACTCGACGGGGCAGCTCGCCGTCGAGCTCGTGGCGTCGGCGCTCGGCGCCCGGATCCTCTGAGGTGGAGCTCGAGGTCCGCGACGGCGACATCGCCGCGGTCGAGGCGGATGCGATCGCCAATGCCGCGAACGACCGTCTCTGGATGGGTGCAGGCGTCGCCGGAGCCCTGAAGCGGGCCGGCGGCGACGAGATCGAGCGGGAGGCGATGGCGATCGGCGGGATCCCGCTCGGCACCGCCGTTGCGACGACGGCCGGTCGGCTCCGCGCCCGCTGGGTGATCCACGGCGCGGTCATGGGACAGGACCTGCGAACCGACCGCGACCTCGTCCTCCGCACGACCCGTTCCTGCCTCGAGCTCGCGGACGAGCTCGGCTGCCGCTCGCTCGCGCTGCCCGCCTTCGGCACCGGGGTCGGGGGCTTCCCGCTCGCCGAGTGCGCGCGGATCATGGTCGACGAGGCGCGGATCTTTCCGGCTCGGTCGCTGGAGCGCGTGATCTTCGCGGTCTACGGCAGCGAGGCCTACGAGGCGTTCTCGTCGGCGGTCTCCTCGCCGGCTCCGGACGGCTCGTAGTACCGGCGGCCCTCGAGCTCCTCGGGGAGGTAGCTCGTCTCGAAGCCCTGCGGGTCGTCGTGCGGGTAGACGTAGCCCTCGCCGTGCCCGAGCCGGCGCCCGTACCAGGAGCCGTTGCGCAGCGCCTTCGGCGGACGCGCCGCTCCGCGCTCCTGCACGTCCGCGGTCGCGCGGTTCAGGGCGACGTAGCTCGCGTTCGACTTCGGCGCGCGCGCGAGGTAGATCGCCGCCTGGGAGAGGTTCAGGCGCGCCTCGGGCAGGCCGACGTGCTCCACGGCCTGCGCTGCGGCGACGGCGACGAGGAGGGCGCGTGGGTCGGCGTTGCCGATGTCCTCGGAGGCGAGCACGACCATCCGTCGCGCGATGAAGCGGGCGTCCTCGCCGCCTTCGAGCATCGCCGCGAGGTAGTAGACGGCCGCGTCCGGGTCGCTCCCGCGCATCGACTTGATGAAGGCCGAGGTGTAGTCGTAGTGCCGGTCGCCGGCCTTGTCGTAGACGAGCGGCGGCTTGCGGGCGGCGTCCTCGACGTTCTCCGCCGTGATCGCGCCATCGGCGGTCTCCTGGGCGAGCTCGACGATGTTCAGCGCCGTGCGCGCGTCGCCGCCGGAGCGGTGCGCGATCAGCTCCACGACCTCGTCGGACGCAGTCCCGCCGACCTCCGCGAGGCCGCGCCGGACGACCACCGCCATCTCCTCGGGCGTCAGCGACTCGAGCTCGTAGACCTGCGTGCGGGAGATGAGGGCCGAGTTGACCTCGTAGTACGGGTTCTCGGTCGTCGCGCCGATCAGCGTCACGAGCCCGGACTCGACTCCCGGCAGCAGCGCGTCCTGCTGCGCCTTGTTGAAGCGGTGGATCTCGTCGAGGAAGAGGATCGTGCGCCGGCCGGTCGTGCCGAGTCGCTCCCGTGCCCGCGCGAGCACCTCGCGCACGTCCTTCACCGTCGCCGAGACCGCCGACAGCTCCTCGAAGGCGGCTCCGGTCGAGGCCGCGACGATCCGCGCCAGCGTCGTCTTGCCGCTGCCGGGAGGGCCGTAGAGGATCGAGGAGTGGACGCGGTCCTCCTCGATCGCGCGCCGCAGGGCCGAGCCCTCGCCCAGCACGTGCGCCTGGCCGACGAATTCGCCGAGGGCGGCCGGCCGCAGCCGCTGGGCGAGCGGCGCAACCTCGCTTGCGCGCCGGTCGGCGGCGTCGGAGAAGAGGTCACCCACGACCGAAGTATGCTCCGCTACGTGCGTAGGCTCGACGGAGCACGTCCAGTAGCGAAGGCGTCGGCTCGGCCGGCGCCGTAGCGGGAAAACGTGTCCGGGTCTGTCTCCGACGCCTGGAGCGGCGCGAGCTACGAGCGCATCGCCGAGACCTTCGCGCCGATCCACGATCGCGTCGTCGAGGCGCTCGGGACCGCCCCGGGCGCCGGCTTCCTCGACGTGGCCTGCGGCACCGGCGGCGTGGCGCTGCGGGCCGCGCGGGCCGGTGCGGATGTCACGGGGATCGACATCTCCGCCGACCAGCTCGCGAAGGCGCGCCGCGCCGCGGAAGCCGTGGGGCTGAGCATCCGCTTCGACGAGGGCGACTGCGAGGAGCTGCCGTACGCCGACGACGAGTTCGACGCGGTCGCCTCCGCGTTCGGCGCGATCTTTGCGCCGGACCACGAGCGAGCCGCGAGCGAGCTCGCCCGCGTCTGCCGGCGGGGCGGCCGGCTCGCGCTCACCGCGTGGCCGAAGGACGAGTGGTCGGAGGTCAGCGAGCGGGCGGGGCGAACGCTCCCGCCGGGCCCCGACGCGCGCGACTGGGCCGAGGAGGGGCACGTGCGGAGCCTCCTCGGCGCCGCGTTCGACCTTGAGCTCCAGACCGGCGAGTGGCGCATCGAGGCGGATTCGGGCGCGGAGCTGTGGGAGCTCGCCTCCACGTCGATGCCGCCGTTGCGGGCCTGGCTCGCCGAGCAGAGCGACGAGACGCGGGCGCACGCGGAGCGCATCTATCTCGACGCTCTCGAGCCGGGTGTCCTCGCGCGCAGCTACATCCTCGTGCTAGGAACCCGGCGATGAGCACGGCGACATTCCGCGACGAGGTCACCGATCTCCTCCAGCGGCTGATCCGCGTCGACACGACGAACCCGCCCGGCAACGAGACGGCCGCAGCCGAGCTCCTGCGCGACTACCTTGAGGCGAACGGCATCGCGTGCGAGCTGATCGCGAAGGTGCCCGAGCGCGCGAATCTCGTGGCCCGGATCCCCGGCGGCGACGGCCCGTCGCTCCTCTTCCTCGGGCACACGGACGTCGTGCTCGCCGACCCGGCGGAGTGGTCGGTGCCGCCGTTCTCGGGGGAGTTGAAGGACGGAATGGTCTGGGGCCGCGGCGCGCTCGACATGAAGAGCGAGGTGGCGGCGAACGCGGTCGCGATGGCGTCGCTCGCGCGCGAGGGATTCCGGCCGAGCGGCGACCTGATCTTCGCGGCGACCGCCGACGAGGAGGTGGGCGCCGGCTTCGGCCTCGACTGGTTGTGCGAGGCGCACCCGGACGCCGTCCGCTGCGACTTCGCGATCAACGAGGGCGGCGGCGACCGGGTCGAGCTCGAGGACGGCCGGCCGATCTACGCGGCGACGGTGGCCGAGAAGGTGACCGCTCCGTTCCTGCTGCGGGTGCGCGGGCGCTCCGGCCACGCGTCCATGCCGCGTATCGCCGACAACGCGCTCGTCAATGCCGTGCCGCTGATCGAGCGAATCGCGGAGTACCGGCCGGAACCGCAGCTCGGCCCCGAGGTCGAGGGCTTCCTGCAAGTCGTGTTCGGGGAGGTCTTTCCCGCGGCCGAGGCAGCGCAGCGCGTCGCCGCGCTGTCCCCCGTCGCCGCGGTCATCGTCGACGCGCTCCTCGCGCCCACCTTCTCGCCGACGATCATCTCGGCGTCCAGGAAGCGGAACGTCATCCCGGCGCTCTGCGAGATCGAGGTCGACTGCCGGCTCCTGCCGGGCCAGCATCCCGAGCACGTCGAGCCGATGATCCGCGCCGTGCTGGGCGGCGACGTCGACTACGAGCTCGAGTGGATCGAGGCGCGCGGCGGCACCCGGTCCTCGCTCGACACGCCGCTCTGGCGTGCGCTCGACGAGTGGGTCGCCGAGGCCGAGCCGGGCGCGAGCGCCGTGCCGCTCGCCTGCGTCGGCTTCACCGACAGCCACTGGCTGCGCGAGGCGTTCGGGACCGTCGCCTACGGCTTCTTCCCCTCCACGGGCGAGCTGCCGCCGGAAATCTCGGCCTCGCTCATTCACTCCGCCGACGAGCGGATCCCGGTGGCCGACCTCGAGCTCGGGGTCAGCTGGCTGCGCCACGCGGCTCGGTCGATCCTCGGCTGAGCACTACCCTTCGGCGCGATGGCGAAGGAGAAGGTCCGGCTCGGCGGCATGGCTCTGCCCAACGGCGTGCTCGTGCACGGGCCGCACGCGTGGGCGTGCGCGATCCGGCACGACGACGGGCGGATCGAGGTCGCCTCGGCGCGCAAGCGCCTCCAGGCGTCGCGGATCGAGAGCCCTCTCCTGCGCGGCCCCGCCCGCCTGGCCGAGGCGCTGCTGCTGCTGCCGCAGATCAAGATGAGCTTCCGGCTGCGCGGCTGCCGATGGAGAGCCCGCGCACGATCGGCTCGATGCTCGGCGCTGCGGCCGTCGTCAAGGGCCTGCGCGCGTCGAGAATGCGGCCGCTCGCGCGGGAGCTGCTGTCGGCGATCATCTCGGTCGCGCCCGCGGTGATGGCGTTGCGCTCGCGGCGAGCTCGCGGCGTACCACGGCGCGGAGCACATCTCGATCGGCAGCTACGAGCACGGGAAGCGCGCCACGCGCGAGCACGAGCGCTGTGGCGGCCATCTCGTCGGGCCGCTGATCGCCACGTCCGCCGTCGGCAACGTCCTGGCGGGGCATCGCGCCGGAGCGCCACCGGCGGCAGGCGCAGGCAGCCGCGCCAGCTCGGCTCGATCGCCGCGGCCACCGAGCTCTTCGGCTGGATGTCGCGGCACCCGGAGAACCCGCTCGCGCAGGCACTCTCGAAGCCGGGGCACGAGCTCCAGCACCGCTTCTCGACCGCGGAGCCGAGCGCCGAGCAGCTCGAGGTGGCCGAGGCGGCGCTCAAGGCGTGTCTCGAGCTCGAGCATGCCGCGGCCAAGTAGGCCTCGGCTAGCGCCGGAAGTCTTCGACCTCCCGGTCGAGAAGATGCGCGCGGGGTGGTACACCGACGCGTACTTCAACCACGCCCGGGCGACGCTCCTCGCGGACGGTCGCCATCCACAGGTCGTCGTCCAGGTGTTCCAGAAGAACGACTCCTGGCTCGGCGGGGTGGACGAGGCGATTGCGATCCTCCGGCTCTGCGCGGACGAGCCGGACGGGCTCACGATGACCGCGCTCTCCACGACGGCGACCGGCTCGAGCCGTGGGAGACGGTGCTGACGATCGAGGGCGACTACACGACGTTCGCGCACCTCGAGACCGCGTACCTCGGCACCCTCGCGCGGCGGACGCTGATCACGACGAACGTCGTGCGCGTGCTCGAGGCGGCGAACGGCAAGCCGATCATCTTCATGCCCGCGCGCTTCGACCACCATCGCGTGCAGGCCGGCGACGGCTACGCGGCCTACGTCGCGGGCCAGGTCACCGGATTCGAGATCGGGGTCACGAGCGAGGAGCAGGCTTCGTGGTGGGGAGGGCGCGCGATCGGCACCGTGCCGCACTCCCTGATCGCGGCCTACGGCGGCGACACCGTGCTCGCCGCCCGCAAGTTCGCGGAGTGGGCGCCGCCGGAGATGTCCGTGACGGTGCTCGTCGACTTCGAGAACGACTCGGTGCGCACGGCGCTCGAGGTCGCGGAGGGGCTGGGCGACCGGCTGTGGGGCGTCCGTCTCGACACGTCCGAGACGCTCGTCGACCGCTCGCTGTGGGACGAGCTGGGGGACTTCGAGCCGACCGGCGTGAACGAGCGGCTCGTCCGGATGACGCGCGACGCGCTCGACGCGGCCGGCTTCGGCCACGTGCGGATCGTCGTCTCCGGCGGCTTCACCGCTGAGAAGATCCGCGCGTTCGAGGAGCTCGGCGTGCCCGTGGATGCCTACGGCGTCGGCTCTTCGCTGATCCGCGGCGCCAACGACTTCACGGCCGACGTGGTGCTGACGGACGGGAAGCCGTCGGGGAAGTTCGGGCGCCGGCTTCGTGACAACCCGCGGCTCGAGCTCGTCGAGTGAGGCTCAGCGCGTCCTAGCCGAGTCCCTCGGGACGGCCGAGCTGGCCGAGCTCCGCGATGTCGCGGCGGAAGAAGAGCGCCACCGTCCAGTCCGTGACCACCCGGAGCTTCCGCGACGCGAGCGGGAGCTGGTACAGGTGGTAGGAGCGCGTCACCCACCAGCCGAGGAACCCGCGGAAACGCAGGCCGAGCACCTGCGCGATCCCCTTGTGGCGGCCGAGCGTCGCGACCTGGCCGAGCATCTTGTAGCCGTACGGCTTGGGCGGCCCGGTCAGGTTCTTCGCCAGGCGCCGGGCCTGGCGGAGGGCGTGCTGGCACGTGGGCGGGTCGGGACGGTCGCTCTTCGTGTTGGGGACGAGCGCGCAGTCGCCGAGCGCCCAGACGTGCTCGTGCCCGCGCACGCGGAGGACCTCGTCGACCTCGACGTGCCCTCTCTCGTCGAGCGGCAGCGACCACTCGCGCAGGAGGGGGTTCGGCGCGACCCCGGCCGTCCAGACGAGCGTGCTCGTCGGGATCTGCGTTCCGTCGCCGAGGACGGCGCCGTCGGCGGAGACCGAGTCGAGCGTCGTCCCGACGTGGATCTCCATCCCGCGCCCGCGGAGCTCGGCCGCGGCGTAGTCGCCGAGCGGCGGCGGGATGTCGGGCAGGATCCGCGGCGCCGCGTCGACGAGCACCCAGCGGCGCGGCGTCGAGCGCAGGCGCGGGTAGTAGCGCAGCGCGTCCTCGGCGAGGTCGGACAGCTCCGCGAGCGCCTCGACACCCGCGTAGCCGGCTCCGACGAAGACGAAGGTCAGCCGCCGCGACCGCTCCTCGTCGTCGAGCGTCCCGTCGGCCAGCTCGAGCTGCTGGAGGACGTGGTTGCGCAGGTAGATCGCATCCGCCAGCGACTTGAACGCGAGCCCGTGCTCGGACAGCCCTGGGACCGGGAGCGTCCGCGGCACGGCGCCGAGCGCGACGACGAGATCCCGCCAGCGCATCGTGCGGCCGTCGACCAGCGCGGTGCGAGCCTCGAGGTCGACGCTGTCCGCCCTCCCGAGCAGGAGCTCGGCCTGGGGGCACATCACGCGCAGCGGGACGACGGTGTGCCGCGGCTCCAACGTGCCCGAGGCAGCCTCGGGCAGCAGCGGGGTGTAGAGCATGAAGTTCTCCGGGCTGACGATCGTCGCCCGGCGGCCGCGCAGGAGGCGCGCGACGTACGCGCCCGCGAAGCCGCCGCCAAGGATGAGCACGTCGCGCTCTTCTAGTCTCTGCTGCATGGTGCAAGTCTCCGTGATCGGCAGCGGTGCGGAGCACGAGAAGAACGCCGAGCAGGTCGGCCGGCTGCTGGCCGCGGGCGGCGCCACGGTCGTGACGGGAGGGCTCGGCGAGGTGATGGCCGCCGCTTCTCGCGGAGCCAAGGAGGCGGGCGGAACGACGATCGGGATCCTGCCGGGCGAGACGCGCACGGGCGCCAACGAGTGGCTCGACCACGTCGTCCTGACCGGGATCGGCCACGCGCGCAACCTCGCGGTCGTCGCGTCGGGCGATGCCGTGATCGCCGTCGGCGGCCGCTACGGAACGCTGGCCGAGATCGGCTTCGCGCTCACGCTCGGGCGGCCGGTCGTCGTGCTCGAGCCGGGCTGGAAGGTGGAGGGAACGCAACGGGCGCAGTCGCCGGCCGAGGCGGTGGAGTTTGCGCTGGCGGCAGCACGGCATACCGTTGCGACATGACGCACGTGCTGCTCCTCAACCTCGTCTTTTTCATCCCCGCAGCGTGCGGCGCGTCGGCGTTCGCGTTCTTCGTCTACCGGTTCCTGAAGAGTGCGCCGCCGTCCACGCTTCCCGACGCGGGACCGGACGACCTCGCGCGCTCGGCCTGAAGGCTCCTAGCCCGCAGCCGGCGCGTGGCGCTTGCGGAAGCTGCGTGCCTTCTCGCGGTTGCCGCAGACCTCCATCGAGCACCACGCACGCGAGCGGTTGCGCGACTGGTCGTAGAAGGCGACGCGGCAGTGCTCGTCGCGGCAGGTCTTCAACCGCTTCCACTCGTCGGTCGGCGCGAGCTCCGCGACCGTCGCGACGAGGCGGCCGATCGCGGCGCGGGCGCCGTCACCCTCGGGAGCAAGGACGGGGCGGCCGTTCTCGAAGCGCACGCCGAGGTGCGCCTTGCGGCCGGCCTCCTCGAGCGTCTTCGACGCCGCGTCGCCGTCCGCGTCGACCCCGTTGTTCGCGAGCAGGAGCTCCCGGATGGCCTCGCGGACGGCGAGAGCGTCGGCGACCTCGTCGTCCGTCGGCTCGACCAGATCGTCGACGAGCCCCTGCTCGGAGAGCCACATGGCCAGCTCGTCCGGCGTCGCGATCCGGTCGATCTCGGTCTCGAAATCGAGCGTGTTGACGTAGTCGCGGACGAGGTCCAGCTGGGTGTGTAAATCCGTAACCATTGAACTTGCGTTAGAGGTTATGTAACTGGTAATCTCCGAACAGTGGTTAGGGTAGCACGCCGACAAGGAGGAGCGAAGATGCACCCCGAGCTGACGCACCAGATCGTCCTCGACAAGATGGCGACGTTCCAGCGGGACGCGCGGCGGTACCGGCGGGCGCGGGAGGCGTCCGCCCGCCCGCCGCAGCCCGTGCGGACGGCGATCCAGCTGCGGCTGAGCGCCTGCCGCGAGGAGCTCGAGCGCCTGGCGCTCTTGAGCGAGCGCCCGCTGCCCGAGGGCGACTGGATCGTGGCGGACGTCGACGGAGTCCCGGTCGCCGCGGTCTCGGTCGAGAACGGCACCACGGTCTACGACCCGTTCCGGCCGACCATGCAGGCTCTCTCGCTGCTGAAGCTCCGCCGCAAGCAGGTGCTCGCGGCCGCGTACTAGAGGCGGGCGGCGGCGAGACGATCTCGGAGGAACGTGCGCTCGGTCTCGCTCGGGGCGAGCTCGAGCGCACGGGAATAGGCGGCCGCCGCCTCTTCGTTCCGGTCCAGGCGCTTCAGGAGCTCGGCGCGGGTCGAGTGCCAGAGGTGGTACTGCTCCAGGCCGTTCAGCGCGTCGACGATCTCGAGCCCGGGCAGCGGCCCGTCGGCCATCGCGACGGCCACTGCACGGTTCAGCTCCACCACGGGCGACGGGCTCAGCTCTGCGAGCCGGCGGTACAGGAGCGCGATCTGCCCCCAGTCCACCGGCTCCTCATAGTGGAGCGACGCGATCGCCGCCTGGAGCTGGTACGGGCCGGGTCGGCCCAGAGGCAGAGCGCGGTCGAGCGCACGGCGGCCCTGCTCGATCTCGTCGGCGTCCCAGAGGCTGCGGTCCTGCTCGCCGAGCAGGACGAGCTCGCCGGCGGGCGACACACGTGCGTCGCGGCGCGCGTCCTGGAGGAGGAGCAAAGCGTGCAGGCCGTGCGCCTCGGGCTCGTCGGGCATCAGCGTCGCCAGGACGGCGGCGAGCCGGATCGCCTCCGCGCAGAGCTCCCGGCGCACGGGCGGTCCGTAGCCGGCGTTGAAGACGAGGTAGATCGTCGCAAGGACGAGTCGCAGCCGTTCCGGCAGGAGGTGCTCGGCCGGCACGCGCAGCGGGATCCCGGCGTCGCGGATCTTCCGCTTCGCGCGCACGAGCCGCTGCGCGAGCGTCGGCTCGGGGACGAGAAAGGCGCGCGCGATCTCGGGCGTCTCGAGGCCGCCGACGAGGCTCAGCGTCAGCGCGACCTGGGCCTCCGGCGCGAGCGCCGGGTGGCAGCAGGCGAAGATCAGCTCGAGCCGCTCGTCGGGGATGACTGCCTCCTCGTCGTCGGGGAGCTCCTCGGCCCGCGCGAGCAGCTCCGTCTTGCGCGCGAGCGTCTGCTCCCGCCGGATCCGGTCGATCGCCGCGTGCCGGGCCGTCGTCACGATCCAGGCGCCGGGATTGCGCGGCGCTCCGTCGCGCGGCCAGCGCTCGGCCGCGCGCACGAACGCGTCCTGCACCGCGTCCTCGGCGAGGTCGAGGTCACCGAGGACGCGGCCGAGGATCGCGATCGAGCGGGCACGCTCGTCGCGGTAGGCGCGGGCGATCTCCTCTACGACGCGACCTCCGCCTCGCGCATCACGATCGGGCGGACCTCGATGTGGCCGTAGCGGGCGGACGGGATCATGGCGGCGCACTGGAGCGCCTCGTCGAGCGTCTCGACGTCGATCAGGTAGTAGCCGCCGAGGACTTCCTTCGTCTCGGCGAACGGCCCGTCGGTCGTCAGCGTCTTGCCGTCCTCGACGTGGACGACGGTCGCCGTCCCCGAGGGCTGGAGCTGGTTGGCGCCGACGAGGATGCCGCGGCTCTGTACGTCCTCCGTGAACTTCCCGTACTCGGCATAGATCGAGTTGCGCTCGTCCTCGGGCATCGCGCCCCATTGCGCTTCGTCGTCGTGGATCAGGAGCAGGTACTGCATGGTTCCCTCCTTCGGGAGCGGTTGACGTCTCTACGACGAACGCGGGGTTCCGAAATCGACAGGCAACGTGAGACAGGTCGGCCCGCCGTCGCCCAGGAGCGAGATCGCGTCGCCCTCGTACTCCAGGACCTCGATCCCGGCGGTCTCGACCGCTGCCGGGTCACCTGGTTTCCGGCCAACGCGAGGGCGCAGCCGCCCGGTAGGCCGAGGACGTTCGGGCCCATCGTCTCGAACTCCTCGTCGGGCACCACGACGACGCCGATGCCCCGGGTGTCGAGCAGCTCCACGAGGGCGGCCGGCAGGAGCGGCGGATAGGCGACCACGAGCTCCGATGTGAGCGGATTCAGCAGCGAGCGCAGGTGCAGAACCTCGCCCGGGCCGTGGAAGTGCGGCAGGTGGAAGGCGAGCACCTCGGTCCCGGGCAAGAGGCGCCGGAGCGCTTCGATCCCGAGGGCGTTCGTCCGGTACGTGTGACCGACGAGCAGCGTGCGCTCGCCGAGCCAGACCGTGTCGCCGCCCTCCGCGAGCTCGTCGCCGGAGAGCCGGCCGAGGACGGGCAGCGGCAGGTCGGGCGCGAGGGCTTCCGGCTCGTCGCGCCGTTCCGCCTTTCCCGGCCGGAGCAGGATCGCGCCGTCGGGAGTCACGAGCGCCGGGTCGTAGACGTAGATCGAGTCGAGGTTTCCAGGGTCTCCTCGGGCCTCGATCACCTCGGCGCCGGCGTCGGCGAGCGCGGTCCGGAACCGCGAGTGCTCGTCCGCGAGCCGCACCGGGTCGGGCTCGGCGTGCCAGCCGAGCTCCCGCCACGACGGGACGTCTTCCGGTGCCGGCGGCCGGACGAGGATCCTCGTCACGTGGCGAGCATACGGCGCAACAGGGTGAGCGCCCCGGCCTTGTCGAGGAACTCGTTCAGGTTGCCGCACTTGGGGCTCTGCACGCAGGACGGGCAGCCGCGCTCGCAGGGGCAGCCGGCGAGGAGCTCCGCCGTGTCGGCGACCCAGCCCTCGAACTGGTCGAAGCCGCGGGCCGCAATCCCGACGCCGCCGGCATGGCCGTCGTAGACGAAGACCGTCGGCGCGCCGGTGTCGAGGTGGAGGTTGGTCGAGAGGCCGCCGATGTCCCAGCGGTCGCACATCGCCCACAGCGGCAGGAGGGCGATCAGCGAGTGCTCGGCCGCGTGGAGGGACGAGAGCAGCAGCGGCATCGCCTCCAGCCCCTCGAGCTGGTGCGGCCGCGGCACGAACCAGACCGCCTCGGTGTCGAACGTGGTCGGCGGCAGGTCGAGCGGGACGGTGTCGAGCGTGGAGCCGTCCGCGACGGCCTTCTTCTGATAGGCGACCACCTGCTCGGTCACCGAGACGCGGCCGAAGGAGAGCTCGAGCCCGAGCCGCCGCTCGACGCGCAGCGCCTCCTCGATCGAGGTCTCCGTCTCCTTCTTCGCCTGCGTGTACCAGTCGCCGTCGAACGGCTCGACGAGCGCGCGCCGCGCCTCGAGGTCGAGCTCGCGCACGAGGTACTGGCGGCCGAGGTGGAGGTAGACGGCGCCCTCGTGCACGGTCGAGTAGGCGCGCTCCCGCTCGGCGAGCCCGAGGACGTCGCCGCTCGAAGCGTCCACGACGAGAAAGGAGTCGGGCGACGTGGAGCGGAGCGGGATGCGGGCGGCCGGCGAGTCCTTGCCGGCCCAGACCCAGCCGCGCGCGGTGTGGCGCAGCTCCGGCACGTGCGGCGCCCGCTCGAGCGCCTCCGGGCCGAGCGTTGCGGCGTCGGCGTCGTCGACGGGAGCCTCGAAGGCGGCCGCCGCGACATGGCCGTCGAGCACGCGCGGGTTGGCGTGGTCCAGGATCGCGGCTTCGACGCGCCGCTCGAGCAGCGCCGGCGGCTCGCGCATGAAGTACTGGTCGAGCGCGTCCTCCGAGGCGATGAGGATCGCGAGGCCGTGCTCGCGGCGGCCGGCGCGCCCCCACTGCTGGCGCAGGCTCGCGACCGTCCCCGGGAAGCCGACCGAGATCGCGCAGTCGAGGTCGCCGATGTCGATGCCGAGCTCGAGCGCGTCGGTGGACGTGACGCCGAGCAGCTCGCCTTCGACGAGCCGGCGCTCGATCTCGCGCCGCTGCTGCGGCGTGTAACCCGCGCGATACGGCGCCAGCCGCCGAGCGGTCTCCGCATCCAGCCGATCGCCGGCGAAGCGGTGGATCAGCTCGGCCGACTTGCGGCTCTTCGCGAAGCAGATCGTGCGCAGGCCGCGTCCGACGAGCCCCGCCAGCAGCCGCGATGCCTCGCCGAGTGCGCTCGCCCGCAGGCCGAGCTCGGCGTCGAGGAGCGGCGGGTTCCAGAGCGCGATCGTCCGCTCGGCCCGCGGAGCCGAGTCGTCGGAGACGACCGTCGCCTCCTCGCCCGTCAGCGCGTGCGCCAGCTCGCCGGCGTTGGCGATGGTCGCCGACGCGAGCAGGAACTGCGGCTCGGCGCCGTAGATCCGCGCCAGCCGCCGCAGCCGCCGCAGGACGTTCGCTACGTGCGAGCCGAAGACGCCGCGATAGACGTGCGCCTCGTCGACCACCACGAAGCGGAGGTTGTGCAGGAAGTCGCCCCACAGGTCGTGGCGCGGGAGGACGCCGACGTGGAGCATGTCGGGGTTCGTGAGCACGAGGTTCGCCCAGCCGCGAATCTGGCGCCGCCGCTCGGTCGGGGTGTCTCCGTCGTAGATCGCCGCGCGGACGGCGGGCAGGCCGAGCTTCGCGAGCGAGCGCGCCTGATCCTGCGCGAGCGCTTTCGTCGGGTAGAGGTAGAGGGCGCGCGCGTGGCGGTCGGCGGCGAGCGCGTCGAGCACCGGCAGGTTGAAGGCGAGCGTCTTGCCCGAGGCGGTGCCCGTCGTGACGATCACGTTGCCGCCGGCTCGTGCCGCCGCGTACGCCTCGGCCTGGTGCGCGTAGAGCTCCTCGATCCCGCGCCGGGCGAGCGCTTCCCGCACCGCCGGCTGGAGGGAGCCGGGCAGCGGCACGGTTCGCGCCTCGCGCGCAGGCTCGGTCGCGAGGTGCGCGAGCTCGTCGCCAACCAGCAGATCGCTCCATTGAGAGGTGCCGACGCTCACCGGCAGCGGAGGGCGATGGCGATGGGATAGTCGCCCGACCCCGGCTCTTCGATGTGTTCGAGCTGGAAGCAGGCGTCGAGGAAGCTCTGCCGGAACCCGGCGAGCGGCAGATGCGTCGCCCCGACCCTGGCTCTCAGCCCGGTCGGCGAGATCCCGGGGGCATCCTCGTACCGGCCGCGTTGCCGGTACCAGCCCGCGTGGAGCTGCGGCACTCCGCGGCCCTGGACGAACAGCGAGTGAGGGCCGACGAAGCACGGGTGGACGCCGACGTAGACGAACGGGCCGCCCGGCCGAACGACGCGGCGCGCCTCACGGACCGCCGCGTGCCAGTCGTCGGTGTCGGTGTGCGTCCAGAGCGACACGGCTGCGTCGAAGCTCGCATCAGCGAAGGGCAGCGACTCGGCCCGGCCGAGCACGACCTTGCAGCCGCGCTTGCGTGCGAGCTGCAGTTGCGCCTCCGAGACGTCGAGCCCGACGGGCTCCCAGCCCGCGGCGGCGAAGGCCGCGGTATGGGAGCCGCCGCCGCAGCCGATGTCGAGCAGGCCGGCCGGCCGCTTCTCCGAGCAGCCGCACCGCAGTCTCGCGCGGCATGGTGGCGAGCGGCGAGTCGCCGGAAAGGGTCGCGTCGTACCAGTCCGCGACGCCGTCGGAGCGCGCTTCGGTGCTCATCCCACCATTGAAGCGACGCCGTGCTCGTCCACGAGGACGATCTTCGCGGCGTCGACATCCGTGAGATCGGCGCCGGCCGGGGCGACGACGGCGTCGAAGCGGCCCTCGGGTGCGTGCGCGACGTGGTCGCTGCGCTCGCGTGCGCGGGGATCCGAATCGACGACGATGACCTCCCAGCCGGAAAGCTCGAGCGGTCGCGCGTGGATGCCGGCGAAGCCGAGCTCGAGCACACGCCCGGGCCCGTCCCCCAGCAGCTCGAGGATCCGCGGCGTCGCGGCGGCGGCGAGGGCGGGTGGAAGCCGGCGCACGGGCGAGACGCTAACGTTCGGCTACCGGGGTGCCTCGCGGGAGGCTGAGATCACACCCGTCGAACCTGATCCGGGTCATGCCGGCGAAGGGAGTGCGTTGGTTCCACGCTGCATCACGATCGCGGGCTCCGACTCCGGCGGAGGGGCCGGGATCCAGGCCGACCTCAAGGCGTTCGCCGCGGCGGGCGTCCACGGGACGTCGGCGATCGTCGCGCTCACCGCGCAGAACACACGCGAGGTGGCGTCCGTCTTCGAGGTGCCGCCGTGGTTCGTCCGGGCGCAGCTGGACGCGGTCGCCGGCGACATCGGGATCGACGCCGCGAAGACGGGGATGCTCTTCTCCCGGGCGACCATCGACGTGGTCGCCGACTGGCTCGAGGAGCATCCGCTGCCGCTCGTCGTCGACCCGGTGATGGTCGCGAGCTCCGGCGCGCAGCTGCTCGAGGACGACGCGGTGCGGTCACTCGTCCACCGGCTCCTCCCGCTGGCGACGGTCGTGACTCCGAACCTCATCGAGGCGCGGGCACTCACCGGTTCGGACGCGTCGCCGGCAGAGCTGGCCGAGGCACTCGTGAGGCTCGGCGCGGCGGCCGCGGTGGTCACGGGCGGCCACGGCGACGTGCCGGTCGACTTTCTCTTCGACGGGAAGGAGCACCACGAGATCCCGTTCGAGCGCCGCGACCCCGCCGCCACCCACGGCGCCGGCTGTACTCACTCCGCGACGCTTGCCGCGCTCCTCGCGCGCGGGCTGCCGCTCGTGGAGGCAGCGCGCGGGGCCGCGGCCGCCGCGTCGCGCGCCGTCGCGCAGGGCCTCACGGAGATCGGGAGCGGCGACGGGCCTGTGGACGTACTCGGAGTGACCGCGCGATGACCGTGTCTCCGGGAACGACGCTGCGCGAGCTGCGCGAGCAGAAGCCGCTCGTCCACCAGATCACGAACTACGTCGTCATGAACGAGACGGCCAACGCGACCCTCGCGCTCGGCGCGCTGCCCGTGATGGCGCACGCGCCGGAGGAGGTCGAGGAGATGGTCGGCCTCGCCTCCGCGCTCGTGCTCAACATCGGCACGCTCTCGAAGCACTGGATCGAGGCGATGCTGCTCGCCGGCCGCGCGGCCGGCGCTCGCGGGATCCCGGTCGTCCTCGATCCCGTCGGCGCCGGAGCGACCTCGTACCGCACCGGCACTGCGCGGCGGATCCTCGACGAGGTCCGCGTCACCGTCCTGCGCGGCAACCCCGGCGAGGTGGCGACGCTCGTCGGTGCGGATGCCGAGGTGCGCGGCGTCGAGTCGATCACGGCGGGCCTCGAGCCGGCGGAGCTTGCGACCGAGGCCGGCCGGCAGCTCGGGCTCGTGGCGTCGGTCACCGGCCCGGTCGACCACGTCTCGGATGGTTCGCGCGTGCTCGCCGTGGCGAACGGCCATCCGCTACTCGCCGCCGTGACCGGGACGGGTTGCATGTCGTCGGCGCTGACCGGCTGCTTCCTCGCGGCGAAGCCGGCTGAGCCGCTCGAGGCCGCGGCCGAGGCGCTCGCCGCGTTCGGCGTCGCTGCCGAGGACGCCGCCGACGGCGCGGCCGGGCCCGGCACCTTCCACGCACGGCTCTACGACGCGCTCGCGGCGCTCGATCCCGAGACGCTGGACGGCCGCGCGCGCATCTCCGAGTCGTGAGCACGCTCGGAGAGATGGGCGAGTTCGGGCTGCTCGGCGAGCTCGAGCGAAGAGGTCTCGCCCGGGGAATCGAGCACGACGCAGCCCTGCTCGAGGGGCTCGTCGTGACGCAGGACATGCTCGTCGAGGGCGTCCACTTCCGCTTCGACCTGTTGGACTGGCGGGCGCTCGGCACACGCGCAGCCGCCGTCAACCTCAGCGATCTCGCCGCGTCGGGAGCCCACCCGCTCGCCCTGCTCGTCTCGCTCGGGCTGCCGGCGGAGACCGCGCTCGAGGACGTGCTCGAGCTCTACGCGGGTCTGAACGAGCGCGGCGTACCGGTGCGCGGCGGCGATACGACCCGCGCCGACCGCATCGTGCTGTCCGTGACCGCGCTCGGCCGCTCGGAGCGCGTGCCGGGCCGCGCGGGAGCAAGGCCCGGCGACGTCGTCGTCGTGACCGGGCCGCTCGGCGCTGCGGGCGTCGCCTTCCGGGCGGGGTCGCTGTCGCCGGTGCCGGACCGCACCGAGGAAGGGAAGCGGCTTGCCCGGGTGGCGACGGCGATGCTCGACCTCTCCGACGGGCTTGCGCCGGACGCGGGCCACATCGCGGAGCGCTCGCGCGTCCGGCTCGCGATCGAGCTCGAGCGCGTCCCTTTCGCCGAAGGCGCGGAGCTCGACGACGTCGGCTTCGGCGAGGACTACGAGCTGCTCGCGACGACGCCCGATCCGCTCGATTTCGCGGTGATCGGCCGGGTCGAGGAGGGCGACGGAGTCGCGCTCACGCTCCGCGGCGAGCCGTACTCACTCGCCGGCTGGGAGCACTTCCGCTAGCCAGTGGTCGAAGTGCGCCTTGGGGCGCACGCCGACGACCGATCCCAGCGGCTCGCCGCCGCTGAACAGGATCACGGTGGGGATCGAGAGCACGTCGTAACGGGACGCGATTCCGATCTCCTCGTCCACGTTCACCTTCGCGACCTCGACGGGAAGCTCCTCGAGGATCGGCTCGAGCGCCTTGCACGGGCGGCACCAGGGCGCCCAGAAGTCGACGAGCAGGGGCCCGCCCGCGATCGCCTCGTCGAACGTCGCCTCGGTCGAGCTCGGTCACAGCCGTCCCGTCAACGCGGCCAACCGTAGCGCCGGCACCTTCCAGACGGCCTCGAGCACGATGGCGCGGCTCATCTTCGACTGGCCGGCCGTGCGGTCGGCGAAGCGGATCGGTACCTCGACCACGCGAAACCCCTTGCGCAGGGTGCGATAGGTCGTCTCGATCTGGAAGACGTAGCCGGCGGCGTCGATCGTCTCCAGGTCGATCGCCTCGAGCACGCGGCGCCGGAAGCACTTGAAGCCGCCGGTCGAGTCGTGGATCGGCATCAGCAGGACTCGCGTGTAGATCGAGGCGCCGCGGGAGATCAGGCGGCGCACGAGCCCCCAGTCGGCGGTGCCGCCGCCGGCGACGTAGCGGGAGCCGAGCGCGAGATCGGCTCCCCGCTCGACCGCCGCGATCAGCCGTGGCACGTCCGCCGGGTCGTGGGAGAAGTCGCAGTCCATCTCGAGCACGAGCTCGGCGTCGTCCGCGAGCACGTGCCGGAATCCGTCGACGTAGGCGCGCCCCAGTCCCTCCTTGCGCGGCCGGTGGAGGACCTCGACCCACGGCAGCTCGGCCGCGAGCCGGTCGGCGATCTTGCCCGTGCCGTCGGGGGAGTTGTCGTCGATCACGAGGACGCTCACGTCTTTGTCTGCGAGCGCGCGCACCATCCGCTCGAGGTTCTCGCGCTCGTTGTAGGTCGGGAGGCAGACGACGGCCTTCGGCATCGGTAATCCCTATGGGAACACGTAGGCGAGGGACGCTGTGCCGAGGACCAGCAACCCGAGCGAGACGACGCGGACGAAGCGCGCCGAGCTCTCGCTCTTCGTGAGCCCGGCGAGCCCCCAGAAGAGCGGCGGCGCGAGCAGGCCGAAGCGGCCGATCGAGTCGAACGCTCCGGTGAAGACGGGCACGATCACGATCGCCGCGGCGGCAGCCAGCCAGGCGAGCGGCGTTCCCACTCGCCACGCGGCGTACAGGAGCACGAGGTAGGCGAAGAAGAAGACGACGTCACGTACGAGCCACGGATCGTGTCCCACCGTCGCCGGCAGATGCGCGAAGGCCTCGTAGGCGCCGCTGATCCGGAACTGCCGCCCCCATGCTCGCTCCGCCTGGCTCCAGGCGAGTGGGTCGTGCAGGACGGTCGCGAGATACAGGGAGTACGACGCAATCGCGGCGAGCGGTGCCAGGGCGGCTGCGAGTGCCGCACCCCGCTGCGCCGGGGAGAGGCCCTGGCGTTGCCGCCAGGCGATGTCCGCCAGCGGCAAGGCGAGGAACAGGCCCTCCGGCCGGGCGAGCGCGGCAGCCGCGGCACAGAAGGCCGCAAGCCACCAGTGCCGCCGGAGAGCCGCCAGGGGCGCGGCCAGCAGGAACACGAGGACGACGCTCTCCGGATACGCCATCGAGAAGACGTAGCCGAGCGGGAAGACGGCGAGATAGGTCGTCGCGCGGCGCGCGAGGGACTCGCTGAAGATCTCGCGCGTCAGCGCGTAGAACAGCCAGAGACCGAGCAGGAGCGCGAGGTTCGACAGCAGCGGCCCCGCAACTCCCCAACCCACGCCCACCGCGTGGAGGCCTCGCAACATGATCGGGTAGAGCGGGAAGAACGCGGGGTCGCTCTGGCGGCCGGGGAGCAACAGGTAGCCGCCGCGCGCGACCATGCGATACCAGCGGCCGTCCCACCGGTCGAGCGTCCAGACGGTCGGCTTGAGCGCGAGCGCGGTCGCGATCGCAACCAGTCGCCCGATCGACCACCAGCCGAGCAGCCAGCGCGGTGGCGGGGCGAGCGCGAGGCCGCGCCGTGTCGCGATCGCTGCCGAGCGGACGCTCACCGCTTCGGCTCCGGCACGAGGCCGCGGAGGAGCCCGAAACGCGCCAGCACCCGGCGAGTGCCTCGCTGCAGATAGATGCGGGCGGTGATCGTCCGCCGGTCGAGGTCGACGAACGCGACGAGCGGACGGTCGGTCCGCGGTGAGACGTAGAGCGTCAGCCGCTCCTCCCGGCCGCGCTGCAGCTCGAGTGCGACCGCGGGGCGGTTCGCCGCGTAGCTTCGTTCGGCCGTGAGGTTGCCGCCGTTCTGGGCGACCGCCGCGAGCGTGCGAGCGAGCTCGCCGCTGCAGCCCGCGTCGGCAGCGAGGAGCCCCGGTGGGAACCGGCGCCGCCCGCGCCCAGCCACAACCGAGACGTGTCGCTTCCCCGACAGGCGCAGGATCGGCCCCGCGGCGAAGGAGAGCAGGGACGCCTGGATCGTTCCCCCTTCCGCAGCTTGATCGAGTCGCGCGCGCAGGCGCCTTTGAGCCGCCGGTGGTCGAAGTGGAAGACGTCGACTGCGAGCCGGTACTCGTGGAACCAGGCGCTCGCGTCGGCGGCAATCCGGGCGGCGGGCCGCGGCGGCGGCAACGCGGCGGCCTGCAGAGCCCAGCCCGACGCAATCACGCCTGCTGCTCCGGCGAAGGCTACGGCGACGCTCACGAGCGCCCGGCGCACGTCCGAGACGGTACGGCTCGATCATGAGCTGAATCTGAACGCGACCTATCATCGACCGCGGTGGCCGAGCTTCCGCGCAACTCCGATATAGCCGACCAGATCGACCTCCTCGCCGACCTGCTCGAGCTCGAGGGCAAGGACACGTTTCGGGTCGTCGCATACCGCCGCGCCGCCGCGCGCGTGCGAGATACGTCGGCCTCCGTCGCCCAGCTCGCGCTCGACGGGCGGGCGAAGGAGCTGCAGGGAATCGGCAGGACGATCGAGGAGAAGATCGTCGAGATCGTCGAGATCGGCGAGATCCAGGCGCTGACGAAGAAGAGGGCCGGCGTCCCGCCCGAGGTCGTCCTGTTCATGAAGCTGCCGGGTCTCGGGCCGAAGACCGCGGCGCGCATCTGGCGCGAGCTCGGGGTCGAGACGCTCGACGAGCTCAAGGCCGCCGCGGAGTCGGAGCGGCTGCGGACGCTCGCGGGTCTCGGGCCGAAGAGCGAGGAGAAGATCCTCGCCGCGCTCGCGTATCAGGCCGAGAGCCCGGAGACCGACCGCTACCTGCTCGGTCGCGGCCTGCCCGCGGTGCAGGCCGTCGTCGCGGCGCTACGCGGGCTGCCGGCGGCGATCGCGGTCTCGGAGGCCGGGTCGGTGCGGCGGCGGAAGGAGACGTTCCGCGATCTCGACATCATCGCCAGCGCGACCAATCCCGCCGAGCTGACAGGGCATTTCGCGAGCCTGAAGTGGGTGGTCGACGTCGCGGCCCAGGGCGACACGAAGGCGACCGTCGTCTCGCGCGAGGGGCTCCGCTTCGACCTGCGCGTCGTCCCGCCGGAGTCGTTCGGCAACCTCCTGCAGCACTTCACGGGCTCGAAGGACCACAACGTCGCGATGCGCGAGGAGGCGGTGCGGCACGGGCTCTCGATCTCGGAGTACGGCGTCACGAACGTCGAAAGCGGCGACGTGTTCAAGAGCGCCGACGAGGACGACGTCTACGAGTTCCTCGGCTACGAGCCGATCCCGCCCGAGCTGCGCGAGAACTCGGGCGAGCTGGAGGCGGCCCGGAAGGGCGAGTTGCCGCAGCTCGTCGAGCTGCGAGACGTCCGCGGCGACCTGCACACGCACTCGCACTGGTCGGCCGACGGCAAGAGCACGCTCGAGGAGATGCTCGAGGGCGCGGTCGCGCGCGGCTATCAGTACTACGCCGTCACCGACCACTCGCACTACCTCCGCGAGGGGCGGCTGCAGGCGCAGCTCGAGGAGATCGAGGCCCTGCGGTCGCGGTTTCCCAAGCTGACGATCCTCGCCGGCGTCGAGGCGAACATCCGCTCGAGCGGCGAGGTCGACGTCGCGGCCGAGGATCTCGCGCTGCTCGACTGGGTCGTCGCGTCGGTGCACCAGGCGCCCGACTCGCGCCCGACCGAGCGGGTGCTCGAGGCGATGCAGAACCCGTACGTCGACGTCATCGGCCACCTCACCGGCCGGCGGATCGGGAAGCGTCCGCCGCGCGACGTCGACGTCGAGCGCGTGATCGAGGGCGCGCTCGAGACCGGCACTCTCCTCGAGATCAACGGCCAGCCGGACCGGCTCGACCTCCGGGACGTGCACGCCCGCGCCGCGAAGGAGGCCGGGCTGAAGCTGATCGTCTCCTCCGACGCGCACGAGGTCCGCATCGCAGGCCTACGTCGAGCTGGCGGTCGCGCAGGCGCGGCGCGGCTGGCTGACGAAGGCCGACGTCGCCAACACGCGCACGTGGAAGCAGCTCGACAAGCTGCGGAAGCAGCGGCCGTGACAGGTGTGGACTTCCGGGAGGACGGGGCTGCCGCGCTCGAATGGGCGGCGCGCTATCTGGAGCGCGTCGGCGAGCTTCCCGTGCTCGCGCAGGTGAAGCCCGGCGAGCTCTCCGCGCAGCTGCCGGCGGCGGCTCCCGAGCAGGCGGAGCCGTTCGCCGACGTCCTGCGCGACCTCGACGACCTCCTGCTGCCGGCCATGACGAACTGGCAGAGCCCGCGCTTCTTCTCCTATTTCGCCGTCACCTCGTCGGAGCCGGCGATCCTCGCCGAGCTGCTCGCGGCCACGCTGAACCAGGTCGCGCTCGTCTGGCGCGCGTCGCCTGCCTCGACCGAGCTCGAGCTGCGCGTCGCCGACTGGGTGCGGCAGCTGCTCGGCCTGCCGGAGGGCTGGCACGGCCACATCGAGGACACGGCTTCGACCTCGACGCTGGCCGCGCTGATCGCCGCGCGCCATGTGACCGGCCGCAACGTCGTCGTCTGCTCCGAGCACGCGCACTCCTCGGTGGAGAAGGACGCCCGCATGCTCGGAATGGAGTTGCGCAAGGTTCCGGTGGACGACGAGCTGCGGATGACCGTCGACGGCTACGAGCTGGGCGATGTCGCCTGTGTCGTGGCGACCGTCGGGACGACGTCGTTCGCCTCGGTCGACCCGGTGCGCGAGCTCGCCGAGCGGGCGCAAGCGGCCGGCGCCTGGCTCCACGTCGACGCGGCATATGCCGGCTCCTCGTGGATCTGCGAGGAGGAGCGCTGGTCGGCCGACGGCGTCGAGCTCGCCGATTCGCTCGTCGTGAATCCGCACAAGTGGCTGCTCGTTCCGACCGACTGCTCGCTCGTCTGGACGGCGCGGCCCGACGAGTGGCGCGAGGCGTTCACGCTGACGCCGGAGTACCTGCGCACCGACGACGAGGCGTTCTCGCTCGCCGACTACGGCCCGCCGCTCGGCCGCCGCTTTCGCTCGCTCAAGCTGTGGGCGGTGCTGCGCTGCTACGGCGCCGAGGGGCTGCGCGCGATCCTGCGCGAACACATCCGTCTCGCCGAGCTCTTCGCCGGCTGGGTGGACGAGAGCGCGGAGTGGGAGCTCGTCGCGCCGCAGCGCTTCTCGCTCGTCGTCTTCCGCCGGCTCGGGACGGACGAGGAGAACGAGCAGCTGGAGTCGCGCGTCAACGCGTCGGGTGAGATCTTCATCACGCACACGAAGCTCGACGGCCGCTACGTCCTGCGGCTCGCGATCGGCAACGCGCGGACAACGGAGGACGACGTACGGCGAGCCTGGGACGTGCTCAACAAGGAGGCAGAACGATGATCGTCACGACGATGAACGACATCCCCGGCTACGAGGTCGACGAGGTGTTCGGCGAGGTGATGGGCTTGACCGTGCGCTCGCGCAACGTCGGGTCGCAGATCGGTGCCGGCCTGAAGTCGTTCGTCGGCGGCGAGCTCAAGGGCATGACGAAGGCGCTGACCGACAGCCGTGAGCAGGTCAGGCAGCGGATGATCGAGGAGGCCGAGGCCAAGGGCGCGAACGCGATCATCGCGATGCGCTTCGACACGTCCGACATGGGCGGCAACTGGACGGAGATCTGCGCCTACGGCACCGCAGTGACGGTTCACAAGGTCTAGAGACGCCTGGTGCCAGGCACCGGCCATGTACGCGGCCATGTCCAGAGCGGGCACGTCCGGTGCCAGGCACCAGCCGTGTCCTATAGGGACAGGGCGATCACTCGGCACCCTTTGGTTGCGAGGCTGGAGGGCCATTCTGGCCATGGCCGGTGCCTGGCACCGGACGTGGCGGTTGGGGACACGGCTAGAGGCGGCGGAGCAGCGCGAGGAAAATTTCGGTCGAGTCGACCACGAGGTCGGCGGCTTCGAGCAGGGCGACCGGCGCCTCGGCCGACGCAACGGCTACACGCACGGCGACCTCGAGCCCGTCGAGGGCGGCGAAGGAGTCGAGGTCGGTCGTGTCGTCGCCGGCCGCGAGCGCGCGCTTCAGCCCGTGCTCCTCGAGCAACCGTCGCACCGCCGTCCCCTTGTTCGATCCGACCGGCGGCAGCACCTCGAGGACCTTGCGCCCGTAGCGCGCCATCAGGCCCTGGCACACCGCCGCCTCGGCGATCGCGTCGAGCTCCCGCACGGCCTCCCGCTCGTCCGCGTGGCCGCGGAAGTGGAACGCGACAGCGAGGCCTTTCACCTCCACGTCGTCCTGCGGCCACGGAGCACCGGCCGCGAACGCCGCGAGCATGCGGCGCCAGCGCTCGGTCCGCGGCTCGAGCTCGAGCCCGTGCGAGCCGACGCAGACGACGCCGTCGACCCCGACCCGCGCCCGCACGTCCTCGGTCTCCCTGCCGCTCACGACCGCCACGAGCGCGTAGCGCGCGCCGAGCCGTTCGAGCTCGGCGCGCGCCTCCGGCGGCAGCGCAGCGTCCTCGGGCCGCTCGACGATCGGCGCCAGCACCCCGTCGAAGTCGAGGAACAGCCCCGCCTCGGCCGGGCTCGCCGCAAACCGCGCGAGAAGTTCGTCTGGATCGGACACGCGGCCTACGCTACTTCCCCGCGGGGCATAATCCGGTCGTGCCCGATCTCGACGAGCTCTGGATCCCACTCGTAGACGAGCCGATCGGCGGCATCGTCGATCGCGTCCTCCGGGATGACCCGGTCCTCGCGGCCCGCGTCGAGACGCCGCACCGGATCCTCGCCTTCAAGACGTTCGCCTACATCCGCACCGGCCTCTTGCTCGGCCAGCTCCTGTTCGAGCACGACATCCCCGACTGGGACGGCTCGGAGAGCTGGGTCGACGCGCTGCTCCGCAACCCCGCCCACCGAGCGGCAATCGAGCGCGAGGTGCGCACGGTCGCGGAGGAGATCGCCTCCGACCCGCAGTACGCCGACGACGAGCCGATCGCCCCCGACGACGGCGCGCGCGACCGCTTCCGTGCCTTCGCGCGGGAGCACCTCGGCCGCAGCGGCTAGCCCACGGCTAGCTCGACGTCTTGCTGCCGTTCCCCTGGTAGACGAATCCGTTGTCGCTGCCGAACAGCTTGCGGGCGAGTGCCCGCCGTAGCGCCGGGCCCGTGATCGGGTTGAGCAGGAGGCCGGCCAGGATCCCGAACAGCAGGAGCAGGCTGTTCTTCGCGGCGCGCACGGGCTCCGGCGCGGCGCTCTTCACGTCCTTGACGCGGCGGGACGCGTTCCGGATCTCGTCGATCGCGCTCCGGATCTCGTCCTGGAGGTCCTTGTCACCGGCCAGCTGCGTCGCCGCGTCGGAGACCTTGCGACGGGAGGAGAGCTCGTCGTAGACGGCCCGGGCTGAGGTGTACGCGTTGCGGATGTTGTCGCGCAGCTCCTTGTCGCGGAGGGCGCGCTCGACATAGGGGCGGGCGCTTGCTGCTGCGTCTGCGACCCGTTCCTTCGTGTACGTCATCTTCCAGGTCCTTTCCTCGTGGGTTGAAGGTTGCTTCTATCTTTCCGCAGTCGCCGCCGGCACGCGACCGTTCGAGCGGGAGCCGTTCGAGCTGAAGGCGGCGTCGAACACCTCGTCGATCGAGCCGACGAGGACGAAGTGGAGCGCGTCGCGCGTCTCGGACGGTAGCTCCTCGAGGTCGGGCTCGTTCTCGCGCGGCAGGATGACGCGCCCCAGCCCCGCGCGCTGCGCCGCGAGCACCTTGTCGCGCACGCCGCCGATCGGCAGCACCTGCCCGGTGAGCGTGATCTCGCCGGTCATGGCGACGTCGTCGGCCACGGGGGTCTCACGCACGAGCGAGGCGATCGCCGTCGCCATCGCGATCCCGGCCGACGGTCCATCCTTCGGCACCGCGCCCGCAGGCACGTGCAGGTGGACGTCGTGGCGCGAGAACCAGTGCTCTTCGAGGTCGAGCTCTGCCGTATGGGAGCGGACCCAGGACAGCGCCGCCTGCGCCGACTCCTGCATCACCTCGCCGAGCTGCCCCGTCACCGTGAGCTTGCCCCGGCCGGGGTAGGCCTGCGCCTCGATGTAGAGAACGTCGCCGCCGACCGGCGTGTACGCGAGCCCCGTCGCCACGCCCGGGTCGGCCGTGCGTCGCCGGGTCTCGGCCGAGAAGCGGCGCGGCCCGAGCCACTCGCGCGCGAGCTCTTCGGCGACGCCGATCGGCTCCTCGCTGCCGCGCGCGACCCGTACCGCGGCCTTGCGGCAGAGGTCGCCGATCCGCCGCTCGAGCCCGCGCACGCCGGCCTCGCGCGTGTACTCGCGGGCGAGCAGCCGCAGCACCGCCTCCCCGATCTCGATCCGGTCGGGCTCGAGGCCGTGCTCTTCGATCTGCCGCGGCACGAGGTAGCGCTCCGCGATGCCGAGCTTCTCCTCCTCGGTGTAGCCGGAGAGCTGGATCACGTCCATCCGGTCGAGCAGGGCCGGCGGGATCGTGTCCACGGTGTTCGCCGTGCAGATGAAGACCGTCTTCGAGAGGTCGAAGGGAAGGTCGAGGTAGTGGTCGCGGAAGGTGCAGTTCTGCGCCGGGTCGAGCACCTCGAGCATCGCGCTCGCCGGGTCGCCCCGCACGTCCGCGCCCATCTTGTCGATCTCGTCGATCAGCAGCACGGGATTCATCGACTCGGCGTCGCGCAGCGCGCGGATGATCGAGCCGGGCATCGCGCCGATGTAGGTGCGGCGGTGCCCGCGGATCTCCGTCTCGTCGCGGACGCCGCCGACCGAGAGCCGCGCGAACTTCCGCCCGAGGGTGCGGGCGATCGACTGGCCGAGCGAGGTCTTGCCGACGCCCGGCGGCCCGACGAAGCAGAGGATCTGCCCCGCGGGATCCTGCTTGAGCTTCGAGACGGCGAGGTGCTCGACGATCCGCTCCTTCACCTTGTCGAGGTCGTAGTGGTCCTCGTCGAGGATCTGGCGCGCGCGGTCGAGGTCGAGGTCGTCGGGCGTCGTCACGCCCCACGGCAGCGTCGCGAGCCAGTCGAGGTAGGTGCGGATCACGCCGTACTCGGCGGCCGCCGACGGGAGCCGCTCGAGCCGCGCGAGCTCGCGGTCGGCCGCCTTGCGCACGTCCTCCGGCAGCTCGAGCGCGTCGAGCCGTTCCCGCAGCTCGTTCGCGTCGGCCTGCTCGGGATCGCCCTCGCCGAGCTCCTCCTGGATCGCCTTCAGCTGCTGGCGGAGGAAGAACTCGCGCTGGCCCTTCTCGAGCTCCGACTGCACCTGCGACTGGATCTTCGTCCCGAGCTCGTAGACCTGGAGCTCGCGGTTGAGGATCTTCGAGACTTCGCGCAGCCGCTCCTTGGTGTCGGCGAGCTCGAGGATCAGCTGCTTCTCCTCGGTCTTGAGCCGGAGGGTGGAGGACACCAGGTTGCAGAGGCCGCTCGCGTCGTCGACGTTGGCGGCCGCGATCTGCAGTTCCTCCGGCAGGTACGGGGCGAGGCCGATGATCCGCCCGAACAGGCCCTGCGCATTCCGCAGCAGCGCCTCGAGCTCGCGGCTTTCTTCCGTCTCGTCGGGGATGGGAGCGAAACGCGCGACGAGGTACGGGTCGTCGGCGACGGGCTCCTCGAGGCGGATCCGGCGCAGGCCCTGGACGAGGATCCGCAGGGTCCCGTCGGGGACGCGGATCATCTTGTGCACGACCGCCGCCGTCCCGATCTCGTACAGGTCGTCCCAGCCGGGAGCTTCGAGTTCTGCGTCACGCACGGTGACGAGCGCAAGCAGGCGCTCGCCGCCCACGACGTCGTCGACGAGCCGGATCGAGCGCTCCTGCCCGATGGCGAGCGGCGTCATCGAGTCGGGGAAGACGACCGTCTCCTTGAGGGGCAGCACGGGCAGCTCGGCCGGGATCTCGTCGACCTGCTCCGGAGGCGTCTCGGTGAACTCGATCTCGTTCATCGCAGCGGCACCTCGAGCCGCAGCATTCCCGCCTCGTACGTCGCGGTCGCCTGCTCGGCGTCGACGTCGTCGGCGAGCTCGACCCGCCGCTCGAACGGGCCGTACTCGATCTCGACCTGCTGATAGCGGGCTCCGGCCGGGTGCGGCCGCTCGCGCACGCCCGAGACGACGAGCGTCGTGCCGAAGGCGACGATCCGCACGGCGTCCGGATCGATGCCCGGAAGCTCGAGCAGGATGTGCAACGCCGGGGGCTCGTCGCTGCGGTAGCAGTCGCATTGCGGCTCGAAGCCGCGCCGACGGCCCGAGAAGCGCGTCACCTCCCAGAGCTCCCTGCGCCCGGTCATGACCCGGAAGTACCCTCTGCGGCGTGCTGGCAAGCATCGGCAGGGTTCTCGCGCTTGCGGTGGCCGTGATTGCCGCGCTCCTGCACCTGTGGTACCGCGGCGTGCTCGCCGCGCCCGAGGCGAAGCGGCGGAAAGCCGCTAGGAGAGCAGCTCGGCGCGCCTAGCCCGCCGCAGGCGGGCGGTCTTCCGGCCGCGCATCGGCGGCTTTGCTGCCGATGCTTGCAGCCCTTTTGAGGAGCGACTCGGCGAGCTTGCGCGAGGCCTCGTCCACGAGCTCTCCCTCGAAGCGGGCTGCGCCCCGGGTCGCCTCGAGGACCCGCTCCGCGCGCTCCAGGTCGGCGCGGGAAGGCGTGAAGATGCCGTTGACGGGCTCGATCTGGCTCGGGTGGATGACCCACTTGCCGTCGTAGCCGTGCTCGAGCGCGCGCCGCGCCGACAGGACGAGACCGAGGTCGTCGCCGAGCCGCGCGTGCGGCCCGTCGAGCGCCTGCAGGTTCGAGGCGCGGGCGGCCGCGAGCACGCGGGCGAGGGCGTAGTCGGTGGTGCCGGCGCCGATCGTCAGTACCGGCACGCCGAGCGAGGCGGCGAGATCCGCGGGCCCGAAGACGAGCGCCTCGAGCCCGGCGCCGGCGGCGGCGATCCGCTCCGCCTCGACGAGCCCGCGTGCCGTCTCGATCTGGGCCTCGAGGCCGATCCCGTCCGGAAGCAGTTCGGCCGCGGCGGACACGTCCTCAGGAGACTCGACCTTGGGGAGTACCACCACGTCGGGGCGCGCCTGCGCCGCCGCGCGCAGGTCGTCCTCCCACCACGGCGTCGAGCGTCCGTTGACGCGAAGTGCCGTCGTGCGACCGAGCGGCCCTCGCGCCAGCACCGTGACGGCGAGCGCGCGCGCCTGCTCCTTGTCCTCGGCGGCGACTGCGTCCTCGAGGTCGAGGATCACCTCGTCGGCGGCGAGTGACGGCGCCTTCGCGAGCATCCGCTCGCTGGAAGCGGGAACGGTCAGGCAGGAGCGGCGCGCGCGCAGCGGCACGCCGCAACGCTAACCGGCCCCGCGCTAACGCCGTCGTGCGGCGACCGGACGGCGGCGCTCCCGCGGCGGGTGGCGTCTTCGTCCCTCCGGCCGCGGCCACTCGAGCGTGAGCGAGCCGCCGGGCTGCAGCGCGTGCCAGCGCCTCGCCAGGTCGTCGAGCTGCTGCCGAAGCTTCGGAGCGAGTGTCTTCTTCCGCCAGCCCTGCTGGAGCTCCCAAGCGAGCTGCTCCGAGCGGCGGCCGTCGGGGAGTCGCGTGCGGCTGATTCGCTGCTTGCGCCACATCTTCGCGACGAGCGTCTTGTCGGTCGGCTGGAAGATCCGCGCGTTCCCGCCCGCCGCGAGATCGCCGAAGACGCCTGCGTCGAGGCCGAACTCCGCCTCGGCCACGAAGTGGAGCAGGTCGTGCGGCAGCCAGTCGTCGTAGCCGATCGTCCCGCACCACAGGTCGGGATAGCGGTCGCGCCTGACCTCGACGGCGTACCGTTGGGAGCCCTTCTTGACGAACGTGACCTTCATCGCGCGGCTTTGACGAAGAACGCGTAGTGACGGCCCTCGTGGTTCGCTTCTCCGTGGCGCGTGAACCCGAGCTTCTCGAGGACGCGCACGGCCGGCGCGTTGTCCGGGCCGGTCATCGCCGTGATCCGCTCGAAGCCCGCCGCGAACGCGGCCCGCAAGACGGCGGTCGATGCCTCGGTGCCGTAGCCGCGTTGCTGCGCGTCGGCTGCGACGACGCAGCCGAGATCGAGCTCGCGCTGCCCGTCGATCTGCTCCCACTGCAGGCCCGCCAGCGCGACTGCACGGCCGCTCTCCCGCTCGACCGCGGCCCAGAGGCTCATCCCGCCGTCCCGCTCGAAGCGGTCGATCTTCTCCCGGATCCACTCCTCCGGCTCGCCGAGGTCTGCGGCGTCCGCGAGCTCGAGCGGGCGGATCAGGAGCCGCTCCGACTCGATCGGGAGCTCGATCCTCATCCGGCGGGCTTCTCCCACACGGAGATGTGCTTCGTGCTCTCGGCGGTGAACGCCGAGCGGTCCCAGTCGGCCCACCGCTCCCGCAGCTCGAGGCCGGCGAGCCTCGCCATCAGGTCGAGCTCCGCCGGCGAGACCGAGCGGAACGGGACGGATGCCCGCCGCCACCGGCCGTCGACGAGCGTGAAGTGATGGGAGACGAGGCGCTGTGTGTCGAAGTCGAGCTCATCGACGCCGACATGGGTGTCGCTCAGGTCGAAGACCTCGAGTCGCCGCGTGTTCGGCACGCCGACCTCGACCACGAAGCACCCGCCCGGCTCGAGGTGCGCCGCGGCGTTCGCGAACGTCGCGACCTGCCCCTCCTGCGTCGTCGCGTTGTTGATCGAGTTGAAGACGACGTAGACGAGCGAGAACGTACCGTCGGCCCTCGTCGTCGACATGTCGCCGACCTCGACCGGGATCTCGTCCGACTTCTTCTGCAGCTCTGCGACCATGTCGGGCGAGAGGTCGATGCCCGCCACGCGGACCCCGCGCCCGGCGAGCGGAACCGCAATCCGGCCGGTACCGATCGCGAGCTCGAGCGCCCCGCCTCCGGCGAGGGGCTCGAGGAAGTCGAGGACCGGCTCGACCGGCATGCCGGCCGTCGAGGCGTCGTACCGGGCCGCGACGTCTCCTGCGAACCAGTCGGTCATCCCGACCTCTTCAGCTTGCCGTGCCGCTTCGCGTGCCGCTCGCCGACCTTGAAGATCGCCAGCCCGATCGGCGTGGCGAGGACGGCGATGATCAGCAGCGGCCAGACGTTCGCCCAGGCCACTCCGGTGCCGAGGATGATCGAGGCGCGGCAGCCGCGCAGCGCGTAGGTCGCCGGGGAGAATTTCGCGATCCACTGCATCCACTCCGGCATGACCCGCACCGAGTAGTAGACGCCGGAGACCACGAGCATCACGCCCTGACAGACGAAGCCGAGCTGCGCGCCCTTCTCCGGCGAGATCAGCGGCAGGACCGAGGTCATGATCCCGACCCCGATGAACGAGATCGACGCCAGCGCGAGCAACGCGAGCGCCGCGCCGAAGTTCGCCCTGGGCATGTGGATGCCGATGAACGCCGCGACCGCGAAGAAGAGGATCGTCGCCCGGATCAGGCCGTAGAGCACCGCGAACGCGCCCTGCCCGAACAGGTGGACGAGCCGCGACAGCGGGGCCATGAACGTGTACTCGATCGTCCCCTCCCAGCGCTCCCACGCGACCGTCTCGGTCATGAACTCGAAGATGATCCCGAGGAAGGCCCAGATCGTCGCGCCGACGAGCAGCTTCGTCGCCAGCGTGTTCTCGCGCGCGGGCGACAGGTGCTCCGCCTTCGCGATGAAGACGATCGTGAGCGTGTTCGCGATCGTCCAGACCATGAACGCGAGGTCCCACACGAAGTAGCGCTTCGTGAGGTACATGTTCCGCTCGACGATCCCGAACAGGCCGACGAGCTGGTTCCTTGTCTCTATGGCGAACTCGCTCATGCGAACACCTCCCGGTACTCGTCGTCTTCGTCTTGGCTCTCGTCTCTCGAACTCGCGCCCGGTTGCGGCGAAGAACGCCTGCTCGAGCGTCTCGACGCCGAAGCGCCGCTTCACGTCCGCGACCGGCTCGAGGAAGAGCAGACGGCCACGGTCGAGCAGTCCGATGCGGTCGGCCAGCGCCTCCGCCTCCGCCATGTCATGCGTGCAGAGGAGGATCGTCGCGTCGTGCTTCGCGCGAACCTTGCGGATGAACTCCTGCACCTCGAGCTTCGAGCGCGGGTCGAGGCCCGTCGTCGGCTCGTCGAGCAGCAACAGGACGGGTGAGGTGAGGAGCGCCCGGGCGAGGGCGACCTTCTGCTGCATGCCTCGCGACAGGTTCTCCATGGACTCGTTGCGCCGGTCGGGCGGGAAGCCGACCTCGCCGAGGATCTCGGGAATTGCCGTGCGCGTCTGGCTCGGCCTCATCCCGTAGAAGCGCGCCGCGTACGACAGGTTCTCGGACGCGGACATCTTCTTGAAGAAGCTCGCCTCGACCGAGACGCGGTTGACGAGCCGGCGGATCGTCGACGCCTCACGGTCCACGTCGTGGCCGAACACCCGCGCCTCGCCGCCGTCGTTGATCAGCAGCGTCGAGAGCAGGCGGACGAGCGTCGACTTCCCCGAGCCGTTCTGGCCGAGGATGGCGACGCACTCGCCGCGGGCGATCGTGAAGGTGACGTCGTCGAGCGCCGGCCACGGACGCTTGCGCGCGAAGCGGCCGGCCTTGCGGTCGCGGCGCCGGAACGTCTTCCGCAGGTCGCGCACCTCGACGGCGGGCGCCTCGCGGTCTGGACGTGAAGCCAGATCGATTGTGGATGGTGCGAGAGAGGACATGCTGCTCCTTCGGAAGAAGAGGGAACGGAGGACGGAAAGCCGCCGGCGAGGCGGCGCGCGGACCTAAAGGGAGCCGCTGGGTCCGGCGAGCCGCACGGTGGCGTCTCCCCGGGTCCGGTCCATCACGTTCGCGAGCAACATGGCGATCGCAGGGTAGGTGCTCGGCCTCCCGGCGTCAAATGTCGCGCCTGAGCACGGGCTTTGCGCGGTGTAGCGTGACGCCGTGCCCTCGTCGTCGACGTACGCGCTGTTCCTGGCCACCGCGATCGTGCTGCTGCTCGTGCCCGGCCCGGCCGTCCTCTACGTCGTGACCCGCAGCATCGAGATGGGCCGCGGCGGGGGGATTGCCTCGGTTGCCGGCATCACGACGGGCACGGTCGCCTATGTCGTGCTGGCCACGGCCGGCCTCTCGTCGCTGATCCTCGCCTCGAGCGCCGCGTTCGACGCGGTCAAGTACGTCGGGGCTGCCTATCTCTTCGTGCTCGGCGTGCGGCGCCTGCTCGGCCGCGGCCTCGAGCCGCCCGCCGCGGAGGCGCCGCCTCGCACCCGCCGGCGGGCCTACGCTCAGGGCGTCTTCGTCAATCTCACGAACCCGAAGACGATCGTCTTCATCTTCGCCTTCCTGCCGCAGTTCGTCGACCCGAACGCGCAGCACGCCTGGCTGCAGGTGCTCGCGCTCGGGCTGAGCTTCGCGCTCCTCGGCTTCCTCAGCGACAGCATGTGGGCGCTCGCCGCCGGGACGGTCGCCGACCGCCTGCGCGGCTCGACGGCGATCGCCTGGGTCCAGCGGTGGGTCGGCGGGGGCGTGCTGGTCGGGCTCGGCATCCTCGCTGCGGTGTGGACGCCGAGCAGGGCACGGTGAGCATCCGCGAGCTGCGGCCCGAGGACTGGCCTGCGGTGCGCGAGATATACGCGGAAGGGATCCGCGGCGGCGATGCGACCTTCGAGACCGAGACGCCCTCCTGGGAGCGCTGGGAGGCGGCGCACCCCGAGCTGCGGCTCGTGACCGAGCGGGACGGCTCGGTCGTGGGCTTCGCCGCGCTCTCGCCCGCCTCCGGCCGTCACTGCTACCGCGGCGTCGGCGAGGTGAGCGTCTACGTCGCCGAGGAGGCGCGCGGCGCCGGCCTGGGGCGCGTGCTGCTCGACGCGCTCGTCGAGCGCTCGGAGCAGGCCGGCTACTGGACGCTGACGGCGGGCGTGTTTCCCGAGAACGAGTCGTCGCTCCGTCTCCACAAGGCGTGCGGCTTCCGCGAGCTCGGCGTGCGCGAGCGCATCGGCGAGACCGGCGGCGTCTGGCGGGACGTCGTCTTGCTCGAGCGCCGCTCTACGCTGGTCGGCACGTGAGGTACCAGTTCGTCGACTGTCGGTGGGAGCTCGGAAGCCCCGCGCGCGGGCGCGAGCTCTATCTCGCCGGGCACATCTCCGGCGCCTCCTTCCTCGACGTCGACGCCGACCTCTCGGATCTGTCGGTGGAGAACGCCGGGCGCCATCCGCTTCCGTCTGCCGAGCGCTTCGCCGCCGCCGCAGGCGCCGCCGGCATTGGCGCGGGCGTGTACGTCGTCGCCTACGGAAACGGCGGCGGGGCCGAGCGGCTCTGGTGGCTCCTGCGGCACTTCGGCCACGACGACTGCGCCGTCCTGCTCGGCGGGATCGAGGCCTGGGGAGGCGAGCTGCGGGCGGGCGAGGAGGAGATCGAGCCGGCCGAGTTCCGGCCGCGTGAGCGCGAGGGCGACACGATCGTGGCCGAGGAGATCGCGCGCCGCCTCGCCGACCCGACGCTCGCGCTCGTCGACGCGCGCACGGCCAATCGCTGGCGCGGCGAGCCGAACGAGATCGACGACCCGCCCGGCCGGATCCCCGGCGCGGCGAACGCTCCCTGGAACGAGCCGATGCCCGAGCTGGCCCGGGGCGAGCTCGCCGCCTACTGCGGCTCGGGTGTCACGGCCTGCGTCACGCTCCACCGCGCCTGGCTCTCGGGCCGCGACGGCCGCCTCTATCCGGGCTCGTGGAGCGAGTGGTCGACGCGCGGCCTGCCGCTCGAGCGCGGCGGCTGATCGCTAGCCGCGGGCTCCTGATTGCGGGAGACTTGCCACGTGGAGCCGCCCGAGACCCGATACGCGCTCAGCGGCGACGTATCGATCGCCTATCAGGTGCACGGCTCTGGCCCGCTCGACCTAGTCATCTTCCCTGCCTGGATCTCGAACGTAGAGCTCACCTGGGAGGACGAGACCGCCTCGGCGTACTACCACCGGCTCGGTGAGTGGGCGCGCGTGATCCGCTTCGACAAGCGCGGCACCGGCCTCTCCGACCCGATGGTGGGCATCGCAGACATGGAGACGCGGATGGACGACGTTCGCGCGGTGCTCGACGCCGTCGGCTCAGAGCGTGCCGCCGTGGTCGGCGCGTCGGAAGGCGGTCCGCTCTCGGCCCTGTTCGCGGCGACGTATCCCGAGCGGACGCTCGCCCTCGTGCTCTGGGCCTCGGCGCCGCGGTTCACGCGGGCACCGGGCTACCCGTACGGGCCGACACGGGAGACGTACCTCGCGGAGCTCGACGACATCGCGCGGCGCTGGGGGACGCGCGAATTGGCAACCGAGTTGATGGGAGGCTCCGGTGCCGATGTCACCGACGAGGAGATCGAGTTCTTCGCCAAGCGGATGCGCCGGAGCGGCAGCCCTGGCGCGATCAGGCAGCTTGACCTGATGAACCTCGAGATCGACGTTCGCGAGATCGCGCCGACGATTCGCGTGCCGACCCTCGTCATGCACCGTGCCGGCGATCCGATGGCGCCGGTCGAGGGAGGGCGCTGGTTCGCCGAGCACATTCCCGGTGCTCGCTACATCGAGTTTCCCGGCAGCGAGCACGTCATTCCCGCCGGCGACTCCGAGCCGGTCGAGCAGGAGCTGCGCGAGTTCCTCCTCCCGCTTGCCCAGTCGGAGCCGGCGGCCACGGAGATCGAGAGCGTGCTCGCCACAGTCCTGTTCACGGACATCGTGGGCTCGACCGCGAAGGCCGCAGAGGTCGGGGACGTCGCCTGGCGGGAGCTGATCGAGCGGCATCATGCGCTGATCCGGCGGGAGCTCGGCCGGCACCGGGGACGAGAGCTCGACACGGCGGGCGACGGATTCTTCGCCGCCTTCGACGGCCCGGCGCGCGCGATTCGCTGTGCCTGTGCCGTGAGCGAGGGCGTGGGCGACCTGGGCCTCGAGATCCGGGCGGGCCTGCACACGGGCGAGTGTCAGCTCGTCGACGGCAAGATCGGCGGACTGGCGGTCAACATCGGCGCGCGGGTCGCGGCGGAGGCGCGTCCGGGAGAGGTGCTCGTCTCGCAGACCGTGCGCGACCTGGTCGCGGGATCGGGCCTCTCGTTCGAGGAGCGCGGCACGGCCGAGCTCAAGGGCGTGCCGGGCGAATGGCGGCTCTTCGCGGTGAGCGGCTAGCGCCGGATTCCCGCGCTAGCGGCGGTCAGTGCGAGCTTCGTCAGCGACGGCATCCGCTGCGCGCCCCTGATCGTCGCGCGCAACGCGTCGGCGAACTCCTCGACGTCCTCGTCCGTCACGACGAGCGGCGGCAGGATCCGGATCACCGCCATGTCGTGGCCGGCGACCTGGGTCAAGATGTGGCGCTTGGTGAAGAGCGGCACGACGACGAGCTGCGCGAAGAGGCCGCGCTGGGCGCGCTCGATCATGCGGTACGTCCGGCGCCCGCCGCCCTGCGGCTCGGCGAACTCGATCGCCCAGCAGAGGCCGAGCCCGCGCACGTCGCGCACGACCTCGAACTCGTCCACGAGCGGCCGCGTCAGCTCGAGCAGCCGCTCGCCGAGGCGGGCACTCTGCTCCACTAGCTGTCGCTCGCGCAGCTCGTGCAGCGTCGCCAGGCCGGCCGCCATCGCGAGCTCGTTCGGCGCGAACGTCGAGCCGTGCGACATCGCGTGCGGCATCGAGTCGAACACCGCCTCGTGCACCGAGCGGGCCATGAGGAGCGCGCCCGAGGGGACGTAGCCACCGGAGAGGGTCTTCGCCAGCGTCACGAGATCCGGCTCGAGACCCCAGTGCTGGAACGCGAACATCCGGCCCGTCCGGCCGAGCCCGTTCATCACCTCGTCGACGGCGAAGAGCGTCCCGTAGCGCCGGCACAGCTCCTGCGCGCCGGCGAGGTAGCCGTCCGGCGCGATGTTGATGCCCTTCCCCTGCACGGGCTCGACGAGGAAGAGCGCGACGTCCTCGCGCCGCAGCTCGGCCTCGAGCGCGTCCAGGTCGCCGAACGGCACCTGCTCGAACCCGGGCAGGAGCGGCTGGAAGCGGTCGGTGAACTCGTGGCCGCCGTTGGCCGACAGGGCGCCGAGCGTCAGGCCGTGGAAGGCGTGGTCGGCGGAGAGGACGCGAGTGCGACCGGTCGCGGCGCGGCCGAGCTTGATCGTCGACTCGACCGCCTCGCTGCCGGAGCTCGTGAACAGGCACCGCTCGATGCGGCCGCCGGCGACCCCGATCAAGGCCTCGGCGAGCAGGCCGGGCAGGAGCGTCGTCCCCAGCGCGAGCATCCCCGGCGTCTCGAGCTCGAGCGCCTCGACGAGCGCCGCGCGGATTCGCGGGTTGTTGCGGCCGACGCCGTACATCCCGAAGCCGCCGAGCAGGTCGAGGTAGCGCGTCCCGTCGGCGTCGTAGAGGTACGCGCCCTCGGCGCGCGCCCACGTCCGGTCGAAGCCGATCGTTCGCAACACCCGCACGAACTGCGGGTTGATGGTGCGCGCCCAGAGGTCGAGATCCTCGCCGCGCCGCGAGTCGAGCAGCGTCTCGAGGCTGAATTCGCTCATCGGGCAGGACTCTAGTTTTCCTTCGCCGTTTCGGGGTAGCCGGGGAGGTCATGGGACTCGGGAAGCTGGTGCTGCGGGCGACGCTCGGCGGCTACTTCTTCGGCCACGGGATGCAGAAGCTCGCCGGCTGGTTCGGCGGCGGCGGCCTCGACGGGACGGGGCAGATGTTCGAGCAGATCGGCCTGCGTCCGGGACGTGAGAACGCGTTGCTCGCCGGCGCCGCCGAGGCGGGCGGCGGCTCGCTCCTCGCGCTCGGCCTCTTCACCCCGGCTGCGGTGAGCATGCTCACCGGCGTGATGACGAACGCGATCCGGCACGTGCACGCAAAGAACGGTCTCTGGGTGACGGACGGCGGGATCGAGTACCCGGCCGTGATCCTCGCGGTGCTGGCCGCGCTCGTGGACGGCGGCCCGGGGCGCTTCTCCTTCGACGAGGCGCTGGGGATCAGGCTGCGCGGCCCGCTCGTAGCGGCGGTCGCGATGGGAGCGGGCGCGGCGGGCGCCGTCTACCTCGCGGAGCACGGGGAGGAGCTGTTCGGGACGAGCGCTGCCGACGACGCGCTGAGCCGGTCGGCGGAGCACGCCGACGCGACGAGCTAGCCGGCGCCGAAGCGCTCGAGCAGCCGTTCGGCGTACCAGTCCTCCCAGCGGTCCTCGCGCGGCTCGGTCGTGTAGTCACGGTCGAGCGCGACGAGCTCGTAGACGAGGTGGCTGCGGACGGGAGCCGCGCCGAGCAGCTGCGGCAGCTCGGAGTGGTCGAGCAGCCAGTCGGCGTACCACGATGCCCAGTCGGGATCGTCGCCGTCC
The DNA here is from genome assembly GCA_963720065.1 of uncultured Actinomycetes bacterium. Classification (GTDB taxonomy): domain Bacteria; phylum Actinomycetota; class Thermoleophilia; order Gaiellales; family Gaiellaceae; genus Palsa-739. The sequence continues at coordinate 81,241 of CAVREH010000028.1, forward strand.
ACGATCCGGTAGACGATGTGGTGCGTCTCGCCGGCCTCGTGCAGGAGGTCGGCGACGGCAGTGTTGTCGCTCATGCGCGGATCCTCCCACGCCGCGCGGGCGGGCACAATGTCGCCCGGCCCCCGTAGCTCAGTGGATAGAGCAGCGGTTTCCTAAACCGCGTGCGCATGTTCGATTCATGCCGGGGGCACTGCTGCTGCTGGCCGCGAGGCTCGGTCTTGTGCCGAAGGCGACGGTGTGCGTCGGCTCCGCTGATCAGTGTTGGGAGAGCTCGTCGCGTTGCCGTCGCAGCTCCTCCGCGCGCTCGTGGTTCCCCAGCGCCTCGTGCGACCTGATCGCGACGCCGCAGGCGGCCTCGGCGCGGTCCTTGAAGCCGTGCGCGAGAGCTCGTTCGAGCGCATCTTCGGCGGCGGCTGCCGCAGGCCGCGGATTGCCGACCGCCAGCTCGGATAGCGCGATCGACTGCAGTGCTCCGGTCGTCCAGTAGGGCATGTCCATCTCTTCGGCCACTGCCAGCGCCTGATGCGCGACGCCGAGCGCCTCGTCCCACCGGGACAGCTCCCCCAGATGGTCGGCGATGTTGCAATAGGCGCAGGCAACGCCCCCCTTCAATCCCGCCGCCTCGAACGCTTCCAGAGCCGCATGGTCTGCCTCGAGCGCGGCCTCGTACTCGCCGAGGTAACCGGAGGTGACGGCCAGGTTGATCAAGGAGGCGGCTTGCTCCTCCGCGTTGCCGACCCGACGTGCCAGTAACTGCGCCTGCTCGAGCGTCTCCCGTGCCTGCTGCAGTCCGTCCCGGTTGCCGTCCTCGTCAGCGATATCACACTGAATTCCTCCGAGCACGCGAAGTGTCCTGGTCAACCGAGGCAGGTCGCCGGCGCGCTCGAAGACACGCTGTGCGTGACTCGCACGCGGCAAGCCCTCTCGGGGGCCGGCATTGAACTTGAGTGTGTAACCGAGCTCGAGGAGAAGCTCTCCTTCGAGCACGTCGTCGTGCCCGGAGACGGCGGCAATCCCCCTCTGGAACGCGTCGATTGCCGCAACCAGGTCCCCGCGCATGCGCACGAGCAGGCCCTCTTCGAGCGCGAACGCAGCGACGTCCGACGGCGCCGGATCGCGATGGGACTCGCGCGCTCGCTCGAGGCACGCAACGGCTTCCTCCCCTCGGCCGAGCAGGCGCAGGACCTCGGCCTCGCCGATCGCGGCGCGGAGATGTCCCGCGGCGGCGACCTCGCCATAGAGGGAGAGCGCCTCCTCGTAATGGCCCATGGTCTCTTCGAGCTTGGCGCAACGCATGAGAAGCTCCGGCCTCGCTTCGGCTGCCCCGGCGATGAGGTCGGTCAACTCGAGCGCTCGCCGCAGCTGGGTGAGAGCCTGCTCGTTGGCGAAGAGGCGTTCGGCCCGGTCGGCGGCGCGCAGCAGGTAGGGGTACGCCCTTTCCGGCTCCTCGCCGAGGTAGAAGTGCCGCGCGAAGAGGTCGACGGACGCGTCATCCACGCCGTACAGCCGCTCCGCGGCGTCGCCCACGAGCGAGTGGAGTCGGGCGCGGCGGCGGCGGAGCAGGCGCGAGTAGACGACCTGCTGGATCAGGGGATGGTGGAACGCCAGCACGTAGCCCGTTTCCTCGGGCGGGTCGAGCAGCCCGGAGCCGACGAGTGCCGGGACGGTGGCGTCGATCTTGCCGCTGACGGCACGAGCGAGCTCCCCGTCGGCGCGCCTGCCGATGATCGAGAGCACCTCCAGCGCGTCGCGCTGGGGCTCGGCGAGCGCGTCGATGCGCGCGGCCAGGATCCCCTCGACCGTGAGCGGAACACGGTCGGCCTCCCAGCCGGGACGCGTGTGCCATTCGCCGTCGCGCTCGACCAGCTCGTCGCGCTCGAGGAGCGAGCGGGTCACTTCCTCGACGAAGAACGGGTTGCCGCGCGTACGCTCGACCAGCTCGTCGACGAGGGCGGCCGAGGGCGGAGCGCCGAGAATTCCCGTCGCGATCTCGCGGACAGCCTCCTCGGCCAACGGCTTGAGCTCGACGCGAATCGGTGTGGCGGGAGCCACGGCTTCGAGCTCGGCGACGACGGAAAGCGCGTCGGGCCGAGTCGAGACGAGCACGAGCAGGGGCGCCTCGCCGCAGAGGTCGAGCACCTTGCGGAGCAGTGCGACGGTCGGGCCGTCCGCCCAGTGCAGGTCGTCGAGGTGGAGGATCGTCGGCTGCCGCGCCGCGAGCTCTCGCAGCACTGCGACCACCGACTCGTGCAGGCGGACCTGGAACGACTGCGCGTCCAGCTCGGCCGTCTCTCCCTCGACGCCGCAGAGGGCGGCGACGAACGGCAGCGCTTCCGGAAGGTCGAGCTTGGCAAGCTGCTCATCGAGCAGGCCGAGGGCCTCCGACTGGGGCGCGTCCCCCAGCCCGAACACGCCCCGGAAGAGGTCGGCAAACGGCCAGTACGCCAGCTCGCCGCCGTACGAGATGCAGCGGGCGGCGAGCCACTGCAGGCCGCCGCTCTCGGCGCGTGCGCGGACTGCCTGGCAGAGCACCGTCTTCCCGGCGCCGGCCTCGCCGACCACGAAGCCGACGCCCGCCCGGTCGTCGACGAGCTCGTCGAGCAAAGCGAGCTCCCGCTCCCGGCCCGCGAGTGTCGGCTCGACAGCGGCGGCCATACTGCCTGTGTGCGGGCCGACCAGTTGCCAGGCCGGCACCGGCTCGTCCTTGCCCTTCACCGTGAGCTCGCCGAGCGGCGCGAGATCGAACTGCTTGCGGGTGAGCTCGTAGGTCGTCTCGCCGACGTACGTCTCGCCCGACGGTGCCGCGGCTTCGAGCCGCTGAGCCAGGACGACGACGTCGCCGAGCACGCCGTAGTCGAGTCTCACGTCGCTGCCCAGCACGCGGCCGATGCCGTGGCCGGAGTTGACGCCGATGTGCAGACGGAGGTTCGCCGCCGCCGGTCCGAGCTCCGGCACGAGCGCCGCCAGCTCTAGGTGCATCGCGGCTGCCGTCCGCAGCGCCCGCGCCGCGTCGTCGTCGTGCGCGACCGGCGCGCCGAAGAGCGCGAGGATCGCATCGCCGGCGTATTTCTCGACGGTGCCGCCGAAGCGTCCGACGACGTTGCTCAGAGCCGAGACCACGGGGTCGATCACCTCGACGAGCTCCTCGGCGTCCATGCGCGCAGTGAGCTCGCTGAACCCGGAGATGTCCGCGAACAACGCGGTGACGAGCCGTCGCTCCGAGCGCAGGCTTCTACCGTCCGCCGCCGGCTCCGCCACCACGAGGCCACGTAGCGGATCGGCCGCGACGGCGGTAGGCTCGCTTGCACTCGCCGCGCCGCAGTGACCGCAAAAGGCGGTGCCGTCCGGGTTGGGCGAAGAACATGCCCCGCAGAGCCACGACATGGAGCTGACTCTAGGTACCGACCCAGGCCCGAGCCAACCCGGTGCCCTGAGGACTGCGCTCCAGGACTCTCCTAAGCTCTGCGGCGCCTCCTGACTACCGGCCGTCTACCAGGACAGGCCGGACGCGGAGGTACGGGCGCGGACGGCGCGGAGCCAGCGGATGACCGAGCCCGTTCAGGACGGACTGAGCGGACGCAGGCGCACCAACGGGCACGACTTTGGCCGGCTTCCTAAACCGCGTGCGCGTGTTCGATTCACGCCGGGGGCACTACTTAGTCGCGAGACCAAGACCCCCGCGAAGTGCGCACCACATGGGACGATGCGACAGGACCACCTACAGGACTCGCGGCCTAAACCGTCTAGTGTGATGCCTGGCATGAAACGAGTAATGCTGGCCGTCACTGTGGGGTTGGCCTGGCTAGTTCTGGCGACGCCCAGCGGCGTCGCCGGCCGGAGTTGCCCAAAGAGGCCGGCATCAAGCCATCCGGCTCTCCTGACTGTCAAGGCTCTGCACATGGTCAATCAGCCGATCGGCACGAGAGTCTGCGATCTGGCGCGCGGCCCTATCTGGGACGGGGGCTTCGCAACGCGGCCCGGACAGGGCTTGACGATGGTCATCGATGCACACGATGTAACGCCCGTGCCGGGCTATGGAAGGCACGGCCCGTTCTACCGCCTCTACCTGATCAAACCGGGCTACGTGGCCAAGATCAAGTGGAACGGCGTGTGGCGGACGTACCGGTTCGTCATGAAGCCGACACCCCATCCACAGAGGCCAAAGAGCGAAGTCGACAAACCCATCAAGTCTTTTCGAGGCGAGGTGGTCTACTTCAGGTGCTGCTGGCCCCGCTACACACGGAACGACTATCTCTATGAACGAGCGGTGTTGGTAAAGCCCAGGGAATAGGCGTCGGGCCGGCCCCGCGTGCTGCGGGGGCCGGCCCTGGGTGTGGTCGGGGGCTAGTTGACGACGATGCCGGAGGGAGCGGCGCCCGCCGGGCCGGGGATGGCTGCGAGCGGCGTGAGGGTGCCGCCGTGGACGCTGAAGCCGGTGACTGCGTTCGTGCCCGCTTCGACGACCCAGAGGGTCTTGCCGTCGGGGGCGAGGCGTGCGTCCTCGGCGCCGGCGCCGAGCTGGCCGGTGCCGGTGCTCTGCAGGAAGGTGAGCGTGCCGCCGTGGCCGATCGAGTAGCTCGAGACGGTCGCCGAGGCGGTGTTGACGACGAACAGGAAGCGGCCGTCGTGGCTGATCTCCACCCAGCACGAGGCGCCGCCGTCGTTGGCGACCGGGGCTCCGATCGGGGTCAGAGCGCCGTTCGCGGCGTCGAAGAAGCTGGAGACGAGGCCGGGGAAGGCGGCCCCTCCGGCGGCCGTGTGGGCGTCGGACACGAACAGCTGATCCGGGCGGGTTGGGCTGAACTCGGCCCCGAGCTGGCCCCAGCCCTGCGCCGGCGAGAACGCCTGCGCGTCGAACGGGGAGCCGGGCGCCGGCGTCAGCTGTCCTCCGTGGCCGACGGTGAAGCTGTCGATCTTGGACGTGGCGATGCGGGTGCCGGCGAGCTTGGTGCCGTCACGGTTGAAGAGCACCTGCCCGGGCTTCGAGTCGTTCGAGAGCACGTAGGTCGAGTTGGGAATCGCCCGCAGGTGGCCGCCCCCGTCGAGCCGGAAGCCTGTGTAGTTGGTGTCGCCCGTGCTGCTGCCGGGGCCTGCGTTCGCGACGTAGACGAGGTCGCGGTGGACTCCGATGCTGACGGGGTCGACGCCGTTCGAGGCGACCGGGGAGCCGGCGGCCGTCTGGAGCGAGCCGTCGGGCTTGATCCGCAGCACCGAGATCTGGTTGCTGCCGGCGTCGACGGCGAGCAGGTAGCGGCCGTCGTCGCTCAGCTGCAGCGAGCCCTGCGATGCGTTGGGATGGCCGGTGCCCGCGCCCCCCACCGCGAACGGCGAGCCCGGGATCGCGGTCAGGCTCCCGTCGGCGTGACGGTCGAAGCCTGCGACGGTGTTGGCGGGCGCCGTGTTGTCGTCGACGTAGACGTGCCCGACCACGCGGGATCCGTGCGGCCCGGGCGGCGAGGCAGCCGCGCTGCCGGCCGCGATCGCCACAATCGCGGCCGCCGGGGCGAGCAAACCTGCGAGGCGAAACGCTCTCATCCTTGAACCTCCTGGAGAACCGGCGCGGGGCGGATTCCCCGCGCACCCCACGACGGTCGCAGCAGTCCCTCTCGCGACGCTTACGGGCCGATGAACGGTCGGTTAAACGTGTACCGCGGCCGTCAGCGCGACCACTGAGTCACGGGGCGCTCCTGTATTCGGCCGTTCAGCTCGAGATCGACGCGCTCGTTGAAGAAGCAGATCAGGCCGCGAATCTCGACGCCGTCGTGCTCGGGCTCCGCGTACGTCCAGGCGAGGTCCTCGTGGAGCGTGTCCCCGACGCGCACGTGCCAGTACGACGCGACGCCCTTGTACGCGCAACGCGTCCTCGTCTCGCTCGGCTCGAGGAGCTCCATCCGCACGTCCTCGGCAGGCAGGTAGAAGCGGGCCGGGAGACCGGACTCGAACAGCCCGACCGCCCGCGTGCTCTCCGCGACCACCTCGCCGTCGACCGAGACCCGCACCGGCCGTGAGGTGCGGAACGTGTCGATGCGGGAGTACGGGTCGCGCGCGTGGCCGAGCAACTGCTCGTCCTCCGCGAACCACTCGTCGAGCTTCCTCCAGTAGAACGCTGCGTGTCCGGCGAGGAAGGCGGCCGGAGCGATCGGTTCCGGATACGCCCAGACCGCGTCCGGCTCGAAGCGGTCGCCGACGCGAATCGAGCGGTACGACGCCAGTCCCTTGTGCGGGCAGCGCGTGTGCCTGTCGCTCGCCTCGAGCAGGTCGTGTCGGAGGTCTTCCTCTGGCACGTAATAGACCGGCAGGTGCCCGGTCTCGTGCAAAAGCTTGGCGCCGACCGTGTCGAAGACGGCCTTGCCGGCGAGAAAGCCGCGCAGCCGGTACGGCACCGGGTCGAAGTAGAGAACGGAGCCCGTCGGCGGCTCGGGCGTGAAGTTGAGCCGGCCGGCGGGCCGGTCGCCGAACGGCCCGGTGCCGGAGGTGAGTCCCATTTCGAAACCCTGCCTGCCGCGGCTCCGGCTGCGCTGCCTAGCTTCCGGTGACCGCGATCGTGTAGGTGGTGCTGTTGACCACGACGCTGCAGGTCATCGTCCCCTTCCACCCGGCCCCGAGGCCCGTGAGCGTGAAGGTGCTCGCCGTCGTCACGGAGCCGTTCGCGATCGTGGAGCTGCTCGGTGAGACCGTGCCGCCGGGGCTGCTGATGGTCGTCTCCGAGCAGTTGACCGTGATCGCACTGCCCGAGGTGTTGGTGATCGGGGTGCCGCTCGAGTTCACCATCTCCACGTTGGCGGTGAAGGTGCCGGTGCCGCCCATCGTGCCGTCGGTGCAGGTGATGTTCTGGCTCACCGTCTGGCTCGAGCAGTTCTGGGTGCCGGTCGTCGTGATGTTCGTGAAGTAGATGCCGCTGATCGTGAACGGCTGCACGGTGAGCGTGAACGTCTGCTTGGCCGTGCTGCCGACCCCGTTCGACGCGTTGAGGCAGAGCGTGTAGGTCCCGCTCGAGGAGCCGGGGTTGCCCGAGATGGTGCCGGTGCCGTCGCCGTTGTCAGCGAACGTCACCGTCCCGGGCAGCGTCGACGGCGTACACCCGGCAAAGGCCGCGTTCGTCAGCGTCGGCGTCGGGAACCCGCTCGTCGTCACGTTGAAGCTGCCGCCGACGTTCGTGTTGAACGTCGTCGAGCTTCCGCTGCTGAAGGCCGGCGCCGCGTTGACGGTGAGCGTGAACGTCTGCGTCGCCCCGCTGCCGACGCCGTTCGCGGCGTTGATGCAGATCGTGTAGGTACCGCCGGTGATCGCGGCGGTGGTGCTGGCGATCGTCGCCGTCCCGTTCCCGTTGTCGGTGAACGAGACCGCGCCCGGCAGCGTCGATTTCGTACAGCCGGTGAAGGAAGCGTTCGTCAGCGCCGGTGCCGGGAAGCCCGACGTCGTGACCGTGAAGCTGCCGGCCGTTCCGGAGGTGAACGTCGTGCCGGTGCCGCTCGTGATCGCCGGCGCCATGCCGACGGTGAGCGTGAACGCCTGGGTCGCCGAGCCCGCGGTGCTCGATGCGTTGAGGCAGAGCGTGTAGTTGCCCGTGGTCGCGCCCGGGTTGCCGGCGACCGTGGCGGTTCCGTTCCCGTTGTCGGTGAACGTGACGGTGCCCGGCAGCGTCGACGGCGTGCAGCCGCTGAAGGCCGCGTTCGTGAGCGCCGGCGCCGGCTGGCCGAGGGTCGTCACCGTGAACGTGCCGGACTGGCTCGCGGTGAAGGTCGTCTGATTGGTGCTCGTGAACTGCGGCGCCTTGTAGGGCTGGACCTCGATCCCGATCGTGCCCCAGTTGTCGGAGGTGCCGATCGTCGCCGTGACGGTGCCCGTGACCGCACTGAGCGTGTAGGAGGTCTCGAGCGTCTGCGTGGTGCCGCCCGAGCCGCCCGCGCTGTCCTGGTACTCCGTGAAGCCGGCCGGCTGGGTGACCGTCGTCCCGCCGCCGCCCGGCCCCTGGTGCACGGCCGAGACCGTCAGGATTTGCATGTCGCCGGCAGCCGGAGCGGGGAAGGTTGCCGTCGCCGAGGTGCCGTTCGTGCCGGTGTTGGTGACCGGTGTGGTGCCGACGATCGGCGCCGACGTGTTCGCGCCGAGGATCTGGATGACCTGGACGTCGGCGTCCGTGATGGCCGCGCCGCCCGTGACCGTGAACGCCGCGGTCGAGCTCGTCCCCAGCGCCCAGAACTCCTGCACCGCCGACGCGTCGCCCGGGCCGCTGGCCGTCTTGACAACGGACGACGGGACGGCGTGGAACGAGCCGGTCGTCGGCCCGCCGCTGACGGACAGGGTCGGGTTGGCGGTGTTCTCGTGCGCGGACACGACCACGAGCACGATCGAGCCGGCCGTGGCCGTATAGGCATTCGTCGTGAACGAGCTGCTGCAGCCCATGCCGCAGCTCCCGACGGTCGACGGCGACCCCAGCGCCTGGGTCAACATCGCTGCCACGTTGAACGCGCTCGAATCGGCCGCCGTCAGCGTCCCGTCGGTCGCGTGCAGCTTGTAGCCGTTTCCGACGCCCGTGACCGCGCAGCCGGAGAAGCTGATTACGCCGTTCGTCTCGGACTGCGAGCAGCCGGAGATCGTGCCGGGGCCGCCGGAGGTCGGCGTCCCGGACGTGATCGAGAGCGCGGCCGTGGACGAGTCGCCGGTGACGATCTTGCCCATCGCGTCCTCCAGCGTCAGCTGCGGCTGCGTTCCGAGCGCGAAGCCCGAGGCCGCGCTCGCCGGCTGCGTCGTGAAGACGAGCTGCGACGCGGGCGGGATGCCGGAGGCGAAGTCGCCGAACCCGGTGCCGAAGCTCGTCCCGGTGGCGGTCGTCCCGGTCGACGACCAGCTCGCCGGCGCCGTCCAGGAGCCGCCGCTGTAGCGGTAGAGCGCGAGGTTCGCCGTGTTCGGGCTGCCGGTGAGGTCGCCCGCGACGAAGTTGCCGGTGGCGTTGTAGCCGGAGACGACGAGCCCGCCGGCCGGGGTGAGCGTCCAGTAGCGCTTCACGTACTGCGTCTGGCTGAGGCCGGAGCTCGCGTAGTTCGGCTGCTGCGCCGCGGTCGTGGAGGCGGTCAGGCTTCCGGCGCCCGTCACGGCCAGCGACGCGACGCTGACCGGCGAGTACGTGGATGCGGTACCGACGTCGAAGGTCGCGCTCTGGCCGGCGCCCGTGTTGAAGCCGCGCTGCTCGGTGCCGTTGACGTACCCGCTCGTCCGGCTCACGGTTCCGCCGGCAGAGACGATCAGCGTGTTCGCGCCGGTCGCGACCACGCCGGCCGTGAGCGTGACCGTGCTGCTCGCCGTCTCGTTGCTCGAGAGCGTGAAGCCGCCTGCGTCGTTCAGGGTCAAGTTGTTGAAGGTCGTCGCGCCCGTCAGCGTCTGGCCGCTCGAGCCGTTGAGCGTGACGGTGCTCGTCCCGGCGGTGAAGGTGCCGCTGTTCGACCAGTTGCCCGCGATCGCGTGCGAGAATGTGGAGCCGGCGAACGTGGCGCCGCTGCCGATCGTCACGTTCCCGGCGACCGTGAGCGCGCCGCCGGCCGTCTTCGTCGCCGAGCCGGTGAGGAGCAGGTTGCCGTAGGTCGTCGAGGTGATCGTTTGCGCGCTCGAGGCGTAGTACTCCACGGTGCTGCCCGACGCGAGCGAGACGGTCGTGTAGTTGGTCGGGAAGTTGCTCGCTCCGCCGACCCTCAGCATCGCCCCGCTCGAGACGGTGAGCGTGCCGCCCGCCAACGCGCGGTTGAAGGTGAAGGTCGAGAGGTCGAGCGTGCCAGCGGTCAGCGTCAGGTTGGCGGCAGCGGTCGCGCTCCCCGTGAGGCTCGCCGTGCCGGAGCTCTTGTTGATCGTGACCGAGTTGAAGGCGGTGTTGGTCGAGCCACCGATCGCCTGCGCGCCGGTGCCGTTGAAGGTGACGGTTCCGGTGCTGGAGAAGGTGCCGTTGTCGGTGAAGTTGCCGCCGAAGGAGTGGCTGAAGCTCGAGGCGGCGAAGGTGCTGCCGGAGCCGACCGTCACGTCTCCGGTCACGGTCAGGCCGGCCGCCGCGGTCTTCGTGGCGCTGCCGCTCGTCTTCAGGTTCCCGTAGGCGACCGCGACGATCGTCTGGGCAGACGAGGAGCTGTAGTCGACCGTCAGGTTCGTGAGCGTGTTCGTCGTGAACTTGTACTGGGCCGCGTAGCCTGACGCACTGGTCGAGGTCACCTGAGCCGTGCCGGAGCCGGTGATCGTCCCGGCCGCGCCCGCGTTGTTGATCACGACCGCGGCCGCCGGCGTGAAGACGGCGCCGCTCGACACCGTGAACGTGCCGCCGACGTTGAAGTTCGTCGCCGCCGTGATCGCGGTGGTGGAGTTCGAGAGCGTGAGGTTGTTGAAGCTCGTGGTCGAGGTGCCGCCGATCGCCTCGGCGCCCGTCCCGTTGAGGACGACGGTGCCGCCGGTGGCGGTGAAGGTGCCGTTGTTCGTGAAGTTGCCGGCGAACGAGTCGGTGAAGGCCCCCGTGGCGAAGGTCGTCCCGCTCCCGATCGTGACGTCGCTCCCGACGGTGACGGCCGCCTGCGCCGTCGCGCTCTCGGTGCCGCTCGTCGTGAAGGTGCCGGCGATCGAGAGCGCCCCGGCAGGCATGGTCACGGTGCCGCTGCCGCTCAGGGCGAGGTTGCCGTAGCTCTCGTTCGTGACGGTCTGGCTCGCGCCGTAGTAGTTGACGGTGCTCGTCGCGCCGAGGCTGTGCGTCGTGTAGTTGGCGGGGAACGTGGTGCTCGTGCCGCCGATGGCGAGGGTGGCGCCGTTCGAGATGGTCAGCGTGCCGCCCGCGCTCGTCCGGTTGAGCGTGAACGTCGTCAGGTCGAGCGTTCCCGAGGAGACGCTCAGGTTGCCGGCGGCCGACTGGCTCGCGCCGAGCGAGACGGTGTTGCTCGAGCTCACCGTCAGGTTGTTGAAGGTCGTCGCGGCCGAGCCGCCGATCGTCTGCGCGCTCGTGCCGTTGAAGGTCGCGGTGCCGGTGCTCGTGAACGCGCCGTTGTCGGTGAAGTTGCCCGCGAAGAAGTGCGTGAAGCTCGAGCCGGCGAACGTCGTCCCCGAGCCGACGGTCGTCGTCCCGGCCACGGTCACCCCGCCGGCGGCCGTCTTCGTGCCGCTGCCGCTGAAGGTCAGGTTGCCGTAGGTCACCGCGGCGACGGACTGCGCGCCCGCGGCGTAGTAGTTGACGGTGCTCGAGGCGCCCAGCGAGATCGTCCCGTAGCTCGACGGGAAGTTCGCCGCGCCGCCGACGAGCAGGGTGGTGCCGTTCGCGGCGCTGAAGGTACCCGCGCCGCCGCCGTTGAGCGTGAAGGACGAAAGGCCGAGCGTCCCGGACGAGAGGGAGAGGTTGTTGCCCACGGCCTCGTTCGCGGTCAGCGTCGCCGTGCCCGAGGTCTTCGAGACGGTCAGGTTGTTGAAGTTCGCCGTGGCCGAGCCGCCGATCGACTGCGCGCCCGCGCCGTTCAGCGTGATCGTGCTCGTGCCGGCGCTGAGCGTCCCGTTGTTCGTGAAGTTGCCGGCGAGTGAGTGGGTGAAGGAGCCGGCGGCGAAGGTCGCGGTCGAGCCGATCGTCGTGTTGCCCGCGATCGTGAGCGCCCCGGCTGCGGTCTTCGTCCCGCTCCCGCCGAGGGTCAGGTTGCCGTAGGGCGCGACCGTGACGGTCTGTGCGCCGGCGGCGTCGTAGTTGACGGTGCTCGACGCGCCGAGCGAGGTCGTCGCGTAGCTCGACGGGAAGTTGGCGGACCCGCCGACGAGCAGCGTCGCGCCGTTCGAGACGGTGAACGTGCCCGAGCCAGAGCTGTTGAGCGAGAAGGACGAGACGTCGAGCGCGCCGGACGAGACCGTCAGGTTGCCGGCGATGCTGCCGGTTGCGGCGAGCGTCGCCGTGCCGCTCGCCGAGACGGTCAGGTTCCCGTAGCTCTCGCCGGAGACGCTCTGCGTCGTCCCGTAGTAGTTGACGGTGCTGGTCGCGTCGAGGCTGTGCGTCGAGTAGTTGGCCGGGAAGCCGTTCGCGCCGCCAATGGCGAGCGTGGTGCCGTTCGAGAGGGTCAGCGTGCCGCCGCCGGTCGCCCGATTGAGCGTGGACGTCGCCAGGTCGAGCGTCCCCGACGAAACGGTGAGGTTGCCCGCCACCGTGCCGGTCGCCGCGAGTGTTGCCGTGCCGCTCGCCGAGACGGTGAGGTTCCCGTAGCTCTCGCCGGAGACGCTCTGCGTCGTCCCGTTGTAGACGACCGTGCTCGCCGGATCGAGCGAGTGCGTCGTGTAGTTGGCGGGGAACCCGTTCGTGCCGCCGATGCTCAGCGTCGCGCCGCCGCTGACCGTGAGCGTGCCGCCCGAGCTCGCGCGGTTGAGCGAGAACGAGCCGAGCGCGAGCGTGCCCGACGAGACCGTGAGGTTGCCGGCCACCGTGCCGTTCGCCGCGAGCGTCGCCGTGCCGCTGTCGCCGGCGACGAGGTTCCCGTAGCTCTCGCCCGACACGCTCTGCGTTGTGCCGTAGTAGTTGACGGTGCTGCCCACGTTGAGGCTGTGCGTCGGGAAGCCGGAGGGGAAGCCGTTCGTCCCGCCGATCTTCAGCGTGGCGCCGTTGCCGACGGTGAGCGTCCCCGCGCCGGTGCCGGTCAGCGCGAACGTCGAGAGATCGAGCGTGCCGGCGGAGACCGTCAGGTTCGCGGCCGACTCGGCCTGCGCGAGCGTGACCGTGCCCGTCGCGTTGTTCAGCGTCAACGTGGCGAAAGTCGTCGTCGAGGAGCCGCCGATCGTCTGCGCTCCCGTCCCGTTGAACGTCGCGTTGCTCGTGCCGGCCGTGAACGTGCCGTTGTTCGCGAAGTTGCCGGCGAAAGAGTGGGTGAAGGAGCCGGCGGCGAACGTCGTCCCCGAGCCGATCGTGAAGGTGCCGGCCACGGTGACTCCGGCTGCAGGCGTCTTGGTGCCGCTGCCCGCGAGGGTGAGGCTGCCGTACGTCTGGCTGCCGACGGTCTGGCCCGCGCCGCTGTAGACGACCGTGCTGGCCGGATCGAGCGAGACGCCGCCGAAGCCGCTCGGGAAGTTGTTCGCGCCGCCGACGTTCAGCGTCGTGCCGGCGGCGAGGCTGAAGGTGCCGCCGGAGCCGGTGGCAGCGAAGGTCGAGACGTCGAGCGTCCCCTGGGAGACCGACAGGTTGCCACCGACGTTCTCGTTCGCGGCGAGCGTCGCGGTACCCGCGCTCTTGGAGACGGTCAGGTTGGCGAAGCTCGTCGTCGAGGAACCTCCGATCGACTGGGCCCCGCTGCCGTTGAGCGTGATCGTGCTCCCGGCGGCCGTGAAGGTGCCGTTGTTCGTGAAGTTGCCGCCGATCGAGTCCGCGAACGCGCCGGTCGCGAACGTGGTGCCGGAGCCGATCGTCACGGCACCGCCGACGGTCACGGCCGCCTGGGCGGTCGCGCTCTGCGTCCCGCTCGTCGTGAGCGCGCCCGCGATCGAGAGCGCTCCGGACGGCATCGTCATGGTGCCGCTCCCGCTCAGCGTCAGGTTGCCGTAGCTCTCGTTCGAGACCGTCTGGCTCGTGCCGCTGTAGTTGATCGTGCTCGCCGGGTCGAGGCTGTGTGTCGTGTAGCCGCCCGGGAAGCCGTTCGGCCCTCCGATCTTGAGCGTGTCGCCCGAGCCGACGGTGAGCATCCCGCCGGAGCCCGGGATCGTGTTCGCGCCGAGGTCGAACGTGCCGCTCGAGACGGTGAGGTTGCCGGCGACCGTGGCGCTCTTGCCGAGGGTGACGGTGCTCGTCCCGTTGATCGCGAGGTTGGCGAACGCGGTCGAGCTCGAGCCGCCGATGGTCTCCGGGCTCGAGCCCTGGAGCGTGACGGTCCCGGTGCCGGCGTTGAACGTCCCGTTGTTCGTGAAGTTGCCGCCGAAGACCTCGCTGTAGCTGCCCGCGCTGACGGTCGCGCCGGAGCCGATGCTGAAGTCGCTCGTGAAGTCGCCTGCGACGGAGCTTGCGCCGAACGAGACGCCGCCGGCGCTCGTGTTCGTGACGGTGACGTCGCCGTAGGCCCACGTGGCCGAGGTCGGCACGGGGATCGTCTGCGCGCTCGTCCCGTTGAAGACGACCGTGCTCGTCGTCGTCGACGTGAGGCCTGCTGCCTGGACGGCGGGAAACGCGACGGTGAGCGCTCCGGCGAGGTTGAGGGTGCCGGCGCCGCCGCTCATGTCGAGCTGCGTGATCGCCGCCGGCGACCCGAACCCCCCGTTCGCGTTGCACGTCGGCGCGCCGTTCTGGTTCGGGTCGTTCACGTTCACGTTGCCCGAGACCGTCACCGTTCCGGTCGTGATCCGCACGCGGTCGCAGCGGTTCCTGTTCGTCGCGGTCGAGTTCAGGTCGAGGTTGCCGCCGATGGTCGCCGCGCCGGCATCCACGATCAACTGCGTGTTGTTGGCGGTCGACGGCTGCGTCAGGTCGACGTTGCCCGAGACGGTGAGGGACGACGTGCCGGCGAGGAGCGCCACCGACTGCGAGCCGGCCGCGGCGGCCGGCCCGATCAGGAGCGACTGGGCCGACGCGGCGTACGCGGCCGGCACCGTGACGGCGTTGCCGACCGCGATCGTGACGGCGTCGAACGCCGTCGGCACGCGGCTCCCGGTGTAGGCAACGGCGGAGTTCGTGGAGGCTGCGTTCGCCTGCAGCGTGAGCGAGGTGTTGTTCGCGATCGTCGCGACCGTGCCGAGCAGCGTCGTGCCGTCGCCGAGGTAGATCGCGTCGCCGGCCTGCAGCTCGGTCGCGAACTTCGTCCCGCTGCCCGTGACCGTGGCCGACAACGTGTTCGTCGTGATCGTTCCCGTCTTCGTGGACCCCATCCAGGTCGAGGAGAGGTTCCAGGCCGTCGATGCGCGCGAGGTGATCGCGCCCTGGATCGTGTAGCCCGCCGTGGCGCTGTGGCTCGACGCGTCGCTTGCGAGCACCGTGAAGCTGCCCGAGCCGATGTACGGGACGGTGTACGTAGCCCCGCTGAAGCTGCCGCTCGCGTCGGTGGAGGTGGTGCCGCCGAGCGTGAGCGTGGACGTGGCGTTGAAGGTCGCCGAGAGCGAGCTGCTCGCCGCGAAGCCGCTGCCGGCGATCGAGTCCGTGCTCCCCGACGAGCCGTTCGTCGGCGTCAGCGTGATCTTCGGATTGACGGTGAACGTCGCAGAGGCGGAGTTGGCCGCTCCGTCGGTCACGAGCACGGTGTGTCCTCCGGCTGCGCTTGCGGGCACGGTGAAGGTCGCCGTGAAGCCGCCGGAGGCGCTGGTCTGCGGCGTGGCCGGCGACAGCGTCAGCGCGGCACCGTCGTACGTGTGCGTCCCGATGTTGCTCGTTGCGGCGAAGCCCGTTCCGGTGATCGTCACCGTGTCGCCGACGTAGCCGTTCGCCGCACCGAGCGAGCCGCCGGTGAGGACGATCTGCGGCGTCAGCGTGAACGTCGCGTTCGCACTGTTGGAGAACGAGTCGGTCGCGGCGACGGTGTAGATGCCCGCCGCGCCCGTCGGCACCGTGAACGTCGCCGAGAAGCTGCCGCTCGAGCTCGTCGTCGGCGCGGGCACGAGCACGAGCAGGCTGCCGCCGTAGGTCGCGGTCACGTTCGAGACGACCGCGAATCCGGTTCCGGTAATCGTGACCGTGTCGCCCACGTGGCCGCTCGGCGCCGTGAGCACGAGCTTCGGCGTGACGGTCAGGCTCGCGCCGGCGCTGTTCGACGCGGCGTCCGTGCCGGTCACGGTGTGCGCGCCGGCGACGCTGGCGGGCACCTGGAAGGTGAGCGAGAAGCTCCCGGCGCTGTTGCTGCCGGTGAAGGTGGCGTCGTCGTCTGCGCGGTGCCGTCGAACGTGAGCGAGACGGCGCTCGAGGCGGCGAAGCCGGTGCCCGTCACGGTGACCGTGTCTCCCACATGGGCCGACGCGGGCGAGAGCGCCAGCTTCGGATTGACGGTGAAGGTCGCCGAGGCGCTGTCGGCCGAGCCGTCGGAGGCAGCGACGGTGTGGGAGCCCTTCGCGCTCGCCGGCACCGTGAACGAGACGCCGCTGAAGCTCCCGCTCGCATTCGTCGTCGGCGAGAGCGGGGAGGTCGTCTGGCCCGAGCCGTCGAAGGAAACGCCGATGGCGCTCGACGCGGCGAAGCCCGTTCCCGAGATCGTCACGGAGTCGCCGACGTTTCCGGACACGGCCGAGAGCGTGAGTTTCGGGGTGACGGTGAAGGTCGCGTTCGCGGTCTGCCCGCCGGCCGTCACGACGACCGTGTTGGCGCCTGCCGGGCTCGCCGGGACGACGAAGGTCGCGCCCGAGAAAGAGCCTGTCCCGTCCGTCGAGGTCGCCGGGCTGATGGTGACCGAGGTGCCGTCGTAGGTCGCGCTCACCGACGAGCTCGCGGGGAACGCCTGACCGGAGATCGAGACGGTGTCGCCGACGCGGCCGCTCGAGGCGGTGAGCGTGACCGTGCGCGCGGTCGTGGTAGCCGGGGCCGTGGCGCTGGTCGCCATCCAGCTGCGCCAGACCGCGGTGACCGTGTAGTGGTAGGTGGTGCCGGCGCCCAGGCCGGAGTCCGTGCAGCTCGTCACGCTCGTCGGCGACGCCGCGGTCGGGCAGTTGCCGCCCGCCGCGCCGCCGTCGCGGCTGACGTAGTACGTGACGGTACCGCCGGGCGGCGGCGGCGAGACGGTCGACCAGGAGAGCGCGACCGTGCCGACGCCTCCCGTGGCGCCCGTGATCGTCGGCGCGCTCAACCCGCCGACGCTCGCCGTCGCGCTGCCGGATCCCGTGCTGCCGAAGTACGCGATCGCTGCGGCGACGCAGAGGACCAACGCCAGCGGTAGGCCGAGTAGGAGCCCGCGCCTCACGTTCCGCCTTCGCCCTGAGTGGAACCGGGCCTGGGCGTCCGCGTCCGATTCGGGCGCCCAGGCCCGCGACGGCCGCCGGAGCGGCCGAGCTCGAAGAACGCGAAAGACGCCGTCGAGACGGCGTCTTTCGAATCAAGTGTGGAAATCCGACCGGACAATCGGGCCTCCAATCGCGGAGGCGCTGCCCGGGGTGGGCGCGCCTCCGCGACTGTCATCTCGCTACCTCGTCGCCAGCTGCAGGTAGAGGTTGGCGTTCTTGCAGCTGTCCTGGGACGAGCTGAGGTTGTTCATCTTCAGCGTCCCGCCGTTGGTGGCGCTCACGCCGCTGCCGTTGCCGGCGATGTCCTGGTTCTCG
Source organism: uncultured Actinomycetes bacterium (assembly GCA_963720065.1). Lineage (GTDB taxonomy): Bacteria > Actinomycetota > Thermoleophilia > Gaiellales > Gaiellaceae > Palsa-739. The sequence continues at coordinate 98,446 of CAVREH010000028.1, forward strand.
GTCACGTCGGCCAGGTAGAAGTTGCTGGCGTTGGCGTCGCCCGCATTCCCGGCGTCGACCGACTCGCAGCCGCTCTGCTCGGTGCCGCTGTTCGAGCAGCCGCCCGCGCCGCTGTTCAGCGACGGATCCCAGCAGGAGCTCGCGCCGGTGCAGGCCTTCACGCCGGCGAGGTAGATCGTGCCGAGCTGCTGATGTCCGGCCGAGGGATTGTCCACCGTGAAGCTGACCGGCACGGTCGTGCCGGGGTACAGGGTCCCGACCGTCGAGCCGTGGAGGGTGAGATTCGAGCTGGTGCCGACGGTCGCCGTCGCGCTACCGGAGCCGTTGGCCGTGAAGTACGCCCAGCCGCCGATCGCCGCGATGAGGGCAACCAGCAACACGGCGAGAACTGTGATGCGTCTCTTGGGGAAGAACTTCATTCGATTGCCGCCTTTGGGTTGAGTGAGCCTGTGAGGGCCGAGGTCGCTAGATCCGCAGCGCGACGTTCGGCTTCTCGGCGCTCGGAAAGGGTTGGGCTCTCAACTTCGTCGCGGCAAGGCACGCAGGCATGCCCCATCCGGGGATCCAGGGATCCCCCGGCCGGGGGGAATCCGGCGGGATGCGGCAAGAGGTCGTGCGGTGGTGCGGCCCTTCGTCGATCCTAGGCATCGGCGCCGCGCCAGGCCTGCTGCGTCCCCAAATCGAGTGTTCTTCACACCGGGATCCAACCGCTTTCCTACGCAGGTGGCTGCCGCACCCGAGTGACGTAGTAGAGTCACCCCGATGGCGGAAACAAGCGGCATTCGGCTCCCGGTCGACTTTTCCGAAGCAGTCCGGTACTTCTCCGACCCGGACGTGGCCGACGAATACGTCGCCTCGCTGCGCTGGCCGGTCGGCCGCGTCTGCCCCCGGTGCGGGTCGGCCGAGCATTCCTACGTCTCGACGCGGCGGCTCTGGAAGTGCAGGGCCTGCAAGCGGCAGTTCTCGATCAAGGTCGGCACGATGTTCGAGGGCTCGTCGCTCGGGCTCGACAAGTGGCTGCCGGCGGTCTGGGCGGCGGCCAATCCCAAGGCCGCGGTGAGCTCACGCGAGCTCGCGCGCGCCCTCGGTGTGACTCAGCGGTCGGCGTGGTTCATGCTGCGCCGGATCCGGCTCGCGGAGGGCGAGACGTCCTGACGAGCAGGCGGGTCAGCTCCTCGAAGCGGACGAACTCCGCGGGGAGCTCGCGCGGCGGCGGGTTCGGGACGAGGTCCCGGCCGGCCAGGGCGCTTTCGATCAGGCGCGCGATCTCGGGCGGCGGGAGCAGCCCCGCGGTCCCGGGCTCCCACGCCTCGACGACCTCGCCGTGGGGAAGCGTGAGCCGCCATTCGACGCCTGCTTCCGTCGGCTGCCGCGCCAGCGTCATCCCGACCCGCTCGAGGTCGCGTTCGACGGTGTCGTACTCGTGCGCCACGGATTAGTGCTCGCCGCTCGGCGGCAACCGGCGCCGACCTGACCGTCCGCCGAGGCGCCGCAGGTACATGATCAGCGTCCCGAGGAGAACCCACTTGGGCCAGAAGTCGTGGATCTGCGCTCCGGAGATGGCCCAGACGAGGATGCAGATGACGTTGACGAGCCCGTACTGGAGCGCGAGGGAGCTCCAGCGCCGATCCCGGAGGCGGAGGCTCACGACCGGCTCGCTCCGCGGGAGCTGCCGGAGCGCTTGCTCGAGATCGCCGCGGGTCCGCGCGGTGTGCACCTCGGCGAGCCGGCTCTCGAACTCGTCGAGCGTCAGCCGGCCGCTGTCGTAGTGCAGGCGCAGCTCGTCGGCCGCGGTCGAGCGGTCGGAGTCGGCGACCAGCGTGTCCAGGCTCTCGGCCATCCCGCCGCAGCCTAGAACGTGCCTCTACGGGATGCTCAGGTGCGGCACTTCGGGTCGCCGTAGGCGCGCTCGATGGCCTGCTGCGAGGCCTGGACGCTCGCGTCATAGGGGCCGATGTCGTCGGCGGCCCACAGCACGTCCGGCGTCACTCCCGGCCCCTCGGCGGTCGCGCGGTATTTCGTGCCCTTGCCGGCCGGATGACTGCCGTGCGGGAAGAAGCCGTAACAGAAGTCGCCGAGGGTGTTGCCCCGATGGTGCGTGAGGAAGCTGTTCTCGCGATGCCAGCCCTTCCCGTAGCGCGAGTTGAAGGTGTCGACGTAGATGTTCCGGCCGTAGCTGTCGAGCGGCGCTCCGTCGCCGGTGGCCTTGAACCCGTAGACGCCGACGCCGTTGTACGTGAGCCGGCCGAACATGTGGCGGTACTTCTCCTGGGCCCAGTTCTGGTAGACGGTGAGCACGGCGAGCGGGCCGGTCCAGTGCGAGAGATGGAGCTCCTTGTAGCCCGACGTCCCGCCGTAGTTGGGCTTCAGGCGCACCCACGACTGGAGTGCCCAGTAGCTGCCGTCAGGAGCCTTGCACGCCTTGACCTTCCAGGCGAGCGGCGGCCCGTCGTACGGGAGGCAGACGCCCTTGCCCTTGACCCCGTAGCGGAGCTTGAACTTGACCTGCGGCCGCTTGGTGCTCGGCGGGAGCGCGTTGATCGCGTCCCAGGCGACCAGGTACTTCTCCTGTCCGCCGGTGCGGTAGCTCACGTGTGCGCGGCCCTGCTTGTCGATCGACAGGGTCGCCCCGGTCACGTTGCGGCCGATGATCGCGCTGCCGAAGGCCGGCGTCGCCGCGAAGGCGGCGACCACGAGCAGGCTGAGGACAGTGAGGCTGAGACGCATCGGACTACGTAGTTGTATACCGGAGGCCAACCGGCTTCAAGAGCGAGGCGAGAGCGCGTAGATCCGGCCCAGCCCGACGAGGTAGAGGCGCCCGTTGCCGGCCACCGCGGGCGAGTACTCGCCGTCGGACCATTCCGCACGGAGGTGGCCGGTCGCGGCGTTGAGCGCGTACGTCCGGTGAGCGAAGCTCGAGAAGTAGACGTAGCCGTCGACGACCGAGGCGGCGCCGGAGATCCGCGCGCCGGCGTGGTACGTCCAGCGGAGGGAGCCCGTGCCTCCGGCGAGCGCGTAGAAGGTGCCGTCGTACGAGCCGACGAGGACGAGTCCGTGCCAGACGGCCGGGGAGGCGTAGACGTAGCTGCCCGTCCCGAAGCTCCAGAGGAGGGCGCCGCTCCGGGCCGAGAACGCATAGACGCGGCCGTCGAGCGAGCCGACGTAGACGTGGCCTGCGTTGACCGAGGCGGTGGAGTAGAACCTGTCGTAGCCGGAGCTGTGCCAGACCAGCCGGCCGGTGCTTGCCGATAGCGCCAGCATCTCGCCGGCGTAGTTGCCGATGTAGATCTCCCCGGAGGCGAGCGTGGGAGAGGCCTTGATCGGTGCGCCGGTGGAGTAGCGCCAGCGCAGACGCCCGTCGCGAGCGTCGAAGTCGTACACGTATCCGTCTTGGTCGGCGACATAGAGGTTGTCGCCGGCGACGAGCGGCGACGACTCGGATGGACCGATGGTGCGTTGCCACCGGATGTGACCCGTCTGCGCGTCGAAGGCGAGGAGCTTGCCTCCCGGCAGCGTCGCCCTGCACTCGTAGTTGCCGATGAAGGTTGCAAAGAGCAGGTGGTCTCCGAGCGCCGGAGACGACCAGCCGCAGCGGTGGGCCGTGTAGGACCAGCGGGTCCGGCCGTTCGCCGGGTCGATCGAGGAGAGCCGGCCGTGGAACGCCTCCTCGAAGATGCTCCCGTAGCCGACGGCGGGCGGGAACTCGAGCAGCCCCCGGCCGTGAAACGTCCACAGCCGCCGGAACGGCGGCCGCACCCCGGCGAGCCGCGACCGCTCGGAGGCGGGCGTTGTCTGCGCCGTACGTCGGCCACGGCAGTGCCGTGCTCGGCGGCCGCGGCTTCGGCTTCGGCACCGTGGCCGTCGTGGTCGGGGGCGGTAGCCGCGGCGGGGGCACAATCGTCGTGGGCTGTGACTGCGGCTGAGCGCCGCCGCACGCGGCGAGGGCGCCGGCCGCCGCGATCAGCCCGAGGGCCGCGAGGCTTCTACGTATCTGGGGTCTCGCCGCTGAGATGGGTCCACAGATTGCCGAAGAAGCGTGACAGCGCGGGCCAGTGCGCGCTCGCCTCGAAGTTGATGGCCCCGGCGTCGAACACGGTCGAGCGGCCGCGCGTGTAGATCGTCATCTCAGCGGGCTTGCCCGGCCCGAGCTCGTTCGGGATCTCGGCGAGCACGTGGGTGTGCGCTGGCGACGCGGAGCTCGGCTCGTCGACCTCGATCCCATAGTTGCCGACGCTGCTGCCGTCGTGGAGGCCGGTTCCCTTGAACAGCCAGGGCGCCGCCGCGGTGTTCGTGATGCGGTACGGGTGGTTCGGGTAGTTGCCCTCGTCCCAGCCGGCGTACTGCGCGCCGATGAGCGCCGCCTCGGGCCGGCCGAGGTCCCGCCAGCGAGTCCGGCCGGTCATCGTGTTCCCCTTGACCTTCACCTTGTAGAAGAAGCTGTTCGGCCGCCAGGAAGGCGAGGTTGCCGCCGGCGTTGCGGTAGGCGGTGATCAGGTCGAACGTGTGGGACGTGACGTACTCCTCGTGGCCGCCGAACACGATCAGCCGGTAGCGGCTCAGTTGCCGGGCGCTCGAGATCCGCTCAAGGTCGTCGTCGGAGATGAAGTCCGCCCGGTAGCCGCTGTGCCAGTACCACCGCAGGAAGCCGACGTCGAAACGCTGGAACTGCTCCGGCAGTCCCGCGGGGACGTGCTGCCCGTTCACCCTGGAGGCGGCGAACGGATGGGTCAGGTCGATGACGTGGACGGCGGAGTCGAGGTACCAGCTGTCGCCGGCGAAGTCGTCGTAGGCGTGCCAGGTGTTGGTCGGTTCCACCACCAGCACGGGCGCGGCGCCGAGGCGGCGCGGGCGGAGGACGAACGGCGCGTAGTCGGCGTGCGTGCCCCAGGTCAGCCGGGCGACGTAGTCCCCGCTGGGCCAGCTCGAGCCGAGCCGGACGTGCACGAGCCAGCGGCTGTTCCCCGACGGGCGCCGCACCTGCTGCGGCGTCGTCACCGGCTTGCCGAACGTGCGCTTGTCCCAGCCGGGGGCTGCTGCCGGGCCCGGCGCGCCCGAGGCGCCGGCCTGGAAGATCTGGAGCGTGGCGCGGGTCGTGTTGCCGCCGCCGATGTTCAGCACGGCGACCTGGCCGGGCGCGTAGCTACGGGCTCCGAAGCCCGCGAGTAGCGGCGCGTTGCCGGCCCGGCCCGGCCCGAGCACGACGCCGAAGACGATGGCGACGGCGGCGACGGCTGCCACGCCAGACGCAAGGCTGGCAGCGGGATGGCGGCGGAGCGGCGCGATGTTCATGGCGCCACCGTCGGCGGGAGCGCCAACGGCGCCCTAACGGCCGGCTAACGGCCGTTACGGGGCGGCATCCGCAGGGTGCTACAACCTTCGCGCGTTGGTCGAATTCGCGATTCTGGGACCGCTCGAGGCTCGAGCAGACGGCGAGCCGATCCCGCTCGGCGGGCCGAAGCAACGGGCGCTGCTCGCGATGCTCCTGCTCGAGGCGGGCCGGGTCGTCTCGACCGACCGGCTCGTCGAGGCGCTCTGGGAGGGAGATCCGCCGGCGACTGCGGTGGCCTCGCTCCAGAACTTCGTCGCGCAGCTGCGCAAGGCGCTCGGCCCGGACGTGATCGAGACCCGGACGCCGGGCTACGTCGTACGGCTCGAACCGGAGCAGCTCGACCTCGCTCGCGTCCGGAGCCTCGTCGACTCTGCGCGGGCGAGCGAGCCCACGCGGCGCGCGGCGCTGCTCGACGACGTACTGGCGCTCTGGCGAGGCGAGCCGCTGGCGGAGTTCCGCTACGAGGCCTTCGCGCGCGAGGAGATCGCGCGCCTCGAGGAGTTCCACCTCTCGCTCGTCGAGGAGCGGGCGGAGGCGAAGCTCGCGATCGGCGCCCACGCGGAGGTCGTCGACGAGCTCGAGTCGCTCGTCCGCTCACATCCGCTGCGCGAGCGGCTGCGGGCGCAGCTGATGCTCGCCCTCTACCGCTCGGGCCGGCAGGCGCAGGCGCTCGAGGCGTTCCGCGAGGGACGGGAGCTCCTCGTCGAGCAGCTGGGCCTCGAGCCGAGCCCGCTGCTGCGCGGCGTGCACTCCTCGATCCTCCGCCAGGAGACGTTCGCGGTCGACCGGGGAGCGATTCCCGAGGTCGAGCACTTCGAGGAGGTGGCGGCGGCGCTGCTCGCCGGCAAGGTCACCGTCGTGATCGGCTCCGACTCGGAGCCGCTCGCCTCGGAGCTCGCGCGGCGGTTCGGCGTCGACGCCGACACGCACGAGCTCGCGCGCGTCTCCCAGGCGGTCGCCGTCCTCAACGGCTCCGGCCCGCTCTACGACACGCTGCACACGCTCGTCGAGGGCGACGGCGAGCCGACCGCCGTCCATCGCTTCCTCGCGCGGCTGCCGGCGCTGCTGCGCGAGCACGACACGGGGCAGCCGCTGCTGGTCACGACCGGCTACGAGCTCGCGCTCGAGCGGGCGCTCGAGGAGGTGGAGGAGCCGTACGAGACGGTCTGCTACCTCGCCGCCGGTCAGATGCGGGGCAGCTTCTGCCACATCACGCCGACGGGCGTGGCGAACGTGATCGAGCGGCCGAATGCGTACACCGGCGAGCTGGCGCTCGACGAGCGCACCGTGCTTCTGCATCTGCAGGGGCGGATCGACCGCTCGACCGAGCGCGCCTGGGAGAGCTTCGCCGTCACCGAGGACGACTTCATCCACTACGGCGACGTCGCCCGCAGGCTGCCCGTCTCGCTCGCCGCACGCCTGCGCCGCACCCATCTGCTCTTGCTCGGCTACACGCTGTCGACCTGGACGCTGCGCGTCGTCCTCGAGCGCTTCTGGGGCAGCGAGCCACTGCCCTATCGCTCGTGGTCGGTGCATCCCGGGCCGCAGCCGCTCGAGCGCGAGTTCTGGCGGCGGCGCGACGTCGAGGTGGTCGACATGGCGCCGGCGGCGTACGTCGCCGAGCTCGAGCGGGTGCTGGAGAAGGCGGCCACCTCGTGACCGGCGTCCCGGAGAGCCCGTACAAGGGCCTCGCCTCGTTCGAGGACTCGGAGCTCGACGCGCTCCTCTTCTTCGGCCGTGAGCGCGAGGTCGCGGCGGTGGCCGCGAACGTGCTCGCGAACCGGCTGACCGTGCTCTACGGGCCGAGCGGCGTCGGCAAGAGCTCGCTTCTCGGCGCCGGCGTCGCGCGCCGGCTGCGAGAGCTGAGCGGCGCGCCGGTCGTCGTGCACGACGCGTGGGCGGAGGACCCGGCGGGTCGCCTGATCGCCTCGGTGCACGCGGAGTGCGGCGAGCTCGGCGCAACGGCCGGGCTTGTCGACACCGTCGCCGCGGCGGCCCAGCAGAGCGGTGAGCTGCACCTCCTGCTCGACAACTTCGAGGAGTACGTGCTCTACCACGGCCTCGAAGGCCCGCTGAGCACGGCGCTGCCCGAGCTGCTGCGCCGGCCGGGTCTCCGGGTCAACGTCCTGCTCGCGCTGCGCGACGACGCCCTGGCCGAGCTCGACGAGTTCGCGGGACGGATCCCCGAGCTGTTCTCGAACCTGCTCCGCCTCGACCGGCTCGACCGCGAGGCCGGCAGGGCCGCGATCCTCGGGCCGCTCGCGCGTTACAGCGAGCTGGCCGGCGAGCCGTTCACGGCCGAGGACGCGCTCGTCGAGGCGGTGCTCGACGAGGCGTCGACCGACACCGGCGTCGAGGCGCCGTATCTCCAGCTCGTGCTCGAGCGGCTGTGGGAACGGGAGCGCGAGGAGGGCTCACGCGAGCTGCGGCTCTCGACCCTGCGCGCCATCGGCGGCGCCCGCGCGGTGGTGCGCGAGCACGTCCGGCGAGCGCTCGACGCGCTGCCGGTCGCCGAGCAGGAGGCGGCCGCACGCGTCGTGCGCCAGCTCGTCACGCCGTCGGGGCGGAAGGTCTCGCACGAGCCCTCCGATCTCGCCGAGTACGCCGAGGTCGACGACGCCGAGCTGCGACCCCTGCTCGAGCGGCTCGGTCGCGAGCGGATCGTGCGCGGCGTCAACGGGATGCAGGGGGCGCCGACGCGCTACGAGATCTTCCACGACGTCCTCGGGCCGCCGATCCTCGCCTGGCAGGCCGAGCAGCAGCTGCGACGCGAGCGGATCCGCGCCCGGCGCCAGCATCGGCGGCTGCTCGCGATCATCGGTGCGAGCCTCGTCGCGCTGGCGATCGTGGCGGGCGTCGCGGTCTACGCGCTCGTCCAGCGGAGCGACGCGCGCACGCAGGCGCGCCACGCTCACGGCGGCGAGCTGGCCGGCCGGGCGCTCGCGGACATCCCGACGAATCCGCAGATCAGCGTCAACCTCGCGCTGCAAGCGGCGGAGCTCTCCCCGGGCCACCAGACGGCCGGCGTCCTCCGCTCGAGCCTCGCGGCCATGCGCGAGCAGAAGATCATCCAGCTCGGCGGGAACATCGTTGCGGCGTCGTTCGACCCGAGCGGCGGCTTGCTGCTCGCGGGGAGCAGCAACGGTCGCCTCGGGATCTACAACACGGCCGGCCGGCAGCTCAGATCTCTCCGCGTCCCCCACCTCGCACTGGCGGTGTGGAGCCCGGACGGCGGCTCCTTTGCGACGGGCACCTCGGCCGGCCGCGTCTCCGTCTGGCCGCCGGACCGTGTGACCCCCCTACACAGTCTGTCGACGGGGTCGCCCATCACCGCGCTCTCCTTCGGCTCGAAGACTTTGCTCGTGGGGAGCGGCACCCATGTCCGCCTCGTCGACCTCGCGAGCGGACGGACGAAGACGGTCGCCGTCGGCGGCGGCGTCATCGCGAGCGCCCTCGACCCGAACGGGCAGGTCTTCGCCGTCGCCACGCGGCTCGGGAAGTCGACGGCTGCGTCGATCTTCAATGCGCGCACCGGTCGCCTCCTCGCCCATCTGAACGACCCGGGGATCCGCTCGTTCGCGTTCAGCCCCGACGGGAAGCTGCTCGCCAGCGGCAGCTACGACCGCACGGCGCGGATCTGGGATTCCACCACGGGCCGGCTCCTCCATGTCCTGCCGCACCAGGGCTACGTGTTCCACGAGGCCTTCTCGCCGGACGGCAAGTCGCTCGTGACCTCGAGCCAGGACGGCGCCGCCTACGTCTGGGACGTCGCCACGGGGCAGCGCGAGCTCCTGCTCGTCGGCGCGACGGGCGCGCTGAACGCGGCGGCGTTCAGCCCGGACGGAAGCGAAATTGCGACGGCGTCGGCCGATCGGCTCGGGCGTATCTACTACAGCCAGGACGGGCGGCTGCTGGCGCCACTCGCGGGCCATGGCGACGCTGTGACGAGCATCGGCTTCGACCCGAGCGGCACGACCGTCGTCACCGGCTCGAGCGACGGCAGCGCGCGGCTCTGGGACGCTCTGCCGCAGGGAACGCTCGTCCCGGTCGACACGCGCAAGACGCCGGTGCAGACGTTCTGGGCCGACGACCACGCCGTCAGTGTCGCGGGACGACGCGCGCGGATCCTCTCGACGTCGGGGCGACTCGTGAAACAGCTGACGATGCCCTCGTCGATCGTCGCCGCCGCGGTGGCAGGGAGCGCGATCGCGCTCTCGGATCGCACCGGCGACCTGCTCGTCGATCGGCATGGAGTCACGACCCTCAGCCACGGAGTCGCGGCCACGGCGCTCGCCTTTCTCAAGGGCGGGCGATTGCTGCTGGGACGGGATGGAACCGTCGGGTACTCGGATGGGAATCCGGTTCTCGAGCACGTGGATGGTCGAGTCCTCGGGCTCTCGGCCGGCGGCGGACGCTTCCTCGTCCGGCTGCCGGGCTCGGTCCGCGTCTACACCGACGCGGGCCGGCTCCTGAGCACGATCCCCGTCGCGACGCAGCACGCCGTCCTCTCGCCGGGCGGTCTCGGCGTGGCAACGACGAAGGGAAACCTCGCGCAGCTCTGGGACGCATCGACCGGGAAGCTTCTCCACACGCTCACGGGACACCAGCAACTCGTCAATGACGCGCAGTACTCGCCGAACGGCCGCGAGCTGGTAACGGTCAGCTCCGACCACACCGGGCGCATCTGGGACGCCCGCACGGGTCGCCTCCTCCACGTCCTCGTCGGCCACTTCTTCGCGGTCAACACCGGCAGCTTCAGTCCCGACGGCCACTGGATCGTGACCACGAGCCAGTTCACCGCGGGTCTCTGGAACGCGGGCACGGGCGAGCTTCTCTTCTACCTCGGCCGCGACACCGCGCCGCTCACGAGCGGGAGCTTCAGCCCGAGCGGAAACTGGATCCTCACGGGCAGCGAGGACGGGACTGCGCGCGTCTACCACTGCGTCATCTGCCAGCCGCTGGCCGGGCTAAGGCGACCGCGAAAGCGCGTCTCCGCGCGCTGCGCTAGCCGACCGACGGCGGGGCGCACGCGGCTCGTGCCGCCCGGCGAGCACGAGCAGCAGCGCGTGCAGCTGCTCTCGCTGCTCGGCGTCGAGCGGCGCGAGGAACTCGTCCTCCAGGCGCTTGGCCAACGCGCGGAGCTTCGCGAGCGTGCGCTTGCCGTCCGCCGTGATCCGCACGAGGTGCCGCCGTCGGTCGTCCGGATCGCGCTTGCGCTCGACGAGCTTCTGCTCCTCGAGCTCGTCCAGCAAGCCGACGAGCGTGCCACGGTCGTAGCCGAGCGCGTCTGCGATCTCCGCCTGCGTCTCGGGAGCGCTGCCCTCGAGCAGGGCGAGGATCGCATGGTGGTAAGGACTGAGCCCGAAGCGCTCGTACTCGTCGAGCGACCGGCTCTTGGCGGCGAAGCCGAGCCGCTTGAGCAGGAAGAGGCTCGAGGCAAGCAGCTCCGCAGGTAGTCCCGGCTGGGTCTTCAAAACAGTCTTCATGTCAATTCCCATTCTCGGAATAGTGTAGCGCGACCAAGCGTTCCCTTCCGGTATAGTTGGTCATATCAACGATTGGAGGAACTGCTTGCTTCCCACGATTCACCCAGTTTCACCGCGGCGGCGCTGGAGCGCTCTGGCTCTCATCGTCACCGCTCAGTTCATGGTCATTCTCGACGTGGCAATCGTGAACGTCGCCCTCCCCTCGATCAAGTCGGACCTCGGCTTCTCCGCCACGGGGCTGCAGTGGGTGATCACCGCGTACGCCATTCTCTTCGGTGGGACGTTGTTGCTCGGCGGCCGGCTCGCCGACCTGCTCGGCCGGCGGCGCATGTTCGTCGCCGGGCTGGCTCTCTTCGGCGCGAGCTCCCTGCTCTCCGGCTTCGCCTGGTCGTCGGCCTCGCTCGTCGGCTTTCGCGCGCTGCAGGGGCTGGGAGGCGCGCTGCTCGCACCGGCTGCGCTCTCACTCCTGATGACGACGTTCGCCGAGGGTCGCGAGCGCAACCGCGCACTCGGCATCTACGGTGCCGCTTCGGGTAGCGGCGCGGCCGCGGGAGTGCTGCTCGGCGGCGTCATCACGTCGTACCTCGGCTGGTCCTGGATCTTCTTCGTCAACGTCCCGGTCGCCGTCGCCGCGATTGCCCTCACGCCGTTCCTGCTGCGCGAGAGCCGCGCGGATCTGCTGCACCGCCACTTCGACCTGGCCGGCGCCGCCTCGGTCACGAGCGGGCTGATGCTGCTCGTCTACGGACTGACGCGGGCGACGACCGACGGCTGGAGCTCGCCCGTCACGCTCGGGCTGCTCGGCGGCGCGGCGGCGCTCATCGCCGCCTTCGTCGGGATCGAGTCGCGCTCGCGCTGGCCGCTCCTGCCGCTGCGGATCTTCCGCCTGCGCGCCTTGTCGGCGGCGAACGTGACGATGGCGCTGGTCGGAGCCGTCACGTTCTCGGAGTTCTTCGTGCTCACGCTCTACGTGCAGGAGGTCCTCCACTACTCGGCTGTGCAGAGCGGCGTCGCGTTCGTGGCGTTCGCCCTGTCCGTCGTCGTCGCCTCGAACCTCGCGCAAGCGGTGGTGGCGCGGGTCGGCGTCCGGGTGACGCTCATGATGGGCCTCGCTCTCGCCACCATCTCGGTCGGCCTGCTCACGCAGGTGCCGGTGGACGGCCACTACTTCTGGGATCTCTTCCCGGCCTTCGTCCTCGGCGGAACGGGGCTCGGCTTCTCGTTCGTGCCCGTCACGATCGCGAGCCTCGCCGGGGTGGAACGCACCGATGCCGGTGTCGCCTCGGGGCTCGTGAACACGAGCCGGCAGATCGGCGGCGCAATCGGACTGGCGGCGATCAGCACCATCGCGGCGAGTGCGGCGTCGAGCTATGCAAGTGCTCACGGCGTCTCGGCCGCGAGCGCGGCTGCGACCGTCAGCGGCTTCCAGACGTCGTTCGTCGTGCTGGGCGGGCTGCTCGTCGCGGGCTTCGTCGTGACCGCCCTCTTCCTCCGTCCGGCGCGCGAACGCGTCGAGGAGGTCGAGATCGTCGAGCTTCAGGAGGTGGCATGAGCGCGCGCGAAGACCCGGCCGGGCGCCGGCAGCGGATCGACGACCTGCTCCGCGAGATCGACGCCCAGCGTCGGCAGCAACTTCTGCTCGAGGCCGCAGGGGCCTACGCACCCGGCCTCGAGCAGGAGGCCAGCCGGACGCGGGAGCAGCTGGCACAGCTCGTCCGCTAGCCCTATCGTGGGCGTATGCGGGCAACAAGTGAGCATGAGCGCAAGCTCGACGCTCCGGTCGGCTTTCGGCTGCCGCCGCTCGGCGGCAGCCCTCTCGCGCCCCGGGTCTTCACCTCCGTCTACTACGACGTGCCGGGCGAGTCGCTTGCGGCCGTCGGCATCACCCTGCGCCGCCGCACCGAGAACGGGCACGGCGTCTGGCAGCTGAAGCTCCCGGCTGACGACTCGCGTCTCGAGCTCGAGGCCGAGGGAGGGCCGGGACGGCCGCCGGAGGAGTTGCTCGCTCTCCTGCGAGCCCATCTGCGTCGAGGCCCGCTCGAGCGCGTGGCCGAGCTGCGAACGCACCGCAGCGGCGAGCTCGTCGAGCGCAACGGGACCACGGCCGAGGTGACCGCGGACGAGGTCACGGTGCTGGACTCGCGCGAGGTGCGCGACCAGTTCGTCGAGGTCGAGATCGAGCTGCGCGACGGCAGTCCGGAGGCGCTCGACGAGATCGCCGACGAGCTCGTCTCGGCCGGCGCCGAGCCCGGGAACGAGCTGCCGAAGCTGTTCCGCGCGCTCGGCCACGTCCCCGCGTACTGGACCGACTCCGCGCTCGCTGGAGGAGCTGCGGGACCGCCTGCGCGCGCAGCTGCGCGAGATCGAGCGGCACGACCCGGGAACACGTCTCGGCCGCGACCCCGAGAGCCTCCACGACATGCGCGTCGGCGTCCGCCGCTTCCGAGCCCTGCTCCGCACGGGGCGGGAGCTGGTCGCGACCGATACGGCCGAGCTCGACGAACGGCTGAAGGAGCTGGGCCGCATCCTCGGCGAGGTGCGCGACCTCGACGTGTTGCTCGCGCACCTCGAGGCAGAGGCTGCCGAGCTCGGCGGCGAGGACGCGAAGCGCGCCGCGGCGCTGCTCGCGGCACTGCGCACCGAGCGGGTCCTGCAGCCGGAGCCGTCTGCTCGCCGCGCTGAGGTCGGACGAGTACCTCGCCCTCCTCGACGACACCGCCCGGACGATCGACAAGCTCGAGCCGAGCGCCTCCGCCGTCACCCTCGACGAGATCGTCGACGAGGCGGCCGCGAAGTTGCGCAAGGCAGTTCGCAAGCTGCCCGCCGAGCCGGCGGACGACGAGCTGCACTCGGTGCGCAAGAAGGGGAAGCGCGCGAGGTACGCGGCCGAGCTCGCGGGCCGCAAGAAGCTCGTGCAGCGGGCCAAGAAGCTGCAGGACGTGCTCGGCGAGCACCAGGATGCCGTCGTCGCCGCCGGGCGGCTGCGCGAGCTCGCCGCGGGGGCGTCGCCGGAGCAGGCGCTCGTCGCCGGCCGTCTCGTCGAGCGCGAGGAGGAGCGTCGAACCGAGGCGCGCGGGGCATGGCCGAAGGCGTGGAAGAAGCTCCGCAAGACGATCTGAGGATCGTTCGCGCCGGCGGCGGCCTGGTCGTGCAGGACGGGAAGGTGCTGCTCGTGCACCGGCCCAAGTACGACGACTGGAGCTTCCCGAAGGGCAAGTGCGACGCGGGCGAGACCGACGAGGCGTGCGCGCTGCGCGAGGTCGAGGAGGAGACCGGGCTGCGCTGCGAGCTTCTCGAGGAGATCGGCGAGACGAGTTACGTCGACGCTCGGGGCCGGCCGAAGGTCGTCCGCTACTGGCGCATGCGTGCGGTCGACGGAGGGTTCGCGCCGCACGACGAGGTCGACGAGATCCGCTGGGAGACGCCGGAGGACGCCGCAGGCATCCTCAGCTGGTCGCGCGACCTCCCGCTGCTGGAGCGCCTGTGACGAGCGTGCTGCTCCGCCACGCGTCGGCCGGGCAGCGCCTCGACTGGGAGCACGACGACCGCCTGCGTCCCCTCGATGCGCGCGGGCGCCGCCAGGCAGCCGATCTCGTCGAGCTGCTTCGGCCGTTCGGTGTGCGGCGCATCCTCTCGAGCCCGTATGTCCGCTGCGTCCAGACGGTCGAGCCCCTGGCTGCCGCGCTGGAGCTGCAGGTGGAGCAAGACGACCGGCTCGCGGAGGGCGCGGGCGCAGCCTCCGCTGCTTTCCTGCGGGAGGACGGCGTCGTCTGCTGCACGCACGGCGACGCTGTCGAGGCGCTCGTCGGTCGCGGCTTGAAGAAGGGAGCGGCGGTCGTGCTCGAGCAGGGCCGGGTCGTGCACGAGATCTCGGCTCCGTAGCTATGCGGCGAGCGCGTCGAGCGACGCGAGGACGGCACCCTCGCGGATGCCGCCGCCGCAGACGTGCAGCGTGACACCGAGTCTCCGCTGCACCTCGGCGAGCAGGATCACCCCGGCCGGGAGGATCTCGGCCCGCGCGCGATCGACGCCGAAGCGCCGGGAGACGTCGCGCGGCGACGTCGACTCGACGATCTGCAGCGCCTCGGCCAGCTCCGTCCCGCCGAGCTCCGCGCCCACGAGGCGGCGCGCGGCGCGGGCGCTCCCGCCGACGGCGAGGGCTGCTTCGACCGCGGGTGGAACGAGGTGAGCGAAAGCTGCTTCGGCCTCGGCGTGCATGTCCGCGGCGCGAGCGGTGAGCCGCACCGACCCGAGATCGACGGACTCGACCCACTCTGGGTCGCGGTCCGGGCCGCCGACGGCGATCTCGGTCGAGGCCCCGCCGATGTCGCAAACGGCGATGCGTGGCGGCAGCGAGACGCTCGCGGTGAGGACTGCGCCGCGATAGGCGAGCGTGCCCTCCTCCTCTTTTGTGAGCACCCGCGCCTGGACGCCCGCCGCGCGCGTCAGGGCCGCGACAAGCTCGGCGGAGTTGGTCGCCTGGCGGCCGGGAGCCGTGAGGAAGACGTCGAGCGAGTCGACGCGCAGGCGCCTGGCCGCGCCCGCCATGTCGCGGACCGCCTTCGCGGCGGCCGCCACGTGGACTGCCGAGACGGCGCCGTGCCGCTCGATCTCCTCGCCGAGCGACAGCCGCAGCTTCTGCGTCTCGAGCGGATCGAGCCCGCCGGGCTCCGCGCTCGCCACGAGCAGCCGCGTCGTGTTCGAACCGACGTCGATGACTCCGACTCTCATCTCCACGCATCGTAGGTCCCGCGATCGGAAGACGGATAAACGTTCAGGTGACGGTCCTGTGACGGACCTGAGACGGTGTTGAAGCGGTTCAGTGAGCGCGGCCGAGCGAGAACCGTCGCCGCGCGCGCCGCATCAGCGTCTGCTGGCCTGAGCGCGGGCGTTCGTCCTTCTTCGCGTGCACGCGCTCCCAGCGGCCGTCGGCATCGAGCTCGAACGAGGCCGCCGTGTCGCGCCACAAAGCCTCGAAGGTGGAGGAGAGCTCGGCCTGGAGCGCGAGGTCCTCGATCGGGGTCACGACCTCGACGCGGTGGTCGAGGTTGCGCGGCATCAGGTCGGCGCTGCCCATGAAGGTGACGCTGCGGTCGGCGGCGTCGAAGGCGAAGAGGCGGCTGTGCTCGAGGAAGCGGCCGATCACGCTGCGCACGCGGATGTGCTCGCTCAGCTCCGGCACGCCCGGGCGCAGAGAGCACACACCACGCACCAGGAGCTCGATCTTCGCCCCTGCCGCGGAGGCGGCGTAGAGCTCGTCGATCACCTGCGGGTGCGTCAGGCCGTTGACCTTGATCCGGATCCGCGCCTTCTTGCCCGCCTCGGCTGCTCCGGCGACCAGCCGGATCTCCTCGATCAGGCGCTCGCGGAGCGTGAACGGCGCCACGAGCAGCTTGCGGAACTCGCCCGGCCGGCCGAATCCGGTCAGGTGGTTGAAGAGGTCGGCGACGTCCGCGGCGATGTCCTCGTCGGCGGTGAAGAGCCCGAAGTCCTCGTAGCTGCGGGCCGTGACGGCGTTGTAGTTGCCGGTGCCCAGATGGACGTAGCGGCGCAGCCCGCCCGCCTCGCGCCGCACGACGAGCGTCGTCTTCGCGTGGATCTTGAGTCCCGGGAAGCCGTAGACGATGTGGACGCCGGCCTGCTCGAGCGAGCGCGACCACTCGATGTTGCGGCGCTCGTCGCCGCGCGCCTTGATCTCGACCAGGCAGACGGTCTGCTTGCCGCGCTCCGACGCGTCGATCAGCGCCGGCACGAGCGGCGTGTCGTCGCTCGTGCGGTACACCGTCGACTTGATCGCGATCACCTCGGGATCGGCCGCCGCCCGGTCGACGTACGACTCGAAGCTCGCCGCGAACGAGTCGTAGGGGTGGTGGACCAGCAGGTCGCCTGCGCGGATCGCGGCGAATTGCTCGGAGGCGGACTCCAGCGAGTTCCAGGGCGGCCGCGCCACCGGCACCCACGGATCGTTCTTGAGGTCCGGCCGGTCGAGCCGGTAGAGCTGGCCGAGGTCGGCCAGGTCGAGCATCCCGCCGAGCGGATAGACGAGCTCGTCGCGGACTCGCAGGCCCTGCTGGAGCTGCTCCAGCATCGCCTGCGACATCGACGCTGACACCTCGAGCCGCGTCACCTCGCCGAACCGCGCGCGGAGGAGCTGGAGCTCGACGGCCTCCAGCAGGTCGTCGGCCTCGTCGGCCACCTCGAGATCGCCGTCGCGCGTGACGCGGAAGAGCGACCGCTCGAGGATCTCCATCCCGGGGAAGAGCTCGGGCAGATAGTGGGAGAGGACCTGCTCCAGCGGCACGAAACGGCCTCTCCGCCCGACGGGGAAGAAGCGTGGCAGGCCCTCCGGCACCTTGACCCGGGCGAAGCGCTCCTCGCCGGTCTCGGGGTCGGCCACGAACAGGCCGAGGCTGATCGAGAGCGCGGAGATGTAGGGAAACGGCTGGCCGGGCCCGACCGCGAGCGGCGTCAGCACCGGGAAGATCTCACGCTCGAAGCGGTCGTCGAGCTCGGCGAGCTCGGCCGGCTCGAGCTCGTCGACGCTGGAGACGGCGATCCGCTCGGCGGCGAGGGCGGGGCAAAGCTCGTTGCTCCACAGGTTCGCCTGGCTGCCGTACAGCTCCAGGACGCGCTCGCGGGCGTCGTCGAGTGTCTGCTGCGGCGTGCGGCCGTCCGGCAGGCGCCGGCTCACGCCGGCTTCGGTCTGGCCGGTCAGCCCGGCGATGCGGACCATGAAGAACTCGTCCAGCATCTCGGCGGCGACCTTGAGGAAGAAGACGCGCTCGAGCAGTGGCAGCGTCTCGTCGCGCGCAAGGTCGAGCAGGCGGGCGTCGTAGTCGAGAAAGGAGAGCTCGCGGTTGATCAGCCGCTCGGCGGCGGAGGTGGCGCGTTTGCGGGTGCGAGCGGTCGTGGCCACCGTCCGAGACTACCCCGGCCTCCGCGGCCGCGGTTGGTAACGGTCTGGTAACGGCCCGGGCGCGCGCGCCGCACGAGCTTCGGTCACCACTCCGTCTCCCTTTGGTCGCAGCAGCGATGCCCATGGCAGGCGGCCTCGCCCGGAGGATCGTGCACGTCCAACGACCCACCGAAGGGGGAGGCATGAGAAGAAGGATCCGCTGGCTGCTGCCGTTGCTCGTCGTGGCCGGAATCGCCGCCGCGGCGGCGACCGCCACGTCGTCGCGCGCGAACCCGCCCGGGCCGCCCGGGCCGGGTATCGGGACACCGATCAAGCATGTCGTCGTGATCTTCCAGGAGAACGTGTCGTTCGATCACTACTTCGGCACCTACCCGCACGCTGCCAACAGCGACGGGCAGCCCTTCCACGGCGCCGCCGGCGCCAAGATCAACGGTCTGTCCAACACGCCGGGCCTGAACGGGCAAGGGACGCTCCTCACCAACAACCCGAACAAGGACTCGGCCGGGAATCAGGTCAACCCGCGTCGGCTCGACCCGGCCAACATCAACGACGTGCTGACCTGCGACCAGGATCACGACTACAACGACGAGCAGAAGGCGTTCGACGGCGGGAAGATGGACAAGTTCGTCACGAGCGTCGGCACCGGGCCGACCGGATCCTTCGGCAACAACAATTCGCCCGAGGGCGTCCCGTGCAATGCCGACATGGTCATGAACTACTACGACGGCAACACCGTCACGGGGATGTGGAACTACGCCAAGAACTTCGGGCTCAGCGACAACTTCTTCGGCTCGACGTTCGGGCCGTCAGCGGAGGGAGCGATCAACCTCGTCTCCGGCGACACGGGCAACGTCGGGCTCCAGATCAACGGCGCCAACACCGACGGGGACACCGTCTCCGACGGAGAGGGCGGCTACTCGCTGATCGAGGACGCCCAGCCGTACTACGACGACTGCTCGACCCGCGACGCGGTCTCGCTCACGGGCACCAACATCGGCCAGGAGCTCAACGCGAAGGGGCTCAGCTGGGGCTGGTTCCAGGGTGGATTCAAGCCCAGCACGACGTTCGCGCAGGCGCTGGCGCTGACCAACACCACCCAGCCGGACAGCACGTTCACGCCCGACCAGTTCAAGACCTACTTCTCGAACGCGAACAACCGGCCTGCGAACTCGTCCAACCAGGGTCTGTGCGACACCGTGCACCCGGTGGGTGTCGCGGTCGGGGGGAACGGCCAGTACGGCTACAAGGACGACTACATCCCGCACCACGAGCCGTTCCAGTACTACGCCGCGACGGCCAACCCGCACCACCTGCCGCCGGCGTCGCTGGCGGCGATCGGCACCGACACGCAGTCCTATGTCAACGGGACGCCGCAGTTCGACACGGCCAACCACCAGTACGACATGAGCGACTTCAACGCACTGGTGGGTGCGATCGGTCACGGCTTCGTCTCGCCCGACCACCTGCCGGCGGTGAGCTTCCTCAAGGCTCCCGGCTACGAGGACGGTCACGCCGCCTACTCGGACCCGTACGACGAGCAGCAGTTCGTCACCTCGGAGATCAACGCCCTGGAGGAGACGCCGGACTGGTCGAGCACCGCCGTGATCGTCACGTACGACGACTCGGACGGGTTCTACGACCACGTCTACAGCGGCGTCCACAACCCGTCGAACACGAGCGGAGTCGCCAACCCGCCCGGGCCGCAGGACTTCCTCACCGGTACCGGTCTCTGCGGGACGGGCACTCCGCTCGCCGGGCAGAACGGACGCTGCGGCTACGGCCCGCGGCTGCCGCTCCTGCTCATCTCACCCTGGGCAAAGCGTGGTGCCGTCAGTCACACGCTGACCGACTTCAGCTCGATCGACAAGTTCATCGAGGACAACTGGGGCCTGCCCCGGATCGCCGGCTCGTTCGACTCGATCGCCGGCTCCCTGAACTCGATGTTCGACTTCCACGGTCACGGCGATCCCAAGCTGTTCCTCGATCCCAACACCGGGCAGCCTGCAGGCCCAGGCCCGGGCATGCCGTAGCTCGACTCTCGCGCTCGTTCAACAGTGGAGGGCCGCTCTCGGGCGGCCCTCCACCGTTACTTCGTCGCGTTCGAGGCCCAGTCGGGGTCCCAGAGGCGGAAGCCGCCGAGAAAGGCGTTCTCGTTCGCACCGCGCCGGCAGCCTTCCGGCAGTTCCTCGAGCTCGTCGACGCCGCCACCGCCCAGCACGATCTCGTCGGGCTCCATCGCCGCCGAGAGACGCTCGACGGTTGCGAAGACGTCCTTCGTCCACTTCTTCTTGCCGTGCTTCTCGAGGCCCCGCTCGCCCACATAGTCCTCGAACGTCTTCTTGCGGAACGGGAGATGACCGAGCTCGAGCGGCTCGATCACGCCGTCGGCGATCAGCGCGGAGCCGAGACCCGTGCCGAGGCCGAGGAACAGCATGCGGCCGCCCTGGTAGCTCCCGACGGCCTGCATGACGGCGTCGTTCACCACTTGCGTCGGCTTCCCGAAAGCCGCCTCGAAGTCGAAGCCGACCCAGCCGTCCCCGAGGTTCACCGGCTCGGCGATCACCTTGCCGCCCCTGACCGGGGTGGGGATCCCGACGGAGACGCGGCTCCACGTCCAGCCCTCTACGGCCGCCAGCGTGCCGGCGACCATCTGCTCCGCCGTCAGCGACGGGCCGGACACGAACCGACGGCGCTCTTTCTGAGTCGAGGTCAGCGCCTTGACGTGTGAGCCGCCGACGTCCACGGCGAGGACGACTCGGCTAGCCATGAGCGCTCAGGCCGGTTGCGGCTGCCGCTGTCCGCGGCGTCGCGCGCGCTCGAGCAGTAGCGCGTCGAGCCGCAGGCCGCGGTGGCGCGGCTCGGCCACGGCGATGGTCACTTCCACCTCG
This sequence comes from uncultured Actinomycetes bacterium, assembly GCA_963720065.1. Taxonomy (GTDB): domain Bacteria; phylum Actinomycetota; class Thermoleophilia; order Gaiellales; family Gaiellaceae; genus Palsa-739. The sequence goes on from CAVREH010000028.1 coordinate 119,065, forward strand.
AGCTCGTCGTCGCTGAGCTCCTCGATGGAGTCGCGCCCGTTGACGAGCGGCCGTCCGGTGCGTTCGTCGTGTTCGCGCCTCATGTCGCCCTCCCTCACGATGAGCTGCCGGTCCGGTGGAACTGTTACACGATTCGCCCTAGTCCGCGAGGCCCTGGGCGCGCAATTCCTCGAGTGCCTGCTCGGACTTGCCGAGCTGGAGGCCCATTCCGGAGAGCACGCGTTCGGCCTTCGTGAACTGGATCTCGTCGTACTGCACGATCTGGACGCGGTTTCCGCTGGGGTCGCGAAGGTCGAAGAAACGACCCGGCAGCACGTCCACGCCGGATTCCTCGAGTGCGCGGCGCACCGCCTCCTTGTCGTCGACGACGAGCCCGAAGTGCGGCTCCTCCGTGCGCGGCCCCCGCTGGAACAGGGCCAGGAACTGGTCGCCCATGCGGAGGAACGCGGCGCCCGGGATGCGGCTGACCGCAGTGGGCTCGAAGAGGCCGGTGTAGAACGCGACCGCCTCCTCGATGTCGTCGACCTGCAACGCGACGTGGTTGATCCCGACGAGACGTGGCTTCATGCGGCCACAAACGACGGAGACCGACCTCGCATGCCCGGGCGAGGGTACGCTCGCGCGATGGCCGTAGCTCCTGCGAGCCCTTCCCTCTCGGCCGCGCAGCTGGCGACCCTGGCACGGCTGGGAGAGGAACGGACGGCGCGAATCGGCGACGTCCTGTACCGGGTCGGCGACGCGACCTACCCGTTCGTCGCGATCCAGGAAGGCGAAGTCGCGATCCTCGACGCCGCCGGCAACGAGCTCGTCCGGCACGGCCCGGCGAGCTTCCTCGGCGAGCTGAACCTCCTTTCCGGCCAGACCGTCTTCGTGACGGCCGTCGTGACCAAGCCGCTGCGGTACATCGCGGTGGAGCGCGACGCGCTGCGCATGTGCTGTTCGAGGACGGGCCGCTCAGCGACATGGTGCTGGCGACGTTCATCTCGCGCCGGGAGGCGCTCCAGCGCGTCGCGGGGATCGGGATCGAGATCGTCGGTCCGCGGTCGTCCGAGGCGACGATGCGCCTGATCGAGGTTGCGCGAGCGAACCGGCTTCCGTTCACCTGGCACGACGGGTCGCCGGCGGGCGAAGAGCCTCCGCTGGTGCGGCTGCCCGGCGGCGGCGAGCTGAGCAGCCGTCGAGCGGCGACGTGCTGCGCGCGCTCGGGATCGGCCTCGAGCTCGCGCCCCGCGAGGACGTCGACCTCCTCGTCGTCGGCGCCGGCCCCGCCGGGCTCGCCGCAGCCGTGTACGGCGCTTCCGAAGGGCTCGACACGCTGGTCGTCGAGAGCACGGCGCTCGGCGGCCAGGCCGGGTCGTCGAGCCGGATCGAGAACTATCTCGGCTTCCCCGCGGGAATCAGCGGCGCCGAGCTCACGAGCCGCGCGGTCTCCCAGGCGCGAAGTTCGCGCGCGCCCCGCGACTCCGTACCGCGCGCTCGGCCTCGAGCCAGGCGACGGGCGCCACGTCGTGCACCTCGAGGAGGGCCACGAGATCGGGGCGAAGGCGGTGATGCTCGCCACGGGCGCCGAGTACCGGCGGCTCCCGGTCGACGACCTGGCCGAGTACGAGGGCACGAGCGTCTTCTACGCGGCCGGACCGCCCGAGGCGCAGCTCTGCGGCGCGGCCCGCGCGTCGCGGTCGTCGGCGGCGGCAACTCGGCCGGCCAGGCGGCCGTCTGGCTCGCCCGCGGCGGCGCGCTCGTCACGCTCCTCCACCGCCGTGCCGACCTGCGCGAGACGATGTCGGACTACCTCATCCACGAGCTCGAGCACTCCGGGGTCGCGGTCCGCGACCGCAGCGAGATCGCCGGGCTCCACGGCGAGGACGGAAGCTCGCGGCCGTCACGCTCAGACCGGCGAACGCATCTGCCGTTCTCGTTCCTGTTCCTGTTCCTCGGTGCGCTGCCGTGCACCGGCTGGCTCGGAGAAGCCGTCGCGCGGCACGCGGACGGCTTCATGCTCACCGGAGACGCGGCCGGAGGCCGACAACCTGCTCGAGACGAGCGTGCCCGGGATGTTCGCGGCCGGTGACGTGCGATCGGGCTCGACCAAGCGCTGCGCAACAGCCGTCGGCGAGGGATCGATGGCCGTGCAGTTCGTGCACGAGCACCTCGCGGCGCAGCAGCCGACGGTGGTGCGATGAGCGCGCGCGGCTGCACGCATCTCGACGAGGTCGCCGTGCGCGAGCTCCCGGCCGAGGTGGACGGCTGCGTGGATTGTCTCGCGGGCGGCGGCAAGTGGCTTCACCTCCGCATCTGCCTGACCTGCGGCCACGTGGGCTGCTGCGACGACTCCCCCAACCGGCACGCGACCGCCCACTACCGCGCAGCCTCGCATCCGCTGATCCGCTCGCTCGAGCCGGGCGAGGAGTGGAGCTGGTGCTACGTCGACGAGGTCGGGCTGCTGATCGAAGAGGTCATGGGCGAGACCCGCATCCCGCCTTCGCCGCTCCTGCAGTGAGCGACGCTCTCTACACCGGGCACTGCCTGTGCGGCGGTGTCCGCTTCGAGGTCACGGAGCAGCCGTTGAGCGCGGGCTACTGCCACTGCACGCGCTGTCAGCGGCGAACCGGCACCGCGGCTTCCGCCCAGGCGCGGCTCGCTCCCGGCTCGTTCCGCCTGCTCGCCGGCGAGGAGCTGGTGCGGGAGTACGCGCCCGGCGACGGCTGGCCGAAGTGCTTCTGCTCGGTCTGCGGCAGCGCCCTCTGGAGCAAGTATCCGGACACGGGAGAGGTGGGCAGCGTCCGGCTCGGGCTCTTCGACCCGGGGCACGAGATCCGGCCGCAGTGGCACACGTACGTGGACTACGCGTGCGAGTGGGAGGCCATCCCCGACGACGGCCTCGAGCGCTACGCCGAAGGCAAGCCCCGCTAGACGATTGATTCGTCAGCCGATTCAGGCCGCGCGGCGGAGCGGCATCTCGTCGATGCGCGTCAGAAACGCCGGCCGGCTCGAGCGGAGATAGGTCACGACGTCCCGCTCGTCCTTCGCGCAGGGCAGGAGCGTCTTCCAGCCGTAGAGGTGCGCGAGCTCGTGGAAGTCGCCGTTGGCGACCGCGGGGAGGCGCTGCTCGGCGACCCAGGCGAAGAGCTCGTTCCGGTTGAAGAGCTCCCACCGGTCGACGAGCGGCGCGAGCTCCTCCCAGTCACGGGCGAAGCGCTGGGTCGCGCGGGCCGGTGACGCGGTACCGGGCTCTCCGCGATAGGGGTGGGCTGCGACGAGCGCGGCTCCTGCGTCGCGGGCGGCGCGCAGGGCGGCCTCGATCCCGTCGTCCACGCCGACGAACGTGCGGCAGCCCACCGCGACTGCATGCGCGGCGACCAGCGGGTCGAGGTCGTTGTAGGTCAGCTCGACGCCGGGGAGGAGCAGCAGGTCGTATTCGAGTCGCGCCCGCTCGCCCTGCGCCGCGATTTCCGCGAGATAGTCCGCGAACGTCTCCCGGCGCAGTCCGAGCGGCAGTGCGTCCGGTGGCCGCCACGGGTCGTCGCTGCGGACGACGTGGTCGGTGATCGCAAGCACGTCGAAGCCGTTGCGGCCGTAGAGATCGACGAGCTCGGGGAGCGTCAGCTCTCCGTCGCTCCAGCGCGTGTGCGCGTGGAGCTCGCAGAGGAGCGGCTCGACCTTCCGGCGCATCCGCTCGCAGGGTGGCGGCAAGAGGCCGCTCCCGGGGCTGACGTCTGGTTACAGAGGGGTGTCGAGATCGCGCTGGGCCGGGTGGGACGGCCGGCCGAAATAGAACCCCTGCGCCTGGTGGCAGCCGAGCTGGCGCACCGATCGTGTGCTGCTCGGGCGTCTCGATGCCCTCCGCGACGAGGTTGAGCTCGAGCGCGTGGCCGAGGTCGATGATCCCCTTGAGCAGGACGAGGTCGCCGTGCTCGCTGTCGGCGTGCGCCGTGAAGCTGCGGTCGATC
>CAVREH010000029.1:0-8549 GCA_963720065.1 uncultured Actinomycetes bacterium
TCATCGCGATCAGCGAATCCCACATTTCCGGCGGGTTCTCCATGATGCTGGATGCGTCCCAGCCGACCCGTTGACCAGGCCGTCGACGTGGCCGGCCTTAGCGTGGACCGCGGCGAACCTCTCGATCGCGGCCGGGTCGGCGAGGTCGAGCGGCAAGGAATTCGGCCTGGTGGCCGGCAGCCGCGGCCGCGGCGACGGTCGCTTGTCCACCGGCCTCGTCGACATCGCCGATGAAGACACAGTGCGCCCTCGCGCGCCAGCGGAAGCGCGGTCGCCCGGCCGATCCCCGAGGCGCCGCCGGTGACGATGACGGCGCGGCCCTGCATTCTCCATCGCGTCCTCAGCCCTTGCTGCTCGGGCCCCGGATGCTATGCGCGCGCCGTGCTCGCCGACAACGGCGTCGCGCCGCGGCTTATTTCGCGGCGCCAGCGCGATGTCGACCAAGGAGGCGGCCGAGTTCGTGCGCGGGCAGGTCGCGGCGGCTCGGCGGCCGCCGCTGAGGACGACCAGATCGCATAGTCGCTGCGCCAGTCGTCGGAGCCGGAGCCGCGCGAAATCGCGCGGCAGGCTCGGCAGATGGTCGCCGTAGAAGCCGAGGAGCTGCCCGCCGCCTGCGCCGCTCCAGCCCCTCGATGAAACGGCGCAGCATCTCGTCCGATTGAGCGCAGGCCGCCCAGGTACCTTGCTCGGATCGGCGATCCTTCACCGAGCCACGGCCCGTGATTGCCCATGGTGATCGCGAAGATGAAAAACAGCGCGGGCCGATGTCGTCGAGGACATGCAAAACATGGTCGGCCAGCTCGGGGTCGCTCATATAGGGCGGGGTGCGCGCGCCGCCCAGCGTCTCGCGGCCGAGGAACCGCGCCGCAGGGCGACGGCGAAGTTGGCTCCCCGCGGCGATGACAGCGCGCGGCGTCGCTCCTACCGTTGCTTGCGTGCCGTGGAATCGCCGCGGCGAGTCGCAAAGGAGCTCCGTGGACGCACTCATTCGGCTCGAGGAAGTGACCAAACGCTACGACGACGACAGCCGGCCCGCGCTCGACCGGGTCAGTCTCGAGATCGGTGGGGGTGAGGCCGTCGCGATCATGGGTCCGTCGGGCAGCGGCAAGTCGACCTTGCTGAACCTGATCGCCGGGCTCGACCGGCCGACGAGCGGCGCCGTCAAGCGTCGCAGGGACGCGGATCGACCAAGCGAGCGAGACCGGCGCTGCGCTGTTTCGCCGGAACCGCCTCGGGATGATCTTCCAGTTCTTCAACCTCCTCGACGACCTCACAGTCCTCGACAACGTGCTGCTGCCCGCCCAGCTCGGCGGGATGCGTGCAGCCGAGGGTCGCGCTCGTGCGGACGAATTGCTCGAGATGATGGGGCTCACCTCGCATCGGAACGCCTACCCCGCGCGGCTCTCAGGTGGCGAGCGCCAGCGGGTCGCAATCGCTCGCGCCCTCGTGAACCGTCCCGCACTGCTGCTCGCGGACGAGCCCACCGGGGCGCTCGACAGCGCGACCGGTGACGAGATCGGAGCCCTGCTCGCGGGCCTCCACAGCGCAGGTCTGACGCTCGTGCTCGTTACGCACAATCCCGAGCTCGCGGCCCGCTATGCGAGCCGCACGATCGAACTCGTGGACGGCCGGATCGCCGGCGCCGCGCAGAGTGACTTGCGCGAGGTCGTGGCATGAGCAGCGGCTCCGTCTTGCGGGCTGTGCGCGGCGGGATCGCCCGACGGCGCCTTCAGACGATCGTTATCGCGCTCGTCGTGCTCATCTCGACAACGTCAACAGTCGTCGCGCTTGCGCTCGTCGTCAACTCGGAGGCTCCGTTCGACCACGCATTCGCGAGCCAGCGCGGCGCCGACATCACGGCCGCGATCGCACCAAACGTGGGAGCGGAGAGCCTCGCTCGGACTGCCCACGTCTCCGGCGTGACGACCGCCGCCGGCCCGTATCCCGAGACGACTGTTGCGGTCCGTGAGCGGCGGGTTCGGGCTCGGGCCACAGACCCTGGTCGGCCGCGCAGCTCCCAGCGGCGCTGTCGACGACCTCGTAATCGAAGACGGACACTGGGCGACAAAACCCGGTCAGGTCGTCCTCGCCACCGGCGACAACGGCATCGGCTTCTCCATCGGCTCGACTCTGACTGTCGGCTCCGGCACACATCGGCAGAGGCTGACCGTGGTTGGCCTCGCGAACTCGATCACGGGCACCGCGTCCGGCTGGGTCGCTCCCACCGAAATCCGTCTGCTCCGTGCGGCCGGCGGGACAAGCACTACCCAGATGCTCTACCGCTTCGCTCACGCCGGGATCGGTACGCAGCTTCACGCCGACGTGGCCAGGCTGACCGCAGTCCTACCGCGGGGTGCCCTAGCCGGATCGATGTCGTACTACACCGCGAAAGTCGAGGAGGACGGCAACATCGCCCCCTTCGTCCCGTTCCTGCTCGCCTTCGGGATCCTCGGGATCGTGATGTCGGTGCTGATCGTCGCGAATGTCGTCGGCGGCGCGGTCGTCTCCGGCTACCGGCGGATCGGGATTCTGAAGAGCATCGGCTTCACTCCCCTCCAGGTCGCCGTCGCTTACGCCGCTCAGGTCGGACTTCCAGCCCTGATCGGTTGCGTGGCCGGCGTCGCGGCCGGCAACCTACTCGCAATCCCGCTCTTGCGACAAAACGCCCGCGCCTACGGTGTCGGCGGGCTCGGTGTGCCCATCTGGGTCGACCTTGTGGTGCCCGCCGGGATTTGCGCCCTCGCTGCGATCGCGGCCCTGCTGCCGGCAATCAGAGCAGGGCGGCTCAGCACCATCCAGGCGATCGCGACCGGACGCGCACCGCAAAGTGGACGGGGCTATTTCGCCCACCGGCTGTTCGGCCGCATGCGACTACCGCGCCCGATCACGATCGGGCTTGCCGCGCCCTTCGCGCGACCCTCACGAACGCTCCTCACACTCGCGGCCGTCCTCCTCGGCGCAACCGCGGTCACCTTCGCCGTCGGACTGACCTCCTCCCTACAGAGACTGCTGGAAGGGATCTCACACCAGCAAGCCGAGCCGGTACAGATCCAGATGCCCGGCGACGGGTTCCAAGCCGGGCCGAAACCGGTCAGATCCGGGACGCAGCACATCAAGGCAGGAGCGCCCACCCGAGGGCCGCAGATTCCGACCGCCAAAGCCGAGCAGGCGATCCTCGCCGCAGTCCACTCCCAGCCTGCCACACTCCACGTCGTCCCGCAGGCAGACGAATCCGCGAGCGTCGCCGGGCTCTCGCAGCAGATTCCCGTCACCGCGTTCCGCGGACCCGCAACCTGGACAGGCTACGACCTCGTCAGCGGCCACTGGTACGCGGGGCCGGACCAGGCGCTCGCCCCAACCGGCTTCCTCACCCAGACCGGAACGTCGGTCGGTGAAACGATCTTTCTCAGCGAAGGCCACAACAGGGTCCGTGTCCGAATTGTCGGCGAGATCTTCGACACCGAAAACCGCGGCCTGAACCTCGTGACGAGCTGGGCCACCCTCCGCACACTCAATCCCCGTTTTGCCCCCGACCAGTTCGACGTCGGCCTCCGACCCGGAACGTCAGCCAGCACCTACGCGCAGGCTCTCAACCGGCGGCTCGGACCCAACTACAACGTCGAGCTGAACACCCACAAAACAGCCGTCGTCGACGCCATGATCGGCCTGATCGGCACACTCGCCGCCCTCCTCGCAGCCGTCGCCGCGCTCGGTGTCCTCAACACCGTCGTGCTGGAAACCCGCGACCGCGTCCATGACATCGGCATCTTCAAGGCCGTCGGGATGACGCCACGACAAACGACCGCGATGGCCATCTCATGGGTCGCCGCAATCGGGCTCCTCGCAGGCGTCATCGCGGTACCGATCGGAGTTGCGCTGCACAACGAGATTCTCCCGGCGATGGCAGGAAGCGTCGGCCTGCGCCTGCCGGCGAGCTTCCTGACTGTCTACAGCACACCCAGACTGTTCGTGCTCGCGTTCGCCGGTGTGCTGATCGCGATGATCGGCGCACTCGCACCAGCGACATGGGCCGCAAAAATCCACACCGCCACAGCCCTCCACACCGAGTGAAACACAACCGCTGCTTCGAGGACGGACGACACGTGCTCCGCTTCGCTTCCCCCAGGCGTTGCTGACTCGCGGGTCGCTTCGCACCCCGCGCGCGCCAATCGCGCGCCGGTCCGGGGGCGCGTCAGGGTCCCGGGATGCCCCGACGCGCTCCGCGACCGAGCCTGGGGCCGTAGCCGCGGGTATCCAGACCCGATTGCCCGCATCGAATTCGGCTCAGTCAAAGCGGCGGGGGTGAGATTCGAACTCACGGAACCCGCGAGGGCTCAACGGTTTTCAAGACCGCCCCGTTCGACCGCTCCGGCACCCCGCCGCGGCGTCTAGTGTCGCAGCCGTGGCGACGATGAAGGATCTCGACAAGCTCGCCCTCGCCATGCCCGAGGCGACGAAGGAGATCGAGGACGGCCGTCCCGTCTACAACGTGCACGGGAAGATGTTCTGCTTCCACCGCAGCCGGCGGAAGGACGCGGTCGATCCGAAGACAGGAGAGCGGCTCGACGACGTGCTCGTCTTCCGCGTCGCCGACCTCGGCGTGAAGGAGCTGCTCCTCTCGGACGCGCGCGGCATCTATTTCACGACGCCGCACTGGGACGGCTACTCGGCCGTGCTCATGCGCATCCCGGAGCTCGAGCGGCTCGACCGCGACGAGCTGCGCGATCTCGTCGAGGAAGCATGGCTGACCCGCGCGCACAAGCGGCTCGCGAAGGCGTGGCTCGCCGAGCGGAGCAAGCCGGACGACGGTTAGTTCTCGGCCGGCCTGCGAGGTCGAGCTCTGCTCTCCGGCCATCTGCCGGAGCCAGTCGGCGTTCGACGTCGCCGGCGGGCGTCGCTTCTCCTGAGGGAGCTCGGCTTCGGCCTGCTCCGCCAGCTCGCGGACCCATTCGATCGTCTGCCGCGCCCGGGCACGCTGAGCTTCCATCTCAGCCTTCGTCATCTTCCTCTTCATCGTCTGCGAGCAGTCCTTCGATCAGTCGCGGACGCGGTCGCCGCCGAGGGTGCGCGGCGCTCCGAACTCCCAGAGCGGCTCCGGGATCGAGATCGAGCCGCCGTCGTCCTGGAAGTTCTCGAGCAGCGCGATCATCGTGCGCGCGGTCACGGCGGTGCCGTTCAGCGTCGCGACGTGCTCGAGCTTGTCGTCGCGCCGGGTGCGGATGGCCAGGCGCCGCGACTGGTAGTCGGTCGTGTTGGAGGTGGAGGTCAGCTCGCGGTACCGCTCCTGGCCCGGGAACCAGCCCTCGATGTCGTACTTCTTCGCCGCCGACGCGCCGAGGTCGCCGGCCGCGACGTTGACCACGCGGTAGGGGAGACCGAGCTCCTGGATCAGCGACTCCTCGATTTCGAGCAGGTGCTCGTGCTCGTCGCGGGCGCTCTCGGCGAACGCGTAGACGAACATCTCCACCTTGTCGAACTGATGGACGCGGAACATGCCGCGCGTGTCCTTGCCGGCGGCCCCCGCCTCGCGACGGAAGTTCGTCGAGTAGCCGGCGTAGCGCAACGGCAGCCCGTCGGCCTCGAGGATCTCGTCGCCGTGATAGGCCGCCATCCCGACCTCGGAGGTGCCCGTGAGGTAGAGCTCGTCGCGCTCGACCCGGTAGATGTTGACCTCGTCGGTGGGGAGGAAGCCCGTGCCGTACATCGCCTGCTCGCGCACGAGCACGGGTGGCAGCATCGGCACGAAGCCTTGCTCCACGAGCCGCGTCAGCGCCCAGCGGTAGAGCGAGAGCTCGAGCAGGGCGACGTCGCCGACCCGGTAGACGAAGCGGCTGCCGGAGACCTTCGCGGCGCGCTCCGGATCGATCCAGCCCATCGCCTGCGCGAGGTCGAGGTGGTCGCGGACGGGGAAGTCGAAGCTCGGCGGCTCGCCCCAGCGGCGGATCTCGACGGAGTCCTCGTCGGTCGCGCCGTCGGGTGCCGAGACGTCCGGCGGGTTGGGCACCCGGGCGAGGATCTCCTGCCGCGTGCGCCTCCGCCTCGCCGAGCTGCTCCTCGAGGCCCTGGAGCTCGCCCTTCAGCCGCTCGAGCTCCGCAAGCTGCTCGGGCGTCGGCTTGCCCTTGACCTTCCGCGCGGCCCGCAGCTCCTCGACCCGCGGCTGCACCTCGAGCACGGCGCGGTCGGCGGCGAGCAGCTCGTCGAAGAGCTCGCCGGCACCCTTACGCGCGAGCGCCGTGCGCATCTCCTCCGGCGCGGCTCGGGCTGCTCTCAGGTCGATCACGCGACTGAGTCTAAGAGCTCGTCTCGGAATGACCACGCGCTGACCGGGTGCGATGGTCGAGTGCGAGACAAGGACGCAGGGAGCGTGAATAGCAGCGCTATTCGCGCGACTGAGGACGCAGGCTCGTGCCGACCAGCGAGGCCGGGCAGTCCGTGCTTCATTTCGAGACGAGCTCTAAGTAGGCCTCGAGCAGATCGGCGATACCTTCGTCCTGCACCGAAGGAACGACGAGATCGGCGCGCGCGAGCACGTCCTCGTGCGCGTTCGCCACGGCGACCCCGAAGCCGGCCCAGTCGAGCAGCTCGCGGTCGTTCTCGCCGTCGCCGCAGGCGACCGTCTCCTCCGGCCGGAAGCCGAGCCGCTCCGCGACGAACGCGAGTCCGCTGCCCTTGCTCACGTCGGGGTGCGCGAACTCGAGGAAGTACGGGAGCGACTTGGAGATGAAGAGGCGTCCGCCGAAGCGCGGCTTCAGCTCGGCCTCGAGCTCGTCGAGCGCCGCCGGATCGCCGACGGCGACGAGCTTCGTCGGGTCGCGTGCGAGCCACGCGCGAAGATCGCCGACGGCGTGGATCTCGAGCTGCTGGAAGTCGGCGTAGCGGCGGGCCTCCGGCGTCACCTCGGCGACGTAGAGCAGGTCGTCGACGTAGCAGTTGAGATGGAAACCGGCGGCGAGCACGGCGTCCATCGCCTCCCGGGCCTCGGCGAGCGGGATGGGAACGTGAGCAGGAACTCACCCGTGGCCGGGTCGGCGACGACGGCGCCCTGGTAGCAGACGACGAGATCGTCGAGCTGCGCCTGCTCGAGGTACGGGCGCACCGCTCTGAACATCCGCCCGGTCACGACCACGACGTGGGCTCCGGTTGCCCTCGTCCGCGCGAGTGCTTCCCGGGTGCGCGGGAGGAGGACGCCGTCCGCGGCGATCAGCGTCCGGTCGAGATCGAAGGCGAAGGCGCCGATGTGCGCCGGAAACGCGGCAGGGAGCTCTACGGCGCGGTGCCGCCGGTCGAGGTCACGACGTAGGCGGCCACGTCCGCGATCTGCTTCGTGCTGAGCGTCGACTTGAACGCAGGCATCGCGGCGCCGCCGTTCGTCACCTGCGACGTGACGGTGCGGTAGTTGGGCTTGAGCTGATCGAGGTTCGGCCCGACCGTGCCGGTGGAGTGCGCGGCGGCGAGCGTATGGCAGCTCCCGCAGCCCGCGCTCGAGAACACCGAGCTGCCCTTCTGCGGGTCTCCCTTGAGAGCGGTGGCCGGGACGATCGGGAGCTGCTTGGCCTGCGGCAGCGTGCCGACCACGGTGTTCGGTGTCGGCGAGACGACGCCCTCGGAGCCGCAGCCTGCGAGGACGATGGCGCCAAGCGCAGCGGCAGCGGCGATGACTGCTGGGTGGCGCACCGCGGAGGACTCTAATGAACCGCTAAGACCGGCGACCGCGGGAACCGGCAGAGTTGGTCCGCTGAGTACCATTCGGGCCATGCAACGCCAAGAACTTCGGACGCGACCGGGGGCTGTCGCTACGGATGCTCCTCACGGGCGGGCTCCTCGGCCTGCTCTACGTTCTCTTCGGGGTCGCCCTCTTCGTCCTCCTCAACGGCAGCATCGTCCTGATGGTCGTGATCGTGATCGGGCTCGCGTTCTTCCAGTACTACACCTCGGACAAGCTCGCACTCGCAGCGTCGGGCGCGAAGGTCGTCTCGGCCGAGGAGGCGCCGCGAGCTGCACGCGATGGTCGAGCGGCTCTGCGCGATGGCGAACCTGCCCAAGCCGCGCATCGCCGTCGTCGACAGCGACGTCCCGAACGCCTTCGCGACCGGCCGGAACCCGAAGCACGCGGCGGTCGCCGTGACGACGGGCTCTGGCGCCGGCTAGAGCCGCAGGAGATCGAGGCCGTTCTCGCGCACGAGCTCTCGCACATCGCGAACCGCGACGTGCTCGTGATGACGGTCGCGAGCTTTTTCGCGATGCTCGCGGCGTTGCTCACCCGCTTCGGGCTCTACGCCGGGATGTTCGGGGCTTCGGCGGCGGCTTCGGCAATCGTAATTCTTCGCCATGCTGCAAAGCGTCGCCCAGAGCCGCTTGGAAATGGTTTATCTGCGTGTTATTCTTTGGGTGTCCTACCACAACATTGGAAGGTGATAAAGACCGATATTGGTGGGATCCAGCATGCTCATGGGAGTATGTTATAGGATTCTGCACCCCGCCAAAAGAGGGCTCTGCGCTGTTCCAAAAGCATCCACGAATCGCGTCTGATGTTGAGTGTCTTTTGGTT
>CAVREH010000030.1:0-4918 GCA_963720065.1 uncultured Actinomycetes bacterium
CTAGGACCAGTCGCCGCCTTCGACGCCGAGGCCCGTGAGTGTCGCGCCGGCGAGCTCACGCCGACGAGCCGGCACTCCGCGAAGCGCGTGCCGAACAGGTTCGCGCTCTCGAAGGTCGAGTTGGCGAAGTCGGTGCCGCATGCTCGGAGCCGTTGAGCTGGGGCGAGCGTGAAGTCGCAACCGCGGAAGGTGCAGCCGGTCGTGCGGAGCCCGGAGAAGCTGCCCGCGGGAAGCTCGCGTGCTCGTAGACCTTGTGCTCGAGCTCAGCGTCCCGCTGGGGTCTCATTGCGCATCTCGGAGAGCAGCCGCTCGAGCCGGGGCTCGGTCGAAGTCGTCGACGAACGTCATCGCCGCGGCCACGCTCGGATGGAGGGGGCGGATCGCCTCTCGCATCTGCAGCGCGACGGCCCGGGTCGGCCCCATGGCCCTCCCGAGCGGAGCGAAGCTCGATCAGGTGGAGCGCCTCGCGCGGCGTCGAGCTCGAGCACGTACCGGATTCGATAGGCAAGGCAGAGCGCATAGGGCGCCTCCTCCGCGAGCCCGTCGCCGCGCAGCCGCTCGTACTCGTGGGGTGAGGTCTCAAGAGGGCGCGCGTACCGCGGGCCGAGGCCGGCCTCATCTACCTCGTGCGGGACGTCGGCGCCGAGTTCCGGCGACAGCCGCTGCCACTGGCAGGTGAGCAGGCGGTGGCGCTGCAGGTCGCGGAAGCGGGGCCGTAGTCGGAGACGATCTCGAAGCGGTAGGTGAGCGTCTCGAAGCCGCGCCCCGGGCGGTGGCGGCGGTTCTCGCGCCCGGCGACGAGGTCGCGGACGAGCGCGGTGCGCTCCTCGGCCGACAGGCGTGCGTGGGTGCCGTCGAGCGCCTGGCTCCTCCGCCGACTGCGCGGCCATGCCGCCGTAGGTGAACGACTCGGGCGGCTCGCACGTCGCGTCGACGAACGCCGTGTCCCACGCACCGCGCGCCCGGACGTCGCGGACGATCTCGAGGAACGCGGGTCCCGCCTCGCGGAGCCGCTTGCGCAGGCACTCGGGCGAGCCCTCGCGCCGCTCGGGCATCGGCCGCCCCTCGACGGCGGCGTTCCACATCTCCTTGCTCCAGACGAGCCGCTCGAGCATCGAGCCAAGCGTCTCTCCCTCGGTGTCGAGCGGTTCCGAGAGCTGCTCGGGAGGCAGCCCCTCGGCCGCGTCGAGCAGGCGGCCGGTCAGCCAGAGGTCGTGCTCCAGCAGGCGATCCGTGAGGTCCATCGTGTCGCTCCTTTCTCCGCCGGCGACCAACAGCGCCGCGGGTGGGTGGAAGTGAATGCCGTTCGGTGCGGGCAGCCGGAACGGGAGGCCGCTGCCGGCGAACGCGCTTGGCGCGACGCCGTAGGCCCGCCGGAACGCGCGGGCGAACGCCTCGGGCGAGAGATAGGCGCCGGCCAGGGCCGCCTCCCCCACGCTCGCGCCGCCCACGAGTGCGTGTGCCGCCCGCTCGAGGAGGAGCCGGCGCCGAAACGCGCCCGGCGTCTCGTCGAGCGCGGCGGCGACGATGCGGTCGAAGTGGAAGCGGCTGACGTGGACGCGCGCCGCCACCTCCTCGCCGTTGCCACCGGTCTCGACGCTCTCGACGAGCGCGTCGAGCAGGTTGCGGAGCCCGTCCTGTGCGATGCCCATGCCGCGATCTTCGTCCGGCGGCGCCGCCCCCGCCTGGCAGTCCTTGCTCTCTTACGCGGAGGCGGCGGCGAGAAGTCCAGACCGCTCGAGGCAGGAGCGGATCTGCGCCAGCTCGCTCTCGTCCGGCTCGACCATCGGGAGGCGGTGGCCGCCGACCTCGTGGCCGGTGAGATTCAGCGCCGCCTTGATCGGGATCGGGTTCGTCTGGATCCGCAGGAGGTCGTAGGCGGGCTGCTGCTCCTCGTGGAGCGCGCGGGCGCCCTCGACGTCTCCGTCGCGGTGGCGGCGGATCATCTCCGCGATCTGCGGTCCCCAGAGGTGCGCGGTCACGGACACGACTCCGATGCCGCCGAGCTCGAGGAAGGCGAACGTGTTCGGGTCGTCGCCCGAGTAGAGGTCGAGCCGCGTCTCCTCGGCGATGAACCGCGCCTCCGCTGGATCGTCGTGCGCCTGCTTGACGGCGACGACGTTCTCGATCTCCGCGAGCCGCGCGATCGTCGGCGACTCGATGTTGACGACGACGCGGCCGGGGATGTTGTAGGCGACCACCGGCAGCTGCGTCGCCCCGGCGATCTCCTCGAAGTGGCGGACGATCGCCCGCTGCGGCGGCTTGTTGTAGTACGGCGTCACGACGAGGATCGCGTCGACGCCGAGCTCGGTTGCCTCTTGCGTCAAGTGGACGGAGTGGCCGGTGTCGTACGTACCCGTGCCCGCGATCACCGTCGCGCGGTCGCCGACGGTCTCGACCGCCGCCCGGAAGAGGTCGAGCTTCTCCTCGTCGATCAGAGTCGGAGACTCGCCGGTCGTGCCGCAGACGACGAGGCCGTCGGAGCCTTTGTCGACGAGGAACGTCGCGAGCTCGCGGAAGTGTTCGAGGTCGACCGCTCCGTCCGCCCGGAACGGCGTCACCATCGCGGTGATCACGTGGCCGAGCATGTGCAGGAAGTCTACGAGAGCTGACCCTGCAACTCCTGCAAGGCGTAGAAGACGCCCTCGGAGAAGGTCGGGTACGGCTGGATCGTGTCGAGGAGCGTCTCGACCTCGACCTCGGCGCGGATGGCGAGCGTGAACTGCCCGAGCCACTCGGCCGCCTGCGGCCCGACGCAGACGGCGCCGACGAGCACGCGCTGCCGGGGGTCGGCGAAGACGCGGACGAAGCCTTCGCGCTTCGGCCGCTCGTAGGTGTTGAGCCGCGGCAGGGCGCTCGAGGGGAACCCGCGCGCTCACGAGCCCGTCGCCGTCGGTGCGGCCGACGGTCGCGACCTCCGGGTCGGTGAAGATCCCGGCGGGAATCGCGCGGTAGTCGGCCTTGGCCCGGCGACCGGCCATGTCCGCCGCGGCGATCCGGGCCTGGTACTTGCCGACGTGGGTGAACTGCGCGACGCCGGTGATGTCGCCGATCGCCCACACGTCGTCGGCGCCGGCTGCACGCAGCCGCTCGTCCACCTCCACCCCGCGCCGCGATGTCTTGACGCCGAGCTCCTCGAGACCGAGCCGCTCGACGTTCGGCCGGCGCCCGGCGGCGACGAGCAGGCGCTCGGTCTCCAGCATGGAGCCGTCGGACAGGTGGAGCTTGACGCCCGGCTCGGCCCGTTCGATCCCGACCCCGAGGCGCACGTCGATGTCGTCCTCCCGGAAGAGCTCCGCCATCAGCTCGCCCGCGTCGGGGTGGACGCGCCCGAGCAGGTGCTCGCCGCGTTCCACGATCGTCACCTGGAGCCCATGCGGGAGAAGAACTGCGCGAGCTCGGCGCCGACGGGGCCGCCGCCCATCACGACGAGGCTCTGCGGCACCTTGTGCGTCCGCGTCGCCTCGCGGTTCGTCCAGTACTCGACGGAGTCGAGCCCCTCGATCGGCGGGATCATCGGGCGCGAGCCGGTGGCGAGGACGAGCCTGTCGTACTGGAGCTCCTGGCCGTCGACCTCCACGACGCCCGGCCGCGCGACGCGGCCCTCGCCGCGAACGAGTCGGCAGTTCCACTCCTCGAGGTAGTGGAGCTGGCCGGCGTCGTCCCAGTCGTCCGTCATCCAGTCGCGCCACGCCCAGACGCCGTCCGGCTCCGGGCGCTCGCGGTGCAGCCCCGGCGCCCGACCGAGCGACGCGCCGAGCTCCGTCGCCCGCAGCATCGTCTTCGTCGGCATGCACGCGAAGTACGAGCACTCGCCGCCGACGAGCCGGCTCTCGACGAGCGTGATCTGTGCCTCGTCGTCGAACCGGCGGAGGGCGCCGACGAAGTGCTCGCCGGTCGACCCTCCGCCGAGGACGACGACCTTCACTAGCCGAGTCCGTTTGCCGTCAGGAAGCGTGGACGCGATCTGCTTCGCGTACGCCTTGTCGACTAGTACGCGTTGTTCATCGCCCGCATCGCAGCAAGCGAGAGCTTGGCCGAGACCGCGTTGCCGGTCCTCGCGAGAAGCCCTCCGTCGATCCACCGAGGAGGCTCGCCTTGACGCACCGGCGCGACGTTCTGGAAGCCGAAGATGTGCTTGTTGTCGACGAGCGCCATGTACTTCTGCTTCGAGCTGCTGCGGGTCGGTGGAGAAGCCGTCACCGCCGGTCGCCTTGTTCTCGTCGAGCAGCGTGTAGACGCTGATCGTCCCGAGCGGGATGAACTGGATGTTCGTCAGCCCGTAGATCTGCTTCATCCCGAGGATGCAGGTGATCCGCGTCTTGCACTCCGGATAGCCCGCGTAGGAGAACGACTTGAGCTTCTTCATGTCGCTCATCGTCGTGACCGTCCTTCGTCGCCGTCGCCGTGAGCATCGTGAAGGTGTCGGTGTCTACGAACGGCGTCGGGTTGAGCAGCGTCAGACGATGCGTGTTCTCGTATTTCTTCGCGGACGCGTAGGTCGCGACCGCCGTCTTCGGCGCGTTCTTCGCCTTCGCGAGGTCGAGGGCGATGACGCCCGTGTACTCGGGATAGAAGTTCATCTTCCCGCTCGTGATCGCCGTGTTGGCGAGCTCCGAGGACCCGAAGCTCCCCTTGTAGACGACGTGGAAGCCCTTCGCCTGGAGCGCCTGGCCGTAGAGCTGGCCGAGGATGTACTCCTCGCCGAAGTTCTTCGTGCCGAGCGTGATCGTCGGCTTCGGCCCCGACCCGTGGTCGTCGTCCGCGCCGCTGCCGCCTCCGCCGCCGCGGCGGCGAGACCGATGAGAAGCGCGACCCCGAAGGAAATCGCGAACGCCGCCCTGGCAGCACGGCGGTGTGCTTGCGGAACATGCAGTGCCCTCCTCTCGTATTTGCCCTCACGGGGCTTTCTTCACAA
>CAVREH010000031.1:0-11157 GCA_963720065.1 uncultured Actinomycetes bacterium
GAGCACGACCAGGCGCGCGAGATCCTCGACCGGGCGCTCAGCCGGACGAGGACGACGGTCGGCGAGCTGCGCGACCTCTCCTTCAACCTCGAGCCGGTGGCGCTGCGTGACCACGGTTTCGCCGCGGCGATCGACGCGCTCGCGCAGACGCGCGGCCGCGAGCACCGGATCGAGGTCACGCTCGACGTCGCGCTGATCGACGCACTCGGCGAGCAGACGCAGGCGGCGCTGTACCAGATCGTCCGCGAGGCGCTCGAAGAGGCGATCCGGCGCGGGCCTCCCACCCACTTCGACGTTGCGGCCACCGCGGACGTGCCCGGCACGCTGCGGCTCGTGATCCGCGACGACGCGCCGACCGAGCGGCGGCGCCGGGCTCTCGAGGTGATGAGCGAGCGGGCGCGGACCCTCGGCGCGAACCTCACGCTCGACCACGAGGTCGGCGGCACCACCATGAGCCTCGAACTGCGCGGCCAGCCGACCGGCGACGACTGAGAGGCTCGATGCGAGGCCAGCGCGGGGCCGATGACGCCGCAGACGCGGCGCAGGATCGCCACCGCCGGCCGCGACCGGTAGCGTCGCTACCGGCCCGCGACCGCCCGCAGCGCCGTGCTTGGTCTGCGACGCCCTCGACTGCGCGCCGGCCTGGCATCAAACCTCTAGTCTTCCGCGCGGTGAACGGCGACGGCGCGCAGCAGTATCTCCTCTTCGTGTGGAAGCCCTCGGGCTACGAGCTCGTGGAGCAGGACGGCGAGCCGCCGTCGGTCGGTGCCCAGGTCGAGGTCGAGGGCAAGCAGCTGCGCGTGACCAAGCTCGCCCCGTCCCCGCTGCCCGGCGACCGCCGCGTCTGCGCCTATCTCGCCGGCTAGGAGGGTTTGGCGGAAGTCCGCTCGCCGGCGGCTCAGCCTGCTATCGCCAAACCCTCCTACTAGCGCGACGCGATCGACTCGGCCGCCGCCAGGCCGAGCACGAGGGCCTGGGCGAGACCGCTCGCGTAGCCGCCGGTGGCCACGCCACCGGCATCGACACCTGCCGCCCAGAGGCCGTCGACGCCCGTCACGCGCGCGTCCGTGTCCACCTCCAGGCCGCCGATCGTGTGAGTCACCGCGGCCGCGACGTGCACGGCGAGGCCTTCGTCGCGCCCCACCACGGTCGCGCCGGCGGAGCGCGCGGCCTCGATGCGGTCGTTCGTCTCCGCGACCACGTACCACGCGCGCGGGCCGACGAGCTGCGCCAGGTCGTTCTCGTGCCACGCGACCTCGGGCGGCGTGATCTCGCGCCAGTCGTCGGTGAACACCTGCGCCTCCCGCCCGTAGAGCTGGGCGAGCGGGACGAAGTCCTCCTCCCGGATCCGCGCCGGCGGAGCCGGCATGACCCGGCCGTAGAACTCGCCGAGGCCGGCAGTCGTCGCGGCGCCTCGGGCCAGCGCGAAGTCAAGGCCGTCGCCCTCGCTCCACGGGTTCGCGCGCAGGAGCAGTCCGCGCTCGCGCGCGAGGCGTCCCGGGAAGCCTCCGGTCGCAAGCAGCAAGGGCGCCTCGGCAGCGTCCGGTAGCGGCGACTGGAGCTCGACGTCTCCTGCCGCCTCGAGGAGCCGCCGCGTCAGCGCGAGCGGGTCGTACCGCCGGCCGGTCGTGAGCGGGTTCTCGGTGTCGGGCCAGACCGGCTCCACGCCGAGCGCCTCGAGCCAGCCGAGCGAGTCGTCGAGCCGCTCCCAGATCAGCCGCTGCAGCCGCTCGTCGCCGCCGGGGCACTCCGCGCGGAAGCGTTCCCATTCGAGGTGCCGCCAGACGACGCAGGAGGAGAGGAGCATCGAGCCGCCCGCCCGCGTTCCTTTCTCGAGCACGCGAGGCTCGTGTCCGAGCTCCCGGAGGCGCGCGGCGGCGACGAGGCCCGCCATCCCGGCCCCGGCGACGGTGACCTTTACAGCCACGTCCGGAACCTGGTACCAGTTTCAACGCCGACCGCCATGCCACTTACAGCCATGTCCGGAACCTGGTTCCGGGCGTGTCCGCACGGGACACGGCCGGCTAGGTGAGGGAGAACGTCGGCTTGTGCTCGACGTACTCGATCCGCACGCGCTCCGGGCCCCAGAGGAAGACCGCGAGCGTGTTCGGGGCGTCCACGACGTCGTCGATCTCCACGCCGAGGTCGCGAGCAGCCGCCTCGTGCTCGTCCGCGGAGTCGACGAGCACGGCGAGGTGGTTGAGGAGCGGCCGCTCCGGCGCTCCGGGCGCACCGGGCTGGAACTCGATCCAGGCGCCGCCCACCCCCACGCGCGGGCAGTTGGACACGCCGGGCGCCGCAGCGCCGAAGCCGAGCGAGCCGTACTCCGAGGCCGTCGCCTGCGGATCGGCGGAGCGCAGGGCGACGTGGTCGAGGTCGTAGTCGAGATCGGTCTCGGCCTGCACGAGCCCGAGCACGACGCCCTCGCCGAGCTCGAAGTACGCCTCGCCCTGGCGGCGCCGCTCGACCTCCAGGCCGTCCGGGAGCTCGGCGAGCGCCCGCTCGAGATCTCCCACGCGCAGGGCGACGTGCTCGAGCGCGCCCCGTTCCCGCGGCCCGTCGGCGGCGAAGAGCGTCAGCTTCCCGCGCCGCGCGTCTGCGCCTACGAGCGTGAACGCATCCGTCCGGTCGATCACGTGCATCCCGAGATGCGCGATCGCAAAGTCCGCGACGGCGTCGCGATCCGCGAGCCAGTAGGCCACGTGGTCGAGAGTCTTCGGGTGCACGACTGGCGTTCTTCCCCGGCGCGTCGGTGCTTAGTCGATCGGCTCGTTCTGGACGTTGTTCTCGTCTGCGTACTTCTGCGTGAGCTGGTTCACGACGTCCATGCCCTTGTCGTACGCGTAGTTGATCTCGACGAACGCGTTCCACTTGTCCGGCAGCGCGTCCTCGGGGAAGATCGCCTCGACCGGGCACTCCGGCTCGCAGGCCCCGCAGTCGATGCACTCCTCGGGGTCGATGACGAGGATCCGGTCGGCCTGGTGGATGCAGTCGACAGGGCAGACGTCGACGCAGGAGAGGTCTTTGATGTCGATGCAGGGCTCGGCGATGATGTAGGTCACTGCGCCCTACTGTAGATAGCCGTCGTGAAGGCCCGCGCAGCCAACCGTCAGGGCTCCGCGGAGCCCGTGAGCTCCGTGACGACCGCACCGAGTTGGTCGGCGAGCGCCGACTTCGCGAGCACGTGGTCGAAGCCCGCGGCATGCGCGGCGCGGAGCCCGGAGGTGTCGGTGTGGTTCGTGAAACCGACGATCGGGATGTCCGGGTACGTGTCCGCGACCTCCTCCGCCTCGACGCGCGACACGTCTGCGAGCACGAGCTCGGGGTCCTCCGTGTGGTCGGTCGTGATGAGACGATGGCCAGGCAGGAGCGCCTCGAGCTTCCCCCGCATGAACAGATCGACCCCACACAACAGGACCGTCGCCACGGGGGAAGGTTAGAACGCAATGGAGGCTGCATTCAAGCGCGGGCTCGAAGAAATTCGCTCCGGCCACTACTTCGAGGCCCACGAGGAGCTCGAGGAAGCGTGGCGCGCCGCGCCTGCGGAGGAGCGCGACTTCTTCCAGGGGCTCGTCCACGTCGCGGTCGCGTGGTACCAGGCCGGCCGCGGCCGTCCGGTCGCAACGGGGCGGCAGCTGGAGAAAGCGGCGCGGCGGCTCGGGCCGTTTGCTCCTGCACACCGCGGGGTCGACGTCGAAGGATTGCTCGCGCAGGTGGAGGCGGCGCAGAAGCGCGTGGCCGCGGGCTCGCTCGACCTCGACCCACCCCACCTCCCCTTGTAACAGTCTGTTACTAGCTTGGACAGTGGCCGTTCCGGCCGCGTCCCGACCCGAAAACACGGGCGTCGCAAAGCAGTTAGTAACAGTCTGTTACAAGGAAAGACGTGTCCCGCGTGCTTCGCAGCGAGGACTTCGCGGCTAGGGCTTCGAGAGGCCGAGGTCGATCAGGGCGCGGTTGACCGCGACCTGGAGCCACCATTCGCGGTGGAAGAAGAGGAGCAGGCCGAGCGCCACGAGCACGATCCCGCTGCCGACCTGAATGAGTTGATAGCGGTCGCGAAGCCAGCGGAACGCCCCCATCGCGCGGGCGAAGGCGAGTCCGGCGACGAGGAAGGCCGCTCCGAGCCCGAGCGCGTACGCGGCGAGCAGGACGGTTCCTTTCAGCACCGTGCCGCTCGTGCTCGCGAGGACGAGCACGGCGCCGAGCACGCTGCCGATGCACGGCGCTGCGCAGACGGCGAACGCCCCGCCGAGGAGCGCGCCCGATCCACGCCGCCGCGCGCCCACGAGCAGCCCGGGCGCCAGCACGCGCTCCGGTACCGGCAGCAGGCCGACGAAAGCGAGCCCGAGCACGACGAGGATGAAGCCCGCGACCTGCGTGCGGGCCTCTGCCGAGAGCACGCTCCCGACCGCGGCGGCCCCCGCGCCCAGCACGACGAAGACGACCGTGAAGCCGAAGATGAACGGCAGGCTCGACACGACGACGCGCCGCACCATCCCCCGCTCCCCGAGCCGGCCCGCCTCGACGTTCGAGACCGCAGCGAGGTAGCCGGGGACGAGCGGCAGCACGCACGGCAGGACGACCGAGACGAAGCCGGCCGCGAACGAGATGCCCAGCCGGCCGCCCATCAGTCGTACCGTGCCAGCAGGTCGTCGAGGCGACGCTCAGTCTCCTCGTCGAGCCCGGAGCCCGCCGGCCCGTCCGGCTCCTCGGGCTCCTTGCGCCGGCTCCAGCGCCAGGCGCCGAACGCGAGGACGAGTGCTCCTGCCAGCACGCCCGCGATCGGCAGCCACCACGCGAGCAGATCGAAGCCCTTGTGCGACGGCGCCGCGAGGATCTGCTGCCCGTAGTTGGCGACGAGCGCCGCCTCGATGTGCTGCGCCGTCCAGCAGGCGGCGATCTTCTGCGAGATGAACGCGTCGATCCGTACCGCCGCGGGCGACTGAGACATGTCGAGCGTCGTGTGGCAGGTCGGGCACATCACCTGACCCTGGAGGTAGTTCAGCGAGGTGCGCGGATGCGCACAGGCCGCCGCGGGCGCCGCGAAGACGAGCGCAGCCGCGAGCACGGCAGCGAAGCGCAGCATCACGCTTCGGCCTTCGCGATCGCGCTCTGGAACTCGGTGGCGAAGCCGGGGTCGGTGATCGGTCCACGAAGGTGCGCGACCACCCGCCCCTGACGGTTGAGGATGTACGTCTCCGGCACCTGGGAGACCCCGTAGCTCCCCTGGGTCACATTGCCCGAGCCGTCCTCGAGCATCGGGAACGTCAGCCCGTGGGCGCTCACGAAGCGCCGTGCGTCGGACGCGAGGTCGTGGTAGTCGACGCCGAGGAAGACGACGCCGCGGCCGCGGTCGCTCGTCCAGTCACGCTCGAGCACGGCGGCCTCGCTCTTGCACGGTTCGCACCACGAGGCCCAGAAGTTCAGCACGACGGGCTTCCCCCGGTACGAGGCGAGCGACACCTTGCCCGGCCCCTCGAGCCGGCGCAGCGTGAACGCGGGCGCCAGCGACCCCACGCCCGGGGCGTGCTGCTGGTGGACGACCGACCAGACGAGGAGCGCGAGCAGGCCCGCGACCAACGCGAACGCGATCACCTGGGCCCCGGTCTTCAGCCGGCCCGTCACGCCTGCAGCGCCGCCTTCAACTCGCGCGCGAACTCCGCGCTGTAGCCCTTGTCGCTGACCGGCCCGAGCACGGGGTCGCCGACGATGCGGCCCTGGCGGTTCAGCACGTACGTGACCGGCAGGCCCGGCAGGTCGTACCGGTTCGAGGCGATCCCGGCGTTCGGGTCGAAGACAACGGGATAGGTGATGCCGTGAGCTTGCACGAAACGGCGTCCGTCGCCGGCGGCATCCGGGCCCGTGTCGACCCCCAGGACCACGAAACGATCGCTCCGATCCCGCTTCCACAGCTGCTCGAGCACTGGCGCCTCGCGCTTGCACGGACCGCACCAGGAGGCGAAGAAATTGAGCACGACGGTCTTCCCGCGGAACGACCTGAGCGTAAGGTCGCCGTCGCCCGTCAGGCGGTGGAGGGAGAACGCGGGGGCTGGCGCGCCGACCTTCGGCGGCGGCGTCTGGTGGGTCAGCCTCCAGACGAGCAGCGACGCGAGGATCCCGACTCCCATCAGGGCGAGCGCCTGTCCCCCGAGCTTGAGAGGGCCTGCCACGGCCGCCGCTAGGACGAGATGATGAACACGGGCGTCCCGACTCGCACGCGGTTGTACAGCCACTCGGCGGAGGGGACTTGCATCCGGATACAGCCGTGCGACTCCGAGTGGCCGATCGACCACGGCTCGTCGGTGCCGTGAATGCCGACGCCGGGCGCGCTCAGTCCCATCCAGCGCGTGCCGAGCGGGTTGTTCGGCCCGGGCGGAACCGGCTTGGCGCCGGCCGCCCACGAATCCTGGGTCGGCGGGAACCACCAGGGGTTCTTCTGCTTCACGACGATCTGGAAGTGGCCGAGCGGCGTCGGCCACGCCGCCTGTCCGGTCGCCACCGGGAAGACGCGCACGAGGTGCGTGCCGTTGTAGAAGTAGAGGCGGTTGATCCCGCGGTGGATCACGATCACCGGCTCGGACTTGACCGCGGCGGCCGCCAGCTTCTTCACCGGTGCGACGATCACCGCGCGCCCGCCGTCGAGGATCGAGTGCTCGATCATCATTCGCGTCGGCAGCCGGCGGAGGGCGCGGCCCGGATGGGAGCCGGTGAAGAACGGGCGGTTGTGCCGCAGGAGCAGCCGGCCGTCGACCGGCGCGCGATAGGTCTTCCGGGCCAGTTTCTGCACCCACTTGACGACGCGCTGAGTGGCGAAGGTGGGCGTGAGCGGGACGCTCGTGTCCGCCGCAGCGGTGAGAGCGGCCTGGACCGCGGGGTCGAGGTGGAGCGCCGTCCAGAAGCGGTGCGGCGAGACGGAGACGCCGTAGTGCCCGACCCTCACGGCGATGGGTGCGAAGTAAGCCTGCTCCACCGCGGCCGTCGCCTGGTCGGCGGTCAGCCCGCCCACGTCGACGGAGCCGATCAGGACGCCGTCCGCGATCACCGCAGGAGGCGGCGGCGGGCTGTCGGCGCGGGCGTGGCTCGCGCCGACGCCGAGGGCGCAGACGACGAGACAGATGATGAAGCCGGCGCGCTTGGCCACGGGGCGTTGGATTCTAGCTTTCGGCCCGTATGCCTCCGGGGGAGAGCTCACGTCCTGCGGATCACCACGACCGCGAGGTCGTCGGAGAGGTCGCCGCCGGCGAACTCGCGGGCGTCCTCTGCGATCGCGGAGGCAAGCGCGGCCGCCGACAGCTCGTGTCGCTCCACGAGCAGCGCGTCGAGACGGTCGTCCCCGTAGAGCTCCCCGTTCCGGCGAGCTTCGACGACACCGTCGGTGTAGAGCACGAGCGAGGCACCGGGCGGCAGGTCCGCGTGGGACTCCACGTACTCCTGGCCCCCGTCGATCCCGAGCACGAGGCCGTGAGCCTCGAGCGGCCGCGTCGACCCGTCGGCGAGCACGATTCGCGGCGCCGGATGCCCGGCGCTCGCGCCCGCGACCCGTCCGCTGCGGCCGTCCACGACCACGTAGCTCATGCTGATGAACTTGCCGCGGCCGATCTCGCTGCAGATCACCTCGTTCGCCGAGGCGAGGAAGTCGGCCGGCTCGGGATGCTCGCGCGCGAGCGAGCGGAACACGAACTTCGCCATCGCCATGTCCGCCGTCGCGTCGACGCCGTGGCCCGTCACGTCGCCGAGCACGACGGCGAGCCGGCCGTCCTCGAGCGCGAGGAAGTCGTAGACATCGCCGCCGACGTCGACCCGAGCCGAGGGCTCGTACACCTCGCCGACCTCCAGCCCCTCGATCACCGGCCGCGAGCGCGGCAACAGCGAGCGCTGCATCGTGTCGGCGAACTGCTTCTGCTGCTGGTAGAGGCGGGCGTTGTCGATCGCCAGGGCGGCCTGCCCCGCGAGCGCGGTCGCCGCCTCGACCGTCTCCTGGGTGATCGGGCTGCCCGGGCGGAAGGAGAACATGCCGAGCGAGGCGACCACCTCGGTCGGGAGGGCGACGGGAACGACGGCGGCGGTCCAGCCCTTCTCGAGGAACGGGACGAGCGCCGGCAGGAACTGGTCGCCGGAGCCGGCGACAGCCGGAAGGCGCGCCGATCGCGGAAGAGACGCTGCACGTTCCGCTGGCCGAACGGAGCGGCGCGGGAAAGGATGTCGCGACAGGCTCGGCGAACGATGGTCGTCGCGGACGTGGATCGCGTGCGGGAGGAGCTGTTCGCGCCGTTCGTCCGGCATCCGGACGACCGCCGGCGTCGAGATCGAGCACATCGACGACGGTGCGTGCCAGCGCCTCGAGCGTCTCGTCGAGCCGAGAGACTCTGCGCAAAGGAGCGCGAGACCTCGTAGAGCGCGCGCAGGCGCCCGCCGCCGCCCGCTCGGCGGCGAGCGCCGCCTCGCGCTCCTCCCCGAGCCGCTTCGTCTGCTCGTGGAGCTGCGCGTTCTGGACGGCGACCGCGAGCTGGCCGGCGAGCGCCGCAAGCAGCGCCGTCTCATGCTCGCCCGCGGCGCGGCTCGCTGCTCCGGGATACGCCGCCGAGCAGCCCACGACGTCGCCGCGCGCGATGAGCGGAACGGCGAGGGCCGAGCCGATTCCGGTCTCCCTGGCCGTCGCGGCGGGCACGGCGACGCGTGGGTCTCGCACGACGTCCGCGACCTCGAGACTGCCCGACTCGCGCGACGGGGCCGAGCGCGACGTCGAGCAGCCGGTCGGCGATGCGCGCGTTCGGGCCGGCCAGGCCCCGGCTCGCGGCCGCTTCGAGATCGCGCTCGCTCGTGCCGCGGAGGTGGACGGCGACGCGGTCGACGCCGAGCAGCTCCGAGACGCGCTCGACGGCAGTCTCGAGCGTGTGCGAGACGGAGAGCTCCGCGGTCGCCTGCACGATCACCTCGAGCAAGGCCTGTGTGCGTTCGAGCTCGAGCGCGAGCTGCCGCGCCTGCTCGCCGGTGCGCAGCGCATGTGCGGCGCGGACGCCGAACGTCGCGAGGCGCGTGAGCTGCTCGGCCTCCGGCTCCTCGCCCGCGGGATGGAACAGTTGCAGAACGCCGAGCGGCGGCCGTCCCAGGGGCAGCGTGGTCGAGACGGCGCATGCCCGCGGGAGGCCGGCGGCGTGAGCGCTGACCGGCCCCGGCTCGGCGAGCGTTCGCCCGGCCACCTCGCGCGCCGGCCCGAGATCGGCAGCGGCGCCGACGCCCCACGAGGCGGCGGGCACGAGCCCGTCTTCGCGGCTCGTCCAGAGGACGGCGGCCGACGCCCCGGCGACGCCGGCGGCGAGCCGCACCACTTCGGCGGCGGCGTCCTCCTGCTGCAGCGCGACCGCGAGCGCCTCGCCGGCCAGCTCGAGCGCCGGACGCGTGAGCGAGGAGGCGTCGCCGGCGGCCGCGAAGCCGCGCAGGACGAGAGCCGCCTGCACGGCACACAGCTCGGCGGCGAGTCGCTGCTCCGGGCTGAACGGGTCGCCGGCCCGGAACAGCTCGAGCGAGACGGCGCAGCCGTCCACCCGGGCGGGCACGACGTAGAGGCGCGTGGCCCCGATGTGCTCGGCGATCCGGCGCACTGCGGGAGGCGCGAGAGCGAGATCGTCGACCGGCGCCTGGGGCAGCTCCGCGGCCGGCAGCACGGTTCCGTAGAGCTCGGCCGCGAGCGCCCGGGGCGCTGCGACGGCGACCGCCTCGAGCCCCTCGCCGCCGTCCTCGAGTGCCCGGACGACCGCGATCTCGGCTCCAGAGACCGTCTGCGCGCCCTCCGCCAGCGCCCGCAGCGCCGCGGGTGCGCTCTCCGCGACGGCGGCGGCCGTGACCGCGCGCACGAGCGCGGCGAGCGACGGAGCGCCGAGCCGCGCGTCCTTCGAGTCGAGCAGACTGGTCACCGCCCGAAGTATTCCGGCCGAAGCGCGCCGGCGTCAGTCCGCGAAGCGTGGAGGCCGGCTCTCCCAGACGGTGCCGCCGCACATCGGACACGGCGGCAGCGCACGTTGAACGACCGCGCCGTAGCCGCAGTCGGCGCAGCGGAACTCGCCGGCGATGTCCGTCCCCGCGACCGGAAAGCCGGCGAAGCCCGAGTCGTCGACCTGAACCTCTACGTCCTGCACTGCCACTTCGTCCCCGGAGAAGGCGCGACCCCGTGTGCGCCGGTGCGATTTTGTGCCCATACTGCGCCTGTGCAAACGCCCGAGTCAGCCCGCCCGGTGCGGACGGGACCCGAGCGCCGGCCGCGTCCCGAGCGCGCGACGCCGGCCGCCGGCAGCTGGGGAGTGCGCCTGGCGTGGGTCTCGGGGCTCCTGCTCACGGTCTCGGCGTTCACCGACTGGTACGTCGGGACGCTGCCGAACGGACTGACCCTGGCGGTCACCGGTTGGCACACGGGAACGCTCGGCAAGCTCGTCTTCTTCGTCGGGCTCGCCACGCTCGTCCTCGAGGCGACGCGAGCAGCCGGGATCCTGCTCCCGGCGGCCGTGCCGGACCGGCTAGTCCTGATCGCGCTCGGAGCGCTCGCGGTGATCTTCGTCCTCATCCGCCTGATCTCCGTCCCCGACACGTACTTCGTCGAGACCGCCCGCGGAATCGGGCTCTTCATCAGCCTGCTCGGCGCCTTGGGGCTTCTGGGTGCGGGATTGCTCCGCACCGCCGAAGACCTGCCCTAGCGGGCCGGGCAAAGAGCTGCGCTCTTCGCCCGGTCTTGAAGGAACTGCGCCAACCGAAGACGCGGTCTCCGTTGGCTCCGTGCAGTAGGGCTTGCCTGGGTTGGCACGCTTCCAACGCTTTGTTCCGTCGCGGGCGAGCAGGCTGTGCATGCTCGCCCGCTGGTCGCCAAAGCCGGACTTAGCCGCAGGCCGGACCGCGCTCTCCCTGCGGCGGAGTTCCGTTTCCGGTGTAACGAGCGTCGTTCGTTACACCGGAACAATTTGCTTTGCCTGCTCGACGAGGTCGAGCAGGTCGAACCCCTTGCCGATGAAACCGGTGGCGCCGCTCGTGGCTGCCTGCCGCCTCGCCGCGTCGTCCACCTGGCCGCTGAACATGAGGACGGGGATCGCTCCGGCGCCGTGGCGCTCCTGGACCCGGCGCAGCATCTCCCAGCCGTCCACGTGGGGCATCATCACGTCGAGGAGGATG
>CAVREH010000032.1:0-6406 GCA_963720065.1 uncultured Actinomycetes bacterium
CGAAGGGTGGTGACAGGTTTCGTTCTGAACCAGATCGCAAGCGATCTGGTCTCGACGTAAACGCACGCTGTTGAGTTTCAAGGACCGGGCCGTCGAGACGGCATGAAAAAGGCCTCTTACTCGCGCCAGAGGCCTCGGGACTTGCTGGACTTCTCCTTGCGGGGAATCCTCCGAGGCTCTCCGTTTTCGGTCGCTTGCAGGGACTTTTCCAAACCGCCCTCTCGGGCAGCCGGGGAAGTGTAGCAAGGTACTCGCGCCCGTCAAGCGGCTTGTTCAAGCGGCTTCGCGGAGTCGAACGAAACGACGCTTGCCGGCCTGGAGGACGGTACCCACCAGCCGCTCGCGCGGCACGTCGAGCTCGTGCACCGGATCGCCGTCGAGCTTGACCCCGCCCTGTGAGATCAGGCGCCGTGCTTCGCTCGTCGAGACGCCAAAAGCGTCCGCGAGCAGCGCGGGCAGATGAATCGGATCGCCGGCCCGGAGCGAGTGCTCCGGAAGGTCGGCCGGGGCTTCGCCGTGTGTCACGCGCCTGAAGTGCTCCTCGGCCGCCCTTGCAGCCTCCTCGCCGTGCGACCGCGTCACGATCCACCGCGCGAGCTCGAGCTTCGCCTGCATCGGCTCGCCCGGCGGCACCGGCTGCTCGGCGACGAGCGTCCACCACTCCTCGAGCTGGGAGTCGGGTATCCGCATCGTGCGCCCGAACATCTCCTCGGGCGCTGCCGTGAGCGGGACGTTGTTGCCGACCGACGAGCTCATCTTCTCGCCGTCCCAGGAGAGCAGGAGCGGAGTCGTCAGCACGACCTGCGGCTCGAGCCCGTAGGCCTCCATCACCTGCCGGCCCGCAAGCAGGTTGTAGAGCTGGTCGGTGCCGCCGAGCTCGAGATCGGCCTCGACCGCGACCGAGTCGTACGCCTGCATCAGCGGATACAGGAGCTCCGAGACCGAGATGGGCTCGCCGGCCCGGTAGCGCTGGTCGAAGTCGTCGCGCTCGAGCATGCGGGCGACGGTGACGACGCGGCCGAGGCGGACGACGTCGGCGTAGCTCAGCTTGGAGAGCCACTCGCCGTTGTAGCGCACCTCGAGCAGCTCGGGGTCATCGCGCAGGATCGTCTTCGCCTGCTCGAGATAGACCTGCGCGTTCGAGTCGATCTCCTCGTCGGAGAGGATCGGGCGCTCGCTCGAGCGGCCCGACGGGTCGCCGATCCGCGTCGTGTAGTCGCCCACGATGAACACGGCCTTGTGGCCCTCGTCTTGGAAGGCGCGCATCCGCTGCAGCGGGATGCCGCGGCCCAGATGATGTCGGCGACGTGACGTCGATCCCGAGCTTGACGCGCAGCGGCCGCCCGAGCTTCAGCTTCGCCTCGAGCCCGCCTGCGGGCAGGACGTCGACAGCGTTGCGGGTCAGCTCGGCGATTCCCACGGCGCCGAGTCTAGAGGTGGGCGATCTCGAGACGGCTCGAGCTCGTCGGCGGGCTCGAAGCCGAAGATCGCCCGACGAAGGAGAGCGTCGCCTCGAGCGCGCGCCGCACGTTTGTCCCGCTTGCGAAGCCGTGCCCTTCGCCCGCGAAGGCCAGATAGGCGTGCGGGATCCCCTTGCGATCGACGACCTCGACCATCGCCTCGGCCTGGCACGGAGGCACGACCTTGTCGTCGAGCCCCTGGAGCAGGAGAAGCGGTCGCTCGAGGCCGGTCGGCGAAGTGCACGGGCGAGCGCGCCCGGTAGAGGTCGGCGCGCTCCGGATAGGGGCCGATCGAGCGAGTCGAGATACCGCGATTCGAACTTGTGGGTCTCGGCCGCGAGCGCCTCCGCGTCGGCCACCCCGAACAGGCTGACGCCGGCGGCGAACGCCGTGGGGTCGAACGTGAGCGCGCAGAGGACGACGTAGCCGCCGGCGCTGCCGCCCTCCACCCAGGTCCGCTGCCGGGTCGGCCTCGCCCTGCTCGGCGAGGTGGCGCGCCGCCGCGACACAGTCCTGCCAGTCGATCTCGCCCCAGCGCCCGTCGAGCAGCCGCCGGTAGGCGCGGCCGAACCCGGAGCTGCCGCGGTAGTTGACGTCGACGACGCCGATCCCGCGCTGCGTCCAGAAGTACTGGAAGCTCGGGGTGAAGGACCCGGCGAAGCAGTGGGCGGTCGGGCCGCCATGGCAGATCGACTCGCAGCGGGGGCAGCTCGTCGGCCGGCCCCTCCGAGTCGGCGCTCGCCGGCGGATCGAGGAAGAAGGCGTGTGCGCGTCGCCCCGTCCGCGGTCGGGAACTCGATCGCATGAGGTTCCGACACTGCGGCCGGATCGAGGACGAGATCTATCGCGCGCTCGAGGACGGTCTCCTCGCCGCTCGCCGCGTCCCAGGAGACGACCGTCGGCCCCTGCGTCGGCGACGCGGCGGCAAAGACGACGCGACTGCCGTCCGCGGCGAGCATCGTCGGGTTGTAGTCCGTCCAGGGGAGTCCCGCCGGGACCGGAGCTCGCCGGTCTCCGGATCGAGCAGCTCGAGCGAATCCACCGCGGCGCGGGTAACGACGCAGGCGATGCGGTCGTCGCCGAGGAAGGCGTAGCGCGCGGTCCCGAAGACCCATGCGGGGCTGCCGATCTCCCCGTCCTCGAGCGCGGTGAGGGCCCGATCCTCCCGGTGGAGGTTCCACCAGCCGTTGCGGTCGCTCACGAAGTGCAGGCGTCCGTCCGCCGACCAGGCCGGCTCGATCACGGACTCCTCGGGCCCACCGGCGACGAGCCGCTCGCCGGTGAGCGTGCCGTCGGCGGCCAGCTCGGCGACCCACAGCTCGGTCCCGTCCCACGGCATGCGCGGGTGATCCCAGCAGATCCAGGCGAGCCGGCCACCGTCGGGTGACACGCGCGGCGCGGCGTAGAAGTCGTGGCCGAAGGCAGTCGGCCGGGCCTCCGTCGAGCCGTCGGCCGGCAGGGCGACGAGCTCGTTGTGGACCGCGCCGTCCTCGTGCCGCTCGCGCACGCAGACGAGCAGTTGTCCGTCAGGCGTCAGGTCTCCGTCGGCGTAGCGGAGCGAGCTCGGCTCGGGCGGCTCCGGCGTGAGCGGAGTCGCGATGCCGTCCTCGAGCCGGTGCAGACGACCGTCGGCGAACTCGGAGTAGTACGCCGTGTCGCCGTGGAACCAGACCGCACGGCCGCCGTACTCGTGGACGCGGGTGCGGACGTTCGCCGTGGGCGGCGTGAGGTCGCGGAGCTGCCCGTTCCGCCACTCGACGACCGCCTCGCGACCCTCCTCCGCCGGCCGCGACGCGGCCCAGCGCACGCTCGGCCACGAGACCGAGAGCGCGTCGAGGGCATAGCCCGGAATGCCCGCGATCGTGTCGGCGTCGAGCGGCGAGGGCCAGGTCCCGTAGGGGCGGACGGTCATTCTTTCGATCCTGGCAGAGATCGAAAGGGACGGCTGAGGAACGGCGAGCCGGCGAGCCCATAGCGCCACGGGTGCTCGACCGCCCGCGTGATGCCGATCCGCGGGCCGACCGCGAGCTGCGGCTCCGACTCGCGCGCGAGGAGCTCGAACGGCGGCTCGTCGAGCGGCAGCCCGTCCAGCGCTCGCGTGATCCCGAGCGCCTGGCAGAGCTTGCCCGGGCCGGAGCAGAGCGCGCGCGGCGCCTCGAGCCCGCGCCGCTCGCGCATCGCGTCGAGGCCGGAGATCGGCTCGAGCGCCCGCACGAGCGCCGCCTCTGCGCGCCCCTCCCCGGCGCAGACGAGGTTGAGGCACCAGTGGATGCCGTAGGAGCGGTAGACGTACACGTGCCCCGGCGGCCCGAACATCGAGGCAGTCCGGGCGGTGCGGCCGTCAAAGCCGTGGCTCGCGGGGTCGTCCTGGTCGTACGCCTCGACCTCGACGATCCTCCCGCCCACCCCGTCGACGAGCAGCGTCGCGCCGATCAGCTCGGGCGCGACCTCGTGCACCGTGCGCGCGAAGAACGCGCGCCTCAGCCGCTCCTCCGTCACCGCGGCGCTTAGAAGAGCTGCTCGGGCTCGGCCGGCTTCGCGGTCTTCTCGAGCACGCGCCGCGCGCGACGGCCGAGGTCGCGGACGTCGAACGACCCTTCGTCGACGGCCTTCGCCACGCGCTCCGCGAGGTCGAGCGCGTCGTCGAGCACGACCGTCGCCGCCGCCGAGTCCTGGCCCATGTCGTGCAGGATCGTGCGCTCGGTGCGGCCGGCGAGGATCGGCTCCGCGATGCCGTCGATCCAGACGCGCGTGCGCCGGCCGCCGCCGCGCTCGTCGCCGGTGATCGGCTCGAGCGCGTAGATGCGGTCGGCGCGCGCCCACTTGCCGAAGCCGAGGAAGACCATCCGCTCTCCAGCCATCGCCATCATTCTCCGTCATGGAGGAACTTCGCGTCCAGGGGCTTGCCGTCAGCTACTCCCCGGCGGGCCCCGCCGCCGTCGTCGCCCTGCACGGAGCGGGAACGGCACGCGCGACTCTCACCTCTACTACCGGCATCTGCACGCAGACGCTTCCCCCGCTCGGCATCGGGGTCGCGACCTTCGACCGGCGGGGCGACGGCGAGTCGGAAGGCGAGCCGACGCGGGGCAGCTACGAGGCTCAGGCCCGGGACGGGCTCGCGGTGGCGGCGGCGCTCGAGACGCAGCGTCTCGGGTTCTGGGGGTTCAGCCAAGGAGGCTGGGTTGCGACGCTCGCGGCGACGCTCGCCGACGAGGTCGCCTTCCTGATCACGATCGCGGCCAACGGCCTGTCGCCGACCGAGCTGATGCTCTACGTCGACCGGCACAACCTCGAGGGCTCGGGGTACGGGCCGGCGATCGTCGAGCGAGCCGCCGCGCTGCGGCTGCAGCTCGATGCCTGGGCGCGCGACGAGGGGCGGGCTCCCGACCTGGCGGCGGCCGCCGGCGAGCCGTGGTTCCCGGTGACGCGCCTTCCTCGGCGGCGCTCGACGACGAGGTGAAGCGGCGCTGGCTCGCGCTGATCGGCTTCGAGCCCCGCGCGGTCTTCGCCGCCGTCCGCGCGCCGACCCTGGCCTTCTACGGCGAGCGCGACCCGATCACCCCCGTCGAGCCGAGCGTCGCGGCCTGGCCGCCGCAGACGACCCGTGGTCGTCGTCCCGCAGGCCGACCACGGCCTGAACCTCCCGGACGGAACGCTCGCGCCCTCTACGAACGCACGCTGCGTCGACTGGCTCAGCCGGGTCGGCGCTGTTTCAGACGGCTGAGGCGAGAACCTCGGCGACGCGCTCCTGCGCAGCGGCCTCGATCCCCGTGAAGAACGGCAGCGCGAGCGAGCGGGAGCTGACGTCCTCGGCGACCGGGCACAGCCCTCCTCGAAGCCGAAGCGCTCGCGCATGTACGGCTGCAGGTGGATCGAAGGGAGGTAGCGGTTGGAGCCGATGCCCTCCCGCTCGAAGGCGGCGACGACCCGCTCGCGCGCGGCGGTGTCCGGGAAGAGGACGACGTAGACGAACAGGACCGGCGGTGATCGTCGTCGTCGGCGCACGGCAATCCGAGGCCGTCCAGACCGCCGAGGAGATCGCTATAGCGGTTCGCGGCCTGTCCGCGAAGCGCGAGGATCTCGTCGAGGCGCTCGAGCTGGCCGATCCCGAGCGCGGCGGCGATGTCGCTCGAGCCGGTAGTTGAAGCCGAGGCGGACGTGCTCGAGCCAGCCGCCTGGGCTCCGGCCGACCCTGGTTGCGGAGCGAGCGGACGAGGCGCCACTCCTCCTCCGAGTGCGTCGTGACCATCCGCCCTCGCCGGTCGTCATCTGCTTGTTCGGATAGAAGGCGAAGACGCAGGGGACGCCGTGTGAGCCGAGCGGCGCGCCCTTGTACTCGGCGCCGAGCGCCTCGCAGGAGTCGCCGATCAACGCGAGGCCGTGCCGGTCGGCGATCGCGCGCAGCTCGTCGAGCTCGCACGGGACAGCCATAGATGTCGACAGCGACGATCGCCTTCGTCTGCTCCGTGACCGCCGCCTCGACGGCGGCCGGGTCGAGGTTGAGCGTGCGCGGGTCGATGTCGGCGAAGACCGGGACGCCGCCCTCGTAGAGGAAGCAGTTCGCGCGACGCCGCGAAGGAGTACGGAGACGTGATCACCTCGTCGCCGGGGCCGATGCCCGCGGTGATCGCAGAGGAGGTGCAGGCCGGCGGTTCCCGAGGAGACGGCGGCGGCGTACGGCGCGCCGACGCGCTCGGCGAGCAGCTCCTCGAAGCGGTCGATCGTCGGCCCGAGCGAGAGCCGGCCCGAGCGCATGACCTCGAGGACGAGCTCCTCCTCGCGCTCGCCGAGATACGGCCCCGAGAGCGGGACCGGCTTCACCTCCTGCTTCACGCCTGCTGCGTGGCCGCCGGCGCGTACTCGAGCCACTGGCTCCAGCGATCGCTGCGGCCGTGCACCGTGTCGAGGTACGCCTCCTGGATCTCCTGCGTCACCGGGCCGGGCGG